>NZ_JBJMQO010000033.1:0-33831 GCF_045802675.1 Archangium sp. | reverse complement strand
GCCCACGCGCGGCACCTTGAGCTCCGCGCGCATCATGTACTCGCCCGGCGGCAGCTCCTCGGCGCTGCTGCCGAGGAACTCCTCGCAGTCGCGGCTCTGGCCCTTGCAGATGCCGATGCTCTGGCCGTTCCAGGGCTGCACGCCCGCGCGCACGTCCGAGAGCAGCGGGCCCACCAGTCCCTCCTCGAAAGTGGTGAGCCCGGAGGCGCCCGGGGACGTGGAGCAGTTGCTCGAGCCGCTGGCCGCGTTGGCCGTGTCCCCGCCCTTGCACGCCATGAGCGTGCCCGCGGTGGTGAGTGCCAGGATGAATGTCCGCATGGTGTTCCCCCCTCGTGTGGTGTCGAGTGCGGACGCTATAGCACCCGCCCTCCGGCCCGACTGTGAATGGGTTCACACTTCCGCGCGGCGCGGCTCAGTAGCGCGGGTCCTCGGTCTGCATGGGCAGCTCGATGGTGAAGGTGGCGCCCTGGCCGGGTCCTTCGCTGTCGCACGTGAGGCTGCCGGCCATCTCGATGGCGGCCAGCGCGCTGATGTGCAGCCCGAAGCCGTGGCCGTCCTTCTTGGTGGTGAAGCCCTGGGTGAACAGGCGCGCGAGGTGCTCCGGGGCAATGCCCTTGCCGTTGTCGGACACCTGGATGAGCAGCCGGTCCTCGGGGGCGGGCTGGACGCGGATGACGAGCCGCTTGTCCGGGTGCTCGCTGTCGAGCAGCGCGTGCCGCGCGTTGCTCAGCAGGTTGAGGATGATCTGCAGCAGCTTGTGGCGATCCATCAGGATGGGGGGAATGTCCGCGTACTCGCGGACGATGTGGATCTTCGAGCGCTCGAAGGACACCGCGTGCAGACGCAGGGCGTCGTCGATGAGCCGCGTCACCGACATCAGCTCCACCATGCCGGAGAAGCGCGCGTGCTCCTGCTGCATGCTGACGATGGATTTGACGTGCTCCAGGCCCTGGGTGAGCGTCAGCTGCTCGGCCAGTAGCGCCTGCTGCTCCTCGACCAGCTGGCTGGCGAGCGCGATGAGGTAGGCGGGGAGCTGGCGGCCGCGGGGATCGGTGGCGAAGAAGGTGCAGAGATCGCCCTCGTGCTCCTTCATCAGCTCCGCGGAGCGCACCAGCCCGCCCACGCGCAGGCTGCGGATGCGGTCGGTGACGAGGTTGGCCGAGACGTTGACGCTGTTGAGGGTGTTGCCCACGTTGTGCAGCAGCCCCGTGGCCATCTCCGCCATGCCCGCCTGGCGTGACACGTCCAGCAGGGTGCGGTGCATCTCGCTGAGCTTCGTCTCGGACTCCTTGCGCTCGGTGACGTCCCGTCCGAAGAGCGTCACCCCCAGCGGCCGGCCGTCCTCCCCGAAGATGGGCTTGAAGGACGTATCGATCACCTGCACCCGGTCTCCCCGTTTGAAGACGTCCTCGAGGCGCACGCTCTGGCCCTGGAAGGACTCGGCCATGTGTTGGAGCGTCCCCTCCTGGTAGTGCGCCAGCTCCGGGGTGAAGAGCGGCTCGCCCGGCACCGGCTCATGGCCGTAGCGCTCCTGGAAGGCCCGCCGCATCGCCGCGTTGGCGACAATGACGCGGCCCTGCGGGTCCAGCGAGCACACCAGGTCATCGGTGTTGTCGATGAGGCTGTTCAGCTTGCGCTCGCTCTCGCGCAGCGTGCGCAGCGCCTGCTCGCGGGCCACGTGGGCCTGGTGGCGCGCGGTGGTGTGCAGCCAGCTCACCGCCCAGATGCCCAGCATGCAGAGGGCGGCGAAGGTGTCCATCATCCACAGCTGGCCCGCGGGGGGAGGGTGGGCCAGCACGCCCGGGGCCGTGTAGTGCAGGGGATGGATGATGCCCACGCACAGGGCCAGGAGCAGGGTGAGGACGAAGCCCTGGCGCGCGCCCACCAGGTAGACCGACAGCGCCGGCAGGAGCATGGCCGTCGCATGCGAGGCCGTGTAGGGCCCGGAGCTGCTGAGGGCGCTGAACGCGAACGAGGCGCCGATGGTCGAGCAGACGAGCAGCGCGGGCAGCTCGTGCGAGGAGCGCCGGCGCAGCAGCACCAGCGAGGTCGAGTTCATCGCCAGGGAGAAGAGCACCACCGTGCCGTGCTTCAGGGGCTGGGGGCTGACCGGGAGGAAGGGCAGCATCAGCACGCTGATCAGCATCAGCCCCAGGGCGATGCACACCAGCATGCGGTAGCGGACGAGCTCCTCGGGGGCGGCCTGGCGCAGCGAGCGCGACAGCAGGAGATCCAACCGCGAGAGGATCCACACGCCCGGCCTGCGGCGCGAGGGCGGCTGCCCGGGTGGCCACTCAACCCCCTCAACCGCCTGGCCCGCCTCGATGGTGGAAGTGCTCGACATGACGAAGGTGCGTCCCCTCCTGGCCGCGTCCCCGCGGATGGTCTGTCCATAACCATACACCGTGAGCGTGGAAGACCTCGCCCCCGGGGAGCCGCCTCCCGAGGGAAGGGCGCTCGCCCGGCGTGCGTCCGGGAGCCCGGCCGTGTCCCTTTTGTTTCGGAGCCAAACCTTTGAAACGGCACTTGCATGCCTGGAGGGCCATCCTCCTCGATATTCGGGGGAAGCGGGGGAGGCGCATGGCCGGGAGGGATGTTGCACATGAGGCGCGAGACCGGAGCGGACCCGGAGTCAGCCGGGGCCGAACGGGAGCTGGAACGGAGGCTGACGCTGGCGACGCCCGCTGACAGCGTGCGCGGGATGTTCTTCCGCAGCGTGCTGGAGGTGATGCGTGAGCTGGGGGACATGCACGCCGTGGAGCGCTGTGTCGAGGCGTGTGGCGAGCGCAAGTTCGTGGACTTCTCCTGCTACCCGACGAGCTCCTTCCTGCGGCTGCTGGGCACGTCGGCGCGGCTGCTGGGGACCGGGTACGGCGACTTCGAGGGCGCGCTGCGGGCGCTGGGACGCCGGGGCGCGACGGACTTCTTCGCCTCCTCCACCGGCCGGCCGCTGTGGACGATGCTCAGCGGCAACCCGAAGCGCATGGTGGACAACCTGCCCATGGCGTACGCGATGGCCTCGGCCAATGGCGGGCAGTGCCTGGTGACGTGGGTGTCTTCCCGGCAGGTCCGCATCCTGCTGGATCGCGACTTCCTCCCCTGCGCGTACGTGGAGGGGGCGCTGACGGCCGCGCTCGAGGTGCTCGGCACGAGGGACCCGCGCGTGAGGAGCCGCTCCCTGGGGCCGCTCGGCTGCGAGTACTCGCTGACGTGGCTGTGAGCCGGAGAGGTAGGATGGGGGCATGCAGCTCGCCATCCCCCAGGCCCCCCGGCGCGTTCCCCTCTCGAAAGTCCCCGGTGCCATTCCCCGGCTCGTCCAGGTGGTGCTGCTGGGGTGGGTGCTGATGGCGGCGCTCGGCGTGGGGGCGTGGGCCCTGGGCCGCTTCGTGGTGGAGGAGCAGGCCTTCCTCGCCCGGGCCGTGGAGCTGGAGGGCCGCGTGGCGGCGACCTCGCTGCCACCCCGGGGCGAGCGCGAGGGCGCCGAGGCGAAGCTGGAGGTGCTCTACGCCGTGGACACGGTGCAGTACTCGGCCAGCGGCGTGCGCACCCATGCGGAGTACGCCGAGGGCCTGGGACGGGGCTCGCTCGTCAAGCTGCTGGTGGATCCGCGCATGCCGGACAAGCCCCGGGAGGCCACCTACGTGCGCGAGCGCGCGCGGACGCTGGGGCTGGTGCCGTGGGGGTTGGGGCTCGGGGCGCTGGTGGCCGTGGGCCTCTTCGCCCGGGAGCTGCGGCGGACGCTGCGCGCGGAGCTGGAGCCGCTGCGCAAGGGCATGCTGGTGTGGCTGACGCCGGACGGCCCGCTGCCGGAGTCCCGCCGCGAGGTGCTCTTCCCGGCCTCCTTCCGCAAGGAGGAGCGGACGCTCGCGGTGCGCGCGCGCCTGCGCCCCGGCCGCGCCCCGGTGCGCAACGGCGACAAGGTGCTGGCGGCGGTGCTGTCCTCGCTGCCCGGCCAGGCCCGCGTCATCGACGAGGAGCTCGCCCGGGCCCTGGGCTGGGTGCGCTGAGGCGCGCCGGGCCTGTCGTTTCCTGTAGCGGCCTGGAGGCGAAAATTTGCGGGGGTAGGGGGGCCATGACACACGTCTGTAGCCCTCGCCGTGCTTGGAGGACCTTCCATGCTCCCTCGCCTCGTTCTGCTGCTGGCCCTGCTGTCTCCGATCGCCGCCTGGGCGAAGCGTGACGCGGCCGAGGAGGCCTACCAGGAAGCGCGCCGGTCCTACTACGCCCTCAAGGACGACGCGGCGCGGCGCAAGCTGCGCCACAACTGGCTCAACGTGGCGCGCAAGTTCGAGTCCGTGGCCAGCCACTTCCCCAAAAGCCAGCGCACCCCGGAGGCCCTCTACACCGCCGGGGAGCTGCTCGACGAGCTCAGCCGCATCTCCTTCGTCGCCGAGGATCAGCAGGCGGCGCTCGCCGACTACAACCGCGTGGTGGAGGGCCATCCGAAGCACCGGCTCGCCGACGACGCGGCACTGACGCTCGCGCGCATCTACTTCGAGCGGTTGGATCAGCCCGAGTCCGCGCGCCGCGTCATCACCGGCTTCCTCAAGGCGAGCCCCAAGGGCGATCGGCTCCGGGAGCTGAAGGCGTTGCTGGCCTCGCTGCCGCCGCCCCCGCCGCCCAAGGCGCCCGCTCCCACGCGGAGCAAGACCCCGGCCCGTCCCGCGGAGCCAGCGCCCGCTCCCGCCGTGGCCAGCACCGAGCCGTTGCCGGTGATTCGCGTCGAGCTGTCCAAGCCGGCCGATCCGGAGCCGGCCTCCACCCAGACCGTGGCCTCCACCTCGAAGCAGACCCCGGCCGCGCAGCCGGCGCCCTCCGTGGAGCCGAAGGCAGCCGAGCCGAAGCCGGTGGAGACGAAGGTGGCGGAGGTGAAGCCCGCCGAGCCGAAGCCCCCGGTGCAGCCCACTTCGTCCGAGGCCATGGCGGCCAACAAGCCCGTCACCGCCCCGGTGGACGAGCACGTGGCCCAGGCGCGTCTGAAGGCCGTGGCCAAGGCGTCCAACGTGTCCGAGCTGACGCTGGCGGAGCAGCTGGGGCTGAAGGTGCGCCGGGTGGTCATCGACGCGGGGCATGGCGGGCACGACACGGGTGCCATCGGCCGCAAGGGCACCGAGGAGAAGGAAGTGACGCTGGCCATCGCGCGGAAGCTCGCGCGCGAGCTGCGCACCCGGGGTCTGGAGGTCCTTCTCACCCGCGACGAGGACCGCTACCTCAAGCTGGAGGAGCGCGCGCGCCTGGCCAACGAGATAAAGGGCGATCTCTTCATCTCCATCCACTGCAACTCGGCGCCCACCTCGAAGCTGCGGGGCATCGAGACGTACACGCTCAACACGTCGGCGGACCGCTACTCCATCCGTCTGGCGGCGCGCGAGAACGCGTCCTCGGAGAAGGGCATCAGCGACCTGCAATTCATCCTCGCGGACCTCGCCACCAAGGCGAACACCGAGGAGTCCACGCGGCTGGCCAACCAGGTGCAGAAGAACCTGGTGAGCCAGCTCTCCTCCAGCTACCAGGGCGTGAAGAACCTGGGCACCAAGGAGGCGCTCTTCTACGTGCTGCTGGGCGCGAAGATGCCGGCCATCCTCGTGGAGACGTCCTTCCTGTCGCACCCCGAGGAGGAGAAGCGGCTGGCCTCGGACTCGTACCAGGAGGACGTGGCCCAGGCCATCGCCCACGGCGTGGAGGACTTCCTCGGCGGCCGACGCCAGCTCGCCACCACGGTGCAGGTGGACTAACGGGGCCGGAGCTCCTCGACGAGCAGCTGCAGCAGCGCCCGGACGCGCGGCACCGACTGACGGCCGGGGACACAGAGGGCGTGCACCGGAGGGCCCTCGGCGGCGTGGTCCGCGAGCACCTCCACGAGCCGCCCATCCCGCACGCGCTCGTCGAGCATGAAGTCGAGCACCTGGCACAGGCCCGCTCCCGCGGCCGCGAGGTCCAGCAGCGCGGGCCCGTGGTCCACGTCGATCGTTCCCCCGGTGCGCACCGTCTCCGCACGGCCACCGGGCTCGCGGCGGAACACCCACTCGCGGGCCGTGCCGCGCGGGGTGACGAACTTGAGGCACTGGTGGTTCGCGAGCACATCCGGATGCCCGGGAGTGCCGTGGCGCGCCAGGTACGCGGGAGAGCCGAGCGTCACCCAGCGCGTGCGCAGGAGCAGTTGCCCCACGAGGCTGGAGTCCTCGAGCTCGCCCATGCGCAACGCCACGTCGATCTGCTCGTCGACGAGCCGGCTGATCCGATCTCCGAGGCGCACGTGCAGCGTGAGGCCGGGATGGCGGGCCTGGAGCCGGGCGAGCCGGGGCAGGATGAGCGGACCGAGGATGTAGGGCAGCGTCACCGTGAGCGGACCCCGGGGCGCACGCTGGGCTTGCGCCACGAGCTCGCGCGCCGCGTGCACCTGGGCCACGGCCTCGCGTGCCCGCTCCAGGAAGGACTCGCCCTCGGAGGTGAGGGCCACCTGCCGGGAGGTACGCTCGAGCAGCCGCACTCCGAGCTCCGCCTCCAGCTTCTGCACCGCCTTGCTCACCGCGGCCGTGGAGACACCGAGCCGCTCGGCGGCCCGGCGGAAGCTGCGCTCCTGGGCGACGTGGACGAAGGGGAGGATGCCGGCGAACAGGTCCATGGGGCCTCATCATCAACCCAGGGTTGACGATGCTTCAACCCCGGGGGGCTCGATCAGCACCGGGTTGACGGCTACGGTGAGGGGGTCTGGCGCCGCACAGGGGGCGCCCATGGAGGATGGTCATGAAGATCGCGGTTCTCGGTACGGGCATGGTCGGCGAGACGATCGCCAGCAAGCTGGTGGCACTCGGGCACGAGGTGAAGATGGGCTCGCGCTCGGCGAACAACGAGAAGGCGGCCGCCTGGGTGAAGAAGGCCGGTGCGAAGGCCTCGCAGGGCACGTTCGCGGATGCCTCCGCCTTCGGTGAGCTCCTCTTCAACTGCACGCTGGGCACGGGCTCCATCGAGGCGCTCGAGGCCGCCGGGAAGCAGAACCTCAAGGGCAAAATTCTCATCGACACCTCCAACCCGCTCGACTTCTCCAAGGGCATGCCGCCTGGCCTGTTCACGCCCAGCAACGACTCGCTCGGCGAGCGCATCCAGCGCGCCTTCCCCGAGCTGAAGGTGGTCAAGTCGCTCAACACCATCAACGCCAACGTGATGGTGGAGCCCTCGCGCATCCCGGGCGAGCACGCCGTGTTCGTCTCCGGCAACGACGCCGAGGCGAAGCGCCAGGTGAAGCAGCTCCTCACCGAGGGCTTCGGCTGGAAGCAGGTCGTCGACCTGGGCGACATCACCACCTCGCGCGGCACCGAGAGCTACCTGATGCTGTGGCTGCGCCTCTGGGGCGCGCTCGGCACCCCGGACTTCAACATCAGCATCGTGAAGAAGGGCTGAGCCCCATGGGCCGCCTCGGTCCACTCCGCTACCTGTACGTGGGCAGCGCCAACGTCGAGAAGGATCTCGCCGTCCACCGGGAAGTGCTCGGTGGAGAGCTGGTCTGGCGCTTCCGCAAGTTCGGCGCGGACGTGGCGGCCGTGCGTCACGGCGAGGGGCCGCTGCTGCTCCTCGCCGATCACCGTCCGGCGGGGAGCGTGCTCCCGCTGTACGCCGTCGATGACCTCGAGGCCCTGCGCGCCGAGCTCTCGGGCAGGGGACTGAAGGCCGGGCCCACGGTGGAGACACCTGACGGTCCCTGCCTCCTGGTGGAGAACGTGAGCGGCTTCGCGTTCGGAGCCCTCGAGGAGCACCGCCCCCGAGCGCTCGAGGGCGCCTGGGTGGATCCGCACAACACGTCCGCGGTCCGCGACACGAAGAAGTAGGAGCAGGGGAGGACCCCATGTCCGATGCCTCGTCCATGCGCGACGCGCTGCCGCTTCGCGCCATCGTTCTCGTTTTGTCCGTGGTGACCTTTCTCGCCGCCGCCAAGGCCCATGGCCGCCAGGTGCGCCTGGAGCGCGAGCGCGCGGGGTACTTCCAGGTCGTCTTCGGAGGTCAGAACCCGGCCTTCGTCGAGGCGCTGTGGCGGAGGGATCGGCTCCGCTTCTGGACGGTCGCGGCTCTCGTCTTCATCGTGATGGCGGGGATGGTGTTTGCGGGCGCGTCGCTCGGATGGGCGCGTCCGTTGGGCGGCGGAGCGCTCGGAGCGGCCTGGGCGATGCTGTTTCCGCCCCTGGTGGCCGGATTCCTCGTCTGTGGCGTCGCGAGCCTGATGGGCTTCATCTCGACGCGGGCGGCGGATCCCCGCTTCACCACCGAGGCGCTGCCGGGGAGCGCGGCCTGGTGGTCGCTCGTCCTCGCGGCACTCGCGACCACCGTGGTGCTCGCCTTGCACACCGCGCGCTGAAGGCAGTGGGCGTCTAGTGTCCTGGTCCGTTCAGCACCTCGGAGACGCTATCCGCATGCAGGGCCCGCTCGAACCAGCGGTTGAGCTTCGCCAGATCCGTGCACCCCTGGATGCGCTGGCGGGACTCGTCATCCAGGCGCACCCCACGGGCGGCGAGAATCCTGAGCACCCCCTCGGCCAGTCCCTCGGCCCGTCCCTCGGCCCGCCCTTCGGCCCGGCCCTTGGCTTTGAGCCGCTGTCCCATCGTCCACATCAGTTCCTCCGCCTGCTGTTCCCGCATCAAGCAACGTAACACCTGACGGGTAACCTCGCCAGTCACCTCCGTTCCCCGCTCCTGGAGGTAGTGGATGACTGCCTCCAACTCCTTCTCCCCCTGGGGCGAGGTGTGGATTTCCCTGAACAGATCCACCTGCTGCATCAGCCGCCCATTCAATTCCCGGGTGCTCGCCAGGCGCAGCAACACCAGGGCCAGTCTCACCAGCGGCGGGCAGGCGAGCATCTTCAGTTCCTGCTCGCTGTGAGTCATCAGGTCGTACAGCACGTACTCCAGGCGGAGCAGGTGCTGAAGCCACCTCTCGCGCCGTGCCTCCTCCAGGGGAATGCCTAGCAACTCCTCTACACGTCGAGGGGCAGTCCAGGGCCCTTGCGGCCCGTGATAGAGCACCACCGGGAGGATGAGTGGCGGGTGCCGGGTGCGCGGGTGCTGCTGCTCCCAACGGTCGAGCAGGCGCGACACGTACTGGCGCATGCGTGCCGCCATGCGCCGCTCCACGCGGGACTGATGCTCCAGGAGGATGAAGGCCCGTCGAGAACTGCCGCGCAGGCGGACCGAGAAGCTCAAGTCGCCTCGGGTCTCGCGGATGGCCGAGTCCACGAGGCTCGTGGGGTGGCTGCGCAGGGTGGACCACTCCACCCGGGCGGCGAAGCCGGGGGGCAGTACGGTGTGCAGCAGGGCCGCCGCCCGTTCAGCGTGCTCCAGCACGTAGCGGATGAAGCGGTCATGAGGTCCAGACATGACCGGGGGCGCGGAGCAGGAGCCGGGCCAACGCCATCGTCGAGGGAAACGACGTTGGGGCAACCGTCCACGCGAGTGGAAGTCGTCTCCGCCGGGAGGTCTGTCGCACCGGCAGGCGCTCGACGAGGAAGGCGTCCTCTCCCGCCGCCACTGCGCTAGAACCTCCACGCATGAGCGTCCCGCCCATCCCGCAGCCCCCGGCGCCCACCCACCGCGAGGCCCTCGGCTCGCTCCCCGAATTCCCCCCCGGTGGTCCCGAGGATCGTCTGGCCCGGGCCCGTGAGTACCTCCGCGAGTCCCATGCCCGCGTCGAGGCTTTCCACCGCGGTGGTGCCGCCGGCCTGTCCACCTGCCGCCTCCTCTCCGCCGCCACCGACAGGCTCGTCCAAGGGCTCTTCCAGGAGCTCGCCGCCGAGCTCCACGCGCCCCCGGGCCTCGCCCTCGTCGCGCTCGGCTCCTACGGGCGCCGCGAGCTCTCTCCGCACTCGGATCTGGATCTGCTCCTCTTGCGTGGCCCCGGTGTCTCCGAGCAGGCCGTCGCCCCGCTGGCCCGTGCGTTCCCCACGCTCCTGTGGGATCTCAAGCGTGCCGTCGGCTGGAGCGCCCGTACCCCCGACGAGTGCGCCCGCGCCGCCGACTCGGACCACACCATCCGCACCGCGCTGCTCGACTCGCGCTTCATCCGTGGTGACGCCGCCGTCTTCGAGCTGTTCTCCGGGGACATCCTCCCCGAGCTCCTCACCCACCGCGCCGACCTCTACATCCAGGACAAGGTCCAGGAACTGCGCTCGCGCCGCGAGAAGTTCGGCGACTCCGTCTTCCTCCTCGAGCCCAACCTCAAGCAGGGCGATGGTGGCCTGCGCGACCTGGAGACGGCCCTGTGGATCGCCCGCGTCCGCTTCCGCACGCGTGGCCTCACGGGCCTGCTGCAACAATCCATCCTCCCCGGCTCGCAGGTGACGCGCCTCAAGGCCGCTCGCGATCTCCTCCTGCGCCTGCGCCACCAGCTGCACTACCTGCGCGGACGCAAGGAGGACCGGCTCACCTTCGATCTCCAGGAGGAGGTGGCGCGCTTCCTCGGCTACCAGCAGGGCCCGGTGCTGCCCGTCGAGGCCTTCATGCGCGACTACTACCTGGCCGCCAACGCCATCCGCCAGGCCGCCGACGCGCTCATCGCCCGCTGCGAGGAGCTCAGCACCGCCCGCAGGGTGTCTCTCTTCCCCGAGCGCCGGCTCGGCGCCTTCAAGGTGTTCCGCGGCAAGCTCACCGTGGCGGACCCGGGCCTCTTCACGCGCGAGCCCGCCTCCATCCTCGACTTCTTCCGCACCGCCGAGGAGCACGGGCTGCCGCTCTATTCGTGGGCCCGGGAGCAGGCCGTGCAGGCGCTCCCCGCGTTGGAGGCCGCTCGCGCCACGCCCGCCGTCACCGCCGCCTTCAAGGCCCTCTTCGCCCGGCCCGGCACCCGCGGCGAGCGCCTCTTCGAGCTGCATGACGCGGGCGTGCTCGGCACCGTGGTGCCCGAGTTCGGCCGCGTCACCGCCCACCACCAGCACGACCTGTACCACGTGTACACCGTGGACGTTCACACGCTCTTCGCCGTGCGCCGCCTCTATGCCCTGCGCGCCGGAGACCTCGTGGAGCAGGAGCCCGAGCTCTCCCGCGAGATGCGCGACCTGAAGGATCCGCTCCCGCTCTACCTCGGCATGCTGCTGCACGACGCGGGGAAGGGGATGGGCGGCAACCACTCGGAGAAGGGCCGGCTGTTGATGGTGGCCCTCGGCGAGCGCCTGGGCCTCACGCCCCGCCAGCGCGAGGTGGCCGAGTTCCTCGTGAAGGACCACCTGGCCATGAGCCACACCGCCCAGCGCCGCGACCTGAGCGACCCGGCCCTCATCGCCGACTTCGCCCGGACCGTGGGCGACGTGGAGAAGCTCACCTGCCTCTACCTCCTCACCTGGGCGGACATCAGCTCGGTGGGGCCGCGCATGTGGACGGGCTGGAAGGCGCAGCTGCTGCGCGAGCTGTACGACAAGGCCCGTGCCCATCTGTTGGGCTCGGCGGTGGCCTCGGGCGGGAATTCCTCCGAGCGCGTGCGCGAGCGCTTCCACGCGCGCTGGGCCCGGGTGTTCGGCGAGGCCCGGGCGCGCGAGCTGGGGCAGGTGCTCCCCGAGCGCTACTTCCTCGGGACGGACGACGCACGCGCCACGCTCCATGGCCGGTTGCTGGCCTGTGCCCGCAGGCGTCCCCTGGCCGCGGCCCTGCGCCATTACCCGGAGGCGGGCTACAGCGAGCTGAGCCTCGCGGCCCAGGACAGGCCCGGCCTGCTCGCGCTGCTCGCCGGAGTGCTGGCCGCCCACCGCATCGACATCCTCTCCGCGCGCATCGTCTCCACCTCGGACGGGCTCGCGCTGGACGTGTTCGACGTGCGGCCTCCCCATGGGGTGCTGCTCGAGCGCTCCCGCTGGCGCATGGCCCGGACGGATCTCCTGCGCGTCCTCATGGGCGAGGCCTCCATCGAGGAGGTGCTGCGCCGGCGCCGCACGGGCTCGCTGCTGCAGCGGCACCTGCCGCCCGTGGCCCCCAAGGTGACGGTGGACAACCGCGCCTCCCGCGACTTCACCGTGGTGGACGTGGTGGCGCAGGATCGCGTCGGCCTGCTGCACGCCATCTCATCGGCGCTCACCGGCGCGGGCGTGGAGATCGCCGTCGCCAAGGTGGCCACCGAGGCCCATCGCGCCATGGACTCCTTCTACGTCACCCGCCAGGGCGCCCGGGTCGAGGGCCCGGGAGACGAGGCGGCGCTCGTGGGAGCGATCACCGCGGCGCTCGAGGCCCTGGAGCGCGAGGGCGCCGAGACGCGGGCCTGAAGGCCCCGGCGCGACGAGGGGCGACGGACGTTCATTCCTCCTTCGGGACGATCCGAAGCGCGGGTCGAGGCGCGCCGAGGTGTTTCTCCAGGAAGCCGCGCACCAGGGTCATGCGCTCGGAGAGCTCGAGCGTCTCCAGCAGCCGTTGCCGCTCCTCCACCGGGGCCTGGAGGTTCGCCGCGAGAATGTCCGTGAGGTGCTCGGGGTGCGGAATGTTCGAGATGAACTCGGCCGCGTCGGGTGGGTAGTCGGGCCCCCGCAGGAATTGCCGTGCCAGGCTCCGGAGCTCTTCCGCCGCTTCCGTCACGCCTTCGAAGGCGCTGTGGGCCGTGACGAGGATCTCGAGCTTCGCCGCGAGATACGGCGTCTGCTGGACGAACCAGGTGAGGCGGCACCGCGCGAGCCCCTGCACCTGGAAACTGACGGCTCCATCGCCTGACGCCTCGAGCCGCGTGATGCGCGCGACGGTGGCGACCGGGTAGAGGTCGACGGGCCTGGGAGCCGCGTCTCCCATGTCCTTCTGCGCCGCGAGCACCACGAGGCCACCCGCCGCGTCCGCATCCCTCACGAGCGCGAGGACCGAGGGCCTCTGCACCGAGAGCGGCAGGACTCCCCCGGGAAACAGCACGCTGTTCCTCAAGGGGAGGACGGGCAGGGTGGGGGGAATGGCCGGGAGGGGAATGTCGCTGGGAACAGGCACGGCCGGCTCGACGGGCGTCCCCTCGAGCTCACGCCGCATGAAGGTCTTCACCAGGGCCAGGCGCTCGGAAAGGTCAAGCGTCTCCAGTGCCTGCTGCTTGTCCTGCACCCGCAGGGGGAGGTTCGCCGCGAGGAGATCCGCCAGGTGTCCGGGATTCGGAATGCGCGTGACGAGCGTGTCGGCCTCGGGTGGAACGCCGGGCCTCTGGGCGAGCTGCCGTGCCAGGCCGCGCAGCTCCTCCGCCGCCGCCGCCAGGTTCTCGAAGGGGCCGGGGACCTCGGGGAGGAGCTCGAGCTGCGCCGTGAGGTACGGCGTCTGCTGGACGAACCAGGTAAGGCGGCACCGCGCGAGCCCCTGCACCTGGAGATTCAGGGCTCCATCCTCCGCCTTCTTCACCTGCGTGATGCGCGCGACGGTGGCGACGGGGTAGAGGCCGATGGGTTTCGGGTCCTCGTCTCCCATGTCCTTCTGCGCCGCGAGCACGAAGAGGCCGTCGGCGCGGACGGCGTCCTGCACGAGCGTGAGCGACGAGGGCCGCTTCACCGACAGCGGCACCACCGCCCCGGGAAACATCACGCTGTTCCTCAGGGGGAGGACGGGCAGGGTGGGGGGAATGGCGACGGGGGCCGTGGCGGAGGACTGGCCTCCGAGCACACGGCGGACGAGCGAGGAGATCCAATTCCACACCCCGCCGGTTGTAGCAGAACGGCCGGGCTCACGGGCCCGCGGGTGGGAGCTCCTGGAACGTGGAGATCGCCGGCCGGCCAAGCTGCCCCTTCGCCGCGAGCGGCGGGTTGCTCCGCGGCGGCGCCTGGGGCTCGGGCTGCTCTTCGTCCTGGGCGGAGTCCTCGCTGATCTCCTGGAAGATGCGCCGGCCGAGCACCGCGCCCAGCACCAGCGACACCACCATGCCCACCCCGGACACCACGGTCATCACCGTGCGGCCCTGCGCCAGCCCGCTGCCGAACTGCGCGGTGAGGAACGTGCCCGGAATCGTCCCCAGCAGCACGCCCAGGGACAGCGGCCAGAAGCGCGCTCCGGCCGCCGTCGCCGCCGCGATCATCACGTCGGTGGGCAGCAGCGGGTTGATGCACGTGAGCAGCGCGAACTTGAAGCCGTGCCGCTTCGCCGCCCGGGTGATGGCCGGGTAGCGGCTGCCCGCCATGCGCTTCATGAGCCTCCGCCCCAACCAGCGCGACAGTCCATAAATGAGCGCCGAGGCCAGGAAGCTGCCCAGCAGTGAATAGAGCGTCGCCGCGCGCGTGCCGAAGATCATCCCGCCCACCGCGGTGAAGAGCTGACCCGGCAACAGCGTCACCGGCCGCACCGCCAGGAAGAGGATGAAGGCCACCGGCGCCCATTCCCCCATCGGCGCCAGGAAGGCGTGCAGATCCTTCTGATTGACGACATCCGGGCCGAGCAACCGCAGCATCGTGAGGCTCGCGATGGAGAGCAACACGGGTGCCAGCACCCGGAGCCAGACCTTGAGACCGCCGCCCGCACCCTTCACGCCATGCCTCCCGCGTTCGAATTGGGGTGAAAGGTGGGACAGCGAACGGGAATCGGCAATGTGGACTGGCGTGTTCTTGACACTGAAGCGTCCGGGCGGGCAGGCCGTAGGCACGCCGGTTCGGATAGCGTGTACCCCCAACCCTTCGTAATTCCTGGGGTTTTAGATGTGCTCTGTCCGGCGTGAACGGCTGGCGGTGTACGGAGCTTGCTTGCATCGGGGCGCTTCCGTCCCAAGTTTTGGGGCAAGGGGCACCCTCGCGGGGAAGGGGGAGTCAGCAGGAGGAGGACGACATGCAGCAGGACAAGGACAACAAGGGCAGCATGACGGTGGCCGAGGCTGGCCGTAAAGGCGGAGAGACTGTCCGCAACGAGCGCGGCCGGGAGTTCTACGAGACGATCGGCCGCAAGGGCGGAGCGACGGTGAAGGCCGAACGGGGCCGCTCGTTCTACGAGGAGATTGGCCGCAAGGGCGGCGAGACCGTGAAGGCCGAGCGCGGGGCGAAGTTCTACGAGGAGATCGGCAAGAAGGGCGGCGATCGGGTGAAGGCCACCCGGGGACCGAACTTCTACGAGGAGATCGGCCGCAAGGGCGGCCAGAAGGTGAAGAAGCTGATCGAGGAGGGCAAGCGGGCGGCCCGGGCGGCCCAGGAAGCGGCCGCGGGAGGAAGCCCGGCGGCGGCCACCGCCAGCCCGGCGGCCTCGGAAGAGCCGGTGACATCTGCTGCGGCGCCTCCCAGCGAACCGGGCCCAGGCCGCACCGAGTAGACGTGACGGAAGGGCCGCGGACCAGTTAGACACGGGTCGTGTACCTCTTCCTCGCGTTCCTCGACCACGCGGACCAACCTGAACGGGCCATCCGGCGGCTCCGGGACTTCGGTATCCCGGAGCCGCTGGTCGTTCGGGCCCGGAGCGCCGCGGCGACCCTGTCGGCCGAAGTCCCCATCTTCGCCGGCCTGCGCAGTCTGGCGCTCGGGGCGGATGAAGACCGGCTCATCCTGGTGAGCCTGTTGCCCGCGCTGCCGGCCGAGGAGGTGGAGCGGCTGGTGCAGCGGGTGCAGTTGGAAATGGACGCGGACGACCCCCCGATGGGCCGTCTGGTGGCCCTGCCGGTGATCAGCGCCCCGGTGCATCGCCGGGAGTGACGGCACGTCCGGGGAGGTGTAAGCACCCCCTGTGCAGGCGCTGCTCGTCCTCCTCGCCATCGCGGCACTCTCGCTGCTGGCCTCCAGCCGCACGGCGATGGACCCTGGCCGCTTTCCGGCCCTGGCCCAGCTCGCCGCCAGCGGACTGCTCTTCCTCGCCCTGGGGGCGGTGATGGGACCGGGCTCCCTGGCGGTGCTCTCCTGGAGCGACCTGACGGCCTTGCGCCCGCTGCTCGCCCTGGGGCTCGGGGTGGCGGGCGTCATCATCGGCCTCAACCTGGAGCCCCGGCTGCTGCGGCTGCTCCCCCGCGAGGTGTACGCGGCGGCGCTCGCCCACGCCGGGACGGCCTTCCTGTGGGTGGCCCTGCCCCTGGCCGGCCCGCTGCTCTTCAGCATGGGCCTGCCCCCCGGAGCGGCGGTGGGGGCGGCGGCGCTGCTCGGCGCGGCGGCGAGCCTGTCCTCCGGCCACTTCGCGGTGCTCGGCTACCGCAGCGGGCGGCTCGAGCGCCGGCGCGGGCTGTCCGTGGCGCTGCTCACCATGCTGGATGACGTGGTGGGCCTGGGCGTGCTGGCGCTGGCGCTGGCCTTCGGCGCGGCGGGCCATCCGCTGGAGGGGCTGGGGCTGGTGGCGCTCGCGCTGCTCTTGGGCGTGGCGTGTGGCGGGCTGCTCGCCTTCCTCATGCACGGGCTGAACGATCAGGGCGAGCTGATGGCGGTGCTGCTGGGCGGGGTGGCGCTGGTGTCCGGGGCGGCGGCGTACCTGCGGGTGTCGGCGCTGCTGGCGGGCGTGGCGTGCGGGGCGACGCTGGCGCTGGTGGGCGGGCGCGCGGTGGAGCAGGCGGCGCGCGTGCTCGGGCGCTTCGAGCGGCCCGTGTACCTGCTGCTGATCTTCCTCGTGGGCGCGCACGTGCAGGCGCGAGACGTGGTGGCGTGGGCGATGCTGCCCGCGTACCTGGGCCTGCGCTTCCTGGGCAAGGTGCTGGGAGGCGCGCTCGCGCAGCGCATCGCCGGGAGCACCTTGGCGCTGCCGCCGCGGCTGGGCTACGCGTTGATTGCCCAGGGCGGGCTCGCGCTGTGCCTGGTGGTGGAGTACCTGGTGCTGGTGCCGGGGCCGCTGTCCCAGCGCGTCTTCGACGTGGTGGTGGCGGGGGCGCTCGTCAACGAGCTGCTCGGCAGCCGGGCCTTCCGTCATGTGCTCGAGCCCACCCCGGCGGCGCGGGCCCCGGGAGGCCCGGCATGAAGGGCGCGCTCTTGCGGCTGCTGTTGCTGATGGTGGTGCTGGCGGCGATCGCCCGGGCCCAGGTGTGGCGCGTGGACACCGGCACGTCGGTGGCGCTCGCGGCCGGGGCGCTGCTGTTGTGCGGGCTGTTCGCGGGGAAGGTGGCCAAGGGGCTGGGGCTGCCGCGGCTCACGGGCTACCTGCTGGTGGGCGTGGCGGTGGGGCCCTACGCCCTGGGCTTCATCCCCGGCGCGGGCGTGAAGGGGTTGGAGCTGGTGAAGGGGCTCGCGGTGAGCCTCATCGCGCTGGTGGCGGGCACGGAGCTGCAGTGGGGGCTCATCCGCCGGGTGGGGACGAAGGTGGCGGCCCTGTGCGTCTCCGTCTGCGGGCTGACGTTCCTGGCCGTCTTCGGGGCGCTCTTCGCGCTCAAGCCGCTGCTGCCCTTCCTCGCGCCCATGACGGCGGCGCAGGCGCTGGCCGTGAGCGCGCTGGTGTCCACGGTGGTGGTGTCTTTCTCGCCCACGGTGACGATCGCCATCGTGCAGGAGACGAGCGCGCGCGGCTCCTTCACCGAGTTCCTCATGGCGCTGGTCATCATCGGGGACCTGGTCGTCATGGTGGGCTTCGCGGTGGCGGCGGGCTTCACGCGGGCGAGCTTCGGCGGCGGGCTGGACGTGTGGGGGCTGTTGCGCGAGGTGGGGTGGGAGCTGTTCGGCTCGGTGGCGGTGGGGTGCGTGCTGGCGCTGCTGGTGCTGCTGTACATGCGGCGGGTGAAGCGCGAGCTGCCGCTCTTCCTGGTGGGGCTGTGCTTCGCCTCGGCGGAGGGCGGCGCGCGCCTGCACCTCTCCCCGCTGCTGTTGTCGCTGGCGGCCGGAGCGCTGATCGCCAACCTGGACGAGCGCGAGGGCGAGCGCATCCACCACGCCATCCAACGCGCGGGCCTGCCCGTCTTCGCGCTCTTCTTCGCCGCCTCGGGAGCGGGGCTGAAGCTCAACGCGCTCGCGACGGTGGGGCCGGCGGCCCTGCTGCTGGTGGCGCTGCGCGCGGTGGCCATCTACGGCTCGTGCCGCCGCTTCGCTCCGCCAGAGGATCCGCGGCTGCGCCGCTACCTGTGGATGGGGCTGATTTCGCAGGCGGGCGTGACGTTCGGACTGGCGGCGCTCATCTCGAGGACCTTCCCGGACTTCGGGCCGCAGGTAGAAGTGCTCATCGTGGCGATGATCACCGCGCACGAGCTCATTGGCCCGGTCCTGACCCGGCGAGCCCTGTATCAGAGTGGGGAGATACACTCCGACGAGGCGCAGGGAGCGGCCTGAGGAGACGACACCATGGCGGCGTCAGCACCCATCATCGAGGTGAACGCGGAGCACCCGCAGCCGAGGCACGTGCAGCGCGCGGTGGAGGTGCTCTCGAGCGGTGGGGTCATCGCGTACCCGACGGACACGTACTACGGGCTGGGGTGCGACCTGGGCTCGAAGAAGGGGATAGAACGGCTGTACCAGCTCAAGGGCCGGGACAAGAAGAAGCCGCTGTCGTTCCTGTGCCCGGACCTGTCGGACGTGGCGAAGTACGCGCACGTGAGCAACTTCGCGTACCGGACGATGAAGAGCCTGACGCCCGGAGCGTTCACGTTCATCCTCGAGGCCACGCGGCTGGTGCCCGAGGCGATGATGTCCAAGCAGAAGCAGGTGGGCATCCGGGTGCCGGACTCGGGGCTGGCGCGGGCGCTGGCCGCGGCGCTGGGCCGGCCCATCATCACCACCTCGGCCACGGACGGGGAGGGCGAGCCCCTCATCGACGCCAAGGACATCAAGGACGCCCTGGGGCACGGGGTGGACTTGATTCTGGATGGCGGGGTGAAGCTGATGGAGCCCTCGACGGTGGTGTCGCTGCTCGACGACCAGCTCGAGGTGCTCCGGCAGGGCAAGGGCCAGCTGGACTGAGCGCGTGGCGCGGAGGCCACGGCACCAGCCAGGGAGGCGGCCTCTCCCTCGGACCGCAGCCCGAGGGGTGGAGGCAGGACAGGGGTACCCTTGGACACGGACCCAGATGCCAATACCTCCCCTCCCGAAGCGCCTCGCGTCCTTTCTCACCCTGGTGGCCGTGGGCCTGCTGCTGGCCGTTCCCCGCCCGGCGCGGGCCTACCCCCTGCTGCTGTGGCCGGGCACGGCCTTCTCGCCTGGCTCCGGCATGGTCTTCCCGTTCCTCTTCGTCTCGGGCGACGGCAAGACACTCAATCCCTCCCTGTATGGCGCTCTTGGCCTGTCCGAGCGCTTCGACATCATCGCCGGAGCCTCGGGTGTCTTCGGGATGAGCCCCGCGTCCGCCAGCTTCGGGCTGGTGGACGTCAGTGCCCGCTACTTCGCGACCCCCGAGCTGGCCTTCTCCCCGCGCATTCTCTACACGCCGGGGCAGTCCCTCGTGGTCTCTCCGGAGCTGCACGCCACCCGGAGCTTCGGCGACCTGATGCTGACGCTCAACGCCGGTGTGCGCCCGCTGCTGGACCTGAACGGCGGAGGGCTCGCGTCGACCACGGGCTTCGCCTACCTCTCCGGGTCGTACTTCTTCTCCAAGCAGTTGTGGCTCGTGCTGGAGGTCGATCCGTCCCTCACGCTCGCTCGCGGCACGGACTCGGCGGGCTCCTCCTGGAGCTCCAGCGTGCTGGTCGCCCCGGGCGTGGGCTTCGCCCTGGATCCGGAGCAGACGCACATCTTCGAGCTGGCCGCGCTCGTGTCCCTGCCCACCGCCGCCCCCTTCCAGTACGCCACGTCCGTCACCTACGCCATGTGGTACGCCACCTCCTTCACGCTGTGGGGGAAGTAAGGGGCCACGGGTTGGAGCTGATCCGCGATGGCGGGGTGAAGCGGATGGAGCCTTCGACGGTGGTGTCGCTGATCGACGGCCAGCTCGAGGTGCTCCGGCAGGGCAAGGGCCAGTTGGACTGAGGGTACGAAGCGCGGGACGGTGAGCGCTGAGATGGACCTGCACGGATGGTCGGCTTGCTGTGCGGAGTTCCTGGCCCACGGTGTGCTTCGGGGTGCTGGTTGCCATGCCCGGACCCCATGATCTCTTCGTCCGTTACACCTTTGGCTCCCCCGAGCGGGCCGCTGCCGAACTGCGTGCCGTCCTGCCCGCGCACGTCGTCTCCGCGGTGGACTGGTCGAGCTTGCGGCAGGAGTCCGGAAGTGTGGTGGACCCCGAGCTGAGAGAGACGGAGAGCGACCTGCTGTTCACGGCACGCTTGCGCACGGGCCGGTCCCTGCTGCTCTACGTGTTGCTCGAGCATCAGTCCTCGGTGGACAGGTGGATGGCGCTGAGGATGCTGCGCTACGTGGTGCGCCAGGTGGAGCACTGGCGCCAGGAGCACGCGGAGAGCACGCGGCTGCCAGTCATCATCCCGTTGGTGATGTATCACGGGCCTGGAGGTGCCTGGACGGCGCCGCGCCGGGTGGAGGAACTCTTCGATCTGCCGGAAGAGGAGCGGGAGCTCTGGCGAGGGCTGGTGCCGCGCTTCGAGTACCTGCTGGATGACCTGACGGCGGAGCGGGAAGAGGCACTGCGGGCCCGTCCTGGCCCACCACTGGTGCGGCTGGCGTGGCTGGCCCTGCGCTATGGGCGAACCGAGCAGCTGGCGGAGCGGATGCCGGACTGGGTGGGGCTGTTCGCGGAGGTGTATGCCACTCCCGACGGCGCCGAGAACCTCGGGGTGGTCGTCCGTTATCTGCTCTATATCGGGGACAGGTCGGTCCGTGAGGCAGCGGGGCGGGTGGTAGATTGGGTGATGGATGCGCAACGAGCGGAGGAGCTGATGCGAAGCTACGGCGAGGAGCTCATCGAGCAGGGGGTGGCGAAGGGACGTGCCGAGGACATGCTGCGGGTTCTCGCCGCGCGAGGAGTGCATGTCGGCGACGAGGCCCGGCAGCGGATTCTCACGTGCACGGACGTAGCGACCCTGGATCGCTGGTTCGATCGAGCCCTGAATGCCCGTACCCTCTCGGAGGTGCTGGACGATGTGGCTCGTTGACACGCCCTGGGGCTCAACGCCGGTGTGCGCCCGCTGCTGGAGCTGAACGGGGAGGGCACGGTTCGTGGTGGGCGAACACACGCGGAACTGGCCTACGGCAGATCCTGACCGTCCGCTCCCCCCTGTCCGAGATGCTGGAGGGGTCTTCTCCTGAGGATTCCTCGGGGCTGGCTGGTTGCCTGTCCTCACTCGAGCCAACAGGCGAGAGGAAGGAGGGCGCTCTTCCACAAGGTTGCCGGATCCCCCCACTGGGCTACCCTGCGGGCCCATGGACGGGTACCTCGACGCCTTCATCGCCTTCATCCGCGCCGAGCGCGGGCTGTCCGGCAAGACGGTGGACGCCTACGCCGCGGACCTGGCGGTGTACTTCGCGGACTTGAAGCGCAAGGGCCTCACCGACGTGGCGCGCGTGAAGGAGGACGACATCACCGGCCACCTCACCACGCTCAACACGCGCAAGCTGTCGCGGCGCAGTCAGGCGCGGCACCTGGCCGCCATCCGTGTCTTCCACCGCTTCCTCGTCGCCGAGAAGTACGTGGACAAGGACCCGAGCGAGGACATCGACACGCCGCGCTCGGCGCGCAAGCTGCCCGTCTTCCTCACGCTCGAGGAGGTGGAGCAACTGCTCGCCGCGCCGGACGAGGGCAACCCCGTGGGCATCCGGGACAAGGCGATGCTCGAGGTGCTGTACGCCACGGGCCTGCGCGTGAGCGAGCTGGTGGGCCTGGGCATCAACGACATCCAGTTGAGCGCGGGCTACCTGGTGGCCAAGGGCAAGGGCTCCAAGGAGCGCATCGTCCCCGTGGGCACCATCGCGGCGGAGAAGGTGCAGGCGTACCTCGCCGGGCCCCGCCAACTGATGCTCGGCGAGCGCGAGTCCAAGGCGCTCTTCGTCACTCCGCGCGGGGATGGCTTCACCCGGCAGGGCTTCTGGAAGCTGCTCAAGCGCTATGCGCTCAAGGCGGGCATCCGCAAGCCGCTGTCCCCGCACAAGCTGCGGCACTCGTTCGCCACGCACCTGGTGGAGCGCGGCGCGGACTTGCGCGCGGTGCAGGCCATGCTGGGCCACGCGGACCTGGCCACCACGCAGATCTACACGCACGTGAACGGCGCCCGGCTGCGGGCCGTCTACGACAGCGCCCATCCGCGCGGAGACGGCGTGCGCGGACGGGGCGGCGTCATGGGCGGCCGGGCCGCCGCGAGGAAGCGGGCAGGGGGCGAGTAGGGCCGGTCGGCCAGGCCCGTACAGCGCCCCCCGCGAGACCTCACGGCGTGGGAGCCGCCACCTTCTGCTCGCCCGCGGGGGCCGGCTGACCCTCGACGGGAGCAGCCGCCTGGGCCGCCGCGGCCTCGGCCGCCGCCTTCTCGGCCGCCAGAGCCTCGGCGCGCTTCTTCGTCTCGGCCTCCGCGACCTTGCCCATCGCCGCCAGGCCGTTGTCGAAGTCCTTCCCGAGCATCGCGTCCATGTTCACGAAGAGCGAGAAGGCCTTGCCCATGAAGTTGTTGGTGCCGTCCATCTTCCACGTCACCGTCACGCCCTCGGCCGCCGGGGCGAAGGTGAAGGTGGTCGGGCTGGTGGACTCGAACGGCCGGATGAACTCCAGCTTGATGCGGACGAGCTCGTTGGCCTTGCTCTCCTCGATCGTCATCCGGCCCTCGCCCACCTTGTCATTGCCAGACCAGCCGTACTTCGCGCCCATGCCCGTGGCCGCGCCCTCGAAGGTGACCTTCTGGTTCGGATCCAGCTTGTCCCAGGGAGACCACTCGCTCCAGTGGTGGAAGTCGTTCACCAACGCGAAGGCGACGTCCGGCGACGCCTTGAACGTCGCGCTGCGCTGCACGGAATAGGTGGACGGCTGCATGGCGATGACGCCGCACAGCGCCACGAGCACGACGGCGACACCGAGGAGGATCTTCTTGAGCATGGAGGACTCTTTCCGGAGAGGAGTGAAAGCGGGCGCGTCATAGGGGCAAGCGCTCACCACTCGCAAGAGTCCGGGAACGTGGACTCCCCAGGGCCCCCTGTCGGCTCCCGGACCCTACCGCGAAGGTCAGACCCCGATGTAGAATGAGAAGGACAAGGAAGCGGGGTGCTGCCTCGCGGGTTCTGATCACAGAGGTAGGGGGCGGAGATGGGGAAGGGGAAGAAGCCGGCGACGTACGAGGACATCGAGGCGCTGCCGGTCGGGTGGGTGGGGGAGATTCTGGGCGATGAGCTGGTGGCCTCACCGCGACCGGCCATGCCTCATGCTCGGGTCATCTGGGCCCTCGGTTCCTTCCTGGGCCCTGCTTTCGACCTGGGTCAGCCTGGGATACGCGGTGGGTGGTGGATCCTCTCGGAACCGGAGCTCCACCTCGGGCGGGACATCGTGGTGCCGGACCTCGCGGGCTGGCGCCGGGAGCGGGTGCCCGTGCCTTCCTTCATGGACGAGCCCTTCTCCACGGTGGCTCCGGACTGGGTATGCGAGGTGCTCTCGCCCTCGACCGAGAATGTCGACAGGACACGCAAGCTACCCCTCTACCATCGCGAGGGCGTGAGCCATGTCTGGCTCATCGATTCGTCGACGCGCACCCTGGAGATTCATCGGCGGCAGGAGCAGGGTTGGAGTCTCGTGGCCAGCCACACCGGCGACGGGGACGTGCTCGCCGAGCCGTTCGATGCGCTCCCGTTGAATCTGGGCTCGTTGTGGTGGCCTCGGGCCAGAGCCTCGCGGACCCCGATTCCTTCTCCCTGAACGGAGGCGGGTCAGATGTCGCGCTGGTAGAGGATGGAGAGCGAGGCCAGCTCCAGCACGAGCTCCTGCAGCATGAAGTGGTCCTTGTACTTGTCGCCCGTGATGGAGAGCGTGGCCTGGGTGAGCTCGCGGTGGCCGAGCGCCAGGCCGAGCTGGTTCGCGACGCCAAAGGCCCCCAGGGCATTCTGGCTGGCGAGCAGGAGCTGGTGCAGGTCCCTCCACGTGCCCGCCGCGCCTCCGGTGAGTCCCTGCATGTCCGCGAGCGCCTGACGGGCCTTGCCCACCAGCGTGCCTCCGAGCTTGCGCGCCGCCGAGGGCTCCCGGCCGATGAGGCGGTAGAGCGCCTCGGCCTGCTGCTCGTGCTCCCGCGCCCGCTGGGCGATCTCCCCCAGGTAGCCCTTCACATTGGGCTCGTTCACCTTGTCCCGCACGTCCTGTGCGAGCACCCGGAACGACGTCTGGACCAGCAGCACGTTGTCGAGCCACGCCTCCACCCGATCCATCCGCGCCTTCCAGGTCTGCTCATCCAGGTCGAGGAGGAGCGCGCCCGCCGTGTCCACCGGGTTCATGCTCCACCTCCTCCGGTCCGGGTGACGCGCCACAGCACGCCGGTGTGCGCGTACGAGAGCATCGTGTTCCGGGTGACGGCGACGGCGCCGAAGTCCAGCACGTAGAGGCTGCGCCCATCGGGGTGGAACTTGCAGTCCACGGGGCGCTCGATACCGCCGCTGCCGGGGTGTGCCGAGGCGGGGCCCGGCTCGCGGTTGTGCAGGAAGGGCGTCGCGGTGCCCGCCTTCACGTCCACGCGCAGCACCTTGAAGCCGCGCCGCAGCGCCTCGGGCCGGGTGGTGTTCAGGGGCGCCAGCGTGCCCCACTGGCAGAGGAACAGCTCGCCCCGGAAGCCGAACGCGTCCGAGCGGCAGAAGTCCATCTTCGTCAGGCACCCATGCGGCTCGAGCAGCACCGCCGCCGGGCCGGAGAGGGGCGGGGGATCGCGCAGCAGGGCCCGGGCCGCGGTGCCCCGGTTGGGCTGGTGCTTCTCGTGCCAGAGCGGGAGCCCGTCCCCCGCGAAGTCCGGGTAGCCGAACCACTCGGGCTGCCTCACCGAGCCGTGCGGCAGCCGCGCGTTCTTCACGTGCCACACGCGATCCGGATCCTCGGCCACCGCGCGGTTGCCCTTCTCCTCGTAGTCGTTGTCGCACACGTACAGCTCGCCTTCCTCGTTGATGGCGAGCCCGTAGGGATTGCGCAGCCCCCAGGCGAGCAGCTCGGGTTGGGTGCCATCGGGCTTCGCGCGCCACAGCCCGGTGCTGCACCACAGCTCACCCTTCACCACCTCGCCCGCCTTCGCCGGGACGGCGTACGGCTTGAACGCTCCGGTCTCGACGACGTCCGAGTAGGGGATGACGGGATCCGCGCTCCAGACGTTGTCGCCCGTCAGCACCACGTCCTGCCCCGGCACGTCGTGCGCGCGCGGGTGCCGGGCGATGTCCACCGTCCACCCGGACGGCTCGATGATCCCCTGCTGCGCCACGGAGCCCTGGGCGAAATACATCAGGCCGTCCGGGCCGAACACGGGGCCTCCGGGCTCGTGCCACCCACCGTCCGGAAGCTTGTCGAAGAGCACCGTGCGCTCGCGCGTCTTCAGGTCATACCGGACCACGCGTGAGTGGTAGCCCCCCTTGGCCGTCGCGTAGAGGGCGCCCTCCTTCACGGCGACGCCGCGGAAGCCCGCCTCCTCCTCGGTGGCGACGAGCGTCACGTTTCCGGCCGGCTCCAGGCTCAGCAGCCGCGAGGGCATCCACGGGCGCGTCGGCCAGGTGGTGCCCCCCTCGGCGAGGTACAGCGTCCCGTCCTCCGCGAAGCCCATGCCGCACGGGAACGAGAGCCCCACCAGCACGGGCTCCACCCGGTACCCCTCCGGCACCTGGATGTCGCGCGCGTCCACACGGGGCCTCGCGCTGGTGGGCAGTGCACGGAGCGCTTCGGGGGAGACGCGCGTCGCGCGGGGCTCGACGGCCGTCTGCCTCGCGAACTCCTCCCGGCCCCCGTTCTTCCGCGTCATGCGTGCCCCCTGGCGAAGCCACCCGGCTCGTTGGATCCGTCAGCTACCCGTATCCACGCGCCGGGGACTACTGGCCGCGAGGGTGACGCACGCGTTCGCTGGTGATCGAAAGGCTCAGCTGGTGCTCGGGCGCAGCGCGTCCTTGGGCACGAGGATCACCACCGACTTCGCGTCGCCGTAGATGATGGGGTTCATCGACTCGAAGTTGTGCGTCACCCGGCCACCGTCGCGCACGACGCCCATGTCGTTGCCGCTCGAGCCGCCGCTGTAGTCCCAGCCGTGCCGCGTCTGGAAGATGAGGGCGCCGCTCGGAATCTTCCCCGCCTGGGCCATCTTCTCGTAGTCATCGGCCGAGATGACGTTGGCGGTGACCTCGCCGTACGGGCTGGAGATCCGCTGCGGATGCGAGCCGGGCAGCGGCACCGACACCCACTGGGCCTCGCGCATCATCCGGACCATGGCGCCGCGCGGGTTGTTGGGATCGCCCGTGGTGCCGCCCTCGAAGCTGGGGATGCCGAGCCGGTCCATGTTGTAGAGCGTCGTCGCCACGCACGTGCCGTAGGCGCCGTTGTTCAGGGGGCTCGTCGCCAGCTTCTGGAGGATCGGATTCTGGGTGTTGACGGTGCCGTTGGTGATGGCCGAGCCCGCCTTCTTCAGCGCCTCCAGCGTCGTCTTGCCGACCTGGCCCTCCATGCCCGGGGGGGGCTTGAGGCCCGCGGACTTCTGGAAGGCCGCCACGGCCTCGGCCGTCTGCTGGCCGAACTTGCCGTCCGCCTCGAGGCCGAGCTGCGTCTGGAGCTGCTTCACGCTCTCGCCCTGCATGCCCTGCTTGAGCACGCCCTTGCCGCTGGCCACGTCGGCGGCCGAGGGCGCCGGAGTCCACTGCGTGGGACCCGAGGACGGAGCCGGGGTCGCCGGGGTGGTCGCCTTGGCGAGCGCCGCCTTCGTCTGCGGACCCGCCACGCCGTCCGCCTCGAGCCCCTGGGCCTTCTGGAACGCCATCACCGCCGCCTCGGTGTTCGGGCCGAAGGTGCCATCGACGCCGCCTGGATCGAAGCCGGCCTGGGCGAGCTGCTTCTGCAGCGACTCCACCTCGGGGCCCGAGCTGCCGTTCTTCAGCAGCGTGTCCGAGACCGGGGACGAGGTGGGCGCCGGGGCCGGGCCGGTGGTGGGACTCGTGGAGGGGGTGGAGGAGGGGCCGGTGGAGCCGCCCTTGCCCTCGTGCTGCAGCACCGAGACGACGGCGTCCATGCGCCGCGCCTGATCCTGGCGCAGCCGGGCCGGATCATTGCCGAAGGCGGGCGCGTCGAGCCGGCCGGTGTTCGGGTCCACGTACGAGCGCACGCGGGCCTCGATGATGTGCTCCGGCGTCACGCCCTCGCGGGCCAGTTGGGGGAGCTGATCCAGGAAGCCGCCGGGGAGGTTGGCGGCGGCTTCGGACTGGGTGAAGGTGTCGAAGTAGGCGGCGGCCAGCAGCGGGTTGTTCGGATCCAACCCCGCCTTCCGCGCGGCGGCCTCGTACGCGGGGCGCTGGGCGCGGAACTTGGCGAGCTGGGCCTGATCCGCCGCCTCCGGCGAGGACGCGCCGTGCTGGTAGGAGAAGGTTCCCCGGTTCGTCTTGCCGTTGCCGTAGTCGGTGTGCCCGGCGTAGGAGCCGGTGGTGTTGCCGTTGACGTCGAGGTTGCCCTCGGCGTGGCCGATGGCGCGGGAGATGAGCGAGCGCGGGCTGGCGAGCTCCTGATCCAGGTTGACGGAGCCACCCGGGGCCGAGTGGCCCGCCGCGGCCTTCTCCAACACCTGCAGGGTGGTGGCACCGACCTGGCCCTCGAGTCCCGGGGGGACCTTGAGGCCGGCGGACTGCTGGAAGGCCGCCACGGCCGCGCGCGTCCCGTCGCCGAACTTCCCGTCCTGTTGGTCCGTGGGCAGGCCGAGCATGCGCTGGAGATCGCGCACGGACTCGCCCTCCATGCCGCGGCTCAGGGTGACAGCACCGCCGCCGTTGCGCACGTGGTCGAGGCTGGGAGCGGGGGTCCACTGCTGCGGTGCGGCGGAGGGCGCCCGGGCCGCCGTGGTGGAGGTGGCGCTAAAGGTGTCCGACGTGCGCGCCTGCTGCTGCGCGCCAGGCACCACCGTGTTCGTGGTGGGGGCGGGGGCCGTCGGTGCCGCGGGGCTCTGCGGCTGGAGGGTCGGGGTACGGACCGCGTCGTTGATCTTCATGGTCGCGGAGGGATGTCCTTTCCTGGCGGGAGTTTCGCACCGTGCCTGCGGAAGTTGCTCCTCGCGGGCAGTCCCATGACTTCGTGCGAATCCCGTCACGTGTGCGTGACAGCCGCGTTACACGGACCGCCAGGTCCCTCCGTCATGCGCCCGTGAGCTCGGGCCCCCGGCTATGTCGCCGGCGCGGGGGGGACGTACACGGGGACGCCGAACGGGTCCGTCTTCGACCGCCGCCGCGTCGCCCCGTTGTTCTCCGGCATCACCCGGGCCACGCCCGCTTCCATCAGGCGCCGCAGGGCCCGGTACGCCGCCAGCTCGCCCATGGCCGTGTTGCGCAGCACCTCGCGCACGCTCCGGCTGCTCCGCAGCTTCGTGTACAGGTACAGGTCGTCCGCCGTCAGCGAGGGCGGGGAAGGGCGCGGCAACGGCTCGAAGTACACCCGCCCATCGAGCGCCAGCACCTCGTCCGCCAGCGCCACCGTCAGCCGCACCTCCGCCTCCCGGTACAGCGTGTGCGCCTCCGGTACCGGAGCCCGCTCCAACACCTGCGCCGCCACCGCCACCGCCTCCTCGTACCGGCCCATGTCCACCAGGCCCCGCGCCAGCTCCAGCAGATCCGCCAGCGCCGTCGCCTCGCCCACCTTGGGGCCCCGCGTCTTGCGCGGCGTCAGCGCCCCTCGCCGGTACAGGCGCAGCACCCAGCGCGCCCCGTGCAGCGGACCCTCCGGCACCGCCGCCAGCAGCTCGCTCAGCGTGGCGCCCTTCTCGGCCAGTTGCAGCAGGTGCTCCTCGGCGGCCGCCACCCGCTCCACGGCGAACTCCCGGTACACCCCGAACGTGGCGTCGGGCCCTGGGAACAGGCCCCAGAACACCCTCCACTCGAGCAGCCGCGCCAGCGCGTCCCGGTGCAGCTCCTTCAGGCCCAGCTGCAGCTCCACCGCGCGCCCGATCGGCGGCAGCCCCGGGCGGAACTCCACCTCGCCGGACTCCCAGCCGTAGCAGTCGAACAGCGCCTCGCGCGCCTTGTGCTCCAGCGCCTCCATCAACCGGGGCCTCGCCACCAGCCCCCGCTCCACCACGAAGGTGCCGAAGGGCACCCCCGCCGCCTCCGCCGCCGCGAAGGCCTCCGCCGCCGTCGCCGCATCGAGGATGCGCAGCCGCGTCAGCACCTGGCCCAGGTGCTCATTCGGCTCGCTCGAGCTCTCTCCCACCAGGCAGCCGCGCTGGAAGAAGAAGTGCCGCCGCACCGCTCCGCGCTCCACCCGCAGCATGCCGTCCACCGCCGGTGCCTCGAAGAACGCGGGCATCAACAGTTGCAGCCGGTAGCTGGCCAGATTCCCCTTGAACCGCTCCATGTCGCTGACTTCCTTCTCGCTGGGGGAGACGGCAGGGTAGCGGACCCCTTTACCCCTCGCAACCCTTTGATTTCACATGGCTTTTTCTCGCGTCCCGAGAAGTTCCCAGTAGTCGGGCTGACCGGGGTCCTGGCGGGCGGGCGCGATTGTCGGAGCGGCCTTGCAGGAAAGTTGCAGGGTGGGCCCGGGTGTGCGAACCAGGGCTGTCACCCCTTTCGTGTATAGGCGTGGGAGTCATGCGGATTCTCTCGGGAGTGCAGTCCTCGGGCCGGTTGCACATCGGCAACTACTACGGCGCCATCCGGCAGTTCGTGCACCTGCAGGAAGAGGGCGAGGGCTACTACTTCATCGCCAACCTGCACGCGCTCACCACCGTGCGCGACCCGAAGCTCGCCGAGGAGCTCACGCGCGAGGCCGCCATGGCCTACCTGTCGCTCGGGTTGAATCCGAAGAAGGCCGTCCTCTTCCGGCAGAGCGACGTGAAGGAGGTGCTGGAGCTCAACTGGATCCTCGGCACCGTGGTGCCCCACGCCCACCTCGAGCGCGCCCACAGCTACAAGGACAAGGTCGCCAAGGGCATCAGCCCGGACTTCGGCCTCTTCGCCTACCCGGTCCTCATGGCCGCCGACATCCTGCTCTACAGCGCGGACGTCGTGCCGGTGGGCAAGGATCAGGTCCAGCACATCGAGTTCGCCCGCGACTGGGCGGTGAAGTTCAACGTCACCTACGTGCCGGGCTATGACCCGCAGGATCCCGACGGCAAGGAGAAGGGGCACGCCCCCGGCATCCTCAAGCTGCCGTCCGCGCGGGTGCAGGAGAACACCGCCACGGTGCCGGGCGTGGACGGACAGAAGATGTCCAAGTCCTACGGCAACACCATCGAGCTGTTCGGGCCCGAGAAGGAGATCAAGAAGCGCATCATGGGCATCAAGACGGACTCCACGCCCGTCGAGGCTCCCAAGCCCACCGAGAACGCCCCCCTGTACGATCTGCTCAAGCTGATGCTGCCCGAAAACCGCTTCCAGGAAGCGGATGCCTCGTGGCGAGCGGGCGGCAAGGGGTACGGCGACTACAAGAAGCTGCTCCTCGAGGCCTACCTCGACACCTTCGGCCCGGCGCGCAAGCGCTACGAGGAGCTCCAGAACGATCCCGCCGAGCTCGAGCGCATCCTCCAGGATGGGGCCGAGCGGGCCCGCGCCGAGGCCTCCCGCCTGATGCAGCGGGTGCGCCGCGCCGTGGGCATTCCCTGAGCCCGTGAAGGACGTCCGTTGACCGCAGGTCGTCGCAGCGCCCCTCCCAGCGAGGAGACCTTCGAGGCAGACGTCCCCCGTACGCCGGGCGACGCCTTCCGGGTCGCCTTGCCCAATTTCGAGGGCCCGCTCGATCTGCTGCTCCATCTCATCAAGGAGCACCGGCTCGACATCTTCGACATCCCCCTGGCGCTCATCACCGAGAAGTACCTCGAGCACCTGGAGCGGATGCGGGAGATCAACCTCGACATCGCCGGGGAGTTCCTGGTGATGGCGGCCACGCTCGCGCACCTCAAGAGCCGCATGCTGCTGCCGCGCCAGGACACCGCCGAGCAGGCGGCGGACGCGGTGGCCGAGCTCCAGCAGGAGGAGGCGGGAGACCCCCGCGCCGAGCTGGTGCGCCGCCTGCTCGAGTACCAGAAGTACAAGGACGCCGCCGAGCAGCTGGCCATGCAGGACCTCCTCGAGCGCGACGTCTTCCCGCGCCGGGTGCCCGTGGAGGCCGTGCCCATCCCCGAGGAGGAGGTGGGCCTGCAGGAGTTCTCCGTCCTCAAGCTGATTGAAGCGCTCGACCGGGTCCTGGAGCGCCTGGCGCCCAAGCTGCAGCACGAGGTGGTGCGCGAGAAGGTCAGCATCACCGACGCCATCCGCAACATCGCCGAGCGCCTGAAAGGCCAGGAGTCGTGCTCGTTCGAGAGCCTCTTCGAGGAGCAGCGCACGCGGCAGGAGGTGGTGATCACCTTCCTGGCCATCCTGGAGATGGTGAAGCGGCGCCTGCTCAAGGTGCGCCAGGAGGCCCCCCTGGCGGACATCCTCCTCATGCCCAACGGGGACGCCCTGGAGCGGTTGCTCCCATCGGAGGTGGACGAGAGTGACTACCGGTAACGACGGCGCCGAGAACGGCGAGCCGAAGAAGTCGCGCGGCTCGGGCGGCCCCAGCCCCTTCACCGAGGAGGAGATCGCCGCCGTCACCGGCCCCGGTGACGAGGACGAGCTGGAGGACTCCGACGTCGCCACCATCGAGGCCGACGAGGTCCCCGACCTCCATTCGTCCTTCGAGAAGCTCGCCCAGAAGAGCCGCAACCTCTCCCCGGAGCGCATCCGCACCGTCCTGGAGAGCGTGCTCTTCGTGGCCGAGAAGCCCCTGGATCTCAACCAGCTCTACGAGGCCACCGGCATCGATCGCGAGAAGATCCAGGAGGCGCTCAACCAGATTTCGGGCATCCACCGCGATGGCATCAGCGGCATCGTCCTGTACGAGGTGGCCGGCGCGTGGCAGTTCCGCACGGATCCGCACTCGGGCGAGTACGTGCGGCGCTACCTGCGCGTGAAGCCCCAGCGCCTCACCCGCGCCGCCGTGGAGACGCTCGCCATCATCGCCTACCGCCAGCCCGTCACCCGCCCCGAGGTCGAGGACATCCGCGGCGTGGATTGCGGCGCCGTCATCAAGGCGTTGTTGGACCGCAAGCTCATCAAGATCCTGGGCAAGAAGGAGGAGGTGGGCCGGCCCATGCTGTACGGGACGAGCCGCGAGTTCCTCGAGTTCTTCGCCCTCAAGGACCTCTCGGCCCTGCCCACGCTGCGCGAGTTCCACGAGCTGACGCAGGAGCACCAGGAGATCGTCGAGAAGGAGCGGCCCGCCGCCCCGAGTGCCAGTGGCACCGTGGAGACGCTGGCGGACCCGGAGTTCCAGAAACGGATGGAGAAGAGCGTGGCGGCTTCCGAGGCCGCGCTCGAGGAGCTGGAGCAGGCCATGGACGCCGCCGAGAAGACCCAGAAGGCGGCCGCCAGCATCCTGAACCCGACCCCGCCGCCCTCGGAGGGTGAGAAAGAGGGCGACAAGGGGTCCGAACCCGCTTGACGGGTGGGCGAAGAAGTGGAAGGTGGCTGTAATGGCTGAACGTTTGCAGAAGTACCTCGCGCGCGCGGGCGTGGCCTCGCGCAGGCACGCTGAAGAGCTCATCACCGCTGGCCGTGTCACGGTGAACAACCAGACGATCACCGAGATGGGCACCAAGGTGTCCCCGGGCGATCTGGTGACGGTGGATGGCAAGCTCGTCTCGCCGCCGGAGGAGTCCTCGTACTACGTGCTCTACAAGCCCGTGGGCGTGGTGACGACGCTGTCGGACCCCCAGGGCCGCCCCACCGTGGCCGATTACCTGGAGGAGGCCGGCAAGCGGCTCTTCCCCGTGGGCCGGCTGGACTACGACGCCGAAGGGGCGCTGCTCGTCACCGACGACGGGGCGCTGGCGCACAAGCTCACGCACCCCAGCTTCCAGGTGCCTCGCACGTACCTGGCGAAGGTGAAGGGCTCCCCGGACGCGGCCACGCTGGAGAAGCTGCGCGGCGGCGTGCGGCTCGAGGACGGCATGGCCACCCCGGTGTCCGTGGACGTCTTCGAGCAGGCCGAGCGCAACACGTGGCTGAAGCTGGTGGTCGCCGAGGGCCGCCCGCACCTCATCAAGCGCCTGTGCGCCGCGGTGGGCTGCCCGGTGGTGCGCCTGTTCCGGCCCTCGTACGCGGGCATCACCGTCGAGAGCGTGCGCCCCGGCGAGCTCAAGCAGCTCAGCCAGAGCCAGGTGCGCATGCTGCAGGAGGTGGCCGACGGGAAGGTCTCTCCGCCCGAGCGCCAGCTGAAGCTGCCGCCGCGTCGCCATGGTCGCTCGGCGCCGGGCTTCGAGGTGGACGTGGACGACGACGACGATTTCAGCGAGGCGCCTCCCGCTCCGGCGCGCAAGCGTGCGGCGGCGGAGAAGAAGCCCGCGCGGGCCGCCCGGCCGGAGCGCCCCGAGCGCAAGCCGGCGGGGGCGAGGGAGGAGCGTCCGGCGCGTGCGGCGGCGGGCCGTCCCGAGCGCAAGGCGTGGGCTCCGAGGGGCGAGGGTGGCTCCCGGCCCGCGTTCCGCAGCGCGACGGGCGAGCGTGCCGAGCGCCGCACGTGGACGCCTCGCGAGGACGAGCAGGACCAGGAATCGGGCCTGGACGAGGGTGCCGAGCAGGCGCCTCGGGGCGAGGAGCGCGCTGAGCGCGGGGCTCGTCCGGAGCGTCGCGAGTGGGCGCCCCGTGGCGAGGGCCGCGGTGGCGAGCGCGGTGCCCGTCCGGTGCGCAAGCCGTTTGGTGCCGGTGCGGGTGGCGAGCGCGGTGCCCGTCCTGCACGCAAGCCGTTTGGCGCGGGTGAGGGTGGCGAGCGCGGTGCCCGTCCGGCGCGCAAGCCGTTTGGCGCGGGCGAGGGTGGCGAGCGCGGTGCCCGTCCTGCGCGCAAGCCGTTTGGCGCGGGTGCGGGTGGCGAGCGTGGTGCCCGTCCGGCGCGCAAGCCGTTTGGCGCGGGCGAGGGTGGCGAGCGTGGTGCCCGTCCGGCGCGCAAGCCGTTTGGCGCGGGCGAG
>NZ_JBJMQO010000032.1:0-97304 GCF_045802675.1 Archangium sp. | reverse complement strand
CCCGAGTTCAGGCCGAAATTCGAAACCCTTCTGGACGAGAGCCACATCGGCAGCCGCTCGCGGCCCGGGCACTACAGAGCCGCGAACCAGAAGCTTTTCCAGGCAATCAAGGAGGAGCCTGCGCTGGCACGCGAGCTTGGTCTTTCCCAGAGCAGCATCGAGAGTCTGCCGTCCTCCTCCCGGGCTCCCGAGGGCTACGCATGGCATCACCATCAGGACGTCGGAAGGATGCAACTGGTGCCTGACGGAGAGCACCTGCTCGCCAATCCTCATACGGGAGGGATGGCCATCTGGGGTGGAGGCCGGTGACCATGGCGATTCGCTGGAAACCCTATCTCCGAGACGAGTCTCATCCCATCGAGGCCAGCAGGCTCCAGCCCGTCGAGCAGGCCTGGGGGGTCAGGCTCCCCGAAACGTACAAGCAGCTTGTCTGCCGCTATCAGGGCATGGCCCCCGAGCCTTGTGTCTTCGACGTCGGCGGAGCCGAGGATGTCTTCAACGACCTCCTGACCATCACCCCCATCGAGGGGAGGGAGTCGTACTCGGTCATGCGGGTCTACGAAGTGCTTGCGCCCCATCTCCCGCCAGGAATCTTCCCATTTGGGAGAACCCCCGGCGGCGAGTACTTGTGCTTCGATTTCAGGAATGCCCCTGACAGGCCCCGGGTCGTCCTCGTGACCGGCGAGCTGTCCATCCTCCCCGTCGCGAACAGCTTTCAGGAATTCCTGGAGGGGCTTCACGACGGATGAGGGCTTCTGCGCGCGACGCGCGGGGGGGGCGCGCGGCCTCGTCCCTGGCGTAGAGTGTCGGCCGGGGAGGCTAGATGAACTTCCGTTTGAACCGCCGAGTCACCCTCGGCATCGCCGCGGTACTCGCCGTGGGCCTCGTGGGCTGGGCCACGTCGGACGTGTGCGTGTCCGCCTGGGTCTTCCAGGGCGTGAAGGTGCCGCGCTGTCCGGACGGACGCTTGCGGCAGACGGTGGCGTTGCGCGTGGAGGGGCTCGCGCGTGAGGCCACTGGCACAGTGTCCGTCTCGGCCGAGGCCCACGGTGTCACCTCGCGCGCCTGGGAGCAGCTGGACGCTCCGGTGCGGCGCCTGGAAGCGGAGCTCTTCCTCGTGGACGCCACGGGCAAGGAGTCTCCACTCCCGCCCGAGAAGCGCTGGGAGCAGCGGGACCACGACTACGCCCTCTCCGCCCGGGTGAAGCTGCCCTCGCTGCCGGATGGGGACTACACGCTGCGCGCCCGCGTCTCCTCGCCGCTCGGCACCGACACCGTGGACGCCCCGCTGGCCCTCTACGCCCCCGCCCGCGTCCACGTCCTCACCGACCGGCCCCTCTACGAGCCCGGCCACCAGGTGCGCTTCCGCGCCGTGGTGCTGCGCGCGAAGGACCTCGCCCCCATCGACGGGCGCCCGGGCACGTGGCTCGTCACCGACCCTTCCGGCGAGGTCGTCCTGGAGCAGCGCATGCCGGCGGGCCCGTGGGGCGTGGTGGCGGGTGACCTTCCGCTCGACCGCGGCGCGCCCAAGGGCCGCTGGACGGTGCGCTGGACGAGCGGCGAGGCCTCCGGCGAGGCCTCCTTCCAGGTGAAGCCCTTCACCCTGCCGCGCTTCCGCGTCGAGGCCCAGAGCACCCGGCCCTTCTGGCGCGCCGGGGAGTCCCCCGTCGTCGAGGGCCGCGTCGTGTACAGCTCGGGCGCGCCGGTGGCGGACGCGGCCGTGGACGTCTCCTGGAATGCCTCGGGCGGATGGCCCCCGCCCACCGAGTGGCTCGACGAGAAGGCCCGCGAGGGGCTGCCCCACAAGGCGCGCACGGATGGCACCGGACGCTTCCGCCTCGCCCTGCCGCGCGTGCCCTATGACTTGCGCGGCCAGGCCACCCTCTCGGCGTCCCTGTCCGCCACGGACCCGGCGGGGGACCACGTGGCGGGCGGGGCCTCGGTGCTGCTCACCGAGGACGCGCTCTCCGTGTCGGTGGTGACGGAGCTGTCGGACGGCCTGGTGGAGGGCTACAGCAACCGCGTCTACCTGCGCGCCACCACCGCCGACGGCCAGCTGCCGCCGCCCGGCACGGAGCTCACCGTGAAGCGCGCGTGGGATCCGCGCGACGAGGGCGTGCGCGCGGTGACGGACGAGGACGGCGTGGCCGCCTTCCAGCTCGACCCGGGCCCGCCCGTCAACGTCGTCCTCCCTCCCATGCCGGTGCGCCGCGTGCCGCCGCCTCCGCCGGTGGCGCTGAGCGGGGTGAGGGACCTCCTCTCGGACACCCAGGAGCCCTCGCTCGAGGACCAGCTCGCCCTGGAGCGCTGGCTGCAAGCACTGCACCCGTGCGCGCGCTTCGTCTCGCCCGAGGACGGCTCCGCCCAGGTGACGCTGGGCGTGCACGTCTCCTCGGGAGGCACGGTGGTGGACGTGGCGTCGGAGGGCTCGCCGCTGGCCTCCTGCCTCGCCTCGGCCGTCCGCGCGCGCTCGCTGCCCTCCGGCCACGAGCGGATGCTGGCGCTCACCCTGGGGGTGAACGACCCCGGGCTGCCCTCGCTCTCCTTCGAGGTGCAGGAGGTCTCCGGTGCCAGCGAGGGACTCGCGGAGGCGTTGAAGCGCGCGGCGCTGGATGCGCGCGAGTGCCTGCCCGCGAAGCTGTCCCTGTCCACCCCGCTGCCCTCGGCGCTCACCTGGCGCACGCGCCCGGGGCACCGCGAGGTGGAGGTGGGCTGGGCCTCCCTGCCCCCGTCCGAGGAGCTGCTGCCGGCCTCGGCGCTGTCCTGTGTCCAGGCGCGTTTCGCGCGGCTGGTACTGGACTCGAAACCGGACGCGGACTCGGAGCCGGCGAGCGCCATGGGCGTGGTGCGCTTCACCGCCGGGCCCGCGGGCGATGAGGCCGAGGGCGGCGGGCCCCAGGAGACGACGCTGCTCGGCTACGAGCTGAAGGTGAGCGCGAAGGCGGGCCAGGAGGACGTGGGCTCGACGAAGCTGGTGTTGCACCCGGCGCAACTGCCCACCGCGCGCCTGCGGGCCACGCCCGTGCTGGCGAAGGCCGGGGACGAGGTGCGCCTGGAGCTGCTGCGCGGCCCGGACTTCAATGGCGAGCTGCCCAGGGAGCTCTTCCTGACGGCCGGGGAGAAGGCGCTGAAGGCGCAGGTGGAGAAGACGGGCCGGCTGCCGGTGGCGCGCTTCCGCCTGCCCGAGGGCTTCGAGGGCTGGGCCGAGGCCTCCTGGGCGGGGGCCCTGGCGCGGGTGTACGTGGCGCCGCGCGCCCAACTGGCGCTGGAGGTGGCGCCGGACAAGACGGCCTACGCGCCCGGCGAGCTGGCCCACCTCCAGGTGCACACGCGCGTGGACGGCCGGGACGGCCCGGCGGCGGTGGGCCTCTTCGGCGTGGACGAGAGCCTGTCGCAGCTCGCGTCGCTGCCGGGCCCGGGCGCGCTGGACAGCCTGCGCCCGGCGCCCACGGTGGCCTCGCCGGCCTTCGACGTGCTGGACGGGACGGCGCTCGCCATGGGCCGCATCCGGGGGGCCAACGCGGCCGCGGCCACGCTGCTGCGCGTGTCGGGTGTGCCGCCTCGGGACGGGAGCGAGAAGCCTGTGTCCTTCGCGGTGCGGAAAGGCTTCGCCCCGGACGTGGAGCTGACCGAGCCCTTCTACCGGGTACTCTCCGAGCTGTCGGTGCAGGTGCGCGCCTGGGAGGAGTCGGCGCCGCAGGGTGAGACGCTCTCGCCCGAGGGCATGGCGAGGTTGTGGGAGAAGGCCCTCGAGGCCTGTGAGAAGCGCGGCGAGGCGGTGACGGACGCCTATGGCCGCCGGTTGAAGCTGTCGCGGCTGCCGCCGGAGCTGCTCGCCCTCACCGACCCGCGGGCGGTGGTGGTGAGCGGAACGCGGCTGCCCGAGGACGTCGAGAACTGGGGCGCGTGGGTCGCCCGGGAGGCGCCATGAAGCGCTACTTCATTCTGGGTGGGGTGTGCCTCGTCGCGGGCTTCGCGCTGAACACGTGCATGCGCAGCCTGGCGCGCTCCGAGCCCGCGTACGCGCTGGCCGGTGACTCCCGCAGGGACGAGCTGGCGAAGGGGAGCCTCAAGACCTTCGGCGAGAACGAGGACGATGGGATGGCCGCGCCGGAGGCACCGCCCCCGATGCAGGTGGCGGCGCCCGCGCCAGCCCTGGACGCGATGGGAGGCGTGCTCGGAAGCGGTGGGGCGGCCCCGGCGAGGGCGATGAAGCCGGGAGCGCCCCCGCCTCCGCCCGCGCCACCGTCCGAGGCTCCGGCCACGCCGGGCCGGGCCTGGTTCCCCGAGACGTTCCTCTTCGAGCCGCTGGTGGTGACGGACGAGAACGGCCTGGCCTCGGTGCCGGTGAAGGTGCCGGACCGGCTGACGAACTGGCGGGTGCTGGCGCTGGCGCACTCGCGCTCGGGGGCGCAGGCGGGGGCGGTGAGCACCTTCGCGGGCACGCTGCCCACGTACGTGGACCCGGTGCTGCCGCCCTTCCTGCGCGCCGGGGACGTGGTGCGCGTGCCGGTGCAGGTGGTGAACACCACGCAGGCGCCCGTGACGCGCGCGCTGAAGGTGGAGGCCCAGGGCGCGGTGGTGGAGGGCGGCTCGCGCACGGTGACGGTGCCGGCGGCGGGCAGCGTGGTGGAGTACGTGACGGTGCGCACGGCACGGCCGGGGCCGGTGACGGTGCGGGCCTCGCTGGGCGCGACGGACTCGGTGGTGCGCTCCTTCGACGTGTGGCCCACGGGCCGGCCGGTGTCCCAGACGCGCGGGGGCACCCTGGCCGCGCCGCGCTCGCTGGAGCTCGAGGGCCCCGCGGACGCCGTGGCGGGCAGTGAGCGGGTGCGCCTGCTCGTCTTCCCGGGCGCGCTGGGCGTGCTGCGCTCGGAATTGGCCGCGGCCAACGGGCGCGGGGGCGTGGCCGAGGATGCCTACACGCTGCTGCTCGCGGGCCGCGCGACGGAGCTGCTCAAGTCGCTGGGCGGCACGGCGGACGCGGAGGAGCTCAAGCGCATGTCGGCGCTCTCGGGGCAGCGGGTGCTGCGGGCCGGCCGCACGCCGGACGTGGCCACCGCGGCGCTGCTGGCCGAGGCGGCGCTGGTGCACCCGGACAACCCGGTGCTGGCGCGGCTGGGCGAGCGCCTCTCCGCGCAGGTGGCCGCGGCGCAGCGGCCGGATGGGACGTGCCAGGGAGCGGATGGCTGGACGTTGCAGCGGCTGCTGGTGGCCACGGCGGACTGCGCGCGGGCGGTGCGGGCCGGCGCGGGCTCGGACGCGGGACGCCTGAGGGGCTCGGCCTTCGGCGCGCGCGTGGCGGGCGCCTTCGAGCGCTACGCCGCACGGGTGCAGGACGGCTACACGGCGGCGGCGGTGCTGGCCAGCGGCGGGGTGTCCGGCACGGTGCGGGACGCGCTGCGCAAGCAGGTGCGCGACGCGCTGCGGAAGCGCGCGGATGGCTCGGCCTTCCTCCCGGTGGGCCCGGGCGTGGTGCGCGCGGACGGAGAGGTGCCCTCGGAGGCCGAGGCCACCGCGCTCGCGGTGCTGGCGCTCCTGGAGGACAAGGAGGCGCCGCTGGCGGACCTGGGCACCTCGCTGCTCGCGGACTACCGGCCCGAGTACGGGTGGGGAGATGGGCGCGCCAACCTCGTGGGCCTCAAGGCGGCGCTGGCGCTCTTCAAGGAGCCGCTGCCGGCCCAGGTGCGCGTGGTGCTCGAGCGCGACGGCAAGGTGCTGACGGAGGGCACCTTCGACGCGAAGGCGCTGCGGGAGGTGCTCGCGCTGGAGGGCGCCGCGCCGGGCTCGGCGGGCAAGCACACGTGGGCGGTGCGCGCGGAGCCGGCGGTGCCGGGGCTGGGCTTCTCCCTCACGCTGGGCGGCTACGTGCCGTGGCGCGCGAGCCCGGCGGGCAGCGGGCTGGAGCTGGCCGTGAAGGGCCCGGCGGAGGTGAAGGTGGGCATGCCGGCGGAGCTGACGGTGCAGGCGGCGTCCCCGGCGGGCATGGCGCTCACCCTGCGCCAGGGCCTGCCCGCGGGCGTGCAGGTGGACCGCGCGAGCCTGGAGGCGCTGGTGAGCGAGGGCAAGGTGACGGCCTTCGAGGTGGAGGACGGGGCGGTGAGCCTCACCCTTCCGCCCCGGGGCGCGGCCGAGCCCTTCACCGCGCGCTTCCGGGTGGTGCCCACGCTCGCGGGCTCGCTCCAGGCGGGCGCTTCGAGCCTGTCCCCGGTGGACCGGCCGGAGCTCGTCTTCCACGTGCCCCCGGCGACCTGGGCGGTGCGCTGACGCCTCGCCGAAGCCTCAATGGGTCAGCGGCGGACCCCGCTGATGGGTCCGGTCGCGAGACAGTCCCCAGGCCACGAGGGCCACGAGGATGACGGCGAGCACGGTGAGCCAGAGCCAGCCCAGGCCGAAGCGGGCGGCCTGGTAGGGCGGAGTGGGCTCGAGGGGCTCGGTCGACTGGGCGAGCGCCAGGGCGGGGGAGAGGAAGAGCGACCAGAGGAACGCCTGCAGCGCGCGGAGACTCGGCATGGTGGGACTCCCGCGGCCAGGGTGGGAGTCTGGCCGCTCTTGTACGGTCTTCACCTCCGGGGGCTCGGACAAGGCACGCTCCCCCGGCGCGCGAGCGAGCGGTGGGCGTGTGAGGACGGCTTCTTCCGCCCGCTGCCGCACCCAGAGCGGAAAAAAGAAGCGGGGGTCTCTCTTCACGCGGTTTTCACTGCTCACCGGTGAGGACCGGAAAGTGCCGCCGAGGGTTTCCGGTTCTCACCGGTGAGAACCGGAAGTTGCCGCCGAGGGTTTTCACTCCTCACCGGTGAGGACCGGAAAGTGCCGCCGAGGGTTTTCACTGCTCACCGGTGAGGACCGGAAAGTGCCGCCGAGGGTTTTCACTGCTCACCGGTGAGGACCGGAAAGTGCCCTTCCGGCGCTCCTCAGAGGTCCGGGCTGACCGGGGCGCCGTCCTTCTTGTCGTAGTCCTCGACGTAGACGCGCTCCGTCGTGCCCGGCTTGTGAGCGCCCTTCTTCCCCCTCTTCCCCTTCTTCGGGGAGGCCGTGCTCTCGTCCGGGGCCTTGGCGGTGGGGATCTCCACGACAATCTGCTTCAGCTCCGTGTCGGAGCGGCGGGCCGCGTCGAGCGCCTTCTTGTCGTAGATGGAGAGCCACCACCCGCCGAAGCCATCGTCCGCCGTGGGGGGCGTGATCTCGAACGTGAGACCGGCGCGCTCCATCTGGTCCTGCTCGAGCGACAGGGCATGGACCAGCTCGCGGTCGTCCGCCTGCTGGAGGAGCCCGGCCATCAGGTTGCGAATCTCCTCCTTGGTGCTGTCCTTGCCCGCGTAGACGCCGATCTCCACGCCCGCGGGGTGCTGGGGGTCTCCGTAGATGTTGAGCTCGCCCCGCGCCGCCTCGTACGAGAGATAGGGCACGTACCGGAGGATGCCGGTGTCGATCACCTCCGCGGGCACCTTCTTGAGCTCGCGCCGGCCGAACTTCTCCGCGAAGGCCTCGATGATGAGCCCGGAGTTGAGGAGCCGGCCCTCCGTCATGGGGTGCTGGGACGTGCGGGCGGCCGGGGCCGTCAGCGCCGCCGGGGTGCTCTTCGGAGCCGAAGGCACGGGCTGAGCGGACGGCTCACGGAGCTGCGTGCGGCTCGGGCTCGGACAACCGCCGAGCAGGGCGAGCGTGAGGAGTCCACTGGCGACGGCCGACCTCGGGTTCATCATTGCCCCTCGTGGAAGCGGAATCAGCAAGGCGCGGGGACTCTACCGGATGCGGAGGCGGGCGCGGGACCCGTGCCGCCTCCCCGGGGAGCAGCCGGGCAGTGGGCCGCTACTCCCACCGGAGGCATCCATGAAGCTCGACGGGGGAGGGGCCTTTGTTACTCTGCCCACCCTTTGACTCCCCTGTCCTACCGTCGGCTTCTTCCCGTTGTCGCGTTGCTGTCGGGCTGGTGTGGCATCGCCTACGAGTTGCTCTACTCGCGGCTGCTGACCACCCACCTGGGCGACATGTTCCAGGTGAACGCGGCCATCCTCACCAGCTTCCTGCTGGGCATCGGCCTGGGCGCGTGGGTGTCCCACCGCTTCGTGCGCTGGCTGTGGCTGGTGGAGCTGGGCATTGGCGTGTACTCGCTGGCCGTGGCCCTGACCCTCGGCAGCGAGCCCCAGGCGGTGCTCGAGCACCTGCTGCCGGCCCTGGGACATGGACGGGGGGTGGTGGCGTTCACCGCGTTCGCCTTCGCGTTCGCCCCGGCGCTGCTCATCGGCTTCTCGGTGCCGCTCTTCTCCGTGTACGCGCGCCACCACCTGAAGGCCGAGAGCTCCTCGGACGCCTTCAACATCGTCTATTGGATTTACAACCTGGGTGGGGCGGGGTGCGTGCTGGCCATGGAGTACGGCCTGTTGCGGGCGCTGGGCGTGAAGCAGACGCTGATGCTGCTGGCGATGCTCAACCTGGTGAGCGCGGTGGTGCTGCGCCGGTTGGAGCCTCCCCGCGAGCAGCAGGAGCAGGCCGAGCGCGAGACGGTGCCGCGCCGGTGGGTGGCCGCGCTCTTCCTCGCCAGCGCCCTCAGCGGCCTGTTCCAGCTCTTCCTGCTGAAGGTGACGGAGATCGTCTTCGGCCCGTTCCACGAGAACTTCGCCCTGGTGCTGGCGCTGGGGCTGGCGGGCATCGCGCTCGGCACGTGGCGCGCGCACCGCTGGCGGCTGCGCTTCGAGTCGCTGCTGCTGCTGGGCGCCGCGGCCGTGGGCGCGAGCGTGCTGCTGCTCCAGCCGCTCATCCATGCCTGGGGCTACCTCAACGTGGCCTTTGGCGTGACGCCGCTGCTCAGCTCGCTGTGCAAGGCGCTGGTGCTCACGGCCATGGGGCTGGTGCCGCTCACGGTGTTCGGCGCCACGGTGCCGGCGCTGCTCGGGCAGCTGTCGGGCGCGCGCAGCACGGCGGGCCGCATGCTCGCGGTCTCCAGCTTCGGCAACTGTCTGGGCTACGTCCTGTCCGTCGTCGTCCTCTACGAGAACCTGTCGTTCCGCACCCTGGCGCTGCTCTTCCCCGCCGGCCTCTGGCTGCTGGGGCTCGCCGTGCGCGAGGGCGCTCCCGCGACGCGTCAGCTGCCGCGGCTGGCGGCGGCGCCGGTGCTCGTGCTGCTCGCCGGGCTGAGCTGGTCCGACACGCTGATGCAGATGTCCTACCGGGACTTCACCTCCGCCGAGGCGCTCTCGCGCACCCTGTCCGGCGTGCACGAGACGGAGCTGCTCAAGCGCTTCGACAGCGCGCTCAGCCTGGTGCGCGACAAGCAGGGCGAGGAGTCGGTCATCATCAACGGCTACCGCTCGCTCGTGTCCTCGCGCTCGGGGCGCACCAACCTCAGCGAGCTGATTGTCGGCACCTCTCCCGCGCTCTACGCGCCCCAGCGCGAGCGGGCGTTGGTGCTCGGCGTGGGCACCGGCATCACCGCGGGCGCCACCGCGAGCCTCTTCGCGCACACGGACGGCGTGGAAATCAACCCGGCGGTGGCGGCGGCCCTCCCGCGCTTCTCGCCCAACAACCTCGGGCTGGCCACGCGCCCCGGCTTCACACTCCACATCGATGATGGGCTCACCGCGCTGGCCGCCACGCACGAGCGCTACGACGCCATCGTCAACACCGTCACCAGCCCGCTCTACTTCTCCTCGAGCAAGCTCTACACGCGCGAGTTCTTCGAGCTGGTGAAGAGCCGGCTCGTGGACGGCGGGGTGTACTCCATGTGGTTCGACGCGCGCGTCCAGCCGGAGGGCGCCCGCATCGTCTTCGAGACGCTGCGCGAGAGCTTCACGGACTGCCACTTCGTGTTCCTCACCTCCGTGTACACGCAGGTGGTGTGCGGGACGAAGCCGCTCACCCCGCATGCGCTCCCCGAGGAGGCGTGGCCCCAGGAGCTCGTGGCCCTGTTCGACGCGCACAAGCTCGGCCTGGGGATGAACGAGCTGTTCTCCCAGCTGATTCTGCGCAAGCACCAGCTCTTCGAGACGGACTGGCAGGCGCCCCTCAATACCTTCGACCAGCCGGAGCTGGAGTTCGTCATGGCCTCGGCCTCGCTCACCCAGACGACGGGGAAGCCCTGGTCTCCGCTGATGCTCGCGCGCGTGGACCTGACGGTGCCCGGCCTGTCCGGCGAGCCGCTCACGCGCGAGTCGCTGGGCACCCGCTGTGCCGTCTTGCAGGCGGTGAGCCACTCGCTCGACCCCATCTGCCGGCAGCTGCTGACGGAGGGCGGGCACAAGCCGATGCCGCTCGCGTACGTCGAGCGCATGCTGGAGTGGGCCGGGGACGAGGACGCGCCGCGCACCCGCATGGCCATGGCCGCCAACCTGGCGGAGTACGGCCAGAAGGAGCGCGCCCTGTCCGTGCTCGACGCGCTGGAGGCGTCGCTCGGCAAGGACTTGCCCTACCGGGTGCTGCGGCTGGACTTGATGCTCCAGCTCGGCCGCCCGGTGACGGACGAGGCGCTGCTGCGCCTCTACCGCGACGGACCGCTCGTCCCCGAGGTGCGGCGCATCCTCGCGCGCGCGGCGGCCTCGCGGGGACTCGACGCGGAGGCGCTCGCCCACCTGGAGTACCTGGGGAGGCTGGGGCCGATGAAACCCGATGACCAGGCGTTGCGCGAGTCGCTGCGTCAGAAGCTGGCGGGAGGGGCGACGCCATGAGCGGCACCCGGAATCGTGCGTGGATGGGATTGAAGGTCGCCACGGTGTTCTCGGGCGCCGCGGCGCTCATCGCCGAGACGCTCTGGATTCGCTCGCTGTCGACCATGGTGGGCTCCACCGTGGAGGCGGCCTCGACCATCTTCGCGGCCTTCATGGTCGGACTGGCGCTCGGGGCGTGGCTGGCCGGGCGCAAGGCAGACGTGCTGCCCAACCCCCTGCGGGCCTATGCCTGGGTGGAGGTGGCCATCTCGCTCACCGCGGGCGCGGCGGGGCTGCTGCTCTTCCTCGGCCGGGACACGCTCATCGTCGGCGGGGACTTGCAGGGCGTGGCGCGCGTGGCCCTCATCTTCTTCTTCGTGCTCGCGCTGGTGCTGCTGCCCACGCTGCTCATGGGCGCCACCTTCCCGATGATGGTCGCGGCGGCGCGCCGCGCGGGGCTCGAGGTGCGCGGGGTGAACGTCCTCTACGCGCTCAACACGCTGGGCGCCTCGCTGGGCACCATCGCCTGCGGCTTCGTGCTGCTGCCCCTGCTCGGCGTCCGGGGCTCGGTGGGCGCGGGCGTCCTGCTCAACCTGCTCGCGGCCGTGGCCTGTGTCCCCGCGCTGCTCTCTCGCTCCGCCTCCGAGTCCTCCGAGGCTCCGGCCTCCCCGGAGGCTCCCGCGTCCGAGCGCACGCCGGAGGCCGGGACGCCCGCGCTGCCCCAGTGGGTGCTGCTGACGGTGGCGATGGCCAGTGGCCTGCTCACGCTGGGCGCGGAGGTGGCGTGGACGCGGCTGTCCAGCTACTTCCTGGGCAACCGCGTGTATGCCTTCAGCACGCTGATGGCGTGCGTCCTCGTGGCGCTGTCCGGAGGCTCGTGGCTCGCCGAGCGGCTGCAACGCCGCTGGGGCCACCGCATGGCCGGGCTGATGGGCGCGGTGCTCGCCGTGTCCGCGGCCCTCACGGTGGGGTGCGCGGCGCTGGCCGAGTGGTGGATTCACCACCAGGTGGAATTCGAGCGCGGGCTGCCGCAGAGCACCGGGGTGTTCTTCGCCGCGCGCATCCTCCAGACGCTGGTGCTGCTGGGGCCGATGATGCTGGCCATGGGCTGCCTCTTCCCGCTCAGCCTCACGGCCTCGCGCCTCACCCGCGAGCGCTCGGGCCGGGCGGCGGGCCTCTTCTACCTGGTGAACACGGTGGGCTCGGTGACGGGCTCGCTGCTCGTCGGCTTCTGGCTGCTGCCCACGGTGGGGGTGTACCGCGCCATTGGCGCCCTGGTCGCCTTCGCGTGCGTCGTGGCCGCCGTCGTCTTCCTGCTCGGCGTGCGCGAGCGTCTGCCGAAGCTCGCCGGCCTGGGCGCGGTGACGGCGCTCCTCTCACTCGTGCCCCTGGTGCTGCCCGAGGAGCTCGTCACGCTCGAGCCGCATGAGCAGCTCGTCTACCGCGAGGAGGACCGCTACGGCGTGTTCCAGGTGACGGGGCTGCCGGGCGGCATGCTCAGCGTGAGCAACAACCACACGAAGCTGGTGCACTACCTCGGCGCGGCGAGCACCGCGTACGTGCAGCAGATGCAGGGCCATCTGGGCATGTTCTTCCGCCCCGAGGCGAAGACGGCGGTGGTGCTCGGCAGCGGCTACGGCATCACCGCGGGCGCGCTCGGCCTGTATCCGCAGCTCGAGCGGGTGGACGCGGTGGAAATCCTCCCGGCCATGGTGGAGCTGGCGGACATGTTCATGCCGCACAACCTCGGCTACCACCGCAACCCGCGCGTGCACGTGGTGGTCGACGACGGACGGCACTACCTCACCCGCTCCAAAAACCGCTACGACATCGTCTCCATCAACATCTCGGACCCGCGGCTTCCCGGCGGCGCGAGCCTCTTCCACGCCGACTTCTACGGCATCGTGAAGGAGCACCTCACCCCGGGGGGCGTCGTCATCCAGCACTGCTTCGGCACGGAGCTGCGCCTGGTGCTCTCCACGCTGGGGCGCTCGTTCAAGTACGTGCGGCTGTTCCCCTCGTACCAGAATGGCTTCAACGTGGTGGCCTCGGACGGGCCGCTCGAGGCGGACCCGAAGCGCATCGACGCGCTGGCGGCGATGCCCGGGGTGCGCGAGGCGCTGCACGACATCGGCATCATCGAGCCCCTGCGCGCCGGTGAGGTCTTCTCCCGGGGCCTCACGCCCGAGGACGTGCCGGGCCTCTTCAACGACTCGCGGGTGGCCACCGACGACTCCCCGCTGCTGGAGTACTCGCTGCGCGGAGGCGTGGCGGGGCTGTTCTTCAGCAACGAGTGACGTCCCGGGTGCTGGAGGTGCCGCACCTTCGTGCTGGACACTCGGGGTGTCCACGCAAGGAGGACGGCATGAAGCACGTGATTCGAGTGGTGTCCATGACGGCCCTGCTCCTCGGGGCCGCGAGCGCGGTCGCCGGGGAGGGGCAGCCCGAGGAGGCCGATACCCGCACCGAGGCGCAGAAGGTGGAGGATGCGCTCCAGGAGGCCCGGGACAACGCGGCCCTCGAGGCGCTCGGGGCCAGCACGGCGGCGGCTCCCGAGGCGCTGGCCGAGGAGCCCGCGGAGGCCCCGGAGGCCGTACCCGCCAACGAGTACACCGAGGCCCAGGCGCTGGAGGTGATGCGCGCCGGTGAGCCGGAGCTCCTCGGGTGGCTGGCCGGCCCGCCCCTCCAGCTGCGCGGGTGCTGGTACTTCGTCCTCACGCCGCCCTCGCCCGGTTATGGGCCGCCGCGCTACCAGCTGACCGTCCAGCGCATGCCCTCGCGGCACTGCGAGGCCCAGACGGTGGTGCTCGACTCCTCGTACGCCTCCGGTGCCACGGTGACGCACAAGGAGAGCAAGGGCCTCGCCATCGCCTTCCCGTCGAAGCAGACGCCGAGCGGCTCGGCGCTCGTGCACGTGCGGCTCTTCGCGCTCCAGCCGAAGGCGCTGACGGTGTCCCGGTACGGTTTCCTCGGCACGTTCCGGGGGAGCACCTACGCCTCCGGCCTGCACTTCGAGGGCAACCGCCTCCTCGTGGAGACGAACCGCTACACGGCGACCTTCCCGCGCTTCCTCACCAGCGAGGAGCTGCCCCTGGGAGTCGTCTTCCCGTAGCGGGCGTCAGCCGTTGGGGCCCGGGTGGGGCCGCGAGTCGTCGCCCGAGGTGGGGCGCAGCCGGCGGATGGCGCGCAGCAGCAGCTCGCCATCGAGCGGGTTGGCGACATAGCCCCGGGCGCCGATGCGGTGGGCCCGCTCGAGGTCCTCGTCCTCCGAGGTGCCCGAGAGCAGCATGGCGCCGGCGATGCGGGCCTCTCCGGCGAGCAGTCCCTCCATGGCCTGCACCGGCGCGAAGACGAGGTCCGCGGCCGTGGTGTGCATGACCTCGAGCGGCGTGGCCACCTTGGTGCGGAGGCCATGGCGCGAGAGCGCCCGGGTGATGAGGGTGGCGGTGACGGGTGGCCACGCGTAGAGCAGCAGCGGTGGATCCGGCCCGCGTTCCGGTGCGTTTGCGGCCGCCTGCTCCGAGCCACCGTCCTGGAGGCCGTAGAGCGCGGCGAGCGCGTTGCTCAGGGCGGTGTCCGAGGCCAGGTGCGGCTCCACGCGCGGCTTGCCGGAGACGGCGCGCACGGCGTCCAGGGCCTCGAGCGAGGCCGGGGCGGGGAGGGCCACGTGCAGCACCTCGCGCTCGCCCTTCTCCAGCCGCAGCGGCACCACCCGGTACTGCCGGGCGATGCGCTTGGTCACCAGCCGGGTGAGCTGGGGATCCAAGGGCTCGCGGTCCAGGTCGATGGCGGCGATGCCCAGCTGCAGCGAGAGCGCGCGCAGCACGTCCGCCTCGGTGCACACCCCCTCACGCACCAGGGCCCGGCCGAGCGGGACGCGCGTCTCGTGGTGGTGCACCAGGCCGAGGCGCAGCTGGGCGCGGTCGATCAGCCCCAGCTCCATCAGGATTTCCCCCAGCATGCGCCTGGCACCGAGCTGCATGCTTGGAACCGTGGCCATGCGGCTCCCGTCCGGCGACGCTCATCCTTGCTGGGGCTCGCCCGGCCGGCCGCCCGCCCTGCCGTCAGGAGACGACGAAGGTGGCCCGGCCCCGGAGCGCGACGACCATGTACATCTGCAGCTGGGCGCTGGAGGCGGGGCCTCGCGGGAAGCGGCCGCGGGTGAGGATGGCCTCGGTGGCGATGCGCACCTCGCTGCCCACGCCCTCCAGCCGGGCCCTCGGAATCAGCACGGTGAGGAGCAGCTCGCCCGCGTCGGCATCCGGCTCGAGCGTGATGGTCACCAGCGTGCCGAGCTCCGTCTCCACCTGGCGGATGTCCTCGCCGCGCGCGTTCACCTCGTGGCAGCCGTCCTGGTAGTGCAGCAGCGGCTGGCCGCTGAAGCTCGTGGAGGAGAAGGTGACGGAGATGCCGCGGCCCAGGAGCTCGAACTGATTGGGTACGAGGGGCTCGGAGGCGGGGACGGAGATGGGTTGCACGGATGCGGATTCCATGGTGCTCCTCCTGGGGTCTCGGGGGGACAGCCCCGCGGGGCTGCTCTCCGGGATGGAGGCCCCCTTCCCAGGACGTGACACATCAGGGGTGCGTACCGAGCACCTGCCGCTCCGCCAGGCCCGCCACGGCCACCAGCGCCATGCCCAGCAGAAAGCCGAGCAGCCGGCCGCGGGCCTCCTGGGGGGTGGAGCCCCGGCGCAGGTCCGGCAGCAGGTCCGTGGCGCCGATGTAGAGGAAGGTGCCGCTGGCGAGCGCGAGGATGATGCCCTCCAGGCCCTCCACCAGCTTGGAGCCCAGGAGCACCGCGCCCGCGCCCACCCCGGCGGTGAGCTGCACGCCCGCGAGCATCATCAGCGCCCGGGGGCGCGACAGGCCGGTGGCGCGCAGCAGCGCGTAGTCGCCCACCTCCTGGGGCAGCTCGTGCGCGATGACGGCCATGGCGGTGGCCACGCCGGCCTGGGGCGAGACGAGGAAGGCCGCCGCCACCGCCGCGCCGTCTCCGAGGTTGTGCAGTGCGTCCGCGGCGAGCAGGGACGGCACCACGGTGGAGGGGGAGCCCACGAGCCCGGCGTGTCCGGGGTGGGGGTGGTGGGGGTGGCCCGGGGAGTGGTGCGAGTGGTCGTGGTGGTGGGGCCCGAGGAACCACTCGAGGAGGGCGAGGGCCAGGAAGCTGGCGAGCGCCCAGCGGAAGGCCACCGGGCCCGCGGTGGCGACGGCCTCGGGAAGAATATCGAGGAACACCGCGCCGAGCAGCGCTCCGGCCGCGAAGGCCACCAGGGCCGACAGGTGCCGCGACATCCAGCGCTCCGAGAGGAGCCCCCCCGCCAGCCCCGCGAGGCCGTCCGCCAAGACAGCCAGACAGATGAGGAGGGGGGTGGAAGTCATAGAGGAGCGCCGTTCGTTCTAGCCCTGATGGGGGCGGGGGGCACCTCGTGCATGCGGGCCCCTGGTCCATGCGTGAGGAAGTGAGCATGCGGGCTGGAGCGTGCAAGGGTGAGGGCCTGGGGGCGGGGAGCCGTCCCGCTGAGCAGGGAGGCCGGACATGAAGTCTCGCAGGAGCGTCACGCACGGGGACGAGCCGCCCGCGTGGTGTGGGACGCAGCAAGCGCTGCTGTCCCGGCTGGCGTGCGCCACCGCCGCGGGCCTGTCGGGGGCCGAGGCGCGGGAGCGGCTCGCGCGCGTGGGGCCGAACACCACGGAGCAGCGCGGCCGACGCCCGGCGTGGCTGGAGTTTCTCGGGCGCTTCGCCAACCCGCTCGTGCTGGTGCTGCTGGTGGCCAGCGGGGTGTCCTTCCTCACGCATGACCTGACGAGCTCCTTCATCATCGCCAGCATCGTCCTGCTGAGCGTGACGCTGGACTTCGTGCAGGAGCGCCGGGCGGGCAACGCGGCGGAGCGGCTGCGCGGCTCGGTGGCCTTGAAGGCCCGCGTGGTGCGGGACGGCAGCGCGCGGGAGGTGCCCGCGCGCGAGCTCGTCCCCGGCGACGTGGTGCTGCTGGAGGCGGGCAGTCTGGTGCCGGCGGACGCGCGGCTGCTCGAGGCGCGGGACTTGTTCCTCAACCAGGCGCTGCTCACCGGCGAGCCCTACCCGGTGGAGAAGCAGCCGGGGGAGTCGCCGCCGGGGACGGAGCCCTCCGAGGCGCGCAACGCCGTCTTCATGGGCACCTCCGTCATCAGCGGCACGGCGCGGGCGCTCGTCTTCGCCACGGGGACGCGCACCGCGGTGGGAGGCATTGCCCGCTCGCTCATGGAGCCGGTGCCCTCCACGGCCTTCGAGCGGGACACGCGCCACTTCGGCCTGATGCTGATGCGGTTGACGGTGCTGCTGGTGCTCTTCGTGCTGCTGGCGGCGCTCTACGGGCACCGGCCCTTACTGGAGTCCTTCCTCTTCGCGGTGGCGCTGGCGGTGGGGCTGACGCCGGAGCTGTTGCCGATGGTGGTGTCGGTGACGCTGGCGCGCGGGGCGATGCGGATGGCGGCGCGGCAGGTCATCGTCAAGCGGCTGAGCGCGGTGCACGACCTGGGCAGCATGGACGTGCTGTGCACGGACAAGACGGGCACGCTCACCGAGGCGCGCATCCACCTGGAGCGGCACGAGGACGCCTCGGGCCAGGAGAGCGCGCAGGTGCTGCGCTGGGCGTGGCTCAACAGCCACTTCGAGTCCGGGCTGCGCAGCCCCATGGACGAGGCCATCCTCGCGCACCAGGAGGTGGACGCGGACGGGTGGAGCAAGGTGGACGAGGTGCCCTTCGACTTCGAGCGGCGGCGGGTATCGGTGCTGCTGGAGCGCGAGGGCCGCCGGGTGCTGGTGGTGAAGGGGGCGCCGGAGGACGTGCTGGCCTGCTGCACCTTCTACGAGGAGGACGGGGTGCCGCGCGCGCTGGACGCCGAGGCGCGGGGGCAGGTGAGGGCGCGCTTCGAGGCGCTGAGCGAGGAGGGCTTCCGGGTACTGTCGGTGGCCTGGCGCGAAGAGCCGCCGGACATGAAGGTGGCGCACCTGGGGGACGAGGCGGCGCTGGTGTTCGCGGGCTTCGCCGCCTTCCTCGACCCACCGAAGCAGAGCGCGCGGCCGGCGCTGGAGGCGCTCATGCGCGCGGGGGTGAAGGTGAAGGTGGTGACGGGGGACAACGAGCGGGTGGCGCGCCACGTCTGCCGGGAGCTGGGACTGGAGGTGGAGGGGGTGATGATGGGCGCGGAGGTGGGGACACTGGATGACCACTCGCTCCAGGTCCGCGCCGAGCGCACCACGCTCTTCGCCCGCGTCTCGCCGGGGCAGAAGAGCCGTGTCATCCGAGCGCTGCGCCGCCAGGGGCACGTGGTGGGCTACCTGGGGGATGGCATCAACGACGCGCCCTCGCTGCACACGGCGGACGTGGGGATTTCGGTGGCCGGGGCGGTGGACGTGGCGCGCGAGGCGGCGGACCTGCTGCTGCTGCGCCAGGACCTGGCCGTGCTGTACGAGGGGGTGCTCGAGGGCCGGCGCAGCTTCGGCAACGTGATGAAGTACATCCGCATGGGGACGAGCTCCAACTTCGGCAACATGCTGAGCATGGCCGGGGCGTCGGTGCTGCTGCCCTTCCTCCCCATGCGCCCCATCCAAATCCTGCTCAACAACCTGCTCTACGACGTGTCGGAGCTGGCCATTCCCCTGGACGAGGTGGACCCGGAGCAGCTCGAGCGCCCCACGCGGTGGGACTTGCGCTTCGTGCGGCTCTTCATGGGGGTGCTCGGCACGCTCAGCTCGCTCTTCGACGCGGCCACCTTCGGCGTGCTGCTGCTCTTCTTCCACGCGGGCGCGGCGCTCTTCCAGACGGGCTGGTTCATGGAGTCGCTCACCACGCAGGTGCTCGTCATCTTCATCATCCGCACCCGCCGCGGCCCGCTGCACGGGAGGCCCTCGCGCTGGCTGGTGGCGAGCTCCCTGGGCGCGGCGGTGGTGGCCAACGTGCTGCCCTTCACGCCCCTGGGCGCCTGGTTCGGCTTCGTGGCCCCACCGCCCGCGCTGCTCGGCGCGCTGGCCCTCCTGGTGGTGGGCTACCTGCTGTCGGCGACGCTCGTCACCCGCTGGTTCTTCCGCCGCTACGGCTGAGGCGCGTCCTGGGTGAGCCAGCGCAGCAGCGCGTCCGGGGCGTCCACGTGGACGAAGTGGCCCGCCTCGGGGAGCGTGGCCACCGGGCAGCCCAGGGCCTCCATGCGGGCCTTGTCCGCGTCGGAGACGTAGTGGGCCCGGCCTCCGCGGATGCAGCGCACCCTGGCACCCGGGCGCTCCAGCGCGGCCCACAGGTTCTCGCCATTCACCCGGAGGTGGAATTCGGAGAGCGACTCGCGGTCGAAGCGCCAGCGCACGCCGCCCTCCGGGGCCGGCTCCAGGTTCATGACGAGCCAGTCGGACAGGTGCGCCGACAGCCCGCGTCCCATCAGCTCCGCGCGCATCGCCTTGCGGTCGGGCGCGGTGGGGGGCGCGGTGAGGAGTGTCTCCATCACCTTGCCGCTCTCGGACTGGCTCGTGGGGATGGGACTGGGGGAGATGTCCAGCAGGGTGACGCTGGCCACGTCGGCGGGGGAGCGCAGGCTCGCGGCGAGCGACACGCGCCCGCCCAGCGAGTGCCCCACCAGCTCCAGCGGCCCCTGGAGGCCCGCCGCGCGCGCCGTCTCCAGCACGTCCCCGGCCACGGTGGCCAGCGTGGCCCCGGGCGGCAGCCGCGGCGAGGAGCCGTGGCCCGTCAAATCCGCCAGGAGGAAGCGGCGGCCCGGGTCCACCGCGCTCCACGCCGTGGCCAGCGAGCGCAGGTTGCGCCCCGTGCCGAGGAAACCATGCAGCAGCACCGTGGGCCGCTGCCCTTCACCCACCTGGAAGCTCTCGAGAATCACGGCTGCCTCCTATACCCCGGGAGCTTGCGCATGGCAGCGCCTTCGCTACATGCCGAAGGGCCAGGTGTCCGCGGCATCCTCCTCCTCGTGGCCGGCGTCCCTATCCAGCGGGTGCACGGCGCTGGTGGTGTCGTAGTGCAGCACCGCGTCGAACTGGGCGGGCAGGTCCGCGTAGAAGTAATGGCTGTGGCGCTCGCTGTGGGGCGCGTAGATGACGCCGATGGCCCGCTCCAGCCGCCGCTCGCGCAGGCCCGAGCCCGCCTCGCCCAGGTCCTCCATGCGCAGGAGGAAGCCGGGCAGGCCCACCTCGTGGAAGAGCGCCTCGTAGCTGCCCGGCAGCGCGGGACGCACCCGCCGCCGCAGGCCCGGCATGTCCCACTCGCGCGCGGCGATGACGGTGCCCGAGTAGGTGGTGAAGCCCACGTTGTACGTGTGCTTGCCATGGCGCTCGCGCAGCAGCTGGCCGAGGTTGAGCTCGCCCTGGTCTCCCATCTGCGTGGCGCGCGCGTCGCCCAGGTGCGAGTTGTGCGCCCAGATGACGAGCCGCGCGGGCTCGCCGTGGCGGCGGCCGAGGTACTCGGCGAGCGCGTCCGCGGTGTCCGCCATGTGCGTGTCGCGCAGGTTCCAGGACTCGTCCCGCCCGGCGTACAGGGTGCGGTAGTAGGCCTCGGCGTCGCGCGCCAGCCGGGCGTTCTGCTCGGCGTGGAAGAGCGCGTCCTCCTCGAGCACCCCGTCCGTCACCTCGCGCCCGCGCAGCTCCATCAGCTGGCGCACGACGGCGTCCTCGCACGTGTCCGCGAAGCCATACGCCGCGGCGTGGCCGTAGGCCTGCGGGTCCGAGCCGTAGCGGTCGAAGCAGGCGTAGCGCTCCCTCGCCCGGGCGGCGGCGATGGGGTCTCTCGCCTCGAGGTAGCGCACCACCTCGCGCATGGAGGCGTGCAGGCTGTAGAGGTCCAGGCCGTAGAAGCCCACGGTGGGGGCGTCCTTGCCGCGCGCGGCGTTGTGCTGGCGCATCCACTCCACCAGCTCCCGCACCTCCTGGTTGCGCCACATCCACCGGGGGAAGCGCTCGAAGGTGTCGAGCGCCGGCCGGGCCTCCTCGTGCGCCGTGTCGCCGTGCACGTAGCGGTTGAGCGCGAGCGCGTCCGGCCAGTCGGCCTCGACGGCCACGGCGGTGAAGCCGCGCTCCACCAGCAGCCGGCGGGTGAGGGCGGCGCGGGCCCGGTAGAACTCGTGGGTGCCGTGGGTGGCCTCGCCGAGCAGGACGAAGCGCGCATCGCCCAGCCCCTCGAGCAGCGCGTCGAAGTCCGAGTCCTCGTCCTTCAGCGCGATGGCCGCAGTGCGCACGCCCTCGATGAGCTCCGGCCGGAAGTTCCGTGCGTCTCCCTTGTCTTCATCGAACGGATTCATGTCTCTGAAGGTGGGGAGGTGGCGCGGGCCTGACAGGGTGAGTGGCCAGGCTGGAGGGTTGACGGACGGGAGGGCACGCCCGTTTCTCGACAGGCCCTCCCCTGGCGAGCAGGCGAGCGCCCGCCATGAATCCTGGAATAAGTGGGGCTGGCTCCCCTGCAAACCCATGTCCACCTTCGACGACATGGAGCCCAAGCGCGAGGACAACAAGGGTATGGCGGGGAGGGGTTTGTGGGGAGTGCGGTGTCTGGTGCTGGCGCTGGCGTTGCTGGCGGGCACGGCGCAGGCGAAGGCGGTGGCGGGGGTGCGGCTGCCGGATGCCATCTCGCTGCAGGGCAAGCAGCTCCTGCTCGAGCACATGGAGCTCAAGAAGAAGCTCATCTTCGAAGTGTACGTGTGGGGCCTCTACCTGGAGCAGAAGCCGGGCTCCACGCGGGAGGCCATCGACTTCAACGGTCCCAAGCAGCTGCAGCTGCACTTCCGGCGCAGCATCAACCGCGAGCAGCTCATCGAGGCCTTCCGGGGCTTCCTCTCGCACTGCGCGGCGATGCGCTCGCCGGAGATGAAGCGCTACTCGGAGATGCTGGTGCAGTCGCTGCGCGCGGTGCACAAGGGGGACTCGCTCCTCATCACGTATCTGCCGGACAAGGGGCTGCTCATCTCGGGTGAGGCGAGCCGGGGCGCGATGATTCCGGGCAAGGACTTCGCGGACGCGCTCTTCGAGGGGTGGCTGCAGGAGAACCCCATCTACGAGCGCCGTTAGCGCGCGGCGGTGGGGGAGCGGGGCTTCAGATGAGGAAGGAGCCCCGCACCTCGGCGCCCTCGGCGAGCATGGCGGCGGTGCGGTCCAGGCGCTCGCGGCTGAGGCGGGTGAGGTTGCGGCGGACTTCGGGGTGGGGCAGCACCCGCTCCTTGACGGTCTCCGGATCCAGCACCAGCAGCAGGCACGGGGTGGCGGCGCGCACGGTGGCGGTGACGCGCAAGTCGAGCAGCAGGGAGATTTCGCCGAAGATGGCGCCCTCGGTCATGTCCGGGTAGGAGCGCTCGCCGCCCTCGGGCTCCTGGTGCACCACGGCGCAGCGCCCGCGCAGCAGCAGGTAGAGCGCCTGGCTGCGCTGGCCCTGCTGGAGCAGCAGGGTGCCCGGCTCGACGGTGCGGCTCTGGAAGCGCTCGGCGATGGCGCGCTTCTGCTCCTCGGCGAGCGGCTGGAAGATGGGATTGGACTGCATCAGGTTGTCGAGCAGCCGGTCCTTGTAGAACTGGAGCACCACCTGCTCGAGCGAGGGGAAGCGCGCGGTGAGCTGGGTGAGCATCTCGCGGGTGAGCTCCAGCAGGGTGCAGTCGCGGGTGGCGATGACACTGGCCATGCGCGGGGCGTCGGAGACGAGGCCCATCTCGCCGAAGAACGAGCCCTCGGCCAGCTCGGCGAGCGTGCGCGGCGGAGCATTCTCGGGGGTGTGCACCACGCGCACGTTGCCCTCGACGAGGATGAACATGGAGTGGCCGTGCTCGCCCTCGGTGATGATGGGCTCGCCGCCGGGGATGCGGCGCATCTCCAGCAGGCCGAGCAGGGCCACGAAGATGTCGCGGGGCAGCCGCGAGAAGAGGGGCGTGGGAGCGGGCTTGCGCGGCTCGGGGGGAGCGGCGGCGCCGTCCTCGTGGAGGTGGTGGCGCTCCTCGGCGTCCTGCATGGCGGAGAGGCTGGCGAGGTTCTCCTGGGTCTCCTGGTGGTGGGGATCGAGGGCGAGGATGAGCTTGCAGGCCGCGATGGCGTGGATGAGCTGGCCCTCGGCGGCGTAGTGGATGGCGAGGTGGTGGAACTCGCGCACGGCGTCGGCGCGGTGGCCGAGCTGGGCGAGGAGCTCGGCGACCTTGAGGCGGGCGGCGGAGTCGAGGGGCGTGAGCTCCACGACTTTGCGGTAGTCGGCGAGGGCCTCGGTGGGCCTGCCCTGGAGGATGTTGGCGGCGGCGCTGTCCTTGTACTGACGGACGAGCTGCTGGACTTCAGTGGAAGGAATCGCCACGGGGGCCTCCAGACAGGTGCGACGGTGCGGCGCATGATCGGCCAGAAGGGGAGCGGGGTAAAGGCACAGCGGGTATCGGAGGGAGAGCGCGGGCGCGGCTTTGCGGGGTTCCCCGGGCTCGGAGGTCTACCGGCAGCCGACCCCTGTTCAGCCGGTCTGAGGGAGCACCCGATTCAAGCCCTTGCTCCACGGAGCGCGAGACCCGTTCCCATCCCTGGCTGTGTGAATCGGCTTCCGGCTGAGCGCATCAACCCGGGGAGTCACTTTGCCTGGGACGCTTTTTCAGGTAGCGTTCCCCGTGCATGGACGACCTCGAAAAGCTGAAGCGACATCTGGGGGCCGCGCTCCTGGTGGCCCGGGAGCGCGCGGGGCTCACCCAGGCCGAGGTGTCGTCCCAGGTCGGAGTCGTCACCGCCGTCTATGGCCGCATCGAGCGCGGGGGGATGATGCCCAGCGTCCCCACGCTCTACCGCATCTGCATGGCGCTGGGCCTGTCCGCCAATACCGTCCTCGGGCTCGGCACCGAGCCGTCGCCGCTTCCCACCCCCGCGGCTGCCGTGCAGGAGGAGGAGCCTCCGGAGTTGCGTCGGCTCGCGCGCCTGCTGCCGGTGCTCTCTCCCGAGGCCATGCGCTGCATGTCGGCGATCGCCACCGCCTTCGCCGACAAGAAGCGCGAGGGCGGGGAGCCCTCGTCGAGCCAGTCGTAGCTGTCCGCCGCTACCCCCCTCCGCGTGAAGGTGAGGCGCGAGCCTCGTCCCAGGGGCCGCGGCTCGAAGGGGGCGATGGAGGAGGGGGGCTCGGCGCCCGGGTTCGAGCTCCAGCCCGGCTGCTGCACGTGACGGACCTCGAGAGTCTGGCTCATGGCGGGTCCGCTTCAGAGCCTATTTCCGGGAAGATGCCAGGTCCGGGGGCCCGGCGGAGGCGAGCGCTCCGACGGCGCACTCGAGCCCCTGCACCACCCTGGCCATGCGCGCGTAGTCGAGCGTGTCCCAGGTGTCCGTGGGCTCGTGGTAGTTGGGGTTGCGGAAGAGGGCGGTGTCGGTGACCATGACGGCCGGGTAGCCCTCGTCCCAGAAGCTGCCGTGGTCGGAGAAGTCCACGCCCTTCAGGCCGCGCGGGGCGGCGAGGGACTCGGAGGCCAGCCCGCTCACAGCGCGCAGGGCTCCCTTCACGGTGCGCAGCAGGGCCTCCTCGTCCGTGCGGCCCACCACGGCGATGAAGTGGCCCTCGGTGGGGTAGCGCAGCTTCAGCGCGGCCACGGGGTAGCGCTGGGTGTCGGGCGCGTCGGAGAAGTAGCCGATGCTCTCCACGGAAATCATCGCGCGCACCGCGGCCCCCTGCTCCCGGAGCGCCCGCGCGTGCACCTTGCTGCCCATGGTGGTGCGGCGGAAGTGGGGCGGCTCCTCCAGGGTGAAGGCCACGAGGTCCACCCGCAGGGGGGGCGGGTGCTCGCCCAGCCAGGCCGCGAGCTCCAGCAGGCCGGCCACGCCGCTCGCGTTGTCATCCGCGCCGGGAGCGCCCTCGGCCGCGTCGTAGTGCGCGCCGATGACGAGCCGCTCGCCGGCCTCCGGGCCGAAGGTGGCGAGGACGTTGCGGTAGGTGGCGCCCCCGGCCGGGTACGGCTCCGAGCGCACGCGTCCGCCCGCCCGGGTGAGCGCGTCGGCGACGTAGCCCGCGGTGCGCTCGAGGTTCTCCAGGTGCCGGTGGTCTCTCGGGTGGAACGTCTCGCTCAGGGCGCGCACGTGCGCCTTCAGCCGCTCGGGGTCCACGCGGCCGGGGGTGCAGGCCACGGCCAGGGGCTCGGGGGAGGAGCGTTTGAGCCAGAGGGCCACCGCGGCGGCGAGCACGCCGAGCACCACGAGGGCGCCGAGCGCGAGGTTCCGGTTCCGGGCATTGCGAGGGGGTTGCACGCGCGCATGAAGCCATGGAGCACCGCCGGGGCGCCAGGGCGCGTTATCCTCGCGGGCCTATGGTGCTGAAAATCGTCCAGGCGGGAGAGCCGGTGCTGCGCCGGCGCGCGAGAGACCTGACCCCCGAGGAGTTGACGAGCCCCGCGGTGCGGCAGCTCATCTCCCTCATGCGGGACACCATGCGGGACGCGCCGGGCGTGGGGCTGGCGGCGCCGCAGGTGGGGGTGGACGTGCGGCTGGCGGTCATCGAGGACCGGGCGGACTACCAGGCGGGCCTGCCGGCGGAGGAGCTCGCCGCGCGCGAGCGCGAGCCGGTGGACTTCCACGTGCTCATCAACCCGAGGCTGGTGGTGGAGGACGCCACGCCGGTGGAGTTCTACGAGGGGTGTTTGAGCGTGCACGGTTTCTCCGCGCTGGTGCGGCGCTCGCGCGGGGTGCGCGTGGAGGCCTTCGACGAGAATGGCCAGGCCGTCACCGTGTCGGCGCGCGGCTGGTACGCCCGCATCCTCCAGCACGAAATCGACCACCTGGACGGCATGCTCTACATCGACCGGATGGAGCCGCGCACCTTCACCACGCTGGAGAACCACCGCCGCCACTGGGCCGCGCGGCAGGTGGCCGAGGTGCGCCAGGCGCTCGGCTTGGACGAGCCTCGGGGCTGAGGTGGGGCGATGAAGGCGTGAACGGGCCAACAAGGGCCCCGGCAGATGGCTTCCCCGTGTCAGAGTGCCGGGTACGGTGAGTGGATGCTCCGGGGGGTGGGCATGGGGCCCTGCCGCCGCGAGCCGGATATGCGTACCCCTGTCCTGTCGGTGTGGCTGCTCACGGTGATGGCCTGGGGCCTGGCGGCCTGTGGCGAGGACTCGCTGGAGGTGCTCCAGGAGGAGGCCTCGGACTGTCCGGAGCTGCCCGCGATGCGGCTGGGCGCGGCGCCCCCGGCGGCCGTGGTGCTCAACGCGTACTACCTCCAGGAGGACGCCGCGCGGGCCCTGCGCCGGGGCCAGTCCGAGGCCCCCACGGTGGAGGAGACGTTCGCCAAGGCCTCGGCGCTCGGGGCGTGGGCGGTGCGCACCAATGGCTACAACGACGCGGCCGACAAGCGGGGGGACACGGCCCTCCAGGTGGCGCCGTTGCAGTACGACGAGCTGTCCCTGCGGGGGTTGGACCTGGTGCTCACGCGGGCCGCCGCGTACGGGGTGAAGCTCGTCCTTCCCCTGGGCAACTATTGGGACGCCTATGGCGGGGCGCGGCGCTACGTGGAGTGGGCGGGGCTGCCCGCGCCGGTGGAAGGCGACCCGCGCTTCTTCACCGAGCGCGCCGTCATCGAGCACTACAAGGCGCACATCGCCCGGTTGCTCTCGCGGGTGAATACCTTCGATGGGCTGCGCTATGGCGAGCACCCGGCGGTGCTGGCCTGGGAGCTGCTCAACGAGCCGCGGGGCAAGGGCCTGGATGCGGAGGGCGCGGCGATGCGTGCCTGGGTGGACGAGGTGGCCGCGGTGGTGAAGCAGTACGCGCCCGGGCACCTGGTGGGCACGGGGGAGGAGGGCTTCGACACCTCGCCGGAGGGCTATGACACGCGCTTCTGGCGCGGCGCGGCCTCGCACTCCTTCTACGAGGGGGGCAGCAGCTTCCGCCGCAACACGGCCTCGCCCCTGGTGGACTTCGCCAGCGTGCACTTCTACCCGGAGGCCTACGGGGTGGAGCGCGAGGCCACGGCCCGGGCGGGCGCGCACTGGTTCTCCGAGCACGCCGCGCTCGCTCGGAATGTGGGAAAGCCGCTCTTCATTGGCGAGTTCGCCCTGCGCAACCGGGAGGGTTTCTCACTGGACGAGCGGCGCGCGCTGTACCGGGGCTGGTTGCGCTGTGCGTGGCGCACCGGCGCGGGCGCCAGCGCCCCGTGGATGTTCGCCAATGATGGCCGGCCCGACGAGTGGGACGGCTTCACCTTCTATTTCCGCGACGGCACCGTGCCGGCGGACCCGCGCAATCGCTATGCGGACCTCGTCCTCGAGGCCGCGGCGCTCGCTGGCCAGCGGTGACAGTCTTTCGCACGTCCCTCTTGCATCCCCACCCCTGAAATGGAATGAGCGGTTTCGGGGGTTGTCAGGAAAGACTGGGATGGCCAGTTTTTCCGCAGTGGGGGCTTTTCATGCGGAAGGACAGCGGAATGAGCATTCCAGCCAGGATTGCCGCGTGGGCATGTATCGGGTCGCTGGGGTTTGGGGCGCAGGCGCGCGCCGGGGACATGGCGGCGGAGGCGAGGCGCCGGCCGGTTCAGCTCCAGCAGACGACCTGTGCCGCGGAAGAGCCCTGTGAGCTGGGAAGTCCCGAGCGCCGGCAGTTGGCGGGGGACGTCGCCGAGTACACCTACCAGGTGCGGGTGGGGCTGGGCGCCCATGACGTCCTCACCCTGCACCGGGTGGTGCGCGAGCCCACCGCGGGCACACCGCTGCGTACGTCCAGGTCGGTGTTCCTCGTGCACGGGGACGTGTGGGGCTTCCGCAACGCCTTCCTGGCCGGTGCCTCGAGCCCGGCGGTGGACTCGAAGCACTCCCTCGCCCTCTTCCTGGCGCGGCATGGCGTGGACGTGTGGGGCCTGGACGAGCGGTGGGTGCACGTGCCGGCGGACACGACGGACTTCTCCTTCATGAAGGACTGGAACCTGGGGCTGCACGCGCGGGACGTGGGCACCGGGCTGGCGCTGGCGCGGGCGGCGCGCGCGCTCAATGGCAATGGCGTGGGGAAGATGACGTTGCTGGGGTGGAGCCGTGGGGCGACCGTCTCCTACGCGTACCTCAACGCGGAGACGCAGCTGCCGCCGGAGCTGCGCCAGGTGAGCGGCTTCATCCCCGTGGACATGCCCTACAAGCTTGCCCCGGACGCCACGACGGAGCGCACCGCCGCGTGCACCGCGTATGCGGCCCTGGCGCAGCTCCAGGCCTCGGGGCAGTACGAGGGAGGCCAGCTGGGGGTGCTCCTCCAGTCCCTGGGGATGCTCGCGCTGGCGCAGCCGGATGAGGCCTCGCCCATTCCCCCGTTGCAGGGGCTCACCAACAAGCAGGGCGCGCTCCTGTTCGGCGGAGCCACCTACACTCTTCAGCAGCCGCCCGTCATTCCCTTCTACCACTGGGCCGGCGCGCAGCTCAGCGGCCCCCTTCCCACCAGCCTGAAGTGGATGGGCGCGAGCTTCTTCTTCGAGAACATGACGCAGGCCTCGCCCTACCAGAGCATCGGGGAGCAGGTGGACACGCTGGCCATGTGGTGCGGGACGCAGGACGTGCCGTACGACGACCACCTGCGCGAGGTGATGGTGCCGGTGTTCTACGTGGGGGCCGCGGGCGGGACGGGCACCTACGGCCTGCACAGCCTGTCGCTGCTGGGCAGCACGGACCAGAGCTCGCTGGTGGTGAGCGGCGGTACGGGCGGCATGCTGCCCCGCGCGGAGGAGTACGGCCACGCGGACCTGTTCCTGGCGAACGACGCCGAGGAGCGGGTGTGGACGCCCATCCTCGACTGGGTGCAGCGCCACTGAGGCGCGGCGGGCTTCAGAGGGACGCCGCGGCCCGGCCGAGGCCCTCGGCCACGGAGGTGAAGGCATCCCGGGTGCGCACGCGCTCCTCGCCGAAGCGCTCGGCGTAGAGCCGGCGCACGGCGGGAATCTGCGACGAGCCACCGGTGAGGAAGACGGCGTCCACGTCGCCCGCGCCCTCGCAGCGCTTGAGCAGTCCCTCGGTCACCTCGCGCAGCTCCTGGAGCAGGGGCGCGGAGGCGGCCTCGAATCCGGCGCGGGTGATGGGCTCGTGCAGGTGGATGCGGGCCTCCTCGAAGTCGAGCGTGGTTTCCTCCTTCGACGACAGCTCCACCTTGACGGCCTCGATGGCGCGGAAGAGCCGGTAGCCGAGGTTGTCCATGACCAGGTCGTAGAGGGCCTCGGCCTCGGCGGGCTTGTCGCTGGAGTCGAGCATGAGCTCGAGCAGCTCCTGGGTGGCCTTCTCGCGGATGAAGGACATTTCATGCCAGGAGAGCAGCTTGGACATGACGTGCTGGGGCACGGGCAGACGCTTGTCGCTGAAGCCGCGGACCTTGTAGGTGGAGCCGGCGCCGAAGCGGGGCAGGAGCGTGTGGCGCATGATTTCGGCGTCGAAGCGGTCCCCGCCGATGCGCACGCCGGTGGAGCCCACGACGTCGGGGCGCCGGTCCGGGTTGCCGCGGCGCGAGGGCCCCAGGCGCATGAGGGTGAGGTCGGTGGTACCGGCGCCGAAGTCGGCCACGAGCACGAGCTCGTCGCGGGTGAGCTGCGCCTCGTAGGAGAGCGCGGCGGCGATGGGCTCGATGAGGAACTCCACCCGGGTGAAGCCGGCGATTTCGGCGGCGCGGCGCAGGCGCTGCTCGGCGAGGGCATCGGCCTCGGGGTCGGGGGAGAAGAGGGCGGGGCGGCCGAGGACGAGGGCCTCGGGGGCGCCGCCGGCGTGGGGAGCGGCGGCCTCGCGGACGCGGCGCAGCAGGAGGGCGACGAGGTCCTCGATGAGCCAGGTGCGGCCGCGAATCTGGGTGGCGCGGAAGGAGGAGGAGTGGAGGAAGGACTTCACCGATTGGATGAAGCGGCCGAAGGGGTCCTCGAGGTAGCGGGAGATGGCGGTGGCGCCGGTGTAGACCTCTTTTTCGTCCTCGGGGAAGAAGATGACGGAGCGGTAGAGGCGGGGGTCGCTGTAGCCGGGGGAGATGGGGAGGACGGTCCCGTCGGGGAGGGCGATGGCGGTATTGCTGGTTCCGAAGTCGAGTCCGCAGGCGGGAGGCATGGGGGGCGGACGTCTACTACAACTCCCCCCCCTCTCCCACCGGGAGCGGGACGGGGTGAGGGTATCGAGTGAACACGGGTTGAACCTCGGGCCGCGAGCCCGTGAACCAAGGTCCACTGGTTCACGGAGCATGGCCCCTCGGTCTGGGTCCCATCCCCGTGGTTCGGCAGGCTGTGGCGCTCTCGCTGGAGGTGCACATGTCTGGGAACAGCCGCCGCCGCCAATTCCTCTCGGTAACCGTGCTCGCGGGAGCGGGCCTGGTGTGGAGTGGCAGCGCGGGAGCGGCGCCGCCAGCGCAAGGCAAGGACAAGGACAAGGACAAGAAGGAGAAGTCCGGGCCGGCGGAGGTCAACGCCACGGAGGACCTGATGCGCGAGCACGGAGTCATCCGCCGCACGCTGCTCGTCTACGAGGCCTGTGCGAGCCAGCTGGGCACGGGGAGCCCGCCGAAAGCGGACGCCATCGGCGGGGCGGCGAACCTCATCCGCCGCTTCGCGGAGAGCTACCATGAGCGGCTCGAGGAGGAGCAGGTCTTCCCGAGGCTGGAGAAGGCGGGGAAGCAGGGAGAGCTCATCCGGGTGCTGAGGGAGCAGCACGCGGCGGGGCGCAAGCTCACCGAGGGGATTCTGAAGTCGGCCACGGCCGAGGCGCTGCGGGACGAGGGGAAGCGGCGGGCGCTGGCGGCCTCGCTCCAGGCGTTCGTGCGCATGTACCAGCCGCACGCGGCGCGCGAGGACACGGAGCTCTTCCCCGCGTTCCATGCGCTCTACACCGAGGCGGAGTTCGACGAGCTGGGCGAGCGCTTCGAGGAGCGGGAGCACCAACTGCTCGGCAGCGGCGGCTTCGAGGGCGCGGTGGCGGAGGTGGTCCAGCTGGAGAAGGCGGTGGGCATCCACGACCTGGCGGCGTTCACCGCGCGCTGAGGTCACCTGTTGCACGGAGCCCGGCCTGGCGGGTTGGGGGCCGGGCCCCGGGTGCGGCATGATGCGGAATCCTCACGCGGAGGTGTCCCGATGAAGACGCTGCTCGCCGTGCTCCAGCTCACCGTGCTCGCGCAGGTGCCCGCGCGGGACTCGGAGAAGACGGCCCCGACGCCCCCGGCCGAGAAGAAGCGGGTGACGGTCATCGAGTTCGATGACGACGCCATGGGCTTCGAGCTGTTCGATTCCGAGTGCTTCCCGGATTGGGAGCGCCCTGTCCGGAGGCGGCCGCTGGTGCGGATCCGCGAGGACTTCGCCGACAAGGTGATGCAGTCCGTGGCCGAGATGTAGCGAGGGGTGCCCTGTGACGGAGACGCTCGACCAGGACAGCCGCGTGCGGCTCGCGGTGTATGGCCATTTCATCGACACGGGGGCACGGCCCGGAGTGGAGGACTTGTCGCAACGGCTGGGCCTGTCGCCGGAGGCGGTCGAGGACTCCTTGCGGCGCCTCGGGAGCCAGCGCGTGCTGGTGCTCGAGGAGGGCTCCACGGACATCCGGATGGCGATGCCCTTCTCGGGGGTGCCCACGGGCTTCCGCGTGGAGACGCCGCTGGGAGGCTGGTGGGCCAACTGCGCCTGGGACGCGCTGGGCATCGCGGCGATGCTGCAGGTGACGGCGCGGGTGGAGACGCGATGCGAGGACTGTGGTGACGCGCTCACGGTGCGGGTGGAGCAGGGGCGGCTCGCGAGGAGCGAGGGCGTCATCCACTTCGCCATTCCCGCGGCGCGCTGGTGGGAAGACATCGTCTTCACCTGAGCGACGATTCTCCTCTTCCGGTCGGAAGAGCACGTGCGTCGCTGGTGCGCCTCCCGAGGCCGGGAGCCCGGGGCCATCATCTCACTGGAGCAGGGGTGGGGACTCGCCCGCGCCTGGTATTCGGACCGGCTCCAACCCGCCTGGCGCCGCAAGCCCGCGGCCGAGGTCGAGGCCGTCTTCCAGTCCTGTGGACTGAGCGGACCCTTCTGGCGGCTCACGACGCCGTGAAGCGCTAGTCCAGCAACTGGCGCAGCCCGCGGGCCAGCTTCTCGGAGTGCCAGCGTTGCAGCTCGCGGGCGGTGTGGGCGGCGCGCTCGGCCCGCTCGTCGCGCACGCGCTCCAGCAATTGGCGCGCGGCGGTGCGCTCGGGGGCGGTGCCCTCGGCGGCGAAGCCCTCGAGCAGCCCGAGCCGCACGTCCGCGTCGTGCAGCTCGCCCAGCAACTCCTGCAAGGGCACCAGGGCCTCCAGCAGGGCCTCCATCCTGCGGCGCAGGGCGGGGCGGAAGATTTCGGCCTCGTAGCGCAGCTTCTTCACCGCCTTGCGCATCTCGTGGGCGGTGAGTGCATCCGGCGCGGCCGAGTAGTCGAGCATGAGCCGCTCCAGGGAGCGCAGGCGGCGGCGCAGTTGCTTGCGGACGCGCTGGCCTCCGTAACGTCCGGGGCCCTCCAACCGCTTCGCCTCGCTCAACAGCGCGGGGACCGTCTTCTCGTCCCAGCGCTTCAGCGCCCGGCGCAGCCGCTTCTCCTTCGCGCCGAGCTGGGACTCCACGCTCGTGCGCAGGGCGTCGACACCGGCGCGCTTCGAGGGCTTCTCCTTCCGGGCCTCCTGCTTCAACCAGGCGCCCTGCACGTGCACGTCCCGCACCTCGCCGAGCGAGTCCTGGAGCTTCTTCACCTCGCGCTCCAGCGGCTCCAACCCACCGAGGGCGCGGAACACCTTCAGCGCCGCGCGCAGGCGGCGGGTGGACACGCGCATGTCGTGCACACCGTCCTCGGTGAGCCCGCCGGCGAGCGCGTCCTCCTCGTGGCGCACGTCGGCGAGCCGACTGGTGAGCAGGCGGCGGGCGGCCTCGGCGAGCCGGCTGTCGGGGCCGAGCCCGCGCATGGGCGTGGGGTGGGGCATGAGGCTTCTCTTCTAACGCCGGGCCTTCTGCTCGTGCGTGGCGGCGGCCTCCTCCACCATCCGCTCGGCGGCCTCGGGGCCTTCCCAGCCGAGAATCCGCACGTCCTTGTCCGCGAAGGCGACGGCGGCGGTGAAGAAGTGCTCCAGCTCCTCGCGCTCGCGGCGGGAGAGGTCCTTCATGGAGTGGAGGTTCTGCGCGCGCGCGGCGATGACGGGGACGACGAGCAGGCGGTCATTGCGCTCGCGGCCGGTGCCCCGCCGCTTCTTCTGGTCCACCTTCAGCACGCCGAGCGCGCGGCAGGGCAGCACCACGCCGGGGTAGGTGGACTGGTCCCAGTACACGAGGGCGTCGAGTGGGTCCCCATCCGGAGCCTCGGTGCTGGGGATGAAGCCCCAGTCGAAGGGGTAGCGCATGCCGTGCACGAGGGGCTTGGAGACGGTGAAGGCGCCGAGCTCCGGCTCGTACTTCAGCTTCACCGTGGCGCCCTGGGGCGACTCGACGACGACGTGGAAGGCGCCATCCTTGCCGCGCAGGGGAATGCGGGTGAGGTCCGTGGTCATGAGGCCGAGGCTCGGACGGGCGGTGCGCCGGGACAAGCGTCCCCGGCGGCGAGTTTCACCTCGGCGACCTTTCGCGCGGGTGTTACCCGGTGGCGGAAGCCAGGAGCGAACGCTTCGCGGCCCGCGCGGCGCCGAGGCCCCCGAGGGTGTACCAGGCCACGGTGAGGAAGGCGGTGGAGCGCCGGGCGCGGCTGGGGCGCTCGCCGAGCCCGAGATAGGGCGGGAGCACGACGGCGCCCAGGCCCGCGAGCGCGCCGAGGAAGGCGCCGCGCAGGTAGATGCGGCGGGGGCGGCCGAGGGAGACGAGCGCGTAGTAGAGGGTGTTGCTGAGGAGGTCGCCGACGAGGCTCTGCTGATACAGCACGCGGCCATGAGCGGGGCGCTTGCCGAGCCAGCGGGAGAGCTTCTTGAGGGCGCGCATGCCGAAGACGTCCATGCGCGGGGGGTGCTCGAGCACGGCGCGAGCGCCCTGGTGGACGAGCGTGAGGGAGAGGGCGCCCGCGAAGCCGGGGCCGAGCGACTGGAGGAAACCGCGAGGCTGGGAGACGAGCTCACTCATGGTGCCTCACAAGTTAGGCACCGGGAGGGCCGTGCTCCGGGCGAGGGACGCCCGCCTGACTGGTGACGGAGGGAGCGGACCGGCACGTCCGTGGCGGGGGTGGAGGGCCTTGCGCAACTTTGCCGCATGCCCGTGCTCTTGGTGCTCTTCGCGCTCTTCGCCCCGCGGCTGGTGGTGGCCGTGCTGTGGTTCTTCACCACGTGGTTCCGGGGCATGTTCGACACGCTGCTCTGGCCGATTCTGGGCTTCATCTTCCTGCCCGCGACGCTGCTCTGGTACTCGGCGGTGCAGCACTGGTTCGGCGGGCAGTGGACGCTCTGGCCGATTGTGGGGCTCGTGGTCGCGTTGATGATCGACCTGTCGCCGGCCCGGGGGCGTACCCGCTCCGAGGAGCCCCCTTCGCGCTGGAGGGGCCCACGCCGCCGCGTGCCCGCCTGAGGAGTCCCGGACAGAGAAGGGGATGACCTCGTTCGGTTGAGCCGGCGCTGGTCGCGGAGAAAGGTTTGCACCGGCTGCGGGCTCATGGTCGAGGAAGCGGTGGCCTGGGTCGAACAGCAGCGGGTACTGTGGACCTGGTGTCTCGGCGAACTGGACAATGTCCTGAAGGAGAAAAACCATGGCTGAAGTGCGTGTGACCCGTCGCTTCGACGTGTCGGCGGAGAAGGTGTTCGATGCCTGGCTCACTCCGGAGCTGGCCCGACGCTTCGCCTTCGCCACTCCCAACGGCGAGATGATCCGCTACGAGATCGATCCGCGCGTGGGCGGCAAGTTCAACTTCACCGACCGGCGGCCGGACATGGGGGATGTCGAGCACGTGGGCGAGTACCTGGAGATCGACCGCCCGCGGCGGTTGGTCTTCACCTTCGGAGTGCCGAAGTTCGACCCGGCCTTCAGCACCGTCACCCTCGAGATGACGCCCATGGCCTCCGGCTGCGAGCTCAGCCTCACCCAATCCGGCGTGCCGGAGGAGTGGAAGAACGAGGTGCCCAAGGGCTGGACGATGATTCTCGAGGGGCTCGTCGGGGTGCTGGGAGCCCGGACCTAGAGCCGGCTCAGGAGCTGCAACTCACCACGAGGTGGCGGCCCCAGGAGGGCGGAGGTTGGGCGGAGGCCTCGTGCTCGGGGTGCTCGGAGAAGGGGTCCTCGAGCAGGGCGCGCAGCCGGTCCACCTCGCGGAAGTCGCCGGCCTGGGCGCGCTCGATGGCCGTCTGCGCGAGGTGGTTGCGCAGCACGTACTTGGGATTGACCCGGTCCATCCGCGCCCGCCGCTCCGCGTCCTGGCTGCCCTCGGCCGCGAGCCGCCGCCGGTAGTCCTCCGCCCACGAGTCGAAGCCCTCGCGGTCGACGAAGTGGTCGCGCAGCGCGTCGTTGCGTGCCCCGGGCGAGGAGTCGAAGCGGCCCAGTGCGCGGAAGAAGCGCGTGTAGTCCACCTGCGTCGCGGCCATGCGGCCGAAGAGCGCCTCGATAAGGCTCCGGTCCTCCTCGCGTGACTCGCGCAGGCCGAGCTTCTCGCGCATGCGCGCGTGGAAGTGCGAGAAGAAGGTGGGCTGGTAGGCCGTGAGCGCCGAGCGCGCCTCTTCCTCGGAGAGGAGGGAGAAGAGGGCCTCGCCCAGACAGGCGAGGTTCCACAGGGCGATGCGCGGCTGTTGGCCGAAGGCATAGCGGCCGCCCTCGTCCGAGTGGTTGCAGATGAAGCCCGGGTCGAAGTCGTCGAGGAAGCCGAAGGGCCCGTAGTCCAGGGTGAGCCCGAGGATGGACATGTTGTCCGTGTTCATCACCCCGTGCGCGAAGCCCACGGCCTGCCAGTGCGCGAGCAGGCGCGCGGTGCGCTCCACCACCTCGGCGTAGAAGCGGGCGTACTTCTCCGGCGCATCGGCGAGGTGCGGGAAGTGCCGGGCAATGACGTAGTCGGCGAGCACCTTCACGTGGTCATGCTGGCCGGAGTAGTGGAAGAACTCGAAGGAGCCGAAGCGCACGTGCGAGGGGGACAGGCGCACCAGCATGGCACCCGTCTCCACCTCCTCGCGGTACACGGGCTCGCCGCTGCCCAGCACGCAGAGCGCGCGGGTGGTGGGGATGCCCAGGCCGTGCATGGCCTCGCTGCACAGGTACTCGCGGATGGCCGAGCGCAGCACCGCGCGCCCGTCCCCCATGCGCGAGTAGGGCGTGGGCCCCGAGCCCTTGAGCTGCACGTCCCACCGCTCGCCCGCGCTGTTGAGCGCCTCGCCCAGCAGCAGCGCGCGCCCGTCGCCGAGCCGGGGCACGTACACGCCGAACTGGTGGCCCGCGTACACCATGGCGAAGGGGGCCATGCCGGGCAACAACCGCGCGCCGCCGAAGGCCAGGAGGAACTCGGGGCGGCGGGCCTCCGAGGGCTCCAGGTCCAACAGGCGCAGGGCACCCGGGCTCACGCTCACCAGCCGGGCATCCGGGAAGGGCGACGGGGCGAGGGACACCCCGAAGCTGGCGGGCAGGCGGGCGTAGCTGTTGTCGAAACGGAGCTGCTCGAGCGTGGCCATGACAGGAGGGAACAACCGGGGGCGCGGAATCACTCCGCGCCCCTCGGGTGACGGCGGACGGGGCTACTTGGACTCGGGCACCTTCATGCCGCGCTGCACGGCCGGACGCGCGCCCACGGTGTCCAGCCACCGCCGCACGTGGGGCACCGGCTGCATCATCTCCGGGTAGAGCTGCGCGGTGCCCGCCAGCCACGGGTACGTGGCGATGTCCGCCACCGAGTACGTGGGCGCGAGGAACTCGTGCTGGGCCAGGTGCTTGTCCATCACGCCCAGCAGGCGCGCGGACTCCTGGGAGTAGCGCTCAATGGCATACGGAATCTGCTCCTTGGCGAAGCGCTTGAAGTGGTTGAGCTGTCCCAGCATCGGCCCGATGCCGCTCATCTGGAACATCAACCACTGCACCGCCTCGGTGCGCCCGCCCACGTCCAGGGGCAGCAGCTTGCCCGTCTTCTCCGCGAGGTAGAGCAGGATGGCGCCGGACTCGAAGACGGAGAGGGGCTTCCCGCCCGGACCCTGGGGGTCGACGATGGCCGGAATCTTGTTGTTGGGGTTGATGGCGAGGAACCCGGGCTTGAACTGGTCGCCCTGGGTGATGTCCACCACGTGGACGTTGTAGGGCAGTGCCAGCTCCTCCAACGCGATGGACACCTTGCGCCCGTTGGGCGTGGTGAACGTGTACAGGTCGATCATTTCCCCACCCCCGTCAGCTCGGCGCTCTTCTGCCACAGCTTCTCGGCGGCGGCGGCGTCCTGCGCGGCCTTGGACTCCTTGGCCACCCTGCTCTTGGCGAAGTATTTGCCGCTCACGCCCTCCACCTCGGGCGAGGAGGCCAGGTACACCGAGGTGCGCGCGCCGCCCGCGGCCGAGAGCATGAAGGGCGCGGCGAGCTTCACCAGGTGCTTGAAGAAGCCCTCGGAGTTGAGGCCGAAGCCGGTGCGCACCACGCCGGGGTGGAGGCTGTTGGTGGTGATCTTCGTGCCCTCGAGCCGCCGCTGCAGGCCGCGGGTGAAGAGGATGTTGGCCAGCTTCGAGTTGCCGTAGACCGTCATGCCGCTGTAGCCACCGCGCTCGGCCTGGAGGTCGTCGAGGAAGCCGAGCGAGCCGATGCGGTGGGCGTCGGAGGAGACGTTCACCACGCGCGCCGCGCCGCTGGACGTGAGCAGCTCCAGCAGCAGGTTCGTCAGCAGGAAGTGCGCGAGGTGGTTGGTGGCGAAGGTGGCCTCGAAGCCGTCGGCCGTCATCTTGCGCCGGTCGATGATGAGGCCCGCGTTGTTGAGGAGCACGTCCAGCCGCGAGTACTTCGCCTGGAAGTCCCCGGCGAGCTTGCGCACCGAGGCCAGCGAGGTGAGGTCGGCGAGCATCAAGTCCAACTTCGCGTCGGGGACGGTGCGGCGCACCTCGGCGAGCGCGGCTTCCCCGCGGCCCGGGTCACGTCCCGACAGCACCACCGTGGCACCCTGTGCGGCGAGCGCCCGGGCCGACTCCAGCCCGATGCCCGACGTGGCTCCAGTGATGAGACACACCTTGCCCTGCATGTTTGCCGGCGTCATCCGGTAAGGCCCTCCAGAGGTTCTCGGAAATGAGGGCCCTGTATAATCCGGCGGAGGGCCCGCGCGCATCCAGGCGAGCGGGCCGGGCGGGGCTCAGGCGCTGGGGCCGGGGGTGCGCTCCTCGTGGATGATGGGGGGCGAGCTCTCGTCGCGCGCCGTGGCATCCGAGCCATACAGGTGGCTCTCGAGGAACCACAGGTCCTGCTCCACCTCGCCGAGGATGCGGGTGAGGAGGTCCGTGGTGACGGGGTCGTCGGCCTCATCGCAGCGTTGGATGCCCGCGCGGACGACGGAGGCGTAGTTGGCGACGCGGTCCACGAGGACGCGCACGTGGTCATCGCCGTTGACGGCGCTCAGGTCGTACTCCTCGAGCTCACTGTTCTTGGCGGCCAGGCGGATGGTGCCCTGGGCATAGCCGCCGAGGTTGCCGGCGCGCTCGGCGAAGTCATCGGCGTGCTTGCGCACGTGGTCGGCGACGGTGTCGAAGAGCTCGTGGCGGCTGATGAAGTCCCGGCCACGGATGTTCCAGTGGGCCTGCTTCACCTGCCAGTGCAGGTCGATGGCGGTGGCCAGGCAGGTGTTGAGCAGCTCGACGAGCTCCTCACGGGCCTCGCGTGGAAGATTGATGTGGCTGGGAAACTTCATGGGCATAAGTCCCTCGTCGTGGTCCGCCCGGTGGAGCGGTCGCAGGTCTCCTGGGAGACGGTGGGGACGGAGCCGGTCCACGCCAACCCGGCGCAGGCCCGCCTGGAGGGCAGACGGGCCCGGGACGGCGGCTACTTGCTGGAGGCCTGGGCCAGCGTCTCCACGGTCGCGGAGATGACGGCCGGGCTGGTGAGCATCATCTGGTGGGCGAGCACCACGAAGGTGCGCTCCTGGGCACCCGCGAAGCGCGCGCTCTCGGCGGGCACCACGGTGCTGTCGAGCGGCGTCCAGAAGCTCCACGCCTCGGTGTCGCCGAGGGGCTTCTCGCTCCGGTTGAGCGCGCGCAGGAAGTCACTGTCCGGGCGCATCTGCACCAGCGCCGGATCCGCCTTGAGGTACGCCGCCCGCGTGCCGTGGTGCGGCCCCGAGATGGAGATGAAGCGGCGCACGCGCGGCTGGCCTCCCAACTCCTGCATCCAGTAGCGCGAGGACAGCGTGCCCTGGCTGAAGGCCACCACGTCGATGCGCTCGGCCCCGGTGCGCTTGCGCAGGCCCTCGGCCGCGCCGCGGATTTGATAGGCCATCACCTCAATGGGCATCTGCCCGTTGTTGGGGTGCAGGCGCACCGCGTGCAGCCGCTCCTTCGGCCAGCCGGCCTCCTCGAACGCATCCATCATCGCGAAGAAGGAGCCCGGTTCGGCATCGGTGCCGTGCACGAAGAGCACGGGCACGTGCTCGGGACGGGACTCGGGGGCCACGGGGGCGCTGGCACAGCCCGTCACGGCGCACAGCAGCGCCAGCACGAGCAGGGCCCGGGGCGCGCGGAGGGCACTCGGAGTGGAGTCGCGGAGGAGGGAGTTCAAGGAGTGGCTCCAGGGCAGGGACTGGAGCCGCTGTGTATCAGGTCTCCAGCAGGACGAAATCCACCACGGTGCTCCACAGGCGCTCGAACTGGACCCGGCGGAAGCCCGAGCCCGAGATGAGCCAGTCCACATGGGGCGGCCGGTGCGCCGGCTGGTCGAAGTGGCCGATGGCATCCAGGTGGTCCGCGCGCACGGCCGCGAGCACCCGCCCGTACACCTGCGAGCGCGTGGGGACGATGCCATCACAGGCCTGCGGGCCGGGCATGGCCCCATAGGCCTCCACGAGCGCCGCCGTCTGCGCTGGGGTGTGCAGGGGAATGGCGGTGAGGGGCATGTGCTGGGTGCGCCCGTAGAGGAAGCCGTACACCGTCTGGGTGATTTGGGCGTACGGGTCCAGCCCCGCGCTCAGCCGCGCGCGCAGCGAGGGCGGCCGGGCCTGGGTGATGACCGAGCCGTAGCGCACCCCGGGCCTGTCCTCGGTGCTCGCGTTGAAGAGATCGATACCCTCGGGGGTGAGCTGGGGGACGAGCGAGGCATCGCTGCCCACGTCGCCCAGGAAGCGGACGAGCTCCTCGCGGCGCTCGGTGGAGAAGTCGCCCAGCAGCTGCTCGAAGAGCTGATCCAACAGCGTGGGGCGGAAGCCGAGCTGCTCGTCCCAGCGCGTGAGCAGGCTGCCGAGCCGGAAGGCCACGCTCAGCGGCAGCCGGCCGAAGCGCAGCACGTACACGGTGAAGAGCGAGAGCAGTTGCAGCAGCTTCTGCCCGAAGAGCCCGAGGAAGAAGGAGGCCAGGGGCGTGCCCGCGTGCGGGGTGGACACCGTCACCAGCGTGCGCACCCGGCGCGCGTAGGGCTCGGCGTCGAGTCCCTCGCCCAGCGAGGCGCCCGGGCTGAGGAAGAGCCGCGCGTCGAGCCCACCGGTGGAGTGGCCGATGAGGTGGAGGGGGCCGTCGTCGTCCCGGGCCCGGCTGGCTTCAATGGCCTTGAGGAGATCCGCGGCGCGCGTGCGGATGGAGCCGGTGGGGTGCGAGAGCACCTGGACCACCTCGACGTCCACGCCGCGGCGCGCCATCTCCGCCACGAAGTAGTCGCGCACGTGCCCGAAGTAGAGCAGCTCTCCCAGGTTGGCGAAGCCGAAGAAACCGGGGACCAGGTAGATGTGATGCTTCACCGCCATGGACCCAACCTTCCGGGGTCCGGGCCTCCAACTCAAGCCCCACGTGCACGGCTGGGCCCACCGTGGGCCCGGGTCTCAGCCGTAGGCGAGCAGGCGCTCGGGTTTGGGCTCCTCGTCTTCCTGTTCCTGGAGGGCCGGCAGCGACAGCACGAAGGTGGTGCCGCGCCCCTGGGTGCTGCGCACTTCGATCTGCCCGCCCACGGATTGGATGATGGAGTGGCAGATGGCGAGTCCCAGGCCGGTGCCCACGCCCACCGGCTTGGTGGTGAAGAAGGGGTCGAAGATGCGCTGCTGCACCTCCGCGCTCATGCCCGACCCATTGTCCTCCACCTCCACCATCACCCACTTCGAGTCCTTGCTCCAGGTGGAGATGCGCAGGCGGTTGCCCTCGGGGCGCTTGTCCGGGAAGGCCTGCAACGCGTTCACCAGCAGGTTCACCAGCACCTGGCTCAGGCGCGCCTCGTTGCCCAGGATGGGGGGCACCGGCTTGAGCGCACGCTCCAGCCGGACGTTGCCGCGTTGCAGCTCGTGGCGCACCAGCCGCAGCGCCCCCTCGATGAGCTGGTGGATGTGGATGGGGCCCCGGCGCTCCTCGTCCGAGCGCGCGTAGGTCTTCAGGTCCTGGACGATGGCCCGGACGCGGTTGGCCCCCTCCTGCGTCTCCGCCACCACCTCGCGCAGCTCCGGCAGGGCCTCGGGCAGGAGGGCCGGCTCGGCGAGCTGCTCTTGCAGGAAGGTGAGGTTGGAGCAGACGTAGGCCAGCGGGTTGTTGATTTCGTGCGCCACGCCGGCCGCCAACGTCCCCATGGAGGTCATCCGGTCCGCGAGCCTCAGCTGCGTCTCCATGCGCTTGTGCTCGGTGAGGTCGCGGATGATGGCCACCAGGGCGGGCTGGCCGTCGGCCCCGGGGAAGACGGCCCGCTTGGTGAGCAACGCCCGGGGGAGTCCGTTGGTGTCGATGAAGCTCTGCTCGTTCTCGCCGGGCTGGTGGGTGGTGAAGCTCTGCTCGTCCTGCTGCCAGAAGGTCCGCGCCTCCTGCTCGGGCAGGAAGTCGACGTTGCTCCTGCCCAGCAGCTCCTGCGCGGGGCGGCCCACGAGCTGGCAGAAGGCGCTGTTCACCGCCACCCAGCGGTGCGACCGGTCCTTGACGAAGAGCGGATCCGGCACCGCGTCGAGCGTGTGGCGCAGGAAGTCGCGCGTGCGCTCCAGCTCGGCATGGGCCTGGATGCGCTCCAGCTCCGCGCCCGCGCGCGCCGCGAAGGCGCCCAGCAGCGCGAAGTCCATCTCCCCCGCATCGAGCAGCTGATCATGCAGGATGGCCAGCACCCCGATGACCTCGCCCTTGGAGCTCCTCAGCGCCGCGCCCAGGTAGCCGCGCAGGCCGAGGTCCGTCAGCATCAGATCCTCGGGGAATTGCCGGCTCACCTCATCCGCGTAGTGGCAGATGGAGCAGGCGACGGTGTTGTGGCAGGGCGTCCCGCTCAGCGGGTACGTCACGTCCTGCTGGAAGGCGCCCCGGCTCCAGAAGGCGAGCGTCCGGATCGAATCGTGCTCGGGGAGCATCTGGCCCACCATGGCGCAGGTGACGCGGAACGCCTCGGCCAGCTGCTTCACCAGGGTGCGGAAGAAGTCGTGGCCGAGGTCGGCCGTGGTGGCGGCCAGCAGGGTCTGCAGGGCCCTGTCCGGAGGCACGCGCGAGGCCCCCGGCGCTCCCGAGGCCTCATGGGACCGGGAGGGAATGCCCATGCGCCGGGCGAGCGTGAGCAGGTTGGGCGCCCACTGCTCTCCGGCCGGCGAGATGCACTCGCTGGCTCCGGCGCGGATCAGCTCCTCCTGTTCGGCCAGCGAGCGGCGCGTCAGCATCACCAGGCAGGTGCGTGACAGGGAGCAGACGGAGGCCAGCCGCCGGCAGCTCCCGAGGGCCCGCTCCATCGGTCCTTCCACGTCCCAGAGCACCACCAGGCCCGGAGGGAAGACCGACGGAAGCGTGTGGCTCTCCAGGGCGAGGTGGCGGCATTCGATGGCGAGCCCCGCAGTCTGGAGTTCTCGCTCCAACTCGTCACTTACGGAGCGTGGGATACCCAGGAACGTTGCGTACATGGCGGTCATCTTCGAGCCTCCACGCCCCTCCCGGTGCGTGAGGCCCAGGGCGTGCGGGGCTCAGCCTACCTTGCGGGACAGCATCACGGCATGGGGGTCCACGTTCTGGACGGCGAGCCGGTGGTCCCGGTGTCGGCTGAACCACTTCGCGTCGCCCTCGGCCGTGTCGGGATCCAGGAAATAGGCCACGTCATCGCGCGAGCCGGGCTTGCCGTGCTCTCCGTTCCACTCCAACACGCCCCAGCGCAGCAGGGGGCTGAAGATGTGGTGATCCCACACGTACGCCGCGTGCCACTTGAGTTCACCGGCCGAGGCGAGCGGCGCCACGGTACGCCCCTCGCGCTGCGCGTTCTTGTACTCGGCGAAGGCCTTGGCGTCCTCTTCGGCGCTCTTCGGGTTGACGAAGTAGGCGACGTCCCGGCGCGGCGCCAATGCGGACAGGCCTCCGCATTTCTCCACGACACCCGCGCACTCCACCACGATCCAATTGATCATCGGCCTACCGATTTTGTGATCCCACTCCAGCGCGACGTACGGCACGGGCAACCCCCAGGCTTTTGGTGTTGGGGAGATTAAAGTCAAAACGGCTCAATTGCATAGACTCGGGTCAGAACGTCTTTTTATGGAAAGACGGACAACCCGAAAAATGTATTTGGGATTTATTTATTCACCCCCAATGGATAGGCGCGGCGGAGTGAAAGGATGGGTGAGAGGTAGGCCCACGTCTTTCGAGGGGGTGTCTGGCTTTGTGGGAGGGGTGGGGAAGGGGAACGAGCAGACGCTTCAGCGCTCGCCGTGGCCCGGAGGGGGTGCGGCCCATGCCCAATACAGGAGCGTGCCCAGCACCCCCGTCCACGGCACGTAGGGCACTCCCGCGAGCACGCCGTCCAGGCACAGGTGGATGCGGCACTCGGGGCGATCCAGCGTGGAGCAGGCGCCGAGGAGCAGCGGCACGTGGCTGGAGATGAAGCCCATGCCCAGCCCGCGAATCACGTCCCCGCGTCCCCACCGGCGCTTGAACACCCGCCACACCGTGGGCAGCACCACCAGCGTGGCCAGCGCGCTGAGCGCCAGCTGCGCGTGCCGCGTCTGGGTGGCGAGCAGCAACACGCACGCCGTCAGCAGCAGCGGCGGCCAGAGCGGGGCGTGCTCATCCTGTCGTTCCTCGGGGTCTGACATGGGAGTGGGTCGGGCGTGGGTCCAACAATAACAGGCGAACACTCGTGACACGCACGTGTCACCTCCAGGACGCCCGCGCTGTCCAGGGACTCTCCGTGCGTTGTGCGTTGCGTCAGTGATGAGTTACTTTCATCGCTATCAAAAGGCGTGATGGGGTGCGGCAGCTGAGCGCCTCGTCCCGGCCGGGCCGAAGGGGTCCGGGTTTCTCTCGCTGGCCCGGCTGGGGGGGGCACGGGCGGAAAAGCGAGTGTCGGTCAGGTAACATTCGCTGCTGTCTGGTCGGGGGGGAAGGAGACGCGTTGATGATGGCGGACGTACCGCAACCGGAACCCAGGAAGGTGGCGACCATCATGTTCACGGACATGGTGGAGCTCAGCCCCGAAGCCCGGCGGGACGAGGCGCTCAACCACGAGCTGCGCGAGGAGCATGGACGGCTCGTTCGCGGGCTGCTGTTGGGGCACGGAGGGCGGGAAATCAAGCAGCTGGAGGACGGTTTCCTCCTGGAGTTCGACGAGGCGCTGCCGGCGGTGGCGTGCGCGCTCGAGTTGCAGTCGGCGCTGTGCGCGCGCAACGAATGTGTCCCGGACGCGCGCCGGGTGGAGCTGCGCATCGGCATCCACCAGGGCTCGGTGGTGCACCAGGATGGGGATGTGTTCGGCGAGGGCGTCAACGTGGCCGCGCGGCTGGAGTCGCTGGCCCGGCCCGGCTCCCTCTACGTGAGCGAGCCCGTGGTGCGCGAGGTGCGGAGCCAGGTGATGGCGCCCGTGGTGCGGCTGAGCCGCGGGGACTTGAAGAACATCCGCCTGCCGGTGTCCGTCTACCGGATTGATCCACCGGTGCGCCGCCGCCGCCGCTCGTGGATGTCGCGGCTGCGCGGCCTGCTGCCCGGCGGGAGCGCGCGCGGCTGAGCCCCGCGCCGGACCGGGGTGCTATAGGGCGCCCCCATGAAAGAGCTCACCCTCGTCGTCGCGTCGAAGAACTACTCCTCCTGGTCGCTGCGGCCCTACCTCGCGCTCGCCCATACCGGGCAGCCCTTCCGCGAGGTGGTGGTGCCGCTGGGCCAGGCGGACACCGCCTCCACCATCGCGAAGTACTCGCCCAGTGGCCGGGTGCCGGCGCTGCAGCACGGCGAGCTCGTCATCTGGGACTCGCTGGCCATCTGCGAGTACCTCGCCGAGCAGTTCCCCCAGGCGAAGCTGTGGCCCCAGGACACCGCGGCGCGCGCGCTGGCCCGCTGCGTCACCGCGGAGATGCACTCGAGCTTCACGGCCCTGCGCAACCACATGCCGATGAACCTGCGCGCGCGCCGGCCCGGCGAGGGCCGCGCTCCGGGCGTCACCGAGGACATCGCCCGCATCAGCGCGCTGTGGAAGGAGTGCCGCTCGCGCTTCGGGCAGGGCGGGCCGTTCCTCTTCGGCGCCTTCTCCATCGCGGACGCCTTCTACGCGCCCGTCGTCACGCGCTTCGTCACCTATGGCGTGGAGCTGGACGCGGTGGGCGCCGCCTACCGTGACGCGGTGCTGGCCCTGCCCGCCATGAAGACCTGGACGGAGGCCGCTCAGGGCGAGCCGCCCGTGGCGCGCTACGAGAAGTGACGGCGGGGCCCTACAGCCCCAGCGCCTTCAACTGCTCGTCGAAGGCCTCGGCGGTGGTGAAGAGGCGGCCGCGGAGGCCCAGCGCGTTCGCGGCCTCGACGAACCCGGGCAGGTCGTCGAAGAAGGCGGCCTCCCCGGGCGCGCACCCCGCGCGCCGCAGCGCCTCCTGGTAGATGGCGGGCTCGGGCTTCACCAGCCCCACCTCGCAGCTGAGCACCAGGCTGTCGAAGCGCCCGAGCAGCGGCACCCGGGGCTTCAGATACGCCGCGTGCAGCACGTTGGTGTTGGACAGCAGCACCAGCTTCACCCGGCCCACCAGTTGCTCCACCCGCGGCAGCACCGCCTCGTGCACGGTGAAGTGGCTGCTCCACAGGGTGTTGAACTCGTCGGCCGGCAGGTCCACGCCCAGCGCGCCGCACACGTCGCGGCGGATGCCCTCGGCTCCCAGCAGGCCCCGGTTGGCCGCCGTCCACCCCGCGCCGGCGATCCGCCGCTCGGCCTCTGCCTGGGGCAGTCCCGCGCGCGCGCCCAGCCTGCGGAAGAGCAGGGCGTTGTCGTGGAAGACGAGCACGTTGCCGAGGTCGAGGATGACGGCGCGTGGGGGCGGAGGAGGGCTCATGGCTGGAGCGCTTCTCACACCCGGTAGCTGCGCGCCACCTGTTGCATCTGCTCGGCCACCTCGCGCAGCGCGTCGGTGACGTTCTGCGAGGCCTGCAGTCCCACCATGGTGTCGTGCATCATGGAGGAGAGGTCCGTCATGGCGTTGAAGATCTCCTCGATGCCGGCGTTCTGCTGACCCACGGCGCTGGCGATCTGCCGCACGGCGTTCATGTTGTCGCGGACGATGCTGCTGAGCGAGTGGATGCTGTCGCCGCTGGTGCGCGCCTGCGCCAGGCCCGCGTCCATGCGCTGCTGGCCCTGCTCGCTGAGCTCCACCGTCTTGAGGATGGCCTGGGTGACTTCCTCGAGCAGGGTGCCCACCTGGGTGGTGGAATGGATGGACTGGTTGGCCAGGGTGCGGATCTCCTTGGCCACGATGGCGAAGCCCTTGCCGTGCTCGCCCGAGCGCACCGCCTCGATGGCGGCGTTGAGCGCGAGCATGTTGGAGCGGTCCGCCAGCCCCTTCACCGTCTGGGTGATGCCGCCGATGCGCTGGGCGCGCTCGTTGAGCGTGCTGATCTGCTCGGCCATCTCCTCCACCTGCTCGCGCAGCTTCTCGAAGCCGCCCATGCTCTCGGTGAGGGCGAGCGCGCCGCCGCGGCCCAGCTCCTCGGCCTGCGTGGCCACCTGGAGCACCGCGCTGGCGCGCTCGGCGGCCACCATGGACGTCTGCTTGATTTCCTGCGCCGTCACCTGCGTCTGCTGGAGCGCCGCGGCCTGGCGGGTGATGTTGCTCTCCTGCTGCGCGGCGGTGCGCGTGAGCTCCTCCACGGTGTCGGTGAGCACGCGCGTGCCGCGCTGGAGGCTCTCCGTCGTCTCGCGCAGCTTGTGCACCATCTGGAAGAAGGACTCGGCCAGCTCGCCCACCTCATCCCCCGTGGACACCTCCAGCTTCTGGGTGAGGTCTCCCTCCTTCACGATGTGGCGCACCACCTGGTTGAGCCGGGTGATGGGCAGGGCGATGCTCCGGGCCAGCAGCAGGGCCACCACGGCCACGGCCAGGCCCACCCCGAGCAGCCCCAGCAGCGTGACGAAGCGCAGCTGGTGCAGCGCGCCGTACACCTCCTCCGGATCCGACAGCGCCACGAAGCGCCAGCCGTCGCCCACGTCGGCGATCTCCGGCCCGTTGATGGCCTCGACGGCCACGGCGTCGGGGATGTTCCACGCCTCCTGGCCGCGCGAGTCGAAGAGCACGGTGCCCGAGGAGTTGCGCACCTCCAGCGCGAAGCTCTCGTTCTTGCGCTTGCGCGCGCGCTCCAGCGCCGTCTTCACCACCTCGCCCACCTGGCCCCAGTCGTACGCGGCCAGCAGTACGCCCATGCGCTGCCCACCCTTGGACTCCATCACCGGCGCCGCCAGGTGCAGCACCTGCATGCCGAAGACGGGGTCCTCCTGGGTGAGCGTGGTGCTGGTGAAGCGCCCCTCCTGGGCCGCCTTGAACCAGGGGGCGTCGCGCACCGCCTCGTCCTTCCCCGCGAAGGAGTCGCGCAGCGCGGGCGTGCTGGCGGCCACGGCCCGGCCCTCGTCGGTGAAGAGCACCAGCCCGGTGAAGGTGGTGTAGCGCAGCTGCAGCCGCGCGAGCACCGCGTCTCCCTGCTCGTAGCTGCCCGTGCGCAGCGCCTCGCGCAACAGCGCGTCCTCGGCCCAGCTGCGCACGCTCGTCTCGCGCTCCACCAGCGAGGCCTCGACCAGGTCCTTGAGACCCTCGGCCTCCACGCGGAGCATCTCGTGCACCTGCTCCTGCATCATCTGCTGGGTCCTGCTCATCCCCACGAAGGTGGAGACGAGCAGCGGCACGAGGGCCAGCAGGGTGACGTACAACGTCAGACGGCCACGCAGCTTGAGGGTGCCGATCAGGGGGAGTCTCATGAATCCGTTGCGTCCGCGCGAGGGCGCCGGAGGGAGGACGTGAATGTCCCCCGGCCACCGCCCCTCCCCACCTGTACCACGGAGCGCGCCCGACGAAAGCGGTCACCTCCCCAGGTACGTCCAGGTGGGAGCCAGGGCCCGTCACGCGGAGGGGCCCGGAGCGGCGAAGAGGCTCCGGACCCCTGCCTATCCGCTTGCCGGGCTAGGTGAGCGGGATGCGCTCGGGCAGCTCGCGGTCGGGCACGTTCACGTAGTCGGCCCGGTAGTCCAGCATCAGCCGCTGGTGGACGCGCGTGCTGATCTGCTTGCGCAGCAGGCCGAGGAAGCCCGGCGGGGCGGCGATGACGAGCCTGTCGTAGGCGTGGTCATTGAGGCCCCGCTCCAGCCGCTGGGCGAGCTCGCGGGCGAAGCGGTCGTGCTCGAACTGCTGGCGTGCGTCCGGCTCGTTCTCGGGTTGGGGTTTGTGAAGGGAGCCGGCGTTGGGGTTGTCCGGCTGGTTGAGCAGGTGCCGGGACATGGACCGGCTCTCCTCGTGAAGGAACTCCTCGCGCAGGTCCCACTTCTCGGCCCGCTCGTCCGTCGCGAAGAGCTTGGCCCGGCTCCCATTGGCCACCAGTATCCACAGCGCGTCCGCCATCGTTCATCCTCCTGGCCTTGAGGTGCGGACCCTCGGTGCCCCCGGCAAGCTTCCTTCCCCCGGAGGGCCTTCGCTGGTGCGCCGGGCGGGCGGGCGCCGGGGCAGCTTCCCTGGAGCCGGGGGCCTGGCATATGCCCGGGGGACGACCGGGGATGCACCCCGGCGGATGAGACGATGTGGCGGGAGGCCGAGGACGATGCGCGAGATGGGTGAAGCGGCGGCCAGCTGGCTGGTGGGCAGGCTGGGGGACATGGAAACAGCGCTCGCCGCGCTGGTGGAGGTGAACTCCTGGACGGAGAACGTGGAGGGCGGCCGTAAGGTGGGCGCCCTGCTGCGCGAGCACTTCGCCATGCCGGGGCTGGAGGCCGAGGTGGTGCCGAGCACGCGGTACGCGGACCACCTCGTGTTCCGCTCGGAGGGCCGGGCGGGGCTCGAGCCGGTGGCGCTGGTGGGCCACCTGGACACGGTGTTTCCGCCGGGGAAGTTCGAGGGCTACCGCAAGGACGGGGCGCTGCGGCGCGGCCCCGGCGTGCTGGACATGAAGGGCGGGCTCGTCACCATCGCCTGGGCGCTCAAGGCGCTCGCGGCCTCGGGCGGGCTCGGGAAGCTGCCCCCGCTGCGGCTGGTGGTGGTGTCGGACGAGGAGGTGGGCTCGCCCGAGGGTGCCGGCGTCATCCAGAAGGCCATCGCCGGGGCGGGCGCCTGCCTCGTCTTCGAGTCCGGCCGGGCCAATGACGCCATCATCACCCGGCGCAAGGGCACGGGCATGGCCACGGCGGTGGCGCACGGGAAGGCGGCCCACGCGGGCAACAACCACCCGGACGGGGCCAATGCCCTCTGGGCCCTGGCGCGCTTCGTGGACCGGGTGCAGCAGCTCACCGACTACCCCCGGGGCCTCACCGTCAACGTGGGCAAGGTGACGGGCGGCCAGGGGAAGAACACCGTGCCGGACCACGCCACGGCCGAGGTGGACCTGCGCTTCTGCACCCGCGCCGACGGGGAGGAGCTGGTGCGCCGCTTCCGCCAGGCCGCCGACGAGGCCGCCGCGAGCGTCCCCGGCACCCGGATTGAAGTGAACGGCGGGGTGGCGCGCGAGCCGCTCGAGCGCACCGAGGCCTCCGCGGCCCTCATGGCGGCGTATGGCACGTGCGCACATGCCTCCGGGCTGGGCCATGGCGAGGCGGCGCTGGTGGGCGGGGGCTCGGACGCCAGCACCTCGTCGTCCATGGGGATTCCGTCCATCGACGGGCTGGGCCCCCGGGGCAAGGGCTTCCACACGGTGGACGAGTTCATCGAGGTGGAAACCCTGATTCCCAAGGCCCAGGCGCTGGCGCGCTACCTCGCTTCCCGAGCGGGATGACCCGTCGAGGACTCCTCGAAGGGCTCTGTTCAGGGTAGAACAGGGCCCATGCGTACCCCCGTCGTGTATATGGCCGGCCTGCTGGCACTCGTCCTGGCCGCCGGCCCGGCCAGAGCGCAGGAGGGCGGCCTCGGGCTGGATCTCTCCGGTGATTCCAATACCCAGACGCCCAAGGAGCAGTCCCAGGAGTCCAGCGAGGGGGCCTCGCAGGACGCCGGGGGCATGGGCCTGGACCTGAGCGGGGGCGCCCCCGCCGGTGCGGACCTGCAGCCGCGCTTCGCGCTGGTGGGCCTGGTGACGCCGGAGAAGGCCGGGGCGGCGGTGGCCAAGCGGTGGATGGGCTGGTTGCAGGCGCAGGCGATGCGCACCGGCAAGGTGGCCCAGGCGGCGGACCCGGCCGAGGCCCGGCAGACACTGGCGGGCGACTACGACGCCGCGTTGCGCTGCGAGGAGGCCTCGTGCCTGAGCGGGCCGGCGGAGACGCTGGACGCGGAGCTCGTCACCACGGCGCGCCTGGCGCTGGAGGACGGGGGCTGGACGCTGCACCTGTGGACGTACGACCGGGACCGGGGCGTGGTGGAGACGGACGTGGTGCAGGGCCGCAAGCCCAATGACAGCAACTTCATCCGCGAGGCGGGCGCCGTGCTCTCCAAGCGCGTGACGGAGCTGGCCCGGCAGCGCGCCCAGCTCAAGGTGAGCTGCAACGTGTCGCAGGCGGTGGTGCGCGTGGGCGAGAAGATGCTGGGCGTGGGCAACGTGGAGGCGAAGCTGCCCCCCGGCGAGGTGCAGCTGGTGGTGGAGGCCGACGAGTACTCCACCTACACGAAGAAGCTGACGCTCGCCCCGGGTGAGACGCAGGAGGTGGCGGTGCGGCTGGAGCTCAACGGCCCCGCGCCGGAAGGCCCCCCGGCGGACGCGGTGGCGAAGGTGACGAAGAAGTCGAGCCGCAAGCCGTCCTCCTCCTCGGGTGGCCCCTCCGTCTTCAGCCGGCCCGCGCTCTACACCGCGGTGGTGGGCCTGGCGGTGCTGGGCGCGGGCGTGGCCATGGGCCTGCCCTTGCAGAACAAGGCGGTGGACGCGAACGGCGACGGCGTGCTGGACCTCACGCGCACCGACTACCTGGCGGCCCGTCAGCAGTCGATGCTCTCCACCGCGCTCATGGCGGGAGGCGGCGCGTTGGCCGGCGGCAGCCTGCTGTGGCTCGTCATCGTTCCCCAGCGCTCGGCGCCGGTGTCCTCCTCGGTGGCCCCGGTCACCAGCGGCAAGGGCTCCAGCGACACGGCCCTCCACCTCGTCATTGGCGGGAGCTTCTGAACATGAAGTCCATCTCTTCTCTCTTCTGCTGTCTGCTGCTCGCGCTCGGCGCCGCGGCCTGTTGGGTGCCGGAGCTGCCGGACACCACCGTCTTCGCCTGCGACACGGCCGAGGACTGCGCCCAGGACGGCGTGACGTGCGCGCCCCCCCGGGCCGCCGGTGAGCGCGGCTACTGCTGCACCCCCTCCGCCGAGGTGTGCAATGGCGTCGACGACAACTGCAACGGCGTGAAGGACGACCTGGCCGACTCCACCTGCTACGGCGGCCCCACGGGCACCCTGGGCAAGGGCATCTGCCAGGCCGGCAAGCCCGCCTGCGGCACCAACGGCGCGGTGGTGTGCGTGGGCGAGGTGCGGCCCGCCGCCACCGAGACGTGCAACGGCAAGGATGACAACTGCGACGGCCAGGTGGACGAGGGCTTCAACTTCCAGACGGACCTCGCCAACTGCGGCACGTGCGGCAACCTCTGCAACGCGGTGACGCAGCAGTGCATCGACGGCTCCTGCCAGAAGCGCCAGGAGCTGAACTGCTCGGACACCACCGACAACGACGGGGACGGCTCCGCGGACTGCGCCGACAGCGACTGCAACAACCAGTCGTGCGGCGCCACCTGCATCTGCATCGGCGGCAAGCCCGGCGAGGCCGTGTGCAGCGACAACGTGGACAACGACGGCGACAGCGACATCGACTGCGTCGACACCGACTGCGCCGGCAAGTCGTGCGGCACCGGCTGCCTCTGCCAGAGCTTCGGCAAGACGGAGACCGCGTGCGGCGACGGCGTCGACAACGACGGCAACAACGGCATCGACTGCGCGGACGTCGACTGCGCGAACCTCTCCTGCGGCACCGGCTGCCTCTGCCAGAGCGGCGTCAAGGCGGAGACGGTGTGCAACGACGGCCTCGACAACGACGGCAACAACGGCATCGACTGCTTGGACACGGCCGACTGCAACGGCAAGGAATGCGGCCTGGGTGGCTGCACCTGCCAGGGCGGCGTCAAGACGGAGACCCTCTGCAACGACGGCTTGGACAACGACGGAAACAGCGGGGTCGACTGTGCGGATCCGGACTGCGACGGCAAGAACCCCACCAGCGGCTCCCAGTGCATCGGCGGGGTGAAGGTGGAGATCGCCTGCACGGACGGCACCGACAACGACGGCAACGGGAAGATCGACTGCGCCGCGGGCAACGCGGACCCCAACTGCGTCAACGGCTCCTGCGGCGTGGGCTGCTCCTTCGTCAACTGCGGCAAGAAGGAGACCCTCTGCAACGACCGCATCGACAACGACGGCAACAACGGCATCGACTGCGCCGACAAGTCGGACTGCCCCACGGGCACGGCCTGCACCAAGAGCACCGGCGCGGCGGGCACCTGCCAGAACAACGGCACGTGCAACTGAGCGTGTGCGGTTGAGGCGTACCTGAGTGCGGGCTCGCCCCAAGGGGCGGGCCCGTGCTCATTTCCGAGCACCCGCGCACTCTTCGGCGCCGTGCGCGGGACAGAAGAGTCGTCAGGCTGGAGACATCCTTCCCTGTGTGGGTTGCCGGGGATTGAGAGGATGAAAAGGTTTGCCGCCCATGCGCGGCGACGACCTCATCTCGGGCACGATGCTCTCCGGCAGCGTCCACTCCGCCGGAGGTTCTTCCTCGGTCGCGGATCGCGAGCTCCAGGAAGGCGATGTCCTGGGCTCCTACCAATTGGAGCGCCTGCTGGGCGAGGGCTCCATGGGGCAGGTGTTCCAGGCCCGGCACGTGCGGCTGGGGCGCCAGGTGGCCCTCAAGGTGCTGCGCTCGGCCTTCGCCCATGACGGCGGCTTCGTGCAGCGCTTCTTCCAGGAGGCGCGCGCCGTCAATCAGATCAACCACGAGCACATCGTCGAAATCTTCGACTTCGTGGAGGACGCGCGCCAGGGCCGTGTCTACTGCGTGATGGAGCTGCTGCGCGGGCAGAGCCTCTCGGCGCTCCTGAAGGAGGAGCAGCTGTCGGTGGCGCGCATCCGCCGCATCATGGTGCAGGTGTGCGCGGCGCTCGGTGCGGCGCACCAGCTCGGGGTGGTGCACCGGGATGTGAAGCCGGACAACCTCTTCGTCACCCACAAGGGCGGGCAGGCGGACTTCGTCAAGGTGCTCGACTTCGGGGTGGCCAAGCTGCTCACCGCCGAGGGCACCAGCGGCACGCTGGACGGCACCATCATCGGCACGCCCACGTACATGTCGCCGGAGCAGGCCGCGGGCCTGCCGGTGGACCAGCGCGCGGACATCTACGCGGTGGGCACCGTGCTCTACGAGCTGCTCGGGGGACAGCCGCCCTTCGTGGCGCCCAACTTCGGCCAGCTGATGGTGAAGGTTCTCACCGAGGCGCCGCCCGCGCTGCCCTCGCACACGCCGGCGGGCGAGCCGGTGCCGCAGGCGCTGGCGCAGCTCGCGTTGCGCTGCATGGCCAAGGAGCCCGCGGACCGGCCGCAGCAGCTCTCCGAGGTCATCACCGCGCTGCTGGTGGACGCGCCGCAAGAGGCCCGGCTGCTGCTGCCCGAGGAGCGGCCCACCCAGCCCATGGCGGTGCCCGCGGGCCTGTCCGGTGCGCGGCGTCCGTGGCTGGCGGTGGGCCTGAGCGTGCTGGCGGTGGTGGGCGCGGGGCTCGCCCTGTGGAAGGGCGTGGAGCGGGGCTCGGCTCCGGCCGCGGTGCAGGAGAGCGGGGCCCGGCAGGAGGAGGCGCTGGCCTCCGTCGCGCTCACCGTGCGCTCCGTGCCCGAGGGCGCCCGGGTGGTGCGCGCGGATACCGGGGAGGCGCTCGGGGTGACGCCGCTGGTGGCGCGGCTGCCGCGGGCGGACGCGGCGCTGGGGCTCCGGGTGGAGCTGGCCGGCTTCGTTCCGAGCGAGCAGGAGGTGCGGCTCGACTCGCCCGCGACGCTCGAGGTGCCGCTCGTCCCGGTGGCGCAGGGGTCGCGGCAGGGCGAGGGGCGCACGCCCGTGCGTGGCTCCGCCCACCGCAAGCAGGACGTGGGGGTTCGCGATGATGTCATTGATCCATTCGCTCGCTGAGCGCTCCGGGGTGGCGGTGCTGGTGGCGGTGGCGCTCGCGGTGGCGCCGCTGTCCGTGCGCGCCGCGGACGAGGACGCGGGGCCCGGTGTGGAGGCGCAGGCCCGCGCCAGGTTCGCCGAGGGCAACGTCTCCTACGATCTGGCCGAGTTCCAGAAGGCCCTGGACGCCTACAGCGAGGCGTACCGGCTGATGCCGCTGCCGGGCTTCCTCTTCAACATCGCCCAGTGCCACCGGCAGCTGGGCCGCCCCGAGCGCGCTGGCTTCTTCTACCGGCGCTACCTGTCGCTCTCGAAGGAGGAGCCGTCCAACGCCGGGCTGGTGCGCCAGCTCATCTCGGAGATGGACGTGCAGGTGCGCAAGGAGCAGGAGCGGCGCCTCACCCGCGAGGAGACGGCGAGGGACCGGGCCGCGGCGCTGCGGGCGCAGGCGGAGGCCACGGCCGCGCGCCGCGTGCAGCAGCAGGGCGATCGCAAGCGCACGTTGGATCCCCGCGCCACGGCGTCGACGCCGGCCGAGGTGAAGGGCGGCGACAGCCTGGCGAAGAAGTGGTGGGTGTGGGCGGGGGCGGGCGCCGTGGCGGTGATCGCCGGCGGCGTCATCTACGCGGCCACCGCGCCCCAGCCGCGCCCCACGTCGCTGGGAACCATCCGCTAGTTCCGGGCGTTGACCGTGGCATGGTGAACGCCATGCGCGCTCGGGTCTTCGTCTTCGTGGGGCTGCTGCTCTCGGCTCCGCTCTCTCATGCCGCCGCTCCTTCCCCCGCGGCGGCCGTCGGGCTCCTCGTCCATGCCCAGCACGGCATCAACGAGATGTCGGGCAAGGAGGTGATGGACACGTGGGAAGCGGTGCGCCGCGACCCCGGGCCCTATCTTCCCCACCTGAGGACGTGGATCTCCGTGGAGCGCATCGAGGCGGCGAAGGACCCGGTACAGCTCCATGCGCCCCTCAATGCGCTCCGGCTCCTGCTCCTGCTGGGCGGGAGGGAGGAGCGGGGCTTCGCGAGGGATTTCCTGAAGCAACTCCAGGCGAAGCGGGATGCGCTCACCGTGCAGGTGCAGGCGCGGATCCGTGCCGCCGGTGCCGCCTCCCAGGCGCTTCGCGACGACGCCTCCTTCCGGGCCCTCATCGTACGCCGGGGCCCTTTCACCCAATTCGAGCGGGAGGTGCTCCGGCACTTCGCCGGGTTGGGAGACCCGTCCCTGCGCGACATCCTGCTGCCGCGCCTGGATCAGGACTCGGACATGCGTGACCCGTACATCGAGTACTTCGAGGCCACGTGCCGGAAGGATCCGCTCGTCCGGGCGCGCCTGAAGAAGATGCTCGAAGCGCCGCCCTCGCCCCAGACGGCGGGGGCGCTGCGGCACTTCTTCGAGGAGCCGTAGCCCGCGGGCGTCCCGGCGCTCAGGCCGGGTTCTGCTGGGGGCCGCGCTGGTTGGCGAGCATGAGCGCGGCCGTGTGGCCCATGCGCGCGTGGAAGCTCTCGGCGTCGTGGAAGGTGAGCCGCACGTCGCCCAGCTGCAGCTGCATGCCGGACTCCAGGGGCAGGGGCTGACCGGGCCGCAGCAGCTTGCCGCCGAGCATCGCCGGGCCGCCCTGGGCCAGGGCCTCCACCGTCCAACGGCCGTCCGGCTGGGCGTGCAGCACCAGGTGCTCGCGCGACACCGTGGCGTCGTTGATGACGAAGGCGTTGTGCGAGGCCCGTCCCAGCGACAGCGTGTCCCGGCCGGGGGCGAGCGCCAGCTCGAAGCACATGGCGTCCCCCGAGGGCAGACAGTCCCGGAGATCCGAGGTGGGCAAACGGGTGGTGCCGTGGTTCTGCTCGCTGGTCTCCGGCACGTTCCACACGCCCGCTTCCCACACCAACCAACTGTGCGGGTACCGGGCCCGGAACTTCTCCTTGAGTGCGAGGTGCTGCCGCACGAGCAGCGAGAGCAGCAGAGAGCGCGCCATGATGGGAGAGAGAATCACCTTCGAGGTCTGATCGCCACTGCAACGGAGTCGGGAGTCTCCGGGTTGTCCAAGAGTGCGCGTTTGTGAGGGGCGTTTTCGAGCGGGAGCAGGCGTCCGGCCAGAGGGCCTGGATTTTCCCTCGGGTCACCTCCGGCGTAAGGTGTCGCCCAGCTTACACCCCCAAACCCCCCCAGGGACCGCATGCGCAAAAACCCACGCCACCTGCTGGCATTGCTGGGAGCAGGACTTCTCCTGCTCACCGCTTGCCAACCGTCCGAGGAGTGCGGCAACGGCCGTGTCGAGGGCAAGGAGCAATGTGACGACGGCAACACCGTCAACGACGACGCCTGTTCCAACAGCTGCACCACGGTGACGCAGGAGTCGGTCTGCGGCAACGGCGTGATGGATGTCGGCGAGGCGTGTGACGACGGCAACCTCCGCAATGGCGACGGCTGCCAGAGCGACTGCAGCGTCACCCCGCCGGGCCAGGAAATCCTCCACGAGTGCGGCAACGGCGTGCGCGAGGTCGAGGAGTCCTGCGACGACGGCAACAAGGTGGACGGTGACGGGTGCGAGAGCACCTGCGTGCGCACGCCCAAGGCGGCGGAGCAGTGCCCCGGGGCGGCGAGCCTGCCGCAGCCGGAGGCGGGGGCCACCTGCAAGGTGATTCAGCCCGCCGGTACCCCCAACGGCGCGCGCCTCTACATGGGCGTGGTGCTGATGGATGGCAAGACGCTCAACGGAGGCCAGGTGCTGGTGGACTCCACGGGCACCATCACCTGCTCGGCGTGCGACTGCTCGGGCGAGGCCGCCGCGGCCGATGCCGTGCAGATCTCCTGCCCCCAGGGTGTCATCTCCCCGGGCCTCATCAACTCGCACGACCACATCGACTACCAGCAGGCTCCGGCGGCGGGGAAGGCGGAGCGCTACGAGCACCGCCACGACTGGCGCGTCGGCGGCGCCTCGCATGACGGCCACACGAAGCTCACCAGCGGCAACACCACGAACGACGCCAACGTGAAGGCGTGGGCCGAGCTGCGCCAGGTGATGGCCGGCACCACCTCCATCGCCAGCTCCGGCGGCCAGAAGGGCCTGCTGCGCGAGCTTCAGGCGAGCAAGTTCGCCACCACGGGCAACCAGGAGGGCCTGAAGGAGCCCAACCTGTTCTTCGAGACCTTCCCCCTCAATGACACGGGCGGCAAGGAGCTGACGAGCGGGTGCGACTACCCGGCCTCGGGCATCGACCGGCCGGACTCGATTCCGGCGCTCGCGGCCTTCCTGCCGCACGTGGCCGAGGGCATCGAGGAGTCGGCGCACAACGAGTTCCGCTGCGTGTCGGGCCAGGGCTCGGGCAGCCAGGATCTGCTGACGTCCCACACGGCCATCATCCACGGCGTGGGCCTCACGGCGGCGGAGATGGCGAAGATGGCCGAGCGTGGCACGGGCCTCATCTGGTCGCCCCGCTCCAACGTGTCCCTGTACGGCGACACGGCCATGGTCACCGCCTACAAGACGATGGGCGTGAAGATCGCCCTGGGCACCGACTGGCTGCAGTCGGGCTCCATGAACATCCTGCACGAGCTGCAGTGCGCCAACTACCTCAACCAGGTGCACTACTCGCGCGAGTTCTCCGACGAGGAGCTGTGGCGCATGGTCACCGCGAACGCCGCGGACCTGACCGAGACCTGGGAGAAGGTGGGCCGTATCTCCAAGGGCAAGGTGGCCGACCTGGCCATCTTCAAGCTCAACGGGAACACCGCGTCGCCGCACCGCTCCGTCATCGACGCGAAGCCGGAGGACGTGGTCCTCACCCTGCGCGGCGGCAAGCCGCTCTACGGTGACCAGACCCTGGTGAACGCGCTGACCCCGGCCACGGAGACGTGTGATGCGGTGGCGGTGTGCGGCTCCTCCAAGGCGGTGTGCGTGCAGTCCGAGCTGACCAAGAGCCTGTCGGATCTGCAGAAGGGCAACGCCAGCTCCTACCCGCTCTTCTTCTGCGCGGACGTGCCGGCGACGAACGAGCCCACCTGCGAGCCGCAGCGCACCATCACCACCGTCTCCGCGACCACCCCCGTGCTGGCCTCGGTGAATGGTTCCACCGTGTACAGCGGCACGCGCCGGCTGGCCGACTACGACGGCGACGGCATCGCCAACGCCCAGGACAACTGCCCCATCGTCTTCAACGCCATCCGCCCGATGGACAACGGCAAGCAGGCGGACACCGACGGCGATGGCCTGGGTGACGCGTGCGACCCGTGCCCGCTCGCCGCTGGCACCACGAGCTGCTCGGCCCCCAATCCCGCGGACGAGGACGGGGATGGCATCTCCAGCCCCACCGACAACTGCCCCGGCGTGGCCAACGCGGACCAGACGGACACGGACAAGGACGGCCGCGGTGACGCGTGCGACGCCTGCCGCACCGCGGACCCGGACGACGTCTACTGCTCCGTCTCCATCTACGACCTGCGCAAGCCGGTCGACGGCAAGCACCCGTTCGTCGCCTACACGGTCACCATCCCCACGGCGCTGGTGACGTTCGCGACGGACAAGAACTACTTCATCCAGGTGATCGACGACGAGCGGGCCACCGGTGGCGTGGACTACTCCGGCCTCTACGTCTTCTCCTCGACGCCCATGCCCAAGGCGGGCGACATCATCAGCGTCGACAACGCCGTGCTGAAGGACTTCTTCGGCCAGCTGGAGCTGGACAGCGCCCACATCACCATCAAGAGCAGCGGCAACCCGCTGCCGGCCCCCATCGCCGTGACGCCGGCCGAGGTGCGCACCGGTGGCTCGCGTGCCGATGCTCTCGAGAACGTTCTGGTGGACCTCACCGACGTCTTCGTGACGAGGCAGGACACCGCCTTCAACGAATTCGTCGTCGACAGCACGGCGGGCTCGGATGCCGCGACCGCGGGTGTGATCGTGGACAACGGCATCTACACGGTCGCTCCGCTTCCGGCGGTCGGCTCGGAGTACCACCGCATCCGGGGCATCCTGAGCTGGCGCAACAGCAACTCCAAGCTGGAGCTGCGCGACGCGAATGATCTGTTCGGACTCCAGCCGGCGCTCGTCTCCTTCGGCTCGGCCTCCCAGCAGTTCATCCGGGTCAACCCGGCCTGCGACCCCGCCGGTTGCTCCATCATCGGCACGCCGAAGCTCACCGTGACGATGGCCAGCACCTACGTCGAGGACGTGGCGGTCACCGTCACCTCCGCGGACCCGAGCACGCTGGTGGTGGCCAATGGCGGCAAGGTGGTCATCCCCGCCGGTCAGACCAGCGCCGAGGTGAAGCTCATCCCGGTGGCCCAGGCCGCGGGCGTGAAGCTCACCGCCACGCTGCACGGAGTGAGCCTGAACACCACGGTGCGCGTGCTGGGCACCAATGAGGTGTCCACGCTCACCTCGCTCTCGCCGGACCCCATCGTCACCGCTCCGGGCTACGAGGTGACGCTCACCGCCCGCCTGGACATCCCGGCTCCCGAGGGCACCACGCTCGATGTCGTCGTGACGCCGCTCGAGCTCGGTACGGTGGACACCCCGACGGTGACCGTCGGGAAGGACGCCACCACGGCCAGCTTCACCTTCTCCGCCGACCCTGCGGCGGCCACCACGGCCTCGGGCTCCATCACGGTCCGCCTGGGCGCCACCAGCGAGGTGACGACCGCGGTCAACTTCACCGACAACTTCCCGTCGGTCACGGGTCTCACCCCGTCCACGGCCACCGTCATCCAGGGCACCACCCAGGAGTTCACGGTGACGCTGGACAAGGCGGGCGATGGTGACGTGCCGGTGAAGCTCGCGGTGGTGCCTCCCACGGGGAGCACGGCCTTCGGGACGGTGCCCTCCACGGTGCTGGTGCCCAAGGGCACCACCTCGGCCACCTTCCTCTTCACCGCGGACGCCGCGGGCAACGGTCAGGGCCTCGTGCGCGCCCTGCTCGGTGGAGCGAAGGTCGATTCCACCGTGAACGTGCGCCCGCCGTACCCGAAGATCCTCAGCCTCACCCCGGCGACGGCCAAGCTCGTTCCCGGCGCTTCGCGGACCTTCACCGTGACGCTCGACAAGGTCGCCGAGGCCGAGGGCTTCACCGTGGCACTCGCCCTGTCCCCCGCCCAGCTGGGCAAGCTCGACATGGCGACCCTGAACATCGCCTCGGGTGCCAAGACGGCCACCGTGACGTTCACCGCGGGCGACACGGACATGACCGGTAAGCTCACGGCCTCCAACACCCTGGGCACGGGCAGCTCGGCCTCCGCGGACCTCGTGGTGGAGACGCTGCCTCCGCACCTCGTCATCAGCGAGTTCGCTCCGCAGGGCGTGTCGGCCACGGGGAGCACCGTCGCCACCGACGAGTTCATCGAGCTCTACAACCCGACCAACGCGGAAGTGGACCTGTCGGGCTGGGTGGTCCAGTACAAGAGCGCCGCGGGCGCGACGTACTCGGGCACCTTCACGTTGCCGGCGGGCGCGAAGATCGTGTCCCATGGCTACTACCTGGTGACCTCGAGCGGCTACACCAACACGGCGGTACCCGGGGACGCGAACTATGGCACCGCGCTCTCGATGGCCGCGGGTGCGACGGGTGGTGGCCACGTGCGCCTGGGCAAGCCGGGCACCACCTCGGCGATCGCGGACCCGCTGGTGGTGGACACGGTGGGCTACGGGACGGGCAACTCTCCCGAGACCACCTCCATCACCCCGATGGCCGTCGCGGCCGGCAGCTTCGAGCGAAAGGCCTACGCCAACTCGACCGCCACCACGATGAGCGCGGGCGGCTCTGATGCGGCGAAGGGCAACGGCTACGACTCGGACAACAACGCGGCCGACTTCGTGGTTCGCCCCACGCGCGACCCGCAGAACGCGTCGAGCGGTGTGACCGAGGCGCCGTAATCCCCAGCCGGGCCCGCTCGCCTCCACCGTGGGGCGGGCGGGGCCGGTGAAGCACCCGACGCCCTCCTCGTCACGCGGTCCGGTGACGTGGGGGGCGTCGTCGTTTCAGCGCTTGAGGGTGATGCCGTCCGCCGTCAGCAGCTGCAGCGTCGAGAGCGCGGGGTCGTACCCCACCGACTCGCGGAACAGGTTCTGGTGCAGCAGCGCGCCCATGAGGCCGCCGAAGACGCTGTGCGCGGTGACGTTCGCGTCCACCTCGGCGCGGAACTCCCGCGTCTTGTGCTGCCCGTAGCGGATGATGTTCTCCAGCACCGCCACGTACAGGCCCAGCTTCTCCCGGATGGCCTCGGCCACCCGGTCGTTCGCGTACGCCGACTCCGCCGCCACCATCCCGAAGAAGATGCCGTACTCGCGGTGGTAGCGCAGGAACTGCTGCGCCCTCGAGATGAACGCCTCGAACTGCTGCCGCGCCGTCAGCCGGCGCTGCTCGCCCAGCAGCTCCTTGAACTCCTCGAGGAAGCGCGCGTGCAGCTCCTCGATGGCGGCCAGAAGCAGGTCCTCCTTCGTCGGGAAGTGCCAGTAGAGCGCCCCGGGCGTCATGCGGATGGCCTTGGCCAGCTCCGCCATCGTGGTCGCGAGGATTCCGCGGCGCGCGAAGAGCGTGATGGCCGCCTCCATGATCTCCACGCGCGTCCGAACCGCGCGCTCCTGCTTGATCTCCCGCTTCGCCGCTGCCTTGCGCATCGCGTCGAGCATCCTACCCACCTGGGGCGTCACGCGTCACGCGAACGTCATGAGCGCCTCACGCGAGCAGCGTCACCTTGACGATCTCCGGAGGCGCGGCCACGCGCAGTGGTGGGCCCCAGAAGCCCGTGCCCCGGCTCACGTAGAGCGAGCTCTCGCCCTCGCGGTACAGCCCGGCGGGGTGCTCCCAGACGGCCGACACCACCAGGTTGAAGGGGAAGAACTGTCCGCCGTGCGTGTGCCCGGACAGCTGCAGTCCCATGCCCGCCTTCAGCGCCTGCTCGCGCCAACCGGCGGGCTGGTGCGCCAGCAGCACCGAGGCCCGCGAGGTGTCTCTCCCCGCCGTGGCCGCCGCCAGGTCGTAGCCGCGGCTCGCCGGGAAGCCCGAGCGCTGGGCACCCCAGTCATCCACGCCCACCAGGTCGAACGAGGCGCCGGGCTCGCCGATGCGCACGTAGCGGTTGCGCAGCACCGTCACGCCCATGCGCGTGAGGGCCTCGCTCCACTCCTCGTCGCCCGAGTAGTACTCGTGGTTGCCGGTGACGAAGTACGTGCCGTGGCGCGAGCGCAGGTTGCGCAGCGCGTCCGCCGCGAAGCCGAGCTCCTCCACGCTGCCGTCCACGAGGTCTCCGGTGATGCACACCAGGTCGCCCTTGAGCGCGTTGGCCTGCGCCACCATGGCGTCCATGAAGCGGCGCTGGATGAGCGGGCCCACGTGGATGTCGCTGAGCTGGACGATGGTGAAGCCATCCAGCGCCTTGGGCAGCCCGGGCAGCCGCACCGCCACCTCGTTCACCACCGGGGGCGAGTAGGCGCGCCACACCCCGTAGCTGGCGATGCCGCCGGAGGCCGCCAGCGCCACGCCCGCGGTGGCCCGGGCGAGGAACTCACGCCGCTCCTCGGACACGGGGGCCACGGGCGCCTCCACCGCGCGCCGACGCTCCAGCCACCCGGACAGCTTGCGCACGCCGCCCAGCACCAGCACCGCCAGCAGCAGGTAGGTGGCCGCGCCCATCCAGAACCAGCTCAGCTGCGCGAGGGCGCTCGCCGGCTCCGGGGGCAGCAGGCGCGTGAGCAACCGCGAGCCGAGCAGCAGTGCCCCCAGCAGCCCCATCACCCCCACGCCCGCCTTGCGCCAGGCGGGGTGCCTCGCCGTGTCCCGGAAGAGGCGCCGGTACAGGTAGATGTGGCCCGACACCACCAACAACGTCAGGATCCCGAAGAAGACGAGGAATTGCGGCTTGATGACCATGGAGCCCTGAAGAGTGACCGGCGCCCGGTGCGCCGCAATTCCATCGTACGTGAAGAAACGTGAAGCCGCTTCCTCACCCCAGGAGCGCATACCCTCCAGGGTCGTCGCACCCGAGGAAAGGCCGCTGTCATGGCAAAGGAGTACAAGAGTCCAGCGCCGAGGCCCGCCGTGATCGGTACGTTGGGGCTGCTGCTCCTGACGATGCAGGCAGCGTGTGCCACGGGTCACCCCATGCACGGCAGTATGGCCACTGCCTCCGGGGTCGAGGGCGAAGCTTCCACCAGCGATACGGGATTCCGTGGCGCTGGTGCGGAGGTTCATCTCAATCCGAGACGGGGAGTGCGTGGATTACGACGGGTTCGACCCCAAGACGGACACCCTGCTCGAAGCCAAGGCGCGTGAGTACGACAAGTGGTTCGACGAGAACCTCGAGCCCAGGTGGGGCTATGAGGGGCTGGAGGGCATGCTGCAGCAGGCTCGACGGCAGGGTCGGTTGGCCGGAGGGCTGCGGCTTCGCTGGCACGTGGCGGAGCCCCGGATGGTCGCGATCCTCCGGAAGTATTTCGATGCCCGAGGCCTTGGCTTTATAGAAGTCGAGTACACCCCGCCACTGCCGCCTTGAGCCCACCCCGTATGAGTGAATCCTATCGCGCCGGAGCGTACTGGGGATGCCGTCCGGAGTCGGCCGACGAGTGCGCCCGGCGCGCGGAGACCTTCTTCCGCCTCCTGGCCGAGTGCCACCCCAGCTATGCGCGCTGGTACGAGCAGGCCAGCTCGCCCAAGAAGGCGCTCCAATTCCCGTTCGAGCCCACGCGCGAGACCTTCGTGCGCTTCTTCGGACAGAAGAAGCACCAGATGGGGAAGGATGGATACAGCTTCAGCGCGTGGACCGGCCATGCAGCACAGGACCAGGGGGGCATGCTCATGGTGTGGTGTGGCGGGGACGCGGCGGTGGCCCCCAACAGTCTTCTCCTCCATTTCCCCCAGGAGGCCCTGGGCCGTGAGCGCATGCTCACCGCTTCCGTGCTCGGCGGCGTGATGCGGGCCCTGGCCGTGGCCTGGGAGCCGGACTGGGCCATCGCCACCGCCGATGGCCTCTGGGAGCAGCTCTCCAACGGCAGCCGCCTCGGCACCTTCGTGGGCTGGATGACGTACGTTTCGCGCCAGCGGGGCGAGGTCCCCGCGCTGCCAGAGCCCGTGCGTGTCGAGCCGGTGGAGGACAAGGGTACCCTCATCCTCCTGTCGCCCGAGCGCCTCACCCCGAGCAACCCCGAGCACGTGGCGCTCGCCCGGCGCGTTCAGCAGGCGCTCGAGGAACGCGGCCTGCTCGGGATGGTGATCGAGCGGCAGTCCGCTCGGACCTGACGTCTCACCCCAGGAGCGCGCGCAGGGCTGCGTGCACCTCGGGGTACTGGAAGCGGAAGCCGGCCTCCTGGGCCACCCGGGGCAGCACCCGCTGGCTGCCGAGCACCGCCTCGGACATGTCCCCGAGGGCCACCTTCAGCGCGAAGCCGGGCACCGGCAGCACCGCCGGCCGGTGCAGCGCCGCGCCAATCGCCCGCGCCATCTCCGCGTTCGTCACCGGCTCGGGCGCCGTCACGTTCATCGGCCCGCGCAATTCCGTGCGCTCCAGCGCGAAGAGCAGCAGCGCGAGCGTGTCGTCGCGGTGCACCCAGCTCATGTACTGCCGCCCCGAGCCCATGCGCCCTCCCAGGCCCATGCGGAAGACGGGCAGCATCTGCGCGAGCGCGCCGCCCTCGGGGTGCAGCACCACGCCGATGCGCGGCAACACCGTGCGGATGCCCGCCGCGGCCGCCTCGAGCGCCTCGGCCTCCCAGGCCCGGCACACGTGCGCGAGGAAGTCGTCCCCGGGCGCGCTGTGCTCCGTCAGCGGCTGCTCGCCCCGGTCGCCGTAGTAGCCAATGGCCGAGGCGGATACGAAGTGGCGCACCGTGCCCGCCGCCTTCATGGCCTCCACCAGCACCCGCGTGCCCACTACCCGGCTGTCGTGGATGCGCTGGCGCGCGCTCTCCGTCCAGCGCTGCGCCACCGGCTCGCCCGCCAGGTGCACCACCGCCTCCGCTCCGCCCAAGGCGTCCGGCGACAGCGGCGTGGCCGCGTCATAGAACGAGCCCGTCACCCCCGCCGGCAGCCTCTCCAGCGCGCGCGCCACGTTGCGCGCCAGCACGTGCACCGCATGGCCCCGGTCCACCAACCGCTGGACGAGCCGCGGGCCGAGGAAACCACTCGCTCCGGTGAGGGCCACCTTCATGGCCGCGGCTCCGGTGCCGTGTCCCGGCCGAGCAGCGCGCCGAGCGCGTGGAAGAACGTCTCCATGTCCTGGTCACCCATGCGCCCTGAATACCGGAAGACGACCTGCCCGGTGCCATCCAATAGCAGCACGGACGACGTCTTCTTCGGCAGGTTCCACGGCGTGGCCCCCAGCGTTCCCTTCAGGTCCACCAGGATGGGAATGCCCCACTTCTTCTCCTCGTCGCGCACGTGCGAGAGCGCGATGCCGCGGGCCGGGAAGAAGTCGTAGGACTCGAGATTGGCCACCGCCACCACCCACACCGCGTCGAGCAGCCCCTGCGTCTTGCCCCGCTCGAAGAGAGCCTCCTTGAAGGCCGAGTTGAGTGTCGTCGAGTGGCGATCCTCGTAGAACAGAATGACGGGTTTTCCCCGCCAGCGGGACAGCACCACTTCCTTTCCGTCCGAACCTCGCAACGTTGCGTCCATCGGTCCGACCTGTGTCTCGGTGGCGGGTGAGGGACTCGCGGCCAACAAGGCGGCCATCAGCATGCCTGCAATCCATGTGGTCATTCGGGGACTCCCGTGGACAAAGCTTGTACCAACATTGGACATAGCCTTGACAAGGGCTGGACACAAAGGTTACCTCCCACCACGAAGTCAGCCACCGCCGTGGAGGAAGCCCGGATGGGCCCGTCGCCGTTCATCGCTGCACCGCCCATGCCCGCTCCGTCGGTGGAGCAGGCGTGGCTGAAGTTGGTGCAGGTCCAGGTGGAGGGCTCGCTGGCGGAGCTGCTGGAGCTGCCGGACGAGGCCCGGTTGGACATGCGTTGGACGGAAGCCCTCGGCCACGTCCGCGAGTACGTGTTGCGCCCCACGTGGCGGATGCGCCCGGCGCTGCTGCTGGCCGGCTACTGCCTGGCGCGGGGCTCGACGACGGTGCCGGCCGGGCTGTGGCGCTTCGCCGCGGGGCTGGAGCTGCTGCACGCCTTCCTGCTCGTGCACGACGACGTGACGGAGCAGCCGGCGCTGCGCCGGGGCGGGCTGGCCATGCACCACCTGCTGGCGCCGGGACGTCCGGGGCAGCACCTGGCCGTGGTGGTGGGAGACCATCTCTTCGCGCGGGCGCTGGAGACGATGGTGGGCTCGGAGCTGCCGGGCGCGGCGCGGGCCAGCGAGTACCACCTGCGGATGTGCCGCTACACGGCGGTGGGGCAGTACCTGGTGGAGCGGGGCGGCGCGCACCTGGGCTCGGGCGGCGTGCGGCGGGCGCTGCGCATGGCGCGTCTGCGCATGCTGCGCGAGGGCCTGTGCTCGGCGCTGGTGTGCGGGGCGATGCTGGCCGGGGCGGACGAGGCCCTGCGGCTGAGGCTGGCGCGGGTGGGCTGCGACGTCGGCCTGGCCTGGGAGCTGCGCGAGGAGGTGCTCGGCCTCTTCGGCGAGCCGCGCGCGGGCACTCGCGCCCCGCGGTGTGACTTCACCCTGGGCCGGCGCACCTTCCCGGTGCTGGCGGCCTGGTCCCGCGCCCCCCCCGAGGTGCGCCGCGAGCTGGAGGCGCTGTGGGCCGTGCCTTCCGAGCGCGAGGACGAAGCCGCGCTCCCGCGGGCGCGCCGGCTGGTGGAGGAGGCCGGGGGCCGCGCCGCCACCGAGCGCCTGGTGGCCCGCTGCTCGAGCAACGCGGTGCGCGCGCTGTCGGCGCTGCCCAACCCCAACGGCCTGAGGGATTTGCTCCAGGCGCTCGTCGGGCAGCTGGCCCATCGGATGTGGTGAGAGGAGAAGCACCGTGAGCACTGGGAAGCGACAGGCGGTGGTGGTGGGCGCGGGCGTGGGCGGGCTCGCCGCGGCGGCGCGGCTGGCGCACCAGGGCTACGACGTCCAGCTCTTCGAGAAGACGGACGGCCCGGGCGGCCGCTGCAACCGCCTCCAGGTGGACGGCTTCACCTGGGACATCGGCCCCACCATCGTCCTCATGCCCGAGGTGTTCCAGGAGACGTTCGCCGCGCTCGGCCGGCGCCTGGAGGACTACCTCACGCTGCTGCGGTGCGATCCCAACTACCGCATCCACTACCGCGACGGCTCGGCCATCACCTTCACCTCCGAGCTGTGCGCCATGGGCCGCGAGCTGGAGCGCGTGGAGCCCGGCAGCTACGCGCGCTACCTGGCCTTCCTCGCGCAGGGCCGCATCCAGTACCGCACGAGCTTGGACCACCTGGTGGGCCGCAACTACGCGGGCATCTCCGACTACTTCGCGCCCTCGGTGCTCAAGCGCATCTTCCAGGTGCGCGCGCACCGCCGCATGTACGCGGACGTCAGCCGCTTCTTCCAGGACGAGCGCCTGCGCGCGGCGATGACCTTCCAGACGATGTACCTGGGCGTGTCGCCCTTCGCCTCGCCGGCGGTGTACGGGCTGCTGCCCTTCACCGAGCTGGGCGTGGGCGTGTGGTTCCCCAAGGGGGGCCTGTATGCCATTCCGCTCGCGCTGGAGAAGGTGGCGCGCGAGGAGGGCGTGCGGCTGCACTACGGCACGCCGGTGAAGCGGATTCTCACCGAGGGGGCGCGCGCCACGGGCGTGGAGCTCGAGGGGGGCGAGGTGGTGCGGGCCGACGTGGTGCTGTGCAACGCGGACCTGCCCTACGCGTACGAGAAGCTGTTGGACCCGGGCGTCACCCGGCTCAAGCGCGCGCAGAAGCTGCGCTACACCTCCAGCGGCTACATGCTCTACCTCGGACTGCGCCGCCGCTACGACGGGCTGCAGCACCACAACGTGGTGTTCGGGCGCGACTACAAGGGCTCGTTCGACGACATCTTCGAGCGCTTCCGCGTCCCCGAGGACCCCAGCTTCTACGTGAATGCTCCGGCCCACACGGACCCGAGCCTCGCGCCGCCGGGCAAGGACGCGCTCTACGTCCTGGTGCCGGTGCCCCATCAGCACCCGGGCCTGGACTGGAAGGTGGAGGGCCCGAAGGTGCGCGCCAAGGTGTTCCAGCGCCTGGCGGAGCTGGGCTACCCGGAGCTGGAGCGCGACATCGAGGTGGAGCGCGTGTTCACGCCCGACGACTGGGCCACCACCTTCAACCTGGCCCGGGGCAGCGCCTTCGGGCTGGCGCAGAACTTCTTTCAGATCGGCCCCTTCCGCCCCGCCAATCAGGATGCACGGGTGCGGAATCTCTTCTTCGTGGGGGCCTCCACCCAGCCGGGCACGGGTCTGCCGACGGTGCTCATCTCCGCGCGGCTGGTGGTGGAACGCATCCTGGAGTGGTCGGGCGCGGCGGACGTGGTGCAGGTGTCCCGGGGAGCCGGGCGCGCAGCAATCGAGGAGGCGGCATGAAGGCGCAGGACAACACCCTGGTGGCACGTGGTTACGAGATGGCGGAGCGTGTGACGCGGCACCACGCCAAGAGCTTCTTCTTCGCTTCCTTCATGCTCTTCGGGATGCGGCGCAAGGCGGCCTTCGCCCTCTACGCGTACTGCCGGCGCCTGGACGACATGGTGGACGTGGCGGACGGGGCCGACCAGGGCGCGGTGCCCGAGGACCTCGCCGAGCGTCTGGTGCGCGCGCGCCGCGCCGTGGGCGAGCTCTTCCTGGAAACGCCGGAGCTGGCGGATCCGCGCATGCCTCCGCCCGCCACGCGCGCGAGCGGCGGGGAGGGACCGTGGGCTCCGGCGGAGCTGGCCGCGCTGGTGGACTGCATCCGCCGCTTCCGCGTCCCCGAGCAGCCCATGCAGGACCTCATCTCCGGCATGGAGATGGACCTGACGAAGCGCCGCTACGCGAGCTGGGCCGAGCTGGATTTGTACTGCTACCGGGTGGCCGGCGTGGTGGGGCTGATGATGGCGCCCATGCTGGGGTGCTCGGAGGAGTGGGCGCTCGGGCCGGCGGCGGACCTGGGCCGCGCCATGCAGCTCACCAACATCCTGCGCGACGTGAAGGAGGACCTGGACCGCGGCCGCGTCTACCTGCCGCTCGACGAGCTGGCGGCCTTCGGCTTGACGGTGGACGACCTGCGCGCGGGCGTGGTGGATGACCGGTGGCGCGGCTTCATGCGCTGCCAGATTGCGAGGGCACGCGCCTACTACGCGCGGGCGGCGGCGGGCATCCCCGCGCTCGAGGGCTTCGGCTGCCAGCGCATGGTGAAGCTGATGGGCTCCATCTACGGGGACATCCTGCGCGTCATCGAGCAGAACGACTACGACGTCTTCCAGGGACGGCTGTCGGTGCCGGGCACGCGCAAGCTGGCGCTGGCCACGGCCATCCTCGTGAGGCCCGCGTCGGTGCTGCCCGCTCCGCCGGCGCCGGAGGTCACGGTGCCGCTCCTGCCCACGGGCTTCCCGTCGAGAGTCGGGGGCGTCGGGTCATGAGTGACGGCAAAGTCCAGACGTCGAAGGTGAAGCGCTCCTCGCGGGAGCGAGCGCGGGGGCGCCTCGCCGAGGAGGTACGGCGCAAGGGGGCCTCGCGATGAAGGCGATGCGTGTCGCGGTGGTGGGCGGCGGAATCGGGGGGCTGACGGCCGCCGGGCTCCTGGCGAAGGAGGGCCACGACGTCACGCTCTTCGAGGGAGGCCCCAGCCTCGGAGGAAAGGCGCAGTGCGTGCGGGTGGACGGATTGAGGTTGGACACCGGCCCCACGCTGCTCACGCTGCCGGACGTGGTGAAGGGGCTCTTCGAGCGGCTGGGCGCGGGGGAGCTGTTGCCGCCCATCACCGAGCTGGAGCCCCAGTGCACCTACCGCTTCGCGGACGGGTGCGGCTTCGTGGCGTACAAGAGCCTCGAGCGCACCGCGGAGAGCGCGGGCGAGCTACGCTCCAGTGAGCGGCGCGGAGTGCACGGCTTCTACGCCGAGGCCGAGGCCATCTGGCGCGCGGCGGGAGAGCCCTACCTGGAGGCGCCCTTCGAGGGCATGGCCGGCTTCATGGCTCGCGTGGCGAAGCGGGGCGTGGTGGCCATGGCCAGGGGCATGCGGCTGGCGACGCTGGATGAGCTGGCGAGGGCCCACTTCAAGACGGACCACCTGCGGCAGTTCGCGGGCCGCTTCGCCACGTACGCGGGGGCCTCGCCCTACGAGGCGAGCGCGGCCTACGCCCTCATCCCGCACATCGAGCGCGCGTATGGCGTGCACCATGTACGGGGGGGCATCGGCGCGCTGGTGGACGCGCTCGGGGCGGCGGTGAAGCGCCAGGGCGTGAAGGTGCACCTGAATACCCGCGTGCGCTACACGCGCGACGCGCGGGGCTACCGGGTGGGGCCCGAGGGCGGCGAGGAGGGCTTCGACTCGGTGGTGGTGAACGCGGACCCGCTGGACTCGCTGGGGCGGGGGAGCGAGCCACTGTCGCTCTCCGGCTACGTGCTGTTGCTGGAGGTGGATGGCCGTCCGTCGCTGCCGCACCACACCGTGCTCTTCAGCCGGGACTACCGCCGCGAGTTCGACGAGCTCTTCGGCGGGCAGCTCGCGAATGACCCGACGGTGTACTTCTGCAACCCCTCGGCGACGGACCCGACGGTGGCGCCGCCCGGGAAGACGGGCCTCTTCGTGATGGTGAATGCCCCGGCGCTGCCGCGAGAGCCGGGTGCGTACGAGCAGGCGGCGGCCGCGTGGGAGCTGCGCGCCGAGCGGGTGAAGGCGCAGATGTTCGACAAGCTGCTCGCACACTACCCGGAGCTGCGCGGGCGCATGCGGGGGGTGGGGCAGCGCACGCCGGTGGACCTGGCGGCCCTGGGCGCGCCGGGGGGCTCCATCTACGGCTTCCTGCCGCACGGGAAGTTCGGCCCGTTCCGCCGGCCTCGCATCCGGGGTTGCACGCCGGGGCTCTTCTTCGCGGGCGGGGGCACGCACCCCGGGGGTGGGGTGCCGCTGGTGATGCTCTCGGGGCGCTTCGCCGCGGAGATGGCGTCCGCGCACCTGCGGAGGAGCGCATGAGGCGCCTGGTGCTCTCCGCCTCGCCGCGGGCCTGGCACAAGGGGTACCAGTGGTTGGACGCGCTGCCGGCGCTGCCGGACAGCCCGGGGGCCTACCGCTGGTTCTATGCCGACGTGACGGCGGGCGAGTACAGCGCGGTGTTCATCTTCATGGTGGGCTCGCTCTTCTCTCCGCGCTACTCGGCGAGGGCGCGGGGCGGGGCGCTGCCGCTGGAGCACTGCGCGGTGAACTTCGCGCTGTACCACCGGGGCACGCGGCGGCGCTGGGTGCTGAGCGAGTACCCGAGGGCGCGGGTGCAGCGGCGGGGCCGGGCGCTGCGCATTGGCGGCTCGCTGCTGGAGTACACGCCGGACGGCACGGTGCGCATGGAGGTGGACGAGCGCTGCGCGCCCTTCGGTGGGGCGCTGCGGGCGCGGCTGGAGCTGGAGCCCCAGGTGGTGGCGGCCGACGAGGTGCGGCTGGTGCCGGGGCTGCCGCACTTCTGGCGGGCGCTGGCGCCTCGGGCGAAGGCGCGGCTGGAGGTGTCCTCGGAGGGCGTGGTGGGCGAGGGACTCGGCTACCACGACAGCAACCATGGCGAGGAGCTGCTGGGGGCGCGGCTGCCGGGGTGGCACTGGGCGCGCGTGCACGGGCCGGAGGAGACGGTGGTGGACTACCACCTGCCGGGCGGGGTGGCGCCGCTGCGGGTGACGGCGGGTGCGGCGGGGACGAAGTCCGAGCGCGGGCCCGTATTGGCGGAGGCCCGGCCCACGAGCCTGACGGGCTGGGGCCTGCGGGTACCGGCGCGGCTGTACTCGGGCGGCGCGGAGGTGGGAGCGCCGCGGCTGCTGGAGTCCTCGCCCTTCTATGCGCGGGTGGAGGCTCGGAGCGAGGGGCTGGACGTGATGGGGGAGGTAGCGGACTTCCGCCGTTTCCACTCGCCCTTCATCCGGTGGATGGCGCACTTCCGCACGCGCGTGGAGCGTGGGACATGAGCCCGTGGGCGGCCCTGGGCCTGGGCTGGGCGGTGCTGGCCGGAGGCTTCAGCGCGGTGGCCCTGGGCCGCCTGTTGCGCCGCCGCCGTCCGGTGGAGCCCACGCGGGTGCCGGTGCTGCTGCTGAGGCCAATGGACGCGCCCACGCCGCGGGAGCTGGAGAACCTGGCGCACCCCATCGACTACGCGGGGCCGCTGGAGCACGTGGTGCTCTCGCCCTCGCGTCCTCCGCTGCCCGAGGGAGTGCGGTGGTTGAGGAGCGACCCGGTGGCGCAGAACCGCAAGGTGGGACACCTGCTGCACGGGCTGGAGTCGCTGCCGGGGGACGGGCGGGTGGTGCTGGTGGTGGACGCGGACGTGGCGGTGACGGGGGCGTTGGTGGAGGGCCTGGCGGGGCCGGTGGCGGCGGGGGCGGCATTGAGCACGGCGGCGCCGACGCCGATGGGTGAGCGGAGCCTGGCGGACCGGGCGATGGCGGGACTGCTGCGGCGCACGCACCACAGCTTCCGGGCGTTGCACGTGATGAGCGCGGGGGCGAAGGCGGTGTGCGGCAAGGCGCTCGGCTTGAGCGCGCGAGCGGTGGACGAGCTGCGCGAGCTGGCGGACCACATCGGCGAGGACCTGGAGCTCTCCAAGCGGTTGCACGCGAAGGGCCTGGACGTGGCGCTGTGCGAGGTGCCGGCCCTCGTCCCGCTGGCGCCGGGGACGTGGAACACGGCATTGGCTCGCTTCACGAGGTGGATGCAGGTGCTGGAGAGTCACCGTCCGGGGCTCTACCCGACGGTGCCATTGCTCTTCACGCCGACGTGGCCGTTGCTGGTCCTCGGTCTGCTGGCGGGTTCCGAGTGGCTGGCGGCGGGGGTCGGGGGTCTCCTGGCCGTGCGGACCCTTCTCTCCTGGCGCCTGACCGTGCTGACCACCCCTCGCTCTCCGGGAGAGGGACGGGGTGAGGGTACCTCGCGTCCCGGGTTGAACCCCGTGCGCCAGATCGCGCTGGACTGGCTCCTGGGCGAAGCGCTGCTCCTGGCGGCATTCCTCTCGTCACTGGTGCAGCCGCCGCGGGTGACGTGGAGGGGGCGCACGTATGTGCTGCATTCCGGGGGCCGCATGTCGCCGGCATGGACGGAGCTGAGGGGAGGCCGGGGATGACGTACGCACGCTTCCTGGGACTATTCGTCGTGCTGCCGCTCCTGTTCCTCGGGGTGCGCTACCGGCGCACGCTGTCGTGGAGGGGCCTGGCGCCGATGTGGCTGCTGCTGGGGGTTGTCTATGCGGCGACGTCGCCGTGGGACAACCTGGCGGTGAAGTGGGGGCTGTGGGGCTTCGACCCGGAGCGCATCTGGGGAATCAAACTGGGCTACCTGCCGCTGGAGGAGTACCTCTTCTTCGGGCTGCAGACGCTGCTGGTGGGGCTGTGGGCGCGCGAGCGGCTGCGGCGGGTGCTGGAGCCGCGGCTGGACGCCGGGGAGGTGGCGTCATGATGGAGTCGCGCTGGGCGTACCTGGTTCACCTGCTGGCGTGGGCGGTGCCCTTCATCGTGTTGCAGCTGGGGGTGCTGGTGCACCACTTCCGGGGGCGCACGTGGGCGGTGCTGAGGGCGGTGCTGCCTCCGGCACTGGGGGTGGGCACGTACCTGGCGGTGGCGGACCACCTGGCCATCCGGGTGGGCATCTGGAACTTCGGCGAGGGCCGGCACCTGGGCGTGTACGTGGCGGGAGTGCCGCTCGAGGAGATTCTCTTCTTCCTGCTCACGAGCGTGATGGTGTCGCTGGGGCTGACGCTCTTCACGGTACTGCTCTCGCGGCGGGAGGCGCGGGTGCCGTGATACGCGCGGCCAAGGGAGGACCCTTCGGTTGGGTGATGGACCGGTACGTGGGGTGGAAGTTCCGCTCGGCGTTCCGAGGCCTGTGGGTGCGCGGGGAGCTGCCGGCGGGAGCCGGGGGGCGGCTCGTGTACGCCAACCACACCAACTGGTGGGACGGCTTCGTGTTCCACCAGCTGTGCCGGGCGGCGGGCTGGGATGCGTACTGCGTCATGGAGGAGCGCAACCTGGAGCGCTACCGCTTCCTGTCGAGGCTGGGGGCGTTCAGCATCCGCCGGGGCGAGGCGGGCTCGTCGCTGGAGACGCTGCGTTACGCGGGCCAGCTGCTGAGACGACCGCGGGCGGCGGTGTGCATCTTCCCGGAGGGAGAGCTGCGCCCCTTTGGCGTGCTGCCGTTGCGGCTGGAGCGCGGGGTGGAGCTGCTGGCGCGCGTGGGGAAGGTGGAGTGCGTGCCCCTGGCCATCCGCTATGCCTTCTTCGAGCACGAGCGGCCGGACGTGCTGGTGGACGTGGGGACGCCGCACGCGGGCGGGGCGCTGTCGCGCTTCCAGACGGAGCTGGAGGCGGGGGTGCGCCGGCTGGCGGAGACGACGGGCCTGGAGGGCTTCCGGCGGGTGGTGTCGGGGGGCCTGGGGGTGGCGGAGCGCTGGGACGTGGTGCGGGGGAGGGCGCCCTCGGCATGACGCTGCGCATCCGCACCATCGCCCGGCTGACGGGCATCCGCGAGGCCACGCTGCGCGCCTGGGAGCGGCGCCATGGCTTCCCTCGCCCGCACCGCAACGAGAGCAACTACCGCGTCTACTCGCGCGAGGAGGTGGAGGACATCCGCCGGGTGGCGAAGCTCATCTCCGAGGGCTTGGCGGTGAGCGAGGCCATCGCCCAGGTGCGGACGGTACCGGTGGCGGAGCTGCCGGTGCGCGAGCGGCTGGTGGAGCGCTTCTGGTCCGCCGTCATGGTGCTGGACGGGGACGAGGCGGACCGGGTGCTGGGCGAGGCGCGGGCCTCCATGGACGTGGAGAGCTACTGCGACGGGCTGCTCCTGCCGCTGTTGCGCGAGATGGGGCAGCGGCTGGACATCGCCCGGGAGCACCTGGCCTCGGCGCTCATCCGCCAGCGGCTGCGCTCCCTGCTGGTGGCCGAGGAGGCGCACCCCAATGGCCCCCGGGCGCTGCTGGCCTGTCCCGAGAGGGATCTGCACGAGGGGGGGCTGCTGGCGCTGGGGCTGCACCTCAAGCGCAAGGGCTGGCGGGTGACGCTGCTGGGGGCGGACACGCCGGCCGAGGCGTTGCGCGCGGCGTGCCCGCAGGTGCACCCGGAGGTGGTGGCGCTGTCGTGCGTCCGACGCCGGGAGGCCGAGGAGTTGCGGCGGATTCTACAGAGCGCGGTGGAGGCGTGTGCTCCGGCGCTGGTAGTGGTAGGAGGCCCTGGCGCGCGCGAGCACCTGAAGGCCATTTTCAGCGCGGGGGCGCAGTACGCCGAATCCACGGATGAGCTCGTGGCCCTCTGGCAGCAGGTGCGAGGCGCGTCGAACCGGACTTGAGGTGGGCGGGAAGGGCAGTTCAGCCATGGCCGAGCGCACCTACAGAATCCATGTCGCCGCGGAGCTCTCCGGAGTGAGGGTGGAGCTCATCCGCGCGTGGGAGCGGCGCTACGGGGTGCTGGCGCCCAAGCGCACGCCGTCGGGCTACCGGGTGTACACGGACCGGGACGTGGCGCTGTTGCGGCGGCTCAAGCAGCTCACCGAGGAGGGCGTGTCCATCAGCGAGGCGGCGGCGATGCTGCCGCAGCTGCTCGAGGAGCTGGATGCGGTGCCGCCCGCCCTGGCCCCGGCCCAGGAGCCGAGCCCCGCGAGCCTGGTGGCCTGGCGGGAGGAGATTCTGCTGGCGGCGGAGGGGTTGGAGCAGCGCCGGGTGTCGGAGGTGCTGGACGAGGTGCTCGGGGCGCTCACGCCGCTGAGGGCGTACGAGGAGGTGCTGGTGCCGCTGCAGCGCGAGGTGGGGGAGCGCTGGCACGCGGGGGCGTTCTCGGTGGCGCAGGAGCACCTGGTGACGCAGGAGGTGAGGGCGCGGCTCATCAGCATGCTGCACGCGGCGCCGACGAAGGGACGGCGGCGCGCGGTGCTGGCGTGCTTCCCGGACGAGCAGCACGAGCTGGGGCTGTTGGGCACGGCGCTGCGGTTGCGGCACGCGGGGGTGATGGTGACGCTGCTGGGCCAGCGGACGCCGGCGGAGGAGGTGGGCCGGGTGGCGCGCGACCTGAAGGCGGAGCTGGTGGGGCTGTCGGCGGTGACGGACCACGGGGCGCGGGAGTTCGAGGCCACGCTGTCGCGCATCATCGAGGCCGCGCCCAAGGGCACGGCGGTGTGGGTAGGAGGCCCGGCGGCGCTGGTGCACCGCAAGGTGTGCGAGCAGCGGGGCGTGCACGTCTTCGAGAGCGCGGACGACTGGGCGAAGCTGCTGGGCGGGTGAGGGCCGCTTCACCCCGGGTGCGGGCGGTCTCGTTTGTCGCGCACGCGTCTATAATCAGTCCCTGACATGCAACGCATGAGGGGAACCGTCATGAAGACCCTGCGGGCCTGGGCACTCCTGGGCGCCGGCCTCCTGTCACTCGCTGGCGCGCTGCTGCCCGGGTGCGCGCACGAGGTGCAGCCGCTCACCGGTGTCTCGGAGCGGGCGGTCGCGTTCGTCGGTGTGAACGTCGTCCCCATGGACTCCGAGCGCGTGCTGGCGGACCACACCGTCATCGTGCGCAATGGGCTCATCACGTCCGTGGGCCCCTCGGCGGAAATCACCGTTCCCCCGGACGCCGAGCGCATCGACGCCCGTGGCCGCTACCTCATGCCGGGCCTGGCGGACTTCCACGTCCACCTGCACTCGGACGAGCAGCTCCTGTCGTACCTGGCCCACGGCGTCACCACGCTCTTCGAGCTGGACGGCTCGCCCCACCACGTGCAGCTCCGGCAGGAACTCGCCGCCGGCCAGCGCTTCGGCCCCACGCTCTACACGAGCAGCCCGCTGCTGGACGGAGGCCCGCCGGGTGGCAAGGTGGTGTCGGTGACCACGCCCGAGCAGGCGCGCATCGCGGTGGTCAGGCAGAAGCTCGCGGGCTACGACGCCCTGAAGGTCTACGACAACATCACCCCCGAGGTGTACGCCATCCTCGTGGCCATGGCCCGCCAGCAGCACCTTCCGGTGGTGGGGCACGTGCCGCGCACGGTGGGCGTGGAGTCGGTGCTGCGCTCGCACCAGGCGCTCATCTCGCACGGCGAGGAGTATTTCCTCTCCGCCTCCCGGGACGAGTCGAGGATTGCCGCCCTGGCGCGCGCGACGAAGGAGGGGGGCACGTCGGTGGTGCCGGATCTGGTGCACATCCACGCCGCGCTGCGGATGCTCAAGGACCTGGAGGGCGTGTTCGCGGACCCCGAGGCGCGCTACCTGTCGCCCGAGGTGCTGCGCAACTGGCGCTACTCCAACCCCACGCGCCGGGTGGACGTGGCCGAGTTCGCCGAGCGCGAGCGGGCGGCCTACCCCTTCGTCCAGCACCTCACCCTGGCGCTGCAGAAGGAGGGCGTGCGGCTGCTGCTGGGCACGAATGCCTCGGACGCGGGGCTGTTCCCGGGCCGCTCGACGCACCTGGAGCTCTCGGAGCTGGTGGAGGTGGGCCTGACGCCCTACGAGGCGCTGTCCACCGGAACGCGCAACGCCGTGGGCTTCATCAAGGAGCACGTGGATCCGACGGCGCGCTTCGGCACGGTGGCGGTGGGCCAGCGGGCGGACCTGCTGTTGCTGCCCGGCAACCCGCTGGAGGACGTGGGCCAGGCGGACCGGGCGCTCGGGGTGATGGTGCGCGGCCAGTGGCTCACCCGCGAGCAGCTCCAGAAGTTGCGCGAGAAGAGCGCCAGCGCCTTCGCCCAGCGCTGAAGGCTACACCTCCTTGAACTTCAGCCCCGTGGCCCTGATGCGCTCCAGGGCTTCTTTGAGCTCCTCCGAGACGATGAGGGCGATGTGCCAACCCCAGGTGCGGAACACCTTCGCATCCCCCACCTGGGTCGGATCGATCCGCATTCCGGCAACCGAGAAGTACGTGCCAGTTTTCTCGGGCAGGCCGTCCTTTTCGGTCCAGTACGACACCTCCTCGGAGGCTTGATCATCGATGCACTTCACGATGCGGATGACGTTGACGAGGAAGTACCGCTCTCGTTGCGTCTCGACCTCCGCCGGGAAGAGCTGCACGTCCTTGGGAGCCATCCGAGCCAGGAGGTCACCCACTCTCGAATGCACGACAGGAACAGCTCCAGCATCCGCGAGAGAAAAATCGAGGGGCTTGCCGGGCTGATACACCGGGATATGAATAGGGCCCTCTACGGTGACAGGCTCGCCCTGCAAGAACACCGGTGACCCGAGTTCTTGCCCCCGTGCCCCGATGGGCGTCCCCAGCTCCCAGCGCCCAGGAACGTAGACATCCTCGGACAATTTGAAGTACCGCATCGGCATGAGGGGGCCTGGCTTCATGGAGTACGGGTGACCAGCTTGTTGAGTTGGGTGCCATCCGTCGTGATCTGCTGTGCCAGGCGTTCCAGCGCCTTTGTCAGCAACGTCTGACATTGCTGCACGGTGCGACAGGTCCGCGTTGCCTCCCTCAGAGTCTCGAAGACATGCTCATGGTATTCCCGCGGATGGGGGCCCAGGTGGTCCTTGACGCGTACCTTGTTGGCCGGGTCATCCAGCGACATGCCCGCTTTGTCGAAGAGCTGCTGGAACTTGGGCGTCCACGGGCCACCGCTGTGGGTGGCATCGTTCCACTTGTTGGTGGCGATGTGGTGCTCGGGGCCCTCTGCGTCCACCGGCATGGATGCCGCGCCGCGCAAGCCCTCTGCCGTTGAGGCGACCGCGTTGGGCGCCAGGGTGACTGTGACCGCATCGGCGGTCATGGCCACCGTTTCCACCTGTGCCACTTTGGTCAGTTGGATTCCCACCCGCGCGGCGCCCGCTGCTGACGCTTGAGCCGAGCCGGGCAGCGTGGGCACCTTGGCCGAGAAACTGGCGGCCGTCTGGCCGATAGCGGCCGTGAGCAGCAGGGCGAATGCCCGCGCCGCGTTCTTCCCCATCACCTGGCCATACTTCATCCCGGCCTCGCGGAGCGCCGCGAGCGAGGTGGCGTGATCCAGCTCCTCGACCAGCCGCCTCCAGCCCATGATCAGCGTCCAGAACGTGTCCACCCCGATGTAGCAGACGAAGGTGGCCGTGACGGCCGTCGCCAACCCCTTGGAGAACACTGGTTCGGGCGCCAGCCACATCGCGGCGTAGATCGTCATCGTCCAGTAGAGCGAGGCCTTGATGGCCTCCGGGTCGGCCATGTCCTTGAAGGACTGCATCATCTCGGGCACGACCTCTTCGATGGCGAAGGACATGCCGAGGGCGTAGCGGCCATCCCCGGTGAGGATGGGGCTGTTCATCAGCACCTGCCGGCAGTCGCCAGGTTTGCCGATGGCCGCACAGAACCGCAGATATTCCTGGGTGACTCGCGCATCCACCTCGGCCCACTGCGAAGCCGGGGGCTGCCCGTCTAGAGGAACGACGCCGTCACGTTGGGTGTACCGGTACCAGCCACTGCGGGGAGGAGTCTCGAACAGAGCCCGCGCGGCTTTCTCGGGGTTGGCCGAGGGCCTCTTCTGCCGGACCTCCTTCGCGATAGCCTCGGTGAACTCCTCCTTCCCCAACTCCAACGGCCTGGCCTTGCCCGCGCCGGTGTCGTGGATGATGAGCGAGTCCTGCCCCGTATCGAGGCGCACCACGTGCGTCGTGCTGCACGCGGTGGACAGGGCCAGGAACAAGACCGCAACGGCCAGGGGATGGGGCGCCATGAGACGTCCTCTCGAGCGAGGAGGGTTCCAGTCCAGGGAAACGTCACCCCGGAGACGATGCTGCTCCGGGTCCCATCCGTCCGCATCTTCCCCGGGCGGGTTCAGTGCACCCCGCCCATCATCCGCCGCAGCGGGCGCACGAAGAGGGTCAGCACCAGTCCCGCGCCGATGGCCACGCCCGCCACCGCGCCGAAGAGCTGGGGCAGGGGCATGGACTCGAACTGTCCGGCCACGCGTCCGGCGATGAGGTTGCCCAGCGCCATGGACATGAACCACACGCCCATCATCTGGCCCACCGTGCGCGGCGGGGCCAGCTTCGTCACCGTGCTCAGTCCCACCGGGCTGAGGCTCAGCTCGCCGAAGGTGTGCAGCAGGTAGGTGAGCACCAGCCACAGCGGGCTCACCTTGTGGCCGGTCGCGGCCGCCAGGGACGCGGCCACCATCACCCCGAAGCCCAAGCCCAGCAGCACCAGGCCCAGGGAGAACTTGGCGGGGCTGGAGGGCTCGCGGCCGCGCTTGTTGAGCCACACCCAGAGCCAGGCGAACACCGGTGCCAGGGCGATGATGAACAGCGCGTTGACGGACTGCAGGGTGCTCGCCGGCACCTCCTCGCCGAACACCACCCGGTCCGTGAGCTCCCGGGCGAAGAGGTTGAGCGAGGAGCCCGCCTGCTCGAAGCCCGCCCAGAAGATGGACGAGCAGACGAAGAAGACGGCGATGACGCCCAGCCGCCGCTTCTCCGCCGCCTCCAGCCCTCCGGCCGTGAACTGGTAGCCGAAGAAGGCGAGCGCCAGGGCGAAGATGATGAACCCGCCCGCGCTGGCCAGCCCCACCGCCGTCGTCAGGTCCACCACGTGGAGCACCTGCAGCAGCACCAGCAGGCCCACCAGCCCGCCCACCACCGCGAGCCCCACCGCGCGCGAGCCACCACGGCCCTCCGCTTGCGCGCTCGAGCCGGGCACATTCTTGGAGAGCTTGCCCACCTCGCCCAGGTGCCTGTCGCCGAGCAGGTACTGGATGACGCCGGCCACCATGCCGATACCCGCCAGCCCGAAGCCCCAGTGCCAGTTCACCCGCTCGCCCACCCAGCCCACGAAGAGCGGCGCGGTGAAGGCGCCGATGTTGATGCCCATGTAGAAGATGGAGAAGCCCGCGTCCCGGCGCGCACCGCCCTCGGGGTAGAGGCCGCCCACCATGGCGCTCACGTTGGGCTTGAGCAGGCCGGTGCCCAGCACGATGAGCAGCAGGCCCAGGTAGAAGAAGAACGTCCCGGGCAGCGCCATGCTGAAGTGGCCCAGGGCGATGATGATGCCGCCATACAGCACCGCGCGCCGCTGGCCGATGAGCCGGTCCGCCAGCCACCCGCCCGGCATGGCCATGAGGTACACGCTCCCGGTGTACAGGCCGTAGATGGCGCCCGCCTTCGTGGTGTCGAAGCCCAGGCCCCCCTTCTCCGCGCTCGCCGTCATGAAGAGGATGAGCAGCGCCCGCATGCCGTAGTAGCTGAAGCGCTCCCACATCTCCGTGAAGAAGAGCGTGGCGAGCCCGCGCGGGTGGCCGAAGAAGCCCCGCTGCGCCGGGGTGGGGGCTCCCGGAGGGGCGAGGGGGGCCGGTTCACGGGGGGACTGCGTGGCGGAAGTCTGGGTCATTCGGGCTCCTGACCCCCGACTCTACCCGCGGAGGCGGGCCCGCGCTCAGCCCTGCTTCGGCGTCGAGGCGACGGCGGCGAAGCGATCCCCGTACGGCGGCACCTCGCGGTAGTCGATGCGGCAGACGATCACCTGGGGCCGGCGCTCCTCGTCCGCGCGCTGGAGCACCTGGGGCAGCAGCTGCGCGAGCTGGCCGGGCTTCGTCACCTCGTAGGCCGCGGCGCCCAGCGACTCGGAGAACTTCACCAGGTCCGGGTCCCCCAGGCTGAAGTAGGGGTCGTCCAGCGCGTACTCGCCGCCGGACTGGGCGTGCTCGCCGTGGTTCACCATGCCCAGGTAGTTGTCATTGAGGACGATGTACACGGCCCCCACCCGGTAGCGCACCGCCGTGACGAGCTCCGTGCCATTCATCAGGAACGAGCCGTCCCCGGTGAGCGCGATGGCGGTGTTCTCCGGCCGGCCCACCTTGCCACCGATGACGGCGCCCAGGGACCAGCCCATGGAGGACAGGCCGCAGGGGTAGAAGACGCGTGCGGGCGGGGCGATGCGCAGGCAGTGCGTGGCCCAGCCGGTGCAGTTGCCCATGTCCACGTACAAATCCGTGTGGCCGCGCAGGTGCGGGTTGAGCTCGTCCATCACGTGCTGCGGCTTGAGCGGCCCGTCCTCGGGCAGCACGGGGGCCGCCGAGCGGTGCGCGAGGTTGAGCGCGTTGAGGTGCTGGCGGCGCTCGCGCACCTGCGCCTCGTGGCCCGGCGCGCTCGAGTGGCCGAACTCCACCAGCCCCGCCACCACCGAGCCCACGTCCGCGACAATGGGCAGCTGCACCTGGAGGAACTGGCCGATGACGGACGGGGTGGCGTCCACCTGGATGACGGTGCTCGCCGACTCGAAGAGCGAGGAGAAGCTCTTGCTGGCCCACTCCCCCAGGCGGCTGCCCAGCACCAGCAGCATGTCCACGCCCTCGCCCAGGTACTGCTCGGCGCGCTTGCTGCCGGCGATGCCCAGCACGCCCAGCGACAGGAAGTCCTCCTCGGAGAAGAGCCCCTTGCCGCGCAGGCTGGTGGCCACGGGGATGCAGTAGCGGCGCACGAAGGCGGCGAACTCCGCGCCCCGGCTCTCCAGCGCCTCGCGCGCCCCCGAGCCCAGGTAGATGAGGGGCCGCTTCGCCTGCCGCAGCAGCTCGAAGGCCGTGTACACCTCGGAGGCCGGCGCCGCGGGCAGGCCCCCCTTCCACGCGCCCGGTGCCGTGGGCACGCTCACCTTCGCCAGCTTCTGCCGCGCCACGTTGGTGGGCAGGCTCACGTGCACCGCGCCGTGCGGCACCGCGTACGCCGTCTTCAGCGCCCGCTCCAGCAGCCGGGGGAAGCTCCTGGCGTCCACGATGGTGGTGCTCGAGGCGGTGCAGTGCCGGAACATCTCCGCCGTGTTGATGCCGCCCTCGTCGGTGCTCTCCTGGATGGCCCCCAGGCCGAAGCGCTCGGTGGACACCTGCCCGCTGAGCGTCAGCACCGGCACCTGATCCAGGTGCGCCGAGGCCACGCCCGTCATCGCGTTGGTGGCCCCGGGGCCCGCCGTCACCACGCACACGCCCAGCTTGCCCGTGGCGCGCGCGTACCCGTCCGCCATGAAGGCCGAGCCTCCCTCGTGGCTGCCGATGATGAAGCGGATGCGCGACTGGCGGCGCAGCGCCTGCACCAGCGGCGCGATGTTGCCCCCGGGGATGCCGAACACCGCGTCCACCTGCTCCGCCTCCAGGTGCGCCAGCAGTGCCTCCACCACCGTCACCTCCTCCAGCGTCCCGAAGGTGCGCAGCTTCACCAGCGCCGGCTCCTCCGCCCGCGCGTGCGGCTCCGCCTGCGCCGTGCCCTCCCTCGGCTGTCCCACGGCGGGCGCCCCCTGCGGGAACAGCACGGAGGTGGACTCGGCGCGGATCAGCGGACTCGGCGCGGCCTTGGCGAGCGCGGGCTGGGACACAGGCTCCCCTTTCTGGTGTGACGTGGCGGGTGCGCGCTGCCCCGGGACGGCGGGTGGAGCGGCCCTCACCGGCTCTCATTTTGTGAGATGGTGAGCAATACGTGCGCGCGACACAGTGTGTCGACTTATGACGTTTGCGCAAATTACCGCAAATCCTGGACCCTGGGAACAGGTAAATTAAATTTTTTCAACTCGGCTGGATGCTTGGGTGTGCTAGGGGGCCGCGCCCTCTGGGATTGTGGCCCTGGTGAGTCCGAGCGTGAATTTTCGGACGAAAGAATGTTCACGCTAAGCTGTGCGCCCCCCTTCGCGGCGGCCCACGGCGCGGGGTCATTCCCCATCGACACGAGGCAAGTGATGCCTGTCCCTCAGAACATCGTCACGGACTACGGCTTTCGGGTCCACGCTCCCGGGTACATCACGCCCGCGGAGGCGCGCGCCTGGTTCGAGGATCTGAAGGCCCGGGTGCAGGCCCTGGAGGGCAAGCCCTTCGGGATGATGGTGGACTCGCGCACCCAGAAGGCCAACCCGCCGGACACCCAGGAGCTCATCAAGGAGTCCATGGTGTGGCTGCGCAGCCATGGCATGGTGCGCTCGGTGGTGGTGCTCGACAGCACGGTGGCGCTCATCCAGATCCTCCGCCTGGCCAAGGCCACGGGCGTGTACGCGTACGAGCGGTACATGGACGCGCTGAAGGACCCGGAGTGGGAGGCCAAGGCGGTGGGGTGGATCCGGGACGGAATCGATCCGGATCTCCCGCAGCCAGAGCAGCGGCAGGGGCGCTGAGATGGGCCGCTACCGCTATCCGTGCACGGGCCCGGTGGAGACGGAGGGCTTCGAGCACTTCGTGGCCGGGCACCTGGGCCCCGCGCGGGCGAACCTGAAGGGCTTCGCGGCGGAGCTGGGCGAGCGCTTCGGCGCGGCGCACGTGTCGCTGGTGAACTCGGGGAGCTCGGCGAACCTGGCGGCGGCGCTCGCGCTGGCCGAGCGCACGGGCCCCGGGGCGCACGCGGTGACGGCGGGCTTCACCTTCCCGACGACGCTCTCGTCCCTGCGCACCGCGGGCTTCTCGGTGACGGTGGTGGACACGGAGCCGGGGGGGTTCTGCATCGACCCCGAGGCGGTGCGGCGCGCGTTGAGGCCGGAGACGCGCGTGGTGTGCGTGACGCACTTCCTGGGCTTCCCGGCGGCGCTGGAGGCGGTGCTGGAGGTGGCGCGCGAGCGCGGGCTGCTGGTGCTCCAGGACGCGTGCGAGACGATGGACCTGCGCATCGGCGGCAGGCCGGCGCACGCGTACGGGACGCTGACGACGTGGAGCTTCTACCATCCGCACCACCTGTCCTCGTTCGGAGGGGGTGCGGTGGTGTGCCCGGACGCGGGCTGGCAGCGGGTGGTGGAGTCGGTGACGCACTGGGGCCGCGAGTGCACCTGTCACTATGACCCGGGCGCGTGCACGGCGCCGCCGGGCATCCACCACAACTTCCATTACGTGCGCTCGGGGCACAACCTGGAGCTGTCCGAGCTCAACGCGTGCTTCGGCCGCTTCCAGCTTCGCAAGTGGGATGCGCACGAGGCGAGGCGTCACGCGTATTACGCCAGGCTGTACGAAGCGCTGCGGAACGAGCCGGGCCTGAAGGTGTACGCGGCGCCAGCGGAGAACGGCTCGCCCTTCGTGTTCCCCTTCTCGGTGAAGACGGGGAGCGCGGCGGGGCTGGCCGAGCGGCTGATGGCGCGAGGGGTGGAGGTGCGCACGCTGATGGGCGGAGCCATCACCCGGCAGCCGGCGTGGAAGGACCTGCCGCACGACGGGCTGGCGAACTGCACGGCGCTGGCGGAGGCCTCGCTCTTCGTGGGCATCCACCAGACGCTGGCGGAGGAGGACGTGGCGGCGGTGGGGCGCATCATCGTCGAGGAGTCGCGGCGGTGAGCTGGCGTCGGGCGCTGGCCCTGGCGTCGGCGCGGCCGTTGGACTTCACCATTCAGTATCCGCCTTCGCGGGAGTACTTCCGCGAGCGCTTCTCCTCGGCGCCGGGAGAGGGCCTGGGGCTGGAGGCGCTGAAGCGGGTGCTGCTGTACGTGCACGTGCCCTTCTGCGAGGCGAAGTGCTTCTACTGCAACTTCGCGGTGGACTTGCGGAAGGGGGCGGCGGTGCACGCGCGCTACGTGGACGCGCTGTGCACGCAGCTCGAGCGCCTGGACGCGGCCCTGCCGGAGTCGAGCACGGTGCCGGGAATCGACATTGGCGGAGGGACGCCCACGCTGCTGGCGCCGGAGCTGCTGACGCGGGTGCTGGAGGCGCTGCGTCCGTGGAGGCGGCGGTGCGAGGGGGCGTGGCCGCTGTCCATCGAGACGACGCCCCGGGTGGCGGCGACGGACGGGGAGCGGCTGGCGGTGCTGAAGGCGGGCGGGGTGGACCGGGTGTCGATGGGGCTGCAGAGCACGAATGACGAGACGCTGGCGCAGGTGAACCGGCGGGCGCAGCGCAGCCTGGGCGAGCGGGCGGTGGAGGCGCTGGTGGCGGTGGGCTTCCGCCGGGTGAATGTGGATTTGGTCTTCGGGCTGCCGGGGCAGACGCGGGAACAGTGGTGGCAGGATTTGGAGCGGGTGACGGCGCTGCCGGTGGACTCGGTGACGACGTATGACTGTCTCTACCGGGGAGCGGGGAGGGCGATGCCGAGGCTGACGGCGGTGCGGCCCACGCCCGCGGACTATGGCGCGCTGTACGATCTGGCCTACGAGCACCTGACGGCCAATGGCTTTCATGCGCCGTATGGCTCGGTGAACTTCTCGCGGCACGCGGGGGAGACGGGGACGTCACCGTACTTCGAGGGTCGGCTGTTGGACGGGCTGCCCTACGTGGGAGCGGGCAATTACGCCTCGAGCCTGGTGGGAGCGCGCTGGACGTTCGCGCCGTACGAGGTGGACGCGTACGTGGCGGCGGTGGAGGGCGGAGCGCTGCTGCCGGAGGAGGACGGGTACTCGCTGCCGGACGCGGAGCGGTGCGCGAAGTACGTGTTGCTCTCGTTGAACTTCGGAATCATCGACCCGGTGCGCTTCCGGGCCTTCGCGGGAGCGGAGCTGGAGGCGATGTACGGGCCGCAGCTGGAGCACGCGGTGCAGGTGGGCTGGCTGCGGAAGCAGGGCGGGGTGTACGGGGTGGAGCCGGGCCGGTTCCGCGAGCTGCCGTGGATCCGCGCGCTCTTCTACCCACCGGGAGCGGTGGAGTGGCTGTCGGCGCGGACGCCCGATTCCGGCTCCGCCATCAGCCCGTCTTCGCGAGCCGTTCCGCGCGCATCCGGGAGATGAGCTCGCGCGCCTCGGCTTGCGAGGAGGCGAAGCGCACCTTGGTCAGGACGCTCTCATCCGCGCGCCCGCTCAGGTGCGCCGCGAGCGCGATTCCCTTCGACACGGCCCGGTGCAGCAGCCGCGCTCCGATGTAGATGGTGCCGAGAATCCACTCCGGCTTGATGTTCAGGCTCAGGTAGCGCCCGCCCTGCACATCCAGCGTGGTGGCTTCGCTCAGGTCCGCCACGATGAGGATGGGCCGCTGCTGGCCCAGCTCCCGGTAGATCTCCACCAAACGGGGGGCGTCTTCATAGGTGGCCCGGCCCCGGGTGTGGACCCAGACGAGCTCGGGGGGCTCGAAACGAATCGTGGTGTCTCCGACCTTCCACTCGCGCTGCTCGGACATGGGTTCATGCTGATAGGTGGGGAAGGCCTCGCGCGAAACGGGCTTCCCACCGGATGTGCTGTGCCCAACGTTCGCGAGCGCCGCGGCGGCCGGGCCACCACCTCATTCCCCGCTCTTCGCCACCCGCTTCCCCGGGACCACCTCCTCGCTGCGTAGGAGCAGGGCGGCCTCGGCATTCGGCAGGATGCGCAGCTGGAACTGCCGCTGGTATGCGTCCTCGCGGGAGAAGACGCCCTTGTCCGTCACCAGCAGGAGCGCCGTGGGCACCACGTAGCGCGCCGAGTTGTTGCCGAAGTAGTGCACCGCCACCTGGTACGTGCCACGAGCGGCCTTGCGCGCGTGGTACAGCTCGGGCCCGAGTCCATTCGTGGTGTCCCAGTGGAGCTGGCCTCCCAGCTTCGTCCGCATCCGCTGGTAGGAGCACCGCTCGCCGTTGGGCTCCACCACCCACAGGTCGATGTCCGTCGAGTCCGAGTTCCAGTGCATCGTGAGCTGGTAGTCGATGGGCCCCATTTCCACGAGCTTCGCCAGCTCGCGCCGCCGGGCCTCCAGGGCCTCCACCTCCGCCCCCGAGAGCCGGGAGCGCTTCGCCAGCGCCATCAGCATCCGGCCGTAGTGGTACGCCGCCACCGTCCGGGTCTCCTCCTCATGCCGGGCCCAGCCTCGCGCCAGGACGATTTCCCAGTCTCGCGCCGCCTCCGCGGGCCGCCCCGCCGCGTCCAACGCCAGCGCCTCCTCGAGGAAGGCCTGCGGCTCGAAGGGGCGGTTGAGGCGCACGTGCTCGAAGAGCTCCGTGGCGGCCGTGTACTGGCCGAGCGCCAGCAACCCATAGCCCACCATCCGCAGCGCCTCGGGGTCCTTCGGCCGCAGCTCCACGGGTGACGAGAGGGCCCGCACCGCGCCCCACGTGTCTCCCGAGAAGGCCCGCTTGCGCGCCACCGCCTCGTACACCATCACGTCGTCCCTGTTGGCCCGTCGCGCCCGCCGGTACTCCAGCTCCGCGCTCAGCCGCTCCTCGCCTCCCGCGTAGGGCTCGTCCCGCAGGGGTTGGGCCTTCAGCCGCGAGCCGAGCTCCGCCTGCTTCGCCCCCAACACCCGCAGTACCTCGCGCCCCGAGTCCGGCACGCCATCCAGCGCCAGCCCCTCCAACTGTTCGCGTGCCTGGTCTTGCTCGCGCCGCCGCAGTGCCTCCAGCGAGGAGAGGTCCACCTGCTCGTCCTGTACCGCATAGCGCACGTAGTCCCCCTCCGACTCCAGCACCAGCATGGAGGCCCGAGCGTTGGCCAGCCGGTAGTGCTGGCTGAGCGCCACCACCATCCTGTCCACCCGTGGGTCCTCCAACGCCACCAGCCGAGCCACATACCCCTCCGCCCAGGCTCGTGGCGCGAAGGCACTGTCCCGGTCGCGCGGCAACGGCACCCGCATCGTCCGCTCCTGGCCGTCCGAGCGCACCACCACCGCCAGCTCCGCGGCGCCCTCGTCCACCAGCCGCCCGGCCACCAGCAACTCCTGCCCCGGGAAGACGAGGTGCGGCCGGCCGGCCACCACCAGGTCCTTCACCTTCGAGCCCCGCACCTCCACTCGGGCCAGCACCGCCGAAGGCGCGCGGTGCGCCCGCGCCGCCGCTGGCACCTCCGAGCCGGAGAGCACGCTCACCACCCGTCCGCCGCCCGCCCGGGCCAGCGCATCGAAGAGGTCCGTGTTCACCGCCGACTCGCCGAAGCGGTAGCTCACCCAGCGCAGCGTCTCGGAAGCCGGGTGGTGCGAGATGAGCGCGTCCACCTGCCCGCGTCCCCAGGTGATGTTGCCATCCGAGAGCAGGAAGGCCGTCACCCGCCCGCCGTCCGCCGCGGGCTTCAGCCAATCGCGGCTCGCCCGGTCCAACTCGCCCAGCATCCCATCCACGTGCGAGGCGCCTTCGAGGAAGACGCGCTCCAACTCGCCAAACGTCTCCCGGCGCGCCTCGGGCGTGTTGCGCCGGAAGCCCGGGCCATGCAGCCAACGAGGCCGCACGTCGAAGAGGAGCACCGCGTACTCGGTGAGGCTGTCGTCGCGCTCCAGCAGTGCGCGCAGCAGGGCGCCCTGTAGGGCCCACGCGTTGCCCTCTTCCGCCGACAGCGAGGTGTCCACCACCAGCACTGCCCGCCCGGTGGGCACGCCTCCCTCTCCCGCGATGAAGCGCGAGGGCAGCCGCACCCGCGAGAAGAAAGCCTGTCCGGAGAGCCCCGCGGGGTCCGAGCCCACCAGCACGTCCGCGTCCGGGCGCAGCGGAGTCAGGGCCACCTGCAGCGCCCCATCACCCGTCAATCGCGGCCAGTCCCACACCCGCCAGGGCCCGAGGTCTCTCGGCTTGCCCACCTCGGGCAGGACTGTCATCGCGCGGGCGTGCCTCGGGTCCACGTGGAGGCGCGCCGACACCTGGAGCGTGCGGCCGGCCTCGGGGGGCAGGGGCCACGTGTAACGCAGACTCTGACCATCGAAGAGGAGCGTCTGCTCGTAGGCGATCACCACCCGCTTGAGGGACTTGGGGGGCAGAGGGAAGACGCGCGCGCTGAACGTCGAGGCCCCCGCCCACTCGAGCAGCGCCGGGTCCACGTTGTGCCGCACCACGTCCTCGTACACCTCGCGGGCGCGCTTGGGCTCGACGACGCGGGCCTCCTGCCGGGTGCCCCAGGAGTGCTCCGCGCCTCGAGGGCTCGGCGGGGCCGCGGCCTCCAACTCCTCCGCCCTGCTCGAGTCCCCCAGCGGTGGCAGCAACTCCGGGGACTGGAAGAGCGAGGGCGAGTCCACCTCCACCGCGCCCGAGTACAGCGCGAAGCCCGCCACCGTCGCCCCGCCGGGCAGCGGGTAATAGAAGGTGCCCTCGAGTGAGCGTGAGGTGTCGTTCTCGAAGAGGTAGTCCACCACCGTGCGCGCACGGGCGCCCTGGATGTACGTCACCACGCGCACCGCGCGGGCCGTCAGCGGCTGGTAGCGGCCCTGCTCGTCCTGCACCAGCACCTTGGCCATGCGCGGCGCGGACTCGACCTTCGGCAGCACCGGCCGGGGTGCCCGGGGCTCGCTGGGCTCGGGCTTCTTCTGTTTGAAAGGCGCCTCCTCCTTCGCTTCTTCCTCGGCCACCTCCCAATCGGAAGACGGGTCGGGCATCGGCGGCACTTCGCCGGGGACTTCTCTCGGCTGTCCGCCCAGCACGCCCCCCATCACTCCTCCGACGACGCCCCCCACCACGCTGCCCTCGACGCCTCCCCCACGTGCCTGGTCTCGCGCCTCCCACCGCCGGACCAGTGCCTCGGGAATGGGCTTCGGGTCCGCGACGCCGTCACGCAGCGCCGCGAGGTCCACCGCGCCCGTGTCCGGGAGCCCCGGTGCGGTGGTGGGCGCGACGAGGCCCGCATCGGCGAAGGCGGCGGGGACGTTCGCGGGCACCGGCAGCGGAGACGCGTCGGCCGTGACGGGCTCGGGGGCCGTGTCCGGAGCGGGCTCGGGTTCCACGACGACGGGCTCGGGCGATTCGGCCACGGGAGCGGGAGTGGCCGTGTCCTCCGGGGTGGGCGGAGTCGTGGCGCCACGCATGCAGCCCACGGAAGCGAGTGTCGCCAACAACAGACCCAACAGGAGAGCGCGCGGAAGGGACATGTAGCCCGAAGCAAATCACTTTCCGCGCCGCCTGGGTGTCATGGTTGAGTCATACGTTGTCCCTGCCCGAGTCACAGGGGGCGCGTCTCAACCCCGCGACCCGCGGTCCTCCCTCGGGCGGGCCATGCTCAGTCGTGGACGGGAGGCCCGCTCCCCGAGGTGTTCGTCCTTCCGCGCCGCGTCCGCGTCGGGCGTGATGCGCCCCGTGCGCACGCCGATCGACCGCTCCCTGCCGCCCGACCACGACGCCTTCGTCGCCGCCGAGCCACCCACGGGGCGAGTCATCGTCATCGCCCCCACGCGAGCGGCCTGCGAGACCATCGAGCTGGCCCTCGGGCTGCGCCTGGAGACGTGGCTCGAGAAGCACCACGGGCCGCGGGTGCGCGAGCTGGCGCGCGCGGGCAAGGGCTTCGGCATCGTGGCCGGGACCGGGACGGGCAAGACGCTCGCCATCCGGCTCATCGCCGAGGAAATCGTCGGCGGAGGCGGCACCCTCCCGCTGCGCAGTGGCGTGGTGAACCGCGAGCGTGAGGCCACGCCCGACACGCCTGGCTGGAACGTCATCATCGTGACGACCGGCATCGCGCGGCGCTGGTTCCAGCACGGCGACCTCCTGCCGCACGACACGCTCATCATCGACGAAATCCACCAGACGTCAGCGGAGCTCGAGCTGTGCCTGGCGCTCGGCAAGCGCGTGGGCTGCCGCTTCATCTGGCTCTCCGCCACCGTCGACCCGGCGTTCTACGCGCGCTACCTCGACAGCGCCGACGTGCTCGAGGTCCAGGCGTTCGACCCGATGAAGGTGGCCACCGTGGTGGTCGAGGACAGACAACCGCTCGCGTTCCTGGACGAGGGATTCCTCCGCTCGGTGGAGAAGGAGCAACGCGGGGTGGGCGTCTTCCTGCCCACGCGCGCGGCGGTCGAGGAGGCGGCCCGGCACGTGCGCACCGGCTGGCCGGGAATCCACGCGGCGTACTACCACGGCGGCGAGCCGATCCGCGCCATCCGCCCGTTCCTCGAGGGGACGCAGCCCCGGCCCTACGTGCTCGCCATGACGGCGGCGGGGCAGAGCGCCCTCAACGTGCAGGGACTCGACACGCTCGTCATCGACGACACGCGCTTCGCCAACCTCGTCGAGCGCGGGCGCAACGTGCTCACGCGCGTCTACCTGGGGAACAACGAACTGCTCCAGATGGCCGGACGCGTGCACGGCCGCGTGGAGGGCGGACGCGTCTTCATCCTGAGCAACCGTGACCTCGACTTCCACGCGCTCGAGCCGACGGAGCCCGAGTTCCAGCTCGCTGGAGATCCGGAGCGCGTGGCGTTCACCGCCGCGGCGCTCGGCGTGCGGGTGGAGGAGCTGGAGCTTCCCGTGCCGCTCGACCGCGGTGCCTATGCCCTCGTGCTCCAGCGGCTGCGGGAGCGCAACATCATCGATGCACAGGGCCGGCTCTCGGACTACGGCCGCGCGGTCGAGGCGCTCCCGGTGGAGCGGACGTGGGCGGAGTTGATCGTCAACGGCGAGGACGCGCTGCTCCCGTATCTCGCCGTGTGCAGCGCCGTCGAGTCGCTCCACCGCATGACGCGCGAGAAGCGGAACCTGGAGGGGGTGATGGTGCACGGGAGCGACCACCTCACCGCCTACAACCTCTACGCGGACGCGTACCGGGAGGCGGGCTACCTCGGCGAGGTGTATGGGCTGCCTCGCCACCTCTTCCAAGCGGAGAAGATCGAACGCTGGGCCGATCGGCGCGGCGTGCTGGTGAAGGCCATCGAGGACGCGGCGCTGGTGGTGGCGAGCGTCTACCGGAGTCTGGGCGTCAGCCTGCCCACGCACGTGCCCTTCGCGGGGGACCGCGTCTACCGCCGCTTCGCGGACCTGCTCGCGCGCTTCATGCCCTTCGACCTCGCCATCGACGAGATGACGGCCTCGGGCGAGGAGGCGCGCGTCTCGAAGACGAGCGTGTGCGGAAACTTCGGCGCGATCGCGGGGACGCTGCGCTACTTCGCGGACCGCCACGGTCGTTCGCACGCGGCCATCGAGGGCACGCACCTCCCGCTCGACGTGTTGAAGAAGCACGCGCGCCGCACGAAGGCCGAGCTCGCCTACGACCCATGGCACATGTCGCTCGTGCTCGACTGGCGCGTGGAGTACGCCGGCTTCGAGCTGGAGCGGGACGTCGAGGTGCTCGGCGCCTGGGGGCCGGAGTGGGCCGGGCGCGCCCGGCGCGTGCTCGCCGAGACGCTGGCGCGGGGTGAGGCGGAGCACCCGGCGGTGCGCCGCAACCAGCCGGCCATCGACGAGGTGCGCGAGCTGTGGCGCCGCTCGGGCGGACGCACGGCGAAGCTCGGGGTGCCGGAGCTGACCGCCCTCTACGAGGCCCAGCTCGGGGGCGTCACCACGATGGAGGAGTTCCTCGCGCGCCCGCTGGTGCTCGACCTGGACGCGCTGGTGCCGCCCGGGACGCGCGAGGCGCTCCTGGCGTTGCCGGACGTGGTGAGCATCCGGGACGAGGAGGTGGACCTGGACTACGAGGTGGCGCAGGACGAGGCGGGGCAGCCCGTGGGGGTGGTGCGGCTGAACCTGCCGGAGAAGCTCGCCCGCACGCTCGTGGAGGAGGAGCTTCCATTGTTCGACCGGCCGGTGCGCTTCGTGGTGGGCCGCGGCCGGCGCGGCGCCTTGCGCGCCGACACGCTGCTCGAGCTGCAGGAGCTGCTCGACATGCCGTGGATGCCCGACGAGCTCGAGGCGGCGCGCGACGAAGGCGGTGGAGGACGAACGGGGCGGGGCAGGGGAGCCCGTCGCCCCAGGCGCTGACGTCCGATGCGGGACGCCATGGCCCTGGCGGGCGCTCTCCTCCCTGCCTGCTCCGGGTCCCGAGTAGCGGCCCTGGCCGCGCGCTCCCGCCTCATTGGTCCTCGGGCCAGTTCTGAACAGGCCTCCGCAACCGAAGCTTGAAGCGGAGAAGAGCGGCTCGGGGCGGAGAGAGCAGTGCCGCGCTCGGGGCCAGCGTCCACGGTGCGCGCGAACCGGCGGCCGGGGTGCGGCTCGAAAGGGGAAGAGCGCTCGTCACGTCACGGGGGCAGGCGCACCTGGGTGAGCCGCCTGCTGCCCATTCCCTGCTCACCCCCGGGGAGAACACGCCAATGTCATTGCATCCCACCGCCAACGATTCCCAGGCGCTCGAGCTCTGGGGTGGCCTCGAGTGCACCGTCAACCGCGTGGGAGACGTGTTCTTCGACCAGATGGAGCGCAACGGCCACGCCACGCGCGTGAGCGACCTGCTCCTCTTCGCGGGCCTGGGCATCCGCGCCATCCGCTATCCGGTGCTCTGGGAGCGGGTGGCGCCCGAGAGCTTCGAGGGAATCGACTGGACGTGGGTGGACGAGCGGCTCGGACGCCTGCGGGAGCTGAACATCCGGCCCATCGTGGGACTGACGCACCACGGCAGCGGGCCGCGCCATACCAGTCTGGTGGACGCCTCCTTCGCCACCGGGCTCGCGGATTTCGCCCTCCGGGTGGCCGAGCGTTACCCGTGGCTGGAGGCCTACACCCCCGTCAACGAGCCGGTCACCACGGCGCGCTTCAGCGGGCTCTACGGCGTCTGGTATCCCCACGGCAGGGACTACCCCACCTTCGCGCGCGCGCTGGTGACCGAGTGCCGGGCCGTCGTGCTCGCCATGAAGGCCGTGCGCACCGTCAACCCGCGCGCCCAGCTCATCCAGACGGAGGACCTCGGCCGGCGCTACAGTACGCCCGCCCTGGCGCACCTGGCGGAGTTCCACAACCAGCGCCGGTGGTTGTCGCTCGACCTGCTGTGCGGACGATTGGACCGGGAGCATCCCCTCTATCGCCACATGCTCCAGTGGGGCATTGGCGAGGACGAGCTGGAGTGGTTCCTCGAGCACCGCTGTCCACCGGACGTGGTGGGCATCAACCACTACGCGAGCAGCGACCGCTACCTCGACGAGCGGCTCGACCACTACCCGGACCGCGCGCACATGGAGGAGGAGGACGGGCTGCGCTACGCGGACATGGAGGCCGTGCGCGCGCGGTTGGACATCCCCATCGGGGTGGACCGGATCATCCGCGACACCTGGGAGCGCTACCGGCTGCCCGTCGCGGTGACGGAGGCCCACCTCGGCTCGACGCGGGAGGAGCAGCTGCGCTGGCTCCAGGAGTTCTGGGAGGTGGCGGGCCGGATGCGCGGCGAGGGCGTGGAGGTGCGGGCGGTGACGGTCTGGTCCCTGCTGGGCTCCTTCGACTGGAATGTCCTGGTGTCGCGTGCGGACGGCTTCTACGAGCCAGGCCCCTTCGACGTGCGGGCGCCCCGGCCTCGCCCCACCGCGCTGGCGCACCTGATGCGCGACCTGTCGGCGGGACGCATGCGGGACGAGGACCCGCTGCTGTGCATGCCGGGGTGGTGGCACCGGCCGGACCGGCTCGTCCACCCGCCCGTCGAGGGCCGCTCGTATGCGCGCGCTCCCGTGGGGCCGGGCGTCGACATGGAGGACCGCTCCTCCCGGCCGCTCGTCATCCTCGGGGCCACCGGCATGCTCGGCCACGCCTTCGCGAGGCTGTGTGACGTCCGCGGCATCCCCTACCACCTGCTCTCCCGCTCGGAGCTGAACCTCACGGACCCGCACGCGATGGACTCCGTGTTGAGGAGGCTCCAGCCGTGGGCGGTGGTGAACGCGGCCGGCTACGTGCGCGTGGACGAGGCCGAGCGAGAGGCGGAGCGGTGCCTGCTCACCAATGCCGTCGGGCCCGCGATGCTGGCGGGGGCCTGCGCGCGCCATGGCGTGCAACTGGTCACCTTCTCCTCGGACCTCGTCTTCGATGGAAGCCATGCCCTGCTGCACAAGCCCTATGTGGAGAGCGACCCGGTGGCGCCGCTCGGCGTCTACGGGCGCAGCAAGGCGGAGATGGAGGCGCGGGTTCTCGAGGTCCTGCCCACGGCGCTCGTCATCCGCACCAGCGCCCTCTTCGGTCCCTGGGACGACGCCAACTTCATCACCCGCGCCCTGCGGACGCTGGAGGGGGGACGGCACGTGGTGGCGGCGGACGACGAGCGCGTCTCCCCCACCTACGTGGTGGACCTGGTGCACACGGTGCTCGACCTGCTCATCGACCGCGAGGTGGGGGTGTGGCACCTGGCCAACCAGGGGACCACGACCTGGGCCGGGCTGGCCGAGCGCGCCGCCAGGCTCTCCGGCCTGGAGCCCGGGCGCATCGAGGCACGCCCCGCCTACTCGCTCGGGCGCACGGCGCGGCGTCCGCGCTACAGCGTCCTGGGCAGCGAGCGCGGCGGCCTCATGCCCACGCTCGAGGATGCCCTCCAGCGCTACATGCGGGAGCGCCGCGTCGCGAGGATGGACGACCTGCAGTCGGAAGCCTGCGGCTGAAGGTGGCGGGAGCGCCGCGAGGTGGAGCGAACGTCAGGGCAGGGCGTCACCGGGATTGCGCCGGTGCCGCCACCAGCAGTTGCGCGAGCAGGTCGCTCTTCTGTCCCTCGGGGATGAGCGTCACCTTCGCGGTGCCTTCCTGGAGCCGCTGCAGCTCCAATATCTCGAACATCGCCTCGGCGATGGGCGGATCCTGCGCGACCCGCTGCAGCGCCGCGCCGACGATTTGAGGACGCAGGGCCGCCGCCTTGGCGAACGCGATGGCGGCCTGACGCTCGGCGGTGCTGGTGATGATGCTCACCTGGTTGGCGCCGTCCTGGCGGATGGCCGAGGTCACCTGCCGCAGCCGGTTCACCACCTTCTCTTCAATCTGGCGGATCATCCCGATGTCGCGGAAGTGCACCTTGCGGATGTAGACCGAGCCGAGCTGGTAGCCATAGGCGTGCGACATGGGGGTGACCTCGGCGCGCACGGTGCGGCTCATGACGTGGCGGCTCTCCAGCATGGCGGCGAGCTTCATGTTGGACAGGCAGCGCACGGTGGCGTTGCTCACGTTGGCCGCCAGCGAGCCGCGCGGGTCCGCGTTCTCGAAGAGGTACTTGAGCGGATCCGAGATGATCATCTCGTACCAGATGCCGATGCCCATCGGCGCGCCCTCCTCGGAGTTCACCGCCTGGCTGCGCAGGTACTGCTGGTCCAACCGCAAATCCAGCACGAGGCAGCGGCCCATCCAGTTCACGAGGAAGGCCTTCCATCCAATCTTGGCCCACAGCAGGTGCAGCCCGGGCTCGTCCAGCACGGCCACCACCTTGCCGAGCAGCACGTAGACGCGGCAGGTGCGCTCCTCCACGGTGGTGTAGAGGCCGAGCACCCGGCACAGGCCGAGGAAGATGGGCACGCCCACGAGCATGCCGAAGAAGCCGAGCATGGCACCGGCGAAAAAGCCCATCATGACTTCACCCCCAGCACCACGTGGCTCGCCTTGGAGAAGAGGCCGAGGCGGATGTTGCGCAGGTAGGCCTCGAGCGCGCCGGGGCCGCTCTGCCTCAGCACGGTGAGCTGGGCGGCCTCCGCGGTGAGGGGCTCCTCCTCCGCCTTGGCCTTCAGGTTTTAGATCTGAAGTGCGAGGTGTTTGTTTAGTTTGT
>NZ_JBJMQO010000031.1:0-108253 GCF_045802675.1 Archangium sp. | reverse complement strand
CGAAGCCGTCCTCGTAGCAGTACAAGGCGTCGGCCGGGTTGGCCCGGCGGCACTTGGGGCAGGTCTGGGGCATTCGGTCCCCCGGGGAGGAGACGGGCGGCTGGGGGAGGGGGGAGTGGGGGAGCGGGGGGGGGGGGGGGGGGGGGGGGGGCTGGCGGGGGTGTACTTCTCGCGGCGGGTGCTGCGGCCCATGCGCTCGCTGGTGAGCGCGGCGGGGCAGGTGGCGCGCGGCGACCTGCGGGTGGCGGTGGTGGCGCCCTCGCACGACGAGGTGGGGGACCTGGGGCAGGCCTTCAACGCCATGGTGGGGGACGTGCAGCGGATGCTGCGGGAGATGGGCGAGGTGTCGCGGGCGACGGAGTCGGACGCCCGGCACATCCACCACTCGGCCGAGGGGCTGAAGCACGCGGCGCAGGACCAGTCGCGGGCGCTGCGGAGCATGACGGACGCGGTGATGGGGATGACGCAGGAGCTCGCCGTGGGGGCGCGGCAGGCGGGGGAGACGGCGCGCTCGGCGGAGGCCAACGAGCAGGTGGCGCGCGAGGGCGGCGCGGTGGTGAGCGGCACGGGCGAGAAGATGAAGCAGATTGCCCAGGTGGTGGAGCGCTCGGCGCGCACGGTGGAGCGGCTGACGGAGTGGAGCGAGGAGGTGGAGCGGGCGGTGGAGCTCATCTCCGACGTGGCGGACCAGACGCGGGTGCTGGCGGTGAACACCGCCATCGAGGCCATGCGCGCCGGGGAGCACGGCAAGGGCTTCGCGGTGGTGGCGCAGGAGGTGCGCAAGCTGGCGGAGCGGGCGCGCGCGGCGGCCGAGCGCATTGGCGCGCTGATGCGGCAGAGCCAGGAGGAGACGCAGGCGGCGGCGGCGCAGATGCGCGAGGGGCGCACGCGGGTGCACGAGGGGCTGGCGCTCTCGGCCCAGACGGGAAGGGCCCTGGAGCGGATTGTCTCGGGCGCGGAGGAGATTCAGCGCCAGGTGAAGGACACCGCCCGGGCCCACGCCTCCCAGTCCGAGGCGGGCGAGGCCCTCACCCTGCGCATCCACGCCCTGGCCCACCAGGCGGCCGAGTCGGCCCTGGGTGTGGTGCAGATAACGAAAGCCGTGGAGGACCTGGAGTCCCGGGCGCGGCAGCTGCGCCAGCTGGTGACGCACTTCCAGGTGGAGCAGCCCGGGCCGCCGCAGGCTCCCCCCGCGAGCAGGCAGGGGACCGTGTGAGGGCCAGGAGACACCACCCCGGCGGCGGCTTGAGGGTGGCGGCGCCGCGTGTTTGAGTGGGACGCAGCAGCCAGAAAGGGAACCGCGGTGGCTCGCAACTCGCGTTCGGACCAGGTCGAGGTGTACGGCAGGAGCGTCCAGGCCCTCCTCAACGCGATGGAGTTCTTCCAGCTCAAGGCCCACAGCATCCTGGCCTCGCACGGAATCGAACGACTCGAGGCGGAGAAGTGGTACCCGCTGCCCAGCGTGCTCGACAGCTTCGAGGACATCCTCGAGCAGGTGGGGCCCCACACCACGCGCGCCATCGGCCATGCCGTGCCCGAGCACGCCGTCTTCCCGCCCGGCATCGACTCGTTCACCTCGGCGATGGAGGCGCTCGACGCCGCCTACCGGATGAACCACCGGGGCACCGGGGACATTGGCGGCTACGCCTTCCACCTCATGACGGAGCGCACCGCCAGCATGGTGTGCGACAACCCCTACCCCTGCGAGTTCGACCGGGGCCTGTTGGAATCCCTCTACAAGCGCTTCCGGCCCAAGGGCTCGCTGCTGCTGCACTTCGACCACGACCCCGCGGAGTGCCGCTCCACGGGCGCCCCGGCCTGCATCTACCAGCTCAAGTGGTGACCCGGGCGTGACTCAGGCGTGCGCGGCGAGCATCGCCCGGCCCGACACGCTCGCCTGGCGCACGCCGGGCGCGGCGCACAGCCCGTCGAACATGGAGTGGAAGGCGGCGTAGACGCGGTCCACCAGCGCCAGGGCCTCGGCCTCCAGCGCGGGCGACATCTCGATGGCGTTGAGCATCGCCTCCATCTGCTCCTCGAAAACCTCGTGCTCCTCCTCGGCCTCCATGTGGTGGGGGGCGAAGTACTTCAGGCGCCCGGCCGCGCCAGCCGCCTGGGCGAGGGCGGCGACCCGGCTGAAGAAGGCGTGGCTGGTGGACTCCAGCGCGAGCACCAGCAGCACCCGCAGCCGGTCATCCATCGGCCGGAGCACCTCGGCGAGCAGGGCGTAGCTGGCGTCCCGGGTGCTCTCGTGCGCGCGGCCCCAGGGCTCCTCGAGCCGGGGGGCGCGCCCCGTCAGCTCGGCGAGGTCCTCGAAGAACCAGTGGTCGTGGCCGCGCTCCTCGGCGCGGTGGCGGCGCATGAGCTGGGAGAGCTCGGCGTCCTGCACCCGCTGGGCATTGAGGCGCAGCACGTCCTGGAAGCACATCACCCAGAAGGACAGGCGCGGGGCGAAGGCCAGTACCTCTTCCAGGGGGCGGCCCGGCTGGAGCTCGTCGAACAGCGGGTGCGCCAGGAACCGGGACTGACGGACGCGGATGTGCTGCAGCGCTGCCCTCATGTTCGTCCTCCTTCACGTGCGGCGAGTCCCCGTCCAGCAGGGACCAGACCCGTGCGGCATGACGGAGACGGAGCCCGCCCGTCCCGCTGCCGTGGATGGGGCGAAGGAGTAGGTACGGATTTTGAGAATGGGAAGTGTTGGCCGGTTCAGCACTGCAATAGCACCCCGGGCCAAGCCCCCGTGGGCCAGGGCCCATGCCACCTGGCCGACAGTCCTCGCCGCGCGAGCGTTCGCGGGGACTCAGTGCTCGGGCTTGCAGCGGCCGAGGAAGCGGACGAGCTCGGTGTGGAACCACTGGGGCGAGTCGAGCATGGGCCAGTGGCTGGCGTGGGGCATCACGGCGTGGGAGAGCGAGGGCCGTTGGGCCACCAGGGTGTCCGGGCCGGTGGTGGCCACCAGGGCGTGGAGGGGCCCGGAGAAGCGCGCGAAGGCCTCGTTGGGGTCGTAGCTGAAGAGGGAGGCCACGTTGCCGGCGATGGCCTCGCGGCGCGAGGTGCGCAGCGTCTTCATCACCAGGTTGCGCGTCTTCTCGCGGGCCTCGAGCAGCAGCGGGGTGAGCCAGTGCTCGTGGAAGGTGCCGTACTTCGCCGGGCTGAAGTTCTCCAGCCAGGCGTCCGCGTCGGTCTTCGTCCAGCGGCGCAGGTCGCCCGGGGCCTCGACGTAGAGCAGCCCGGCGAGGCGCTCGGGGAAGTACGAGGCGAAGGCCCCGGCCACCGCGGCGCCGAAGCCATGGCCCACCAGGACGAACTTCTCGAGCAGCAGCGCGTCGGCCACGGCGGAGACGTCCTCCACCCCGGCCTCCACGCCGAAGGGCCCGTGGGCCCCGCCGCTCTCGCCGAGCCCGCGCAGGTCGAACGCGACGCTGCGGGTGGCCAGCCCCTGCTGGGTTTCCGCCCAGTGCGTGCGGTCGGCGGCGTTGTCGTGCACGAAGAGCACGGGAATGCCCCCGCTGCCCTCGTCCGTCGCCATCAGCCGCCCCGCGCTTCCGGTGACGGACACATTCGTCGCTTCCTTGTGCTTCATCGCGCTGGCTCCTGGCCCCCGGAACGCGCCTCGAGAGGCGGGGGGGCCCTGGCCTCCGAGTCTGACCGACTCCCCCCCGGCGACGCGCCGCGGCAGGGGGGCGAGCGCCCACTGGAGAACAGAGGCGGGCGCGGGAGCTACGCGCCCTCCCCCTCGGAGTCCCCGGTCTCGAGCAGCGCCGCGAGGAAGAGCGCATAGGTGAGCTCGGCGACGGGCCGCTTCTCGCGGCGGGCCTGGGTGCGCAGCGCCTTGGGCAACGAGCACGGCTTGCCGCGCTCGCCCTCGCGCATCCGCACATAGCCCCGCTCGGAGAAGCCGAGCACCTGCCAGCCCCGCTCGCGCAGCGCCTGGCTGAGGTCGTCGGTGAGCTGGTGGTGGACGGCCTTGGCCAGGGGGTGCAGGCCGAAAATCCCGCTCGACCAGCCGCCTGCCTCCTCGCGCCACCCCCGAGCACGCAGGTAGTTCGCCTTGCGCGCGAGCGAGAGCCCTCCGACGTGGCGTTCGAGCTTCATGGGCTCCCCCGGGCCGGCGCGGCGTCGAACGGAGCCCTGTCGGGCCTTTGTACAGGGAGGGTCATCTCGTCGTGGCCGCTCTTCAGGAGAGGGGGCGCGCTCCGAGGGCGCACTCCCGCGTTGCGGATCCTACATAGGTCTGTTCCCATCTGGGCCCCCATGACGGGACTCCCGAAATGCTGAACATCCCAGGGTACACGCTGCGCGGGGCCGTCAAGTCCACGGGCACCAACCTGCTGTTCCACGCGGTGCGCGACACCGACGGGCTCGCGCTCATCCTCAAGACGCCCATGGCGGCCTCCCCCAGTCCCCGGGAGTACGAGCGCTACCGGCGCGAGCTCGCCATCCTCCAGCGGCTCCGGGACGTGCAAGGGGTGCCCCGGGTCCAGGCCTGCGAGCAGCTCCAGGAGCGCCCGGTGCTGCTGCTGGAGGAGATTGTCGGCACGCCCCTGTCCGAGCTCTCCGGCAAGCCCTTCGAGGTGCTCCGCGCCCTGGAGGTGGCCAGCTCCCTGGCCGCGACCCTCGCGGTGCTCCACCGCCGGGGCGTCATCCACAAGGACCTCAAGCCCTCCAACATCATCCTCACGCCCGAGGGCGAGACGCGCCTCATCGACTTCGGCATCGCCAGCCTCCAGCTCGTCGAGCACGTGGATGCGACGCAGAGCTCGCTCGTCGAGGGGACGCTGGCGTACATGTCCCCGGAGCAGACGGGGCGGATGAATCGCGCGGTGGACTACCGCACCGACCTCTACTCCCTGGGCATCACGCTCTACGAGCTGCTCACCGGGAGCCGCCCCTTCCAGGGGAACGACGCGCTCGAGTGGTTCCATGCCCACATGGCGCTGGCGCCGCAGCCCCCGCACGAGCGGGTGAAGGAGCTGCCCGCCGTCCTGTCCGCCATCGTCCTGAAGCTGCTGGCGAAGGTGGCCGAGGAGCGCTACCAGAGCGCGGAGGGGCTGAAGGCGGATTTGGAGCGGGTGCGCGAGGGCCTGCTGCGGGGCGTGCACGAGGACTTCCCGCTGGGCGTCCACGATGTGCCCCCCCGCTTCCAGCTCCCGCAGCGGCTCTACGGGCGCGGCCCGCAGGTGGCCGCCCTGCTGCAGAGCTTCGAGCGCGTGGGCCGCAACGGCCGGCCGGAGCTCTTCCTGGTGCGCGGCTACTCCGGCATGGGCAAGTCCTCGGTGGTGCACGAGCTGCACAAGCCGGTGGTGCGCCAGCGCGGCTTCTTCCTCAGCGGCAAGTTCGACCAGTTCCAGCGCGACATCCCCTACTCCACCCTGGCCCAGGCCATCCGCGGGCTGACGCAGCAGCTGCTCGCGGGCACGGACGAGGAGCTCGCCCGGTGGCGCGAGCGCCTGCTGGAGGCCTGGGAGGGCCAGGGCCAGGTGCTCGTGGACGTGGTGCGGCAGCTGGAGCTCATCACCGGCCCGCAGCCGCCCGTGCAGGAGCTGCCGCCCGCCGAGGCGCAACAGCGCTTCAACCAGGTGTTCCGCAGGTTCCTCGGCGTGTTCGCCACCGCCGAGCACCCCCTCGTGGTGTTCCTGGATGACCTGCAGTGGGCGGACCTGGCCAGCCTCCAGCTGCTCCAACACCTGCTCATCCACCCGGACGCCCCGCCCGTGCTCCTGCTCGGGGCCTACCGGGACAACGAGGTGGACACCTCCCATCCGCTCTGGCTGGTGCTGAAGGCGCTGCGCGAGGCTGGCGCGAGGATGAACGACCTGCAGCTCGAGCCGCTGAGCCTCGAGGAGGTCCAGCGGCTGGTGGCCGACACGCTCCCCGGCGCGAGCGGGGACGTGGTCGGGCCGCTCGCGGTCCTGGCCCTGCAGAAGACCGGCGGCAACCCCTTCTTCCTGCTGCAGTTCCTGCTCACGCTCAACCAGGACGGCCTGCTGGCGCGCACGTCCGAGGGCACGTGGCGCTGGGACGCCGAGGGGGTGCGGGCCAAGGGCTACTCCGACAACGTCGTGGACTTCGTGGTCGGCAAGCTGCGCCAGCTGCCCCACTCCACGCAGCACCTGCTGCGCCTGGCCGCGTGCGTGGGCAACACCTTCTCCCTGCGCATCCTGCTCGTCATCTCCAACGTGACGGAGGCCGCCGAGGTGGAGCAGGAGCTGGGGCCCGCGCTCCAGGAAGGCCTGGTGATGAGCGCCGGGCCCGAGCAGTACCGCTTCCTGCACGACCGCATCCAGCAGGCGGCCCACGCCCTCATCCCCGAGGACCAGCGCAAGGCCGTGCACCTGCACATCGGCCGCTTGATGCTCTCGAGCCTGTCGCCCGTGGAGCTGCGCGAGAAGCTCTTCGACGTGGTGGGCCAGCTCAACGCCGGGCTGGAGCTGCTCACCGACCCCGGGGAGCGCCACCGCGTGGCCCGCCTCAACGCCGAGGCCGGCGCGAGGGCCCGCACCTCCACCGCCTTCCGCTCGGCCATCACCTACCTCACCACCGCCTTCCAGCTCCTCCCCGGAGACCCCTGGGAGAGCGACCCCGAGCTGGCCTTCGAGCTGCGGCGCTCCCAGGCCAGCTGCGAGCTGATGAGCGGCAACGCCGCCGAGGCCCGCCTGCTGCTGGAGGAGCTGCTGCCCCGGGCGCGCACCCCCGCGGCCACGGCGGCCGTCTACCGCTTGAAGAGCGGCCTGCACCTCGCCGCGGGCGAAATCCAGGAGGCCTCCCTCTGCCTCGTGGAGTGTCTGGAGCGGATGGGCCTGCCCATCCCCCCGCACCCCACCTGGGAGGAGGTGCTCGCCGCCAACGAGGAGGTCTGGGCGCTGCTGGGCAACCGCTCCATCGAGAGCCTCATCGACCTGCCCCCCGTGGCGGACCCGGACACGGAGGCGCTGATGAACGTGCTCTCCACCCTGTCCGCGCCCTCGTCCTTCTTCGACCGCAACCTGTTCATCCTCCACCTGTGCCGGATGACCACCCTCGTGCTGCGCCACGGCATCACCCGGTCCGCCCCCTATGGGCTGGGCTGGTACGGCGCGCTGCTGGGCTCCGTCTTCGGCCGGTACCGGGAGGCCCAGGCCTTCGGCCAGCTCGCCTGTGCGCTCGTGGAGCAATACGACCTGACGGCCTTCCGCAGCCGGATCATCTACCTCATGGAGATGCTCCACTACTGGACCCAGCCGCTCTCCAGGACCCAGGAGCCCCTGCGCAAGGCCTTCCAGCTCGCGCTCCAGGGCAGTGAGTTCCAGACGGCCTGCTACTGCTGCATCAACATCCTCACGGACCGCTTCGCCGTGGGGCACCCCCTGGAGGACGTCTACCAGGAATCCGTCGCGCGGCTCGCCTTCGTGCGCAAGGTGGGCTTCCGGGACGCGGGGCACATGCTCCACCACATCCAGCGGCACGTGCAGCAACTGCGCGGGCTCTCCCCCTCGTTCGGCTCGCTGAGCGGAGAGGACTTCGAGGAGCAGGCCTTCGAGGCCACGCTGACCCCCGAGCGCATGAGCACCATGCGGTGCTTCTACTGGATTCTCAAGATGCGCTCGCGCTTCATGAGCGGGGCCTGGGCGCAGGCGCTCGAGGCGGGGACGCGCGCCGCCGGGCTCACCTGGGCCTCGTCCGTCCAGCTTCAGCTCCTGGACTTCCACCTCTACCGCGCCCTGTCCCTGGCCGCCTGCTTCGGCGAGCTGAGCGCCGGGGAGCGGCCCGGGGCCCTCGAGACGCTGCGGGGGGACCACCGCCAACTGGCCGGGTGGGCCAGCAACGTCCCCTCGACCTTCCGCGCGCCCGAGCGGCTGGTGTTCGCGGAGCTCGCCCGCCTGCAGGGCCGCAAGGACGAGGCCCTGCACGCCTACGAGGAGGCCCTCCAGTCCGCGCGCGAGCATGGCTTCATCCAGAACGCCGCCCTGGCCTGCGAGCTCGCGGCGCGCTACTGGCGTGAGCAGCGGGTGCCGAGCATCGCCGAGGCCTACGCGCTCCAGGCACGGGAGGCGTACCAGCGCTGGGGCGCCCACGGAAAGGTCCAGCAGCTGGAGGCCCAGTGGCCGCGCCTGGCCGCCTCCGCGACCACCGAGACGACCGTCACGGACACGAATACGACGCAGGTGGACGCGCTCACGGTGGTGAAGGCCCAGCAGGCCATCTCCGGGGAAATCGTCCTCGAGCGGCTGACGGCCACGCTGCTGAAGGTGGCCATCGAGAACGCGGGCGCCCAGCGCGGCGCCCTGCTGCTGCCCCAGGGCAACACGCTCTCGGTGGTGGCCTTCTCGGGCACCGCGCCCGAGGACGCCGCCCCTGGCATGGCCGAGACCTCCCTGCCGTGGACCCTCATCGCCTACGTCAAGCGCACGCGCGAGCACGTGCTCATCGACGATGCCACCCTGCTGCCCCACCCCTTCTCGTCCGATGCCTGGCTCGAGCGCGGCCGGGCCCGCTCGGTGCTCTGCCTGCCCCTGCTGCGCCAGGAGGAGTTCCGGGGCGTCCTCTACCTGGAGAACAGCCTCGCCACCAACGCCTTCACCCCGGCGCGCCTGGCCCTGCTGGAACACCTCGCCTCCCAGGCCGCCATCTCCATCGAGAACGCGCGGCTGTACGCCGACGTCCAGCGCGCCGAGACGGCCCTGCGCCTCGCCAACGACGAGCTGGAGAAGCGGGTGGACGAGCGCACCCGCGAGCTGCGCCAGGCCCAGGCGCAGCTGGTGGAGACGGCGCGCTCGGCGGGCATGGCCGAGGTGGCCACCAACGTGCTCCACAACGTCGGCAACGTGCTCACCAGCGCCGTCATCAACGTGCAGATGATGCACCACGCGGTGGACTCCTCGCGCCTGGAGCGCCTGAAGCAGGTCTCCACCCTGTTCGAGGAGCACCGGCGGGGGCTCGCGGACTTCCTCACGAAGGATCCCCGCGGCGCCCTGCTGCCGGACTACCTGCGCGAGCTGTCCGACGAGCTGCTGCGCGAGCAGGCGGTGCTGAGGGAGAGCCTGGAGGCGACGACCCAGAACGTCGAGCACATCCGGGCCATCGTCCAGGTGCAGCAGGCCTACGCCCGCAACACGCTCGTCACCGAGGAGTGCGAGCTGTCCCAGCTGGTCGAGGACGCCCTGCGCATGCAGCGGCCCGCGCTCGAGCGCCAGGGCGTCACCGTCGCCCGGGAGGAGTCCGCGCTCCCCCGGGTGCGGGTGGACAAGCACAAGGTGCTGCAGATCCTCATCAACCTGCTCAGCAACGCCCGCAACGCCCTGGCCACGCAGCCCCCGGGACAGCGCCACCTGCACGTGCGGCTCGAGGCGCGAGGCGGCATGGCGCGCATCCACGTGATGGACAACGGCATGGGCATCGCGCCCGAGCTGCGCGGGCGGCTCTTCTCCCAGGGCTTCACCACCCAGGAGGGCGGACATGGCCTGGGCCTGCACTCGAGCGCGCTGGCGGCCCGGATGCTGGGCGGGCGCCTCACGCTCGAGAGCCCGGGGCCGGGCCAGGGCGCCACGGCCACGCTGGAGTTACCGCTGGGCCCGGCGGTCACTCAGCCGAGCTGGAGCGGCAGCGACTTGTAGCCGAGGCTCACCGGGGCGGCCCGCTGCCGCACCGCGGCTCCCGTCCCCCGTCCGAGCACCGGGAAGCGATCCAGGAAGGCGTTGAGCGTGATGCGGGCCTCGAGCCGGGCCAGCGGGGCCCCCAGGCAGAAGTGCGTCCCGAGCCCGAACCCGAGGTGCTGTGCGTTCGTCGGGCGCTCCGGCCAGAACGTGTCCGGATTCTCGAAGACGGCGGGGTCGCGGTTCGCCGCCCCGAAGACGACGTCCACGATGACTCCCTCGGGAATCTCCACCTCACCGACCTTCACCGGCCGGGTCGTCACCCGGGGGAAGCGCTGCACGGGGCTCTCGTAGCGCAGCACCTCCTCGATGATGGGATCCACCAGCGAGCGGTCCTCGCGCGCCCGGCTCCAGAGCTCCGGACGCTCGGCGAGCAGGGCCAGCATGTTGCCAATGAGGTTGGTGGTGGTTTCGTTGCCCGCGAGGAGCAACACCGCGGCGAAGCTGCGGATCTCCGCGTCGGAGAGGGCCGCGCCCTCGACCTCGGCCTCCACGAGCGCGGAGATGAGGTCCCCCGTGCGCTGCGCGCGGCGCGAGGCGATGGCCCGGCTCAGGTAGCCCATCATCTCCTGGGCACTGCGGGCGCGCTCCTCGGGGGGGATGCCGACGTAGGAGAGGATGGCCTCCGTCCACTGCTTGAAGGACGGGTAGTCCTCGTCCGGAACGCCCAGCATCCCGGCGATGACGCGCGTGGGCAGGGGCACGGCATACGAGGCCATGAGCTCCACGGGGCCCTTGCCCGTGGTGTCGAGCAGCTCGTTCGCGATGCGGCCAATCCACTCCGACAGCGAGGCGATGCGCTGAGGGCTGAACGCCTTGCTCACGAGCCGCCGCAGGTGGGTGTGGTGCGGTGGGTCATCGTGCAGCAGCGCGAACTTGGGCATCGTCTTGAGCACCAGCTGCGACTGCGAGGAGAACGTCGCGGGGTCGCGGATGGCGGCGAGGACGTCTGCGTGGCGGAGCAGGGCCCAGGCGTAGAGGGGCTCCGTCCTGCCCGTGATGGCCCCCGCGGGGAGGCGCACGTAGCGCACCGGGTTGGGGCTCCGGAAGGCGCGATAGGCGGGATAGGGGTCGGCGATTCCCTCGGGAGTGCCGAGCACGTCGGGGGTGAGCGGAGCGGGAGCGAGCATGACGGTCATCTCACCTCAAAGGGCTCCAGCGCGCCAATCCCACCGGGACCACGGGTGAAGCCCCCACTCCCTGACGCGGTGCGGGAACCGGAGCGGCCCGCCGGAGCGTGCGCCAGGCAAGTGCCCGAGGGCTCGGCGGCGGGCAGCGCTCGACGGCGCGCTCACCCCGGATTCACGCCGGAGCCCCGTGGCTCGCCGAGAGGGTGCGCCGGTCCACCTTGCCCGCGCTGGTGCGCGGCAGCGCCTCGAGGAAGCGCACCGAGCGCGGCTGCTTGTAGCGGGCGAGCCGGCCCTGGCAGAACTCGAGCAGCTTGCCCTCGGTGAGGTCGGCGCCGGGGCGGCCCACCACGAGCGCCCGGGGCACCTCGCCCCACTTGGCGTCCGGCACGCCAATGACACACACCTCGGCGACCTCGGGGTGCGCGGCGAGCACGTTCTCCACCTCGGAGGGGTAGATGTTCTCCCCGCCCGAGATGATGAGGTCCTTGCTGCGGCCGACGATGGAGAAGTACCCCTCCGCGTCGCGCCGGGCGAGGTCCCCGGTGTGGAGCCAGCCACCGGCGAACGTCTTGGCGCTCTCCTCGGGGCGGCGCCAGTAGCCGGAGCACAGGTGGGGGCCGCGCAGGAGCAGCTCGCCTTCCTCGGCGTCGCCCTCGATGCGGGCCTCGACGTGGAACAGGGGCACGCCGACACAGCCGGGCTTGCGGCGGGCGTCCTCGGGGGGGAGCCAGAAGTTGTTGGGCCCGGCCTCGGTGAGCCCATAGCCCGTCTTGAAGGCCACGCCGCGAGCGAAGAAGCGCTCGAAGACGGGCTGGGGGCACGGGGCGCCGCCGCTGATGAGCAGCTTGAGGCGGGAGAAGTCCACCGAGTCGAAGCGCGCGTGGCGCTGCATCTCGATGAACATGGTGGGCACGCCGAAGAAGAGGTTGATGGTGCCGTGGTGGATGAGGTCGAAGACCTGCTCGAGAGCGAACGAGCGGGCGACGACGGTGGTGCCGCCCACGTAGACGAGCGGGGTGGTGAAGACGTTGAGGCCGCCGGTGTGGAAGAGGGGCGCGTTGAGGAGCGCGGTGTCGTCGGCGGTGAGGCCCCAGCTCACCACGGTGTTGGCGGCGTTGGCGGTGATGGAGCGGTGGGTGAGGACGGCGGCCTTGGGGATGCCGGTGCTGCCGCCGGTGTAGCAGAGCACCCACGGATCCTCGGGCTCGACGTCCACGGGGGGCAGCGGCGCGTCGGAGAGGGAGTCGCGTCGGCTGAAGGGGATGTCGCCGGGCTGGACGGCGGACGACTCCTCCAGGTGGACGAAGTGGCGCACGGCGCGGGCGAGCGGGCGCACGGCCTGCACCTGGGACTGGAAGTCGGAGCCGTGGACGAGGACGGCGGGCTCGGCGTCGGCGAGGAGGGCGGAGAGCTCGGAGGGGCTGAGGCGCCAGTTGAGGGGCTGGAGGATGGCGCCGAGCTTGGCGCAGGCGAAGAGCAGGTCGAGGAACTCGGTGCAGTTCATCGCGAGCACCGCGACGCGGTCGCCGCGGCGCACGCCGAGCACGTCCTGGAGGAGGCGGGCGGTGCGGTTGGCGGAGGCATTCCACTGGCGCCAGGAGATGCGGCGGTCACCATGGAGGGCGTCGATGAGGGCGGTGCGCTCGGGGGCGAGCGCGGCGCGGCGGGCGAGCCAGTCGTAGACGATGGGCACGGGTCGGGTCCGGGAGGGCGTTTGCCCCATCATACCCGCCGCGCCGCCGCGCCAACATCCTGGCGGCTACAGCTCGACGATGGACTTGAAGCCGCCGTAGACCATCCGCTTGCCGTCGAAGGGCATGAGCTTCGGGTCCACCATCATGGCCTTCATGCGCGGATCCTCCATGACCTTCTTGTTGACGCGGTCGCGGTGCGCGCGCGACTTGTAGACGATCCACGAGAACACCACGGTCTCGTCCGGCTTGAGCTTGACGCTCTGCGGGAAGGACGTGAGCTTCCCCGGCTTCACGTCATCGCCGATGCATTCGATGTACTCGAGCGCGCCGTGCTCCTTCCAAAGCCTTCCCACCTTCCGGGCGATGCTGCGATAGGCCTGCAAGTTCTTCTTGGGTAGAGGTATGACGAAGCCGTCGACGTAGCGCATGAATCCCCCGCACGAGATGGCGAAGTGGTTACTCGAACCGGCGGCAGCGGACCAGGGCTTCGGTGCGGGGACTTCCCAAAAGCCATCAGATTGCGCCTCACTCCGAGCGACGATGCACACTCTCCTGCTCTGCCTCGCCCTGCTGTTCGCCACGGCCGCTGCGGCCGAGCCCCCGACCACCCTGTCCCCCACCCGCTCGAGGAACCTGGAGACGGTGCTGCTGCGAGCGGTGCGCGAGGTGGGCTTCGACCAGGTGCGGGACTGGAGACACAAGGGCGAGCGCATCCGGCACATGCCGAACGTGGACGTGGCGGTCATCGAGCTGGACGCGGAGGGCCGTCCGGTGGCGGCGGCGAACGTGCTGCTCTCGAGGGACTACCCGAAGGGGCAAGCGGTGCCCCTCGACGCACGGACATTGGGAGCGGAGTCGGTGCGCTTCACGAAGTGGGACCTGGAGCGCTGGGACGACAAGAAGGGGTGGGCGGACGCACCGGCGGGTGACGACATTGTGCCCGGGCGCGAGGGAGCACCGCTGCGCTTCATGGCGCCCTATCCCGCGTCGCTGTTCAAGATCCTCATCGCGTACCGGGTGATGAGGCTGGTGGACCGGGGGGAGCTGACGCTGGACACGCCGTACCGCTTCCTGAGGGACACGGAGGACAAGGGCGAGCGCCCGCTGCGGGCCTGGCTGGAGCCCATGATCGTCGAGTCGAACAACACCGCGACGGAGGCGCTGGTGAAGCTGCTGCATGAGCGGGGGGCGATGGAGGGGCTGAACGCGGAGTACGCGGCGCTCGGGCTGGGGACGCTGCAGGTGAACGGGACATCGCCGGTGACGGGGAGGAACTGGCAGCCGGGGAGCCTCCACATGACGGCGATGGACACGGCGAAGCTGTTCCTGCTCATCAACGGAGGGCCAGGGGTGCTGTGGAGGACGCGGGAGGGGCGGGCGGTGACGGCGGCGGAGCTGTCGGAGCCGGCGAGGCGCTACCTGAAGAAGCTGCTGGCGGATCAGGGCTACACGGAGGGGCTGAGCTCGACGGTGGTGTGCGGGGACCCGCACGCGAGGAAGGGAATCCCGACGGCGGAGCCCGCGAGGTGGCTGGCGGCGGACGGGACGGCGACGGTGGGGGAGACGGCGTTCAAGAGGGACACGCGGCCGTGCAACGCGGCGGCGGAGGTGGAGTTCCTGCACAAGACGGGGCGGACGGAGAACTACGCGAGCGACGCGGGAATCGTGCATTCGCTGCCGGGGAATGCGCCGCGGCACTACGTCATCGCGTTCCTGTCGAACCTGGGGGACCGCTACTACGACGAGGGTCTGGCGGGAGCGGCGAACTTCGCGGACGAGGAGAATGGCACTCCCGCGAAGGTGACGGGCATCCGGGAGACGCAGAGCATCGCGGAGCTGGGCCACCGGGTGGACGAGGCGCTGAAGCAGCGGAGCCCCGGGAAGCGGTAGCTCCGCCCCTCACGGCACCAGCACGAGCTTGCCCACGGTGGAGCCGGACTCCAGCGCGCGGTGCGCATCGGCGACGCGCTCGAGCGGGAAGCGCGTCACGGTGAGCGGAGCAATCCGCCCCTCGTCCACCCACGCGAGCAACCGGCCCATGGCCTCCTCGAGCACGTCGCGCCGCTCGAAGAGATAGGACAGGTTGAAGGCAAGCACGCTCGCATTGTCGTTGGTGAGCTTGAGCGGCTCGAAGCGCGGGGTGCGCAGGAAGTCCGAGGCGAGCTTCACCCAATTGGGCCGTCCACCCTCGCGCGGCAGCATGGAGTGGAAGCCGTAGATGACGAGCTTGCCGGGCTTCGCGAGGTGCCGGTAGCTCTCGCGCAGCGTGGACACCCCGTTGGCATCCAGCACCACGTCATAGCCCCGGGGCGAGGCCTGCTCGGCGGCGCGCCAGAGGTCCTCGCGGCTCTTGTCGATGACGACGTCCGCACCGAGCGCCCGCGCGGCCTCGACCTTGTGACTGGAGCCGACGACGCCCACGGTGCGGCACCCGGCGATGCGCCCCAGTTGCAGCAGCGCTCCGCCCACGCCACCCGCCGCCGAGTGCACGAGCAACGTATTGCCCGGACGCGGGTGGGCCAGCTCGAAGAGGGCGAAGTACGCGGTGAGGAAGACGGTGGGGAACCCGGCGGCCTGGGCCATGTCGAAGCGCGCGGGCAGGGGGAACACCTGATGCCGGGGCACGGCGATGTGAGAGGAATAACCCCCGAAGCGCGTGACGCCGAACACCCGCGTCCCCGGAGCGAGGTCCTTCACGGCGGCGCCTACCGAGGAGACGGTGCCAGCGAACTCGAAGCCGGGAGTGATGGGCCAGCCCACGTACTCCTTGGCCGAGGCATACAGGCCCATGCGGATGACGCAGTCGGCGTAGTTGACGCCGATGGCCTCCGTGGTGACGACGACCTCCTCGGGGGCGGGAGTGGGCTCGGGCTGCGTCTGGAGCGTGAGCCGGTCGTAACCACCGGCGCGGGGGATGACCACCTTGCGCATGGCCCTGACATACCCCCTCCCGGTCGCATTCTTCAGCAACTGGTCCGACCATCGGACCAGTTCGTACGAAACGTGACCGGCAGGCGCTCCAGCCTCACGCCTCGTCGTCGAACGGCAGCCCCACCGGCTTCGCTTCTGGCTGCGCGCCGGAGACCTCGGCGGACCCACCGTGGACCGGGACCGCCGCCGGAGCCTCCACCGGGGCCTCGCTCGACACCTCCACGGACAGAGCGGCCACGTCCTCCGCGAGCATCACGGACGGCTCGTCCGCCACGGGCTCCCCCACTCCGCCCTGCTCCACCGCCTCGGGGGCCGATTCGAGCGCGGCCTCGGAAACTGGCTCCGAGGCGGGCTCGATCGCGACCTCGGGAGCCGGCTCGGGCACGAGGTGGGCGATGTCATCCAGGCTCGCGACGAAGTCATTCGCGTGGGGGTCATCGAACTCCGCCCCACCCTGCTCGAGGTTCTCGATGTCCTCGAGGCTCGCGACAAACGAATCCGCGCCTGGATCGCTGTACGCCTCCTCGGCCCCATCGAGCCCCTCCACCTCCTCCAGCTCCGCCTGGAGCGCCGAGAGCTCCGCCTCCATCCAGCTGTTGTCCTCCACCCCGCCCCCAGCGTCCACGGAGGCAGCGGCCGCCTCCGCCGCGGCCCGTTCCGCCTCGGCCTGGGCCAGCGCGGCCCGCTCCGCCTCGGCGCGCTCGGCCCGGGACACCGACGCGTACACATTGGCCCGGGCCAGGTGCGCGAGTGATACGCCCGGCTTGCCCGCCCCGGCCCTGTCCGCGACGGGCGCCCGCTCGGCCACGCCTCCCTTGAGGTCCACCAACTCCTTGGGAGCGGCCTCGTACCCATCGGCGAGCATCAGCTTCGCGCGCAGCTCCGCGCTCTCTTGCTCCCGCTGGGCCCGCTCGGCCTCGAGGGCGTCCAGCTCGGCCTGCTGCTGGGCATTCAGGGACGCGAGCGCTTCTTCCTCGGTCATCGGCTCCGCGTCATCGGCGCCGACGTGCTTCTCCACGGCCTCGATGCGCTTCTGGGCCTCGATGACGGCCGCGGTGTTGACGAAGGGATTGAAACCGATCCTTCGGATGCTCATGGAAGGTCCTCGCAGGGCGCACGGGGGGTGCTTCGTCCTGGATTGTCGCAGCAAGGCGGCCCGGGTTGCGACCCCCCCTCAAAAACGTGACGGCCCGGACCCGTCACACGCGGTAGCCTGGGGCTCCACCCGTACAACCCGTTCACCCGGAGGCCGCATGTCTTCCGCGTCCAGCCACTACAAGCACAACCTGCGCGACCTGTCCTTCAACCTCTTCGAGTTCCTGGACATCGGCCGGCACTCGCTGGGCAAGGCGCCCTTCGGGGACTTCGACGAGACGGCGGCGCGGCAGACGCTCGAGACGTTCGCCGAGGTGTGCGTGAAGGAGATGGCCCCGAGCTTCTCCGAGTCCGAGCACAACCCTCCCAAGCTCCACAATGGGACGGTGACGTTGCCGCCGGGCCTCCAGAAGGCGATCTCGGCCTACCACGAGTCCGGAATGGGCCAGCTGGAGCTGCCGGTGCACATGGGGGGCATGGGGGCACCGCCCTCGCTGGGGTGGGCCACCTATGAGCTGATGGTGGGGGCCAACCCGGCGGTGGCCTTCTACACGCTGGGGGGCATCCTCGCGCGCGTCATCGACCGGCTGGGCACCGGGTCGCAGAAGAAGCGCTTCCTACCGGCGTTGATGGAGCGGCACTGGGTGGGCACCATGGTGCTCACCGAGCCGGACGCGGGCAGCGACGTGGGGGCGGCGCGCACGAAGGCGCGCCACGTGGGCGGCGACGTGTGGGAAATCGAGGGCGTGAAGCGCTTCATCACCAGCGCCGAGACGGACCACGCGGAGAACCTCGTGCACATGGTGCTGGCGCGGCCCGAGGGCGCGGGGCCGGGCACCAAGGGGCTCTCGCTCTTCATCGTCCCCAAGTTCTGGGTGGAGGAGGGAGGCAAGCTCGGCGAGCGCAACGGCGTGGTGTGCACGAACATCGAAGACAAGATGGGGCTGAAGGGCTCGGTGACGTGCGAGCTGACGTTCGGCGACGGCAAGCCCGCGCGTGGCCTGCTGCTGGGCGAGGTGCACGACGGCATCCGGCAGATGTTCCACATCATCGAGCAGGCGCGCATGGCCATCGGCATGAAGTCCATGGCGACGCTGTCCACCGCGTACCTCAACGCGCTCGAGTTCGCGAAGGAGCGCAAGCAGGGCTCGGACCTCATGCAGGCGCGTGACGCGAAGGCCCCGCGCGTCACCATCCTCCACCACCCGGACGTGCGGCGGATGCTGATGGCGCAGAAGGCCCACGCCGAGGGCATGCGCGCGCTGTGCCTCTACGCCGCCTCCATCCAGGACCAGGTGGAAATCAAGGGCGGGCACCGCTCGCTGGAGGCCGCCGAGTCCGACTCGCTCAATGACTTGCTGCTGCCGCTGGTGAAGGGCTACTGCTCGGAGAAGGCGTACGAGCTGCTGGGCATGGCGCTGCAGTGCCTGGGCGGCTCGGGGTACCTGAAGGACTACCCGATGGAGCAGTACATCCGGGACCAGAAGATCGACACGCTCTACGAGGGCACCACGCACATCCAGGCGCTGGATTTGCTGATGCGCAAGGTGGCGCGCGATGGAGGGGCGACGCTGCAGCGGCTGCTCGGGCAGGTGCGAGAGCTGGCGGAGTCGAACGCGGGCGGCAAGGAGCTGGAGGCCGAGCGGGCGGCGCTGGGCAAGGGGCTGTCCGACGTGGAGACGATGCTCGGCACGCTGATGGGGAAGCTGGGCGAGTCCGTGTACCACGTGGGCCTGCAGGGCAACCGGGTGCTGATGGCGGTGGCGGACCTCGTCGTCGGCTGGCTGCTGGTGCGGCACGCGGTGGTGGCGCTCGAGCGCGTGAAGGAGAACCCGGGCGACAAGGCCTTCTACGCGGGCAAGCTCGCGAGCGCGCGCTGGTTCTGCCACGAGGTGCTGCCGGGACTGGCCCACGCCGCGCGCATGGTGGAGCAGAGCACGCTGGACCTGATGGAGGTGCCCGAAGAGGCGTTCTGAGACCCCCCGCCTACGCGAGGCGCTGAAGTCCCCACGGGCGGCCCCTGTCACGAGGGAGCCGCCCGTCGTCATTCGCTCACCGCGACCAGACGAGCGCCAGTTCCAGCTCGATGGCGTCGAACGGCTCGGCGCGGACGGACTCATCGCCCACGAAGGAATCGACGAGGAGCCAGTTCTTCCCCTCGAGCCGGAAGATGTCCAACGAGCTGGCGAGCGGATCCATCTGCCACACGTACCGCACGCCTTCGCGGGCGTAGATGCGCATCTTCTCGCGCTTGTCGATGCGCCGCGTGCTCTGGGAGAGCACCTCACACACCCAGTCCGGCGCGAGGTCGTAATACGCCGGGGCATCCTCCCCTCCGACCGCGTCCGGCAGGCGCTCGCGCCTCCACCCGGCGAGGTCCGGCACGAGCTTGTCCGGGCGGGGACCGAAATGGAGTTCCGGCTCATCGAGGAGCACCCACCCACCGGGCCCTCCCCTGCCGAACCTGAAGGGCGCTCCGAGGAGGATGCCCAGGTTCGACGCCACGTTGGTATGGGGGCGGGCCGGCCGGGGGCTCACATGCAGCTCCCCGTCGAGGATCTCCGCCACCATCTCGGGCGGGACCGCTTGGAAGGCCGCCTCCGTGGACGGGGGGTTTCGCTCGGTGGACTCGGAGTCTGGAGGGCGGCGGAGGGACATGAAGTGAGATTTCATCATGCCCCTCGCGCGGTGCAATGCCGGGGCCGATTCCCGCTGACTACCGCCGGTAGACGGTGCCGCCCTTCATGACGAAGCGCACGTGGCGCAGCGCGGAAATCTCTCGCGTGGGGTCGCCCTCGACGGCGACGAGGTCCGCGAAGAGTCCCTCCTTCACCAGGCCGATGCGGTCCTCCATGTGGAGCATGCGCGCGTTGACGGAGGTGGCGGCCTTGAGGGCCTGCACGGGCGTCATGCCGTAGCCCACGAGCAACTCCAGCTCACGCGCGTTGTCCCCGTGGGAGAACACGCCCACGTCACTGCCATTGCAGATGGGGACGCCAGCGGCGAGCGCGGCGCGGAAGCTCGCACGCTTCTGCTGGATGGAAGGGGGCTCGGGATCGGTGCCCTTCTTCCAACCGCCGTACTGGTAGATGGCATCCCCGGCGGCGAGCGTGGGGCAGAGATAGACACCGTGCTCGGCCATGAGCTTGAAGACCTCGGGGGTGCCGTTGTCACCGTGCTCAATCGTTTCCGCACCAGCGAGCACGGCGCGGCGCATGCCCTCGGGGGTGCTGGTGTGGACGACGACGGGGCGGCCGCCATCGCGAGCCGTCTGGACGATGAGCTTGAGCTCCTCGAGGGAGAAGGTGGGGGCGGCCTCGCCCCTGGGGCCCCAGCGGTAGTCGCCGTAGATTTTGATCCAATCGGCGCCCTTGCCCATCTGCCCGCGGACGGCGCGGATGAGCCCGTCGACGCCATCGGCCTCCTCGGCGCCCTGGGGGACGTGCCACTCGGGGGCGAAGCCCTTGGGGCCGTAGGAGCCGGTGGCGACGATGGCGCGGGTGGTGGCGAGCACGCGCGGCCCGGGGATGATGCCCTGATTGATGGACAGCTTGAGGCCCACGTCGGCATCGGCGGCGCCCTCGGTGCCGAGGTCCCTCACGGTGGTGAAGCCGGCGAGCAGGGTGTCACGGGCGTGGTTGGTGGCGCGGGCGACGCGCAGCGCGAGCGGCTCGCGGAGCACCTGATCATTCCAGGAGGTCTCGTTGTAGGGGTGCAGCAGCAGGTGCGAGTGGCCCTCGATGAGACCGGGGAGGAGGGTGGTGTTGGGGAGGTCGACGACCTCGGCCCCGGCGGGGGTGCCCACCTGGGCGGCGGGGCCGACGGCGGCGATGCGCTCACCGCGGACGAGCACGACCCAGCCCTCCTGGGGCTTCGCGGAGACGCCGTCGAAGACGCGAGCGGGGCGCAGGAGGAACGAGGTGGCCGGAGCAGTGGGGGCGGGAGTCTGGGCGGAAGCCATGGAGGGCCCGACACAGAGGAGCGCGACGAGCAGGGCGAGCGGAGAGCGCATGGAGAGCGGGGGGAGAAGGAGAATGGGTCAGCGACCTATCACAGGTCCGCCCGTCCGCTCCCTTCCTCGCCGCTCACTCGTCCTCTTCGACCGCCGAGGCGTCCTTGCCGAGGGGAGGCCCGGAGACGCCGGAGAGCTGCCGCTCCTTCAATTCCTTGTCACGCTCCAGGTCGGCGTAGCTCATGCCGGGGGACTCGAGGCCTGGACGCTGGGAGTCCTCCTCGGAGTGCCCGCGGAAACGAGCGGACAGCTTCTGCCAGATGCTCATGGATGACGACCTCCTGCGGACACAATGCGCACGACGGGCCGCGGACCCTGGGGGCACGGAGGTGTACGGAGATGAACCGGGCGGGCCCTTCCCGCGCGGAGCATCGTGCGCTCCCATGACTGGCCGCTCGGATGGCGCGTGCAAAGCGGCACGCTTTGACGCACAACGCGAGGAAGGAGGCGCCGGGCACACCGGCCCTCCGCATCTCAGCGCGCCGGGAGAGGCGCGAAGGACGGTCAGGCGGAAGATGCACGAGGTGACTGCGGGAGCATCCGGGCGGGTGGCGTCGTGGCTGGAGCTGTCGGCGGGGGCGTTGGCGGCGAACGTGGCCACGCTGCGCAAGCTGTCGACGGACACGGGAGGGCCGAGGGCGCTGGGCGCGGTGCTGAAGGGCAACGCGTACGGGCACGGCCTGGTGCAGATGCTGCCGCTGGTGCACCCGCTGGTGGACGTCCTGTACTTCATCACGCCGGGGGACGCGCTGACGGTGCGTGCGTTCGAGCAGGCGCGAGGGCTGCCGCGCAAGCAGGTGCTGGTGATTGGCGCCATGGACGCGGAGGAGGCGGTGGCGCTGGCGCGGGCGGGCGTGGAGGTGGTGGTGGGGGACGGCTCGTGGAAGGACACGGTGGCGGAGCTGCGCCACGCGAAGCTCGGGCACCCGCTGCGGGCGCACGTGCACGTGGACACGGGGCTGGGGCGCGAGGGCTTCACGCCGGGGCAGATAGCGGGAGGCGAGCTGGACTTCCTGCGCGACGCGGCGGACGTGTTGCAGGTGGTGGGAGTGCTGAGCCACTTCGCGAACACGGAGGACGTGACGGAGCAAAACTACGCCGAAAGCCAGCTCGACGTCTTCGAGGGCGGGCTGATGGCGTTGCGTGCGAGCGTGCCGGTGAAGGAGCCGCTGCAGAGGCACATGGCGGCGAGCGCGGCGACGCTGGTGCTGCCGAGGGCGCGCTTCGACGCGCAGCGGGTGGGAATCTCGCTGTATGGGCTCTGGCCGTCGACGGAGACGAGACTCTCGGCGCGTCTGGTATTGGGGCGGGTGCCGGAGCTGCGCCCGGTGCTGAGCTGGCGCTGCCCGAGCCAGGTGGTGAAGTGGCTGCCGTCGGGGAGCTACGTGGGTTACGGGTGCACGTACCGCACTCCCGAGGCGACGCGGGTGGCGGTGCTGCCGGTGGGCTACTTCGACGGCTACGCGCGGCTGATGTCGGGCAAGGCGCACGTGCTGGTGAACGGCCGGCGCTGCCCGGTGCTCGGACGCGTGATGATGAATCACATCATCGTGGACGTGACGCGGGCGACGCACGACGAGCGCCCCCTGACGGCGACGCTGCTCGGCAAGGACGGCGACGAGCACCTGCACGCGGAGAACCTGGCGGACTGGGCGCAGACCATCCACTACGAGCTGGCGACGCGCCTGGGCGCGCACCTGCGAAGAGTCGTGGTCCCCTGAGCCCCACCTCCCCTCGCCCTCCGGGAGAGGGACGGGGTGAGGGTATCGAGAACCCCCTGTTGGAGCCCGAGCCGGGACATGGCTGGCATCGGGCCATGTACCATGTGGCCAATCAGGTAGGCCGTCTCGTGGAGAGGAGCGGGCACGCGGGGAGCAACTCCTCCAGCGGCCCGCCCAGCTCGAGAGGTGAGCCGGTCTACCGCCGCAAATCCGGGGTGCACCCAAAGACAGACATGTCCTCGGTGACGGTGGAGCAGGACCAGCCGGGGCCGCAGGCCTTGTCATCCAGCGGGTCGCACTTGCGGAAGCAGGTGCTGTCGGTGGCGCTGCCCATGCCACAGACCTCGCTGGAGGAACACGAATCCACGGCCATGGGATTGCAGACCTTCGCACACCAGAAAACAGCGCGGCCCCGGGCCATGCGCAGGTTGCAGCGCTCGCCGCCGGGGCACGGGTTCTCACGGCAATCTCCCCGCGAGTCCGCGAGACACTGATACTGCTCGTCGTGGACGCGGGCACAGCGTTGGCCCTCGGGGCACCCACGTTGCTGGCAGTCGGGAAAACACCCGGGACCCTCCAGCCCCTCGGTGCATACGAATCCCGAGGCACACTTCACGCTCCCGTCGAGCGAGCACGGAGCGGAGCACACCTGGTTGACGCAGCGCAGGCCCTCGCGGCACGAGCCGGCGGAGGACACCGGAAGCGAGTCACAGGACTCCCCTTCTCGGCGCACGCCCTCGGCGGCACAGCGGCGGACGACGGTACCGGTGGCGCCCGTGGTGACGGCGCGGCACACGGTGCCGGGAAAACAGTGCGAGTCCTCTTCACACTCGGAGGCCAGGCACTCGAAGCGGCGCGTCTCGCGGTTGGCCACACAGCCCTGGCCGGTGGGACAGTCCCCGTCGGTGCGGCAACTGCCACAGTCGAAACCCTCGCCCGAGCGGGTACAGCGCATCGCCGAGACGGGCAGTCCATCCGGTGCGCGCTCCTCGGAGGACAGGGGTAATACGGAAGAGGAGGCCGGCGAGGCGGAGGCCACCTCGGGGGCGGGCTCGGGAGCGTCTGCCTGGGGACGTTGCCGCATCCACGAGGGGACGGCCACCACGAGCCGGGAGACGGACGAGGCCGCGAAGCGGGTGGGCAGCGCGGAGGCCACTTCGGTGGGAGGGTCTCCGGGTGGCGGAGGTTGCTGGTGGAGCAGGGGGAAGTCGGGAGGGGATTCCCGGCGGCCCGGAGCGGGAGCGGCGGTGGCCAGTTGCCAGAGAAAGACGGCCACCCCGCTCAATGCGAAGGCGAGTGCGGCCCGCTTCGGGCGGGTCCTGTCACGCCGCATGTGCTGCGCCTCTCATGTCATCCCCTCCGTGACGGTGGGCATTCCCATCCACGGCGCTCCGGGCCCCGAGGAGCCCCTCCTCCCTCATTTTCCGGGGGAAGAGTGACGCGGTTTCGTATCAATCCGACAACCGTTCCGTCAGCCCTCAGCAAGCATTGACATCACAACACATGAGGTAGCCTCCGTCCGCGCCGCAGCCGCACGGCGTGCACGTCCAGCACTCCTTGTTCATCGCATAGGCCGCGCCCCCACCGAGCGCGGCGGCGGTGGCGATGATCAACATCCAACGGCGCCAGTGGGTCCTCATGTTCGCTTTCATGACGTCCTCCTCGGGGCACTGCGGGAAAGGCCGTTCACAACGCGACGCCCTCGGGTGGTGCCTCGGAGGCACCACCCCGCCCACGCAACTCCAGCTCGAACCGGGCCTGCCCATCCCTCGGCAGCGCCCGGGTGACGACGACGAGCCAGCCCCACCCGCCGGGCGGGAGCGGCTCGGGCCCCATGCGCAGGGCCAGCACTTCCACCTCCCCGCCTCCCTCCTGACGCACCCGGACCTGGCCGGGCTCCCAGGACCGCAGCGGCTCCGGATTCCTCACGCGCACCACGAAGCCGGACAGCACGCCCACGTGGAACAGCCGCCGCTCCACCTCGGGCCCCGCGCCCGCGTGCCAGCCCGGCTCCGGGGGCCGCGGCTCGGAGCGCGCGGCGAGCACCAGCATGGACTCGGCGAGCCGGCCCGCGCGGCCCTCGCCCTGCTGGGAGCGGGGGCGCTCGGGCCACTCGGCGCGCGGCGTGCCCAGGGCGTGCTCGCGCTCGCGCCACACCGCGGACACCACCGTCGGTGTCTCAACGAGCGTTGGAGCCGCGGCCGGGCCGTGCCGGGAAACCCGTACCTGCACATCCACCTCGGTGGCACCGGCGGCGAGCACGAAGGGCACGTGTGTCCCGTCCGAGAGCACCACATCGAGCGTCACGCGCTCGTCGGCGGGGAGCTCCTCGCGCGGGGTGACGACGAGAAAGCCATTGCCCAACAAGAGGGGCTCGAAGCGCCCCTGCCCGTCTTCCAGGCGGGTGCGCGCCGCGTCCACGGCGGTATCGAAACGGATCCGCGTCGCCGTCCTGGCGGCCACACGCACCTCCTCGACCCGACCCGACACCGTGACTGCGCGCAGCCTTGGCTTACGAGCCGTTGGCCGCGCCTCCTCCCCCGCCGCGGAGACACGCGTGGTCAGGAGCAGCATGACGCAGAGAGTCATCCCTGCGAGTCCTGACCTCATGCGTCGCCAACCTATGCAGCAGGGCGAAACCTGGGGAGGGCTGAAGTCAGGCCTTCGTGCACCGGAAAACTCCAACGTGGAGGCAATCAAACGTGGAAAACGCTATAATCACGCATTGCGGCACATTTCCCGTGCACGCCTTCATTCCCCCGGAAACAAGGAGAAGAACCATGCAGCTGCGTCATTCCCTCTCACTGACGGGCGCGCTGTTGTTGGGCTCGCTCATGGCTGGCTGTGGTCCCGCGGAAGAGGTTTCCGAGGCCCCCCAGCAGGCCGCTCCCACGCAGGAGACGGCCACCACCCAGTCGGCGGTGACGACGACGGGTTTCACCTCGCACTTCCGCGGCTGGCTGTCGGCCAACGGCTACGAGCCCGCGTACAACCTGGTCCGTGATGACCTGGTGGGCGGCAGCTACGGTGGCAAGGCGAGCAGCACGGACACGGTGGTGAACCAGCCGGTCATCTTCATCCACGGCAACTCGGACAAGGCCATCGGCACGGGCTCGGCGGGCCAGTCGGGCTGGAACGCCTCCATCGATTACTTCCTGACCCATGGCTACAAGACGAGCGAGCTGTACGCCACGACGTGGGGCCCGGCGGACTCCTCGTTGTCGGCGTACCAGTACCACTCGAAGACGAACGTGATGAAGGTTCGCAAGTTCATCGAGGCGGTGAAGGCGTACACGGGCGCCACCAAGGTGGACATCGTGACGCACTCGATGGGCGTGACGCTGGCGCGCAAGGCCATCCTCGGCGGCTACGCCACGGACTCGCTGGAGGGCGGGCAGTACTACATCGGCCCGTCGCTGACGTCCTCGGTGGACACCTTCGTGGGCATCGCCGGCGCCAGCCTCGGCCTGACGTCCTGCTACCAGACGGGCCCCACCACGCCCACCTGCGGCAGCACCAACGGCCTGTACCCGGGCGTGTTCAATGGCATCAGCGTGAGCGGCCGCTCGGCGTACCTCAATGACCTGATGTCCAGCAGCGGCTACGAGGGCGCCTTCCGCTACACCATCTGGTCCACGGCGGACGAGGTCATCGGCTACGGGGACGTGGTGTACGGCAGCTACACCTCGCGGATTCCTTCGCAGACGGGCGAGAAGGTGTACTCGGGCTACCCGTACGGGCACTTCGGCCTGAAGGACCAGACGCCGAGCGTGCAGCTGAGCATGGTGAAGAGCCACATCATCCCGTAATGGCACCGTAGGCCAGACCCACCGGGCGGGGGACGAAGCCCTGTCCCCCGCTGCGGTGTCTGGCTTTGCCGGAAACCCCGCCCGGCCTCGTCAGGGCTGCTGCGGGGCGCCGGACCCGAGGCCCTTCAAGAAGGCGAGCACCCGGGTGTTGTACTCCTCGGGGCAGTCCATCTGGATGGTGTGGCCGCAGCGCTCGAGGCCCACCAGCGTCGAGCCGCGGATGTGCTCGTGGCCGTAGGACATGATGTCGCGCGCCTCGCCCCCGTGGAGGAAGGGATTGGGGATGAGGCGGTCATCCTCGCCGAAGATGATGAGCGTGGGGACGGTGATGAGCCCGAGGCTGTCGCGCACGAAGTCGTCGTGGGCCAGCCCGTCCACCGTGCGCACGTTGGCGTAGGCGTAGGAGTCGAACTCGGGGCTCTTCGCCACGCGCACGCGCTCCTCGACGAGCCAGTTGAGCTCGGGCCGCCAGCGCTCGAAGTTGGACTGGCGTACGCTGCCCCAGATGCCGTACTCGGTGGCGCTCCGGATGAGGGCGGTGCTGAAGGAACGCTTGAACCAGGCCTTCTCCTTGGGGCTGATCTTCTCGAAGCCGGCGGGAGAGGTGAGGACGATGGCCTTCAAGTCGTCCGGGTAGCGGATGGCGTACGAGAGCGACGTCTGCCCGCCCATGGAGTGGCCCACGAGGATGGGCTTGCCCGCGTGGAGCTTCTGGGCCACCTCGTGCACCACGTCGGCCATGGCCTCCATGGTGTACGGGAAGGAGGCGGGCTTGTCGGACTTGCCGTAGCCGGGCAGGTCCACGGCGAGGACGCGGTAGCCCTGGGCGGCGAAGGTGTCGAGCTGGTAGCGCCAGAACTTCAGGTACGAGCCCAGCCCGTGGATGAAGAGGACGGTCTGCTGTCCCTCGGGGTTGAGCTCGACGTAGGCGACCTCGGGGGCGCGCGCCAGGCCGTGGGCGGCGGCCGTGTCGGGCAGGGCCAGACGCTTGAGGGGCCAGGGCTTGCCGTCGGGCGAGGAGTAGTCGAAGTCCTGGAAGGACAGCGGGGGGCGCGAGCTGTACGAGGTGACGCACCCGGTGGAGAGGCCCGCGAGCGCGAGCAGGGCCAGAGCACGAGTCTTCATGGTCAGAAGGCGTACCAGGTGAAGGTGGAGAAGGCGGCCCAGGGGTTGGCGGTGACGCGCGGGTTGCCGTCGTAGAAGCTGCCGCGGAACATGTAGCCGCCGTGCAGGCCCACGGTCATGAGGTAGCGGATGGTGTAGCGCAGCTCGGCGTTGATTTCGGTGCCGATGACGCGGCCGCGCGCCACGCCGGGAGTCGTCTCGGGCGGAGCGACGGTGCTCTGGGCATAGCCCGCGCCCAGCTTGAGGTTGAGCTTGTTGGGGACGATGTCATACGCGCCGGTGGCGAGCACCGTCTGCAGACCGAAGCCCTGGTTGGACAGGTCCGTCACCGCGCCGGTGTAGTTGTTGGCGGTGCTGGTGAAGGGGAACAGCAGCAGCATCTTGTGGTTGAACCACACGGCGCCGGGGATGCCGTACTGGTTGAGCGTGAAGGCGCTGGTGTAGCGGCCGTCGTTGAGGTCCTTGTCCCCGGTGGAGAACATGCCCTCGAGCGTCACGAGGTCCCCCGAGGTGCGCCCGTAGTGGTAGAGCAGCTCCAGGTTGGCGGAGAGGCCGCTGATGTCCACCTTGGAGTTGAGGGTCGTCCCCGGGTTGCTGCTCCGGAAGCGGCCCAGGTTGTACATGGCGAAGCCCGAGGCGGCGAGGCGGCCGGTGCGGAAGTCGATGTTGTGGTGGAAGTTGGCGCCCAGCCACCCCACCCAGCCCGTGGGCCGCTCGATGTTGAAGCGCGCGGTGCCCGTGAAGGACGACAGGCCCGTGGAGGCCGGACCGCTCTTCACCAGGCCCTCGTAGGCGTAGGCATCGCCCTTGGTCTCATCGCGCAGGTACCACGCGGACACGCCCACGTTCGTCCCCGGCGCCACCGGGTAGGCGTAGTCGGCCATGGCCAGCCATGCGTACTTGAGCCGGGGGTCGTCCAGCAGCGCCTTGTCCGACTGCGCGCTGCCCAGGGGCAGCAGGCTCAGGCGCGAGAAGCCCTTGTAGCCGCTGAAGGCGGAGATGCCGGTGGCGTCGCTGCCGAGGAAGGCCAGCTTGTAGCCGGTGCGGATGATGTCGTTGAGCGGGGTGCGCGTCGGGTCGAAATACGCGTCGTAGACGGGCTGCGTGCCCACGACGATGGCGAGCTGGCCCGGGTCGCGCGTGGGGTAGAGGGCGACGTTGACGTTCTTCGTCTGGATGTTGATCTGATCCGCGTTGAAGCCGCCGCCCTCGTTGGGCTGCACGGTGTTGGCCGAGCGGCCCCAGAGGTAGTCCACCTCGAACTGGGCGCGAAAGCTGGCCAGGCCATCCACGAAGAGAGGGCTGTATTCGATGACGGGAATCCAGCGCTGCTCGACGTAGAAGGCGGAGTCCTTGCCGACGCGCACCTGGCTGCCGCCCACCTGCCCGATGGGCCCGAGCGACACGCCCTTGAGGCCGGAGGGGTCTCCGAGCTGGTTGGTGAAGGAAGCGCGGGTGAAGAAGTAGTTGATGAGGACGAACTCACGAGGAGGAGCGTCCTCGGAGCGGTCCTTGGCCTCGCGCCAATCGGTATAGGCCCCGGGCAGCGGCGTGCTGCCCTGAGCCCACGCGGGCAGGGAGAAAGCCACCGTGCCCAGGGCGAGCGCCAGCGCGCCTCCCCGTAGCTGTCGACCTGAATCGGAAAACCGCCACGTCATATGCGTTTCGTCTCCGGGGTGAAGAGGCGCGCGGGGAGGCGCGGCCAGGGATTACTGGCTGATGGTGTAGACCTGCACCGCGTTGCCGGTGAAGGGCTGGCCGTTGAGGGTGACCGTCGCCGAGCCCACCGCGCCGTTGGCGCAGCGGTTACCGGTGGCCTGGCCCTCGAAGAACAGCTCCAGCTTCGCCGTCGAGCCGTCCTGGCTGATCTGCCCGCGGCCGGCCTGCTTGAAGCCGGTATAGGTATACGTCACGTCGAAGCAGCTGCCGTCCGTCGCCACGTTCTCGATGAGGACGGCGGTGGTGGAGAACTTGAGCTCGGTGGACTTGGTGTCGTGGTCACACGTGCCGGTGTTGCCGGGCTGGGGGGCATCGCGCAGGGTGCCCAGCACGCTGGTGACGTTGTAGACGCCGGCGGCGACCTGCATGGTCGTCGACTGGTAGCACTGGGTGGCCGAGCCGTAGTTGACGTCCTCGTTGTAGCCGTTGGGATGGCTGGGGATGTTGGCCCCGGTCATCGTCAGCGTCTTGCCCTCGAGGTACGTGTTGATCTTGTCCGCCGTGTTGTACTTGGGCCCGGTGTCCGGGGTGGGCGTCCCCGTCTGGTCATCCCCACAGCCCACCAGCCCCAGCGTGCACAGCATCACCGCGGAAAACAGTTGCTTCTTCATGTGACGGCTCCTCTCCGTTTCCGGCGCGTGGGCACCGGCTCGACTTGACGCGACGTGTCTGGGATTGCCCCGCGGGACGCAGCGGGAAGGCCCTTACCCTAACAGGGAAAGGGGCATGAGGCTCAATTCTTGTCGGCCGCGATGGCGCGCTCGCGCAGCTCGCGCTTGAGAATCTTGCCCGCCGCCGACACCGGCAGGCCGTCCACCAGCTCCACCTTCTTGGGCACCTTGTAGCGGGCCACGCGGCCGCGCAGGTGCTCCAGCAGGGCCTCGGGCGTGGCGGACGCGCCGGGCTTGAGCACCACGAAGGCGCGCCCCACCTCGCCCCATTTGGGGTCCGGCACGCCCACCACCGAGCAGGCCTGCACGGCGGGGTGCTCGTAGAGGGCCGTCTCCAGCTCGAGCGGGTACACGTTCTCCCCGCCGGAGATGAACATGTCCTTCTTGCGCCCGTTGATGAAGTAGAAGCCGTCCGCGTCGCGGTGGGCCAGGTCGCCGGTGTGGAACCAGCCGTCCTTGTCGATGGCCTCGGCGGTGGCCTCGGCGTTCTCGAAGTAGCCCGAGCTCATGGAGGGGCCCTTGAGGACGAGCTCACCGGTGCCCCCCTCGGGCACGTCGCGGCCGTCGTCGTCCACCAGGCGCGCGTCGATGAAGTAGTTGGGCCGGCCGATGGAGCCCGCCTTGGACACGGCGAACTCGGGGCCCATGCTGAAGATGCCGGGGCCGAACTCCGTCATGCCGAAGCCCTGCTTGAAGGGCACCTCGTGCACGGCCTGCCACGCCTGCAGCAGGGGCACGGGCAGGGGCGCGCCACCGCTGGTGACGAAGCGCACGCTGGAGAGGTCCGCCGAGCGGAAGCGCGGCGAGTCATACATCTGCTGGTACTGCGTGGGCACGGCGAAGAAGAGCGTCACCTTCTCGCGCTCGACGAGGCGCAGCATCTCCTCGGCGTCCCAGCGGCGCATGAGCACCACGGTGCCGCCACTGGAGAGCATGGGCACCGTGTAGACGAGCAGTCCGCCCGTGTGGAACATGGGCGTGTGCGTCACGGTGACGTCGCCGGGCCGCACCTCGTGGATGAGCGTGTTGAGCGTGTTCCACGCCACCATGCGGTAGCTCACGCGCGCGCCCTTGCTCTTGCCCGTGGTGCCGCCGGTGAAGAGCAGGCAGATGATGTCCTCCTCGCTCACCTGCGGATTCGTCGCCTTCGAGCCGGACACGTGCGCGAGCGTCTCGGCGTACGCCACGCTCCCAGGCAGTCCCGGCCCCTCGAGGTGGACGAGCTTCAGCGCGGCGCCCACCTGTTCGTGCACCGTGGCGATGCCGTCGCGGAAGTCATCGCTGAAGAGGAGCACGCGCGGGCCGGTGTCGCGCACCAGCTCCGTCAATTCCTGCGCATGCAGGCGCCAGTTGAAGGGGACGAAGACAGCGCCCAGCTTGCCGCAGGCGAAGAAGACGTCCAGGTACTCGACGCCGTTGTGGGCCACGAGGCCCACGCGGTCTCCGCGAGACACGCCGGCCACGTCACGCAGCCAGCCCGCGAGCGCCTCGGCGCGCGCATTCATCGCCCGGTAGGAGAAGCGGCCCGAGTCTCCCTTGGCCACATCCACCACCGCGGTCTGCTCGGGCCAGTACATGGCCCCACGACCCATCCAGTCGCCGATGAACATGCTGTCCCCTCCCTCGAGTTGCGTGCTGCGAATGGCGTGAAGCGCGGCTCAGGCCGTCCAGCGGTAGAGCGCCGAGGCCATGGCGAGGCCGCCGCCGCTGGCGCACAGGGCGACGAGGTCACCCTTCTTCACCCGGCCCTGCACCACCGCGTCATCCAGCGTCATGGGGATGCAGGCCGAGCCCGTGTAGCCCCACTTGTCCATGGTCCAGTTCGTCTTGGACATGGGCTGCTCGAGCACCTTCATGGTGGCCTCGATGGTGCGCAGGTTGAGCTGGGTGAAGACGAAGTGGTCCACGTCGTTCATCGTCAGCTTCGCGCGCTCGAGCAGCTGCTTGAGCAGCATGGGCCAGCGCTCGGTGTTGAAGGTGGCGGGGAACTTGCGCACGAACTGCACCGAGGGCTTGCCGTTGGTGAGCGTCAGCGTCTCGGCGGTGGCGGGCCGGTACGTGCCGCCGGTGTAGACGCCCAGCGCGTCGTGGTACTCGCCGGCCGCGAGCAGCTTCGCGCCCATGAAGCCCGGCTTGTCACTGGCGCCCAACACCACCGCGCCCGCGCCGTCCGCGAAGAGCGTGCAGGTCTTCTTGTCCTTCCAGTTGATGTAGCGCGACATGCCGTACGCGCCGACCACGAGCACCCGGTGGTAGCTGTCGTCGGCGGAGAGGGTCTTGCTCGCCACGTCCAGCGCCGTCACCCAGCCGGCGCACGCGGCGTTGATGTCGAAGGTGCCCGCGTTGCTCGCGCCCAGCTTCGCCTGCACCGCCGAGGCCGTGGCCGGGCTGAGGTAGTCCGGCGTGTCCGTGGAGATGATGATGAGGTCCAGCTCCTGGGGCTTCACGCCCGCGCGCTGCATGGCCTGCTTCGCGGCCTCCACGCACAGGTCACTCGTCACCTGGTTGTCCGCCATCAGGTGGCGCTGCTTGATGCCCACGTTCTGCTGGAGCCACTCGTCCACGGGCTCGCCGATGATGCGCTCCACGTCGGCGTTGGTGAGGACCTTCTCGGGGACGTAGCGGCCGGTGGCCAGGATGTTGGCGTATCTCATCGGGTCGTCTTCCTGCTCCGGGGGGCGCGCACCTTGCCCGTCCCCTTCTTGCTGCGGGTGTCGGCCCCGGCCGGACGCGCGTCCATGCCGTGGCGGATGAAATCCATCGCGGTGTCCAACACGTGCTCCGGGCCGCCGCCCTCGTCCTGCCACAGCACCCAGCGCATGCCCAGGAAGTCACTCAACCCCATCAGGCAGTAGGCCAGCGCCTCCGGGTCCATGCGCCGCACCTCGCCCTCGGCCATGGCGCGCTCCAGCCCCGCCACGTAGCCGCGTGCGAACAAATCGTAGTAGCGCCGGAAACACGCCTCATCGACGAACTCCGCCTGCCGGACGATGCGGTACAGGTTGCGGTGGCGGGCCACGAACTGGAAGAAGGTGCGCAAGCCCTCGCGCTCCACCTCGATGCGGCCCTGGCACCCGGCCACCGCCTCGGCGATGAGCCGGCGCAGCCGCGCTCCCAGCTCGTCCACCACCTCGACGAAGATGGACTGCTTGTCCGGGAAGTAGACGTAGAAAGTTCCGAGCGCCACTTCCGCCGCGCGGGTAATATCCGCGATGGAGGCGTGCTCGTAGCCCTTCTCCCCGAAGACGGTCTCCGCCGCCTGCAACAGCCGCTGGCGCGTGCGCTGCCCTCGAGGGGTCGCTGGAACGAGGCGCACGGCTGGCGAAGTTGAAGACCGATTCATCTTTCAACCTTGCGTAACACCCCCCGCGCGGTATTGTCAAAAACTGTCATTCATCCGCTGGCGCAAGCACATGCAACGCATTGCGTCAGCCACGGAAGAGGGAACGCATGCAGCTCAAGGACATGAAGGTCATCGTCACGGGCGGCGCCCGGGGCATGGGCGCTCACTTCGCCACGCGCCTGCACGAGGCCGGCGCCCAGGTGGCCGTGGGAGACGTGAACGAGGAGCTGTTCGCCTCGCTGCCCGCCGCCATCCACCGCCGCCGCCTGGACGTGTCCAAGGAGGAGGACTGCATCGCCTTCGTCGAGTGGGCGCACGGGGCCATGGGCGGCCTCAACGGCCTCATCAACAACGCGGGGATTCTGCGGGACTCGCTGCTGGTGAAGAAGGACAAGGCCACGGGTGAAGTGAAGAAGCTGTCCACCGCGGACTGGAACGCCGTCATCGGCGTCAACCTCACCGGCGCCACCTTCATGGTGCGCGAGGTGGTGGCGAAGATGGTGCAGACGGATCAGCGCCCCGGCGTCATCGTCAACATGAGCTCCATCGCCCGGCACGGCAACCGCGGGCAGAGCAACTACGTGTCGGCCAAGGCCGCGCTCGCCGCCAACACCGTCACCTGGTCGCGCGAGTTCGCCCCCTTCGCCATCCGCGTGGGCGCCGTGGCCCCGGGCATGGTGGAGACGCCGATGACCCAGGGCATGAACCAGAAGGCGCGCGACGCCCTGGTGGCCAACATCCCCGTGGGCCGCATCGGCCTGCCCGAGGACCTGTGGCTGGCGGTGAAGTTCGTCCTCGAGTGCGACTACTTCAACGGCCGCACCATCGACGTGGACGGCGGCCTCAACATGTAGTCCAGGCGACAGGGGCCCTCGGAGGCCCTGCTCGCCATTCAACGGGCCGGCGCGGGGGTGTCAGACCCATCCGCCCGGCCCGTGCGTTTCAGGGTGCATGGCGACGCGTGAACCCAGGACGGTGGCGGCGCCCGGCAGGCAGGCGGGCAACGGCTCTCTCCTGCCCTCTCCCAGCGGGAGAGCAACCCTGTACCCGAGGCCAATGAAAAAGGGTGCAAGGTGGGACTTCTTCGCGCGGAAGCAAGGGCAACAGGCGTTCAGGGGGTTGCCGCCTGGAAGTCAAGTGAGTAAATCATTTCCAGTCGGGAATAGACGGGACGCTCGGAAGGTCCAGCATGGCAGGCGAAGGGACGCCCACCCAGGGGCGGCCATCGCGAGCCGAGGAACCGAGCCCCTCATGCAGCAAGGGAGTCCCGACGACGCGAGGGGAAACCTCGAGCCCCGCTCAGCTGTCCAGGTTGAGGGGCTGGCTCAGGTGTACATCTCGAGGCCAGCAGTGCGGCCGGCATCGAACTGCGGCGAGCGCTGGAGCTGCTCCAACACCCGGGGCGTGCAGTAGAGCGTCACCATGGGGAGGGAGCCGGGCTCGCTGATCCACCTGACGGCGCCCATGAGGTGGTGCGCCTGCAGGAAGTTCAGCACCGAGTCGCGGAACTGCTTGCCCTGATCGCACGCGGCCTTGTGGACGTGCGAGCGGTCACGTTGGATGGACGGCTGCCAGGCCGCTCCGGGCTCCTCCCGGGGCATGACCATGGCCTCGATCCATCCCTGCGCACTCTCCACCCGGGAGCCCGGGAGGGGCGTGACGCCGGAGATTTTGGGAAAACGGCCGGAGGCCCGGCGCGGCGATGTGGCTGTCTTCCTGCTCATCCCACTTCCTCCCGCAGGCCCGGCGCTCACTCGGCGCCGACCCTGGTAGCCGCCATCACTTGTAAACCGCCAGACCCCGGCCACTCCGTCCCGCCGGGTTCTTGGGCAGCTTCAGCGCATTGTCCAGAATCAAATCCCTGACTTCAACAGCCGTCAAGTCCGGGGAACGGCAGCGATATAGCGCGGCCAACCCAGCGACGTAAGGGGCGGCCATGCTCGTTCCACTCATTCGTTCGTAGAACGCTTGGTTATTACACCTTCGCTCTGTGCTCGAGTAGACGTTCACGCCATAACCCATCAGGTCTGGAACAGATCGCTGGTTGACCACGCCGCTGGCCGAAAAGCTGGCCACGCGCCGCGCGAAGTCGACCGCCCCCACGGACAGGGCCTCTGGGAAGCCCGCTGGGTAACCGGCCGTGCCAGCGCCTCCATTGCCGGCCGCCACGATGGGCAACACGTTGGCATCCACCAGGCGGCGCACGAGCGTCTGCAGGGCCCGGATGTTCAACCGGTACTCCAGGTCGCTGACGCCGGGAGGAGCCTGCACGGGGAACCCCAGGGACATGTTCACCACCGCCGGACGGGTGGCGTTCTCGGGACGTGAGAACTGGTGTAGCAGCCATTCCATGCCGGCGGCTACCCGTCCCAGGCTCGTGCGTATGGTTTCGGACTCGATGACCGAGGCGACGTAGAGGTCCACCTCGGGCGCCACGCCGTGGAACTGGCCGGCGGCGATGCCGCACACGTGCGTGCCGTGCCCGTCCGGGTCGAAGCCGCGCACGTCGCGCGCCGGGTTCTGCGGCGAGTTGGGGAAGAGCGAGACGTAGCGGAACTGGATGATGCGGTCCTGGTGCTCGGGGTGGTCCGCGTCCACGCCCGTGTCGAGGATGCCCAGCATCACCCCCGCGCCTTTGATGCCCTGGGCGTGGGCGGCGTTGATGCCACACTCCTCGGGCCACTCGCGGTTGACGAGCGAGGACAGGCCGCGGTTGCGCGGCCCCAGCTGCCCCGCCGACACCGGGCCCGGGAAGGTGAGCTGCACCGTGTCCGGGATGAACTCGAAGTCGCGGCCGAGCTCCTCCTTGGCCACGCGCTCGGCCTGCTCCGAGGTGAAGTGCGCCATGGTGGCGCCGATGAGCGGCATGTGCCGGTAGGTGCCCACGTCCGAGGCCGTCACCGCCGCCGGCTCCATCACCGGCCCCTCGGTGGCCACCAGCTGCGCCTCGCCCTCGCGGCCCCGGCCGCCCTTCTTGCCCTTGGCCGTCTTCTTCTGGCTCTTCGCCGGGGTGGGAGGGGTGCTCACCTCGGGCAGACGCCCGGGCAGCGTCGCGGAGCGCAACCCGAGGCTGCGCAGCATGTCCGGCGCCCGCCCGCTGATCATGAACTGAAGGGCGGTGGTGCGCTGCAGCACACGCTCTCCCTGCTCCGTGCCCCGCACACCTGGCCGGGCATGGGTCTCGAACGACTCCTTCGGAACCAGGAGGTAGGACTTCATGATGGGTTCGCTCCTTTACAGAATACCGACTGCACTGACAGCACGGGCCAGACCGTGGGTGGGCGCCGGCCGCGCCCGGGCGGAGGGGGGGTGGGACACCGTCGTCGTTCGCACCATCGGCTCACAGTGCGACTAGAACGGCCCCCCCTGACATGACCCGCGGCATTCTCCGCTCTGGACGTCAGGGGCCGCCCCGGGCGTTCCAGTGGACGACGTTCACAACGTACGAAACCAGAAACCATTCACGGGTTGTGAGCGTAATACAGACCGTGACAGGTCGGAAAATAGCCGCCTGGCCGTGCCCGAGCCCGAAAAACCGGCCCGCGCCGCACCGGCTCCCCATCCCCTCCGTCACAGGTCCACGCCCCGCCCGTGTGGGGCCCGATGAGGGGGGTGGGCGTGAAGCAGCGTGGGGCACTCCGCCCCAACGCCGACCCCAGCGAGGGCGCCCGGCTGCCCGCCTGCTTTTCCGACGACCTTGGGGAAGGCACTTCCCCCATGATTTGTTCGCCACCTGGCGCTAAGGCGGACCCTGGCTGTGGGCCCTTTCCACTCCACACCCGCCGGAGAGACTCGTGATTCCCTACCTGCACGTCCCCCCCATCAACCTCGGGCCCATCCATATCGAGGCCTTCGGCATCTGCGTCGCGCTCGGCATCATGCTCGCCGCCCGGCTCCTGTCCCGCCAGGCCGAGCGCGAAGGGCTCGATCCGAACCCCCTCCAGGACTACGCCCTCTGGGGCGTGGGCGTGGGTGTCGTCGTCGGCCACCTCTTCCACCTCTTCGCCTACCACCCCGAGGAGCTCTCCAAGAGCCCGTTTCAGATCTTCAAGGTCTGGGACGGCCTGTCCTCCTTCGGCGGGCTGATCGGCGGCATCCTCGCCGCCGTCGTCTTCTTCCGCATCCGCAAGCTGCGCTTCCGCGACTACGCCGATTCCTTCGCCCTCGGCGTCGCCCCTGGCTGGGCCGTGGCCCGCATCGGCTGCTTCGCCGCCCACGACCACCCCGGCGTCCGCACCGACTTCTTCCTCGCCGTCAACTTCCCCGGCGGGCCCCGCCATGACCTGGGCATGTATGACGCCCTCTTCCTCTTCGCCCTCTCCGGCCTCCTGTACGCCCTGCGCAACTCGGGCAAGCTGCGCGGCAAGCTGCTCCCCCTGCTCTCCCTCCTCTACGCCTGCGGCCGCTTCTTCTTCGACTCGCTGCGCGCCACCGACCTGTCCTATGTCGACGCCCGCTACCTCGGCCTGACGCCCGCCCAGTTCGGCTGCTTCGCCCTCATCGCCTTCGGCCTCTACGGCCTCGTGAAGTGGCAGGCTCCCGCCGCCAAGGCCACGCCCCAGGTCGGCGCTGGCGGTGGTGTTCAAGCACAGGCCCGATAGGGCTCTCCGGTAACGTGGGGGTGGACCGCGCGAGCCGCACCGCGAGTCGCAGCGGGGGCCGCTAGTGGGGCGGGCGTCCCCACGGGTATGCTCCGCCCCCATGACTTTCAAGACCAGTTACAAGGTCGGCCTCGCCGTGCTGCTGTGCTACCTCGTCGCCTGGCTGGACCGGATGGCCATCAACATGGCCGGCCTGAGCATCCGCGGTGAGTTCCAGTTGGACGCGGAGCAGTTCGGCTGGGTCCTCAGCGCCTTCTTCGCGGGCTACTCGCTCTTCCAGATTCCCGGCGGGATGCTCGCCGACCGGATCGGTCCCCGGAAGGTCATCCTCGTCGCCCTGGCCTGGTGGTCGGTGTTCACCGCGCTCACGGGGGTGGTGGGCGGCTTCGTCAGCATGCTGGCGGTGCGCTTCCTCTTCGGCGTCGGGGAGGGCGTCTTCCCCGCCTCCGTCTGGAAGGTCATCGGCAACTGGTACACGAAGAAGAACCGCGGCACCGCCAACGCCGCCATCCTCTCCTCCATTGCCTTCGGGCCCGCCATCTCCTCGCTGCTGCTCGGCTGGTTCCTGCCCGTCATCGGGTGGCGCAAGAGCTTCTTCCTGCTCGGCATCGCCGGCGTCATCTGCGTCCTGATGGCCTGGCTCTACGTCACCAACTCCATCCACGAGAACCCCAAGGTCTCGCGCGAGGAGCTCGAGGAGTTCGAACGCGACAGCCTCTCCCAGGCCGCCAACGCCGAGCAGACGCTGGAGAAGGCCAGCTTCGGAGAGTTGCTGCGCTCCCCCGCCATCTGGGTGCTCTTCTGCGTGGCGCTCATCTACAACCTGACGATGTACGGCTGGTTGAACTGGCTGCCCACGTACCTCGTCGAGGTGAAGAAGCTCTCCTTGCAGAGGACCGGCTTCGTCGGAGCGCTCCCCTTCTTCTGTGGAGGCATCGGCTGTGTGCTGGCCGGGTATGTGTCGGATCGCTGGTTCCGCGGCCGGCGCAAGGTGCTGGTGTTCGGCTGCCAGGCCGTGGGCGGCATCTGCCTCTACCTGTTCACGCAGATCAACGACCCCGTCCAGTACACCCTCGTCCAGTGCATCGCCGGCTTCCTGCTCTTCATGGCCGCCGGCGCCTTCTGGACCCTGCCGATGATCCTCGTGCCCACCAAGCTCATGGGGAAGGGCTCGGGCTTCATCAACACCGGCGGGCAGATCGGCGGCTTCATCACCAACATCCTCATCGGCTACGTCATCAAGTGGAACAACAACGACGCCGCCGCCGGCTTCCACGTCATGCTCGGCGCCCTCGTGGTCGCCGCGCTCCTCGTCCTGTTCGGCATCCGCGAGCAGCCCGCCTCCGCTCCGGCCAAGCCGTCCACCGAGCCCGCGCTGTCCTGAGCCCGGCGCGCCTCGCGGAGAGGCGCTCGCCACACGGGGGTGAGCCCGGGACTCCCGGTCCCCTCACCCCCGTCCCCTCTCCCGGTGGGCGAGGGGTGAAGGGCTACCAGTAGTTCACCGACTTCAGGTCGAAGATGTCCGTGAAGCCGTGCGACCTCAGAATCTGCGTCGCCATCGCGCTCCGGCCTCCCGCCTGGCAGTACACCACCACCTTCGTCGTCCCCGGCGGGCCCACTTCCTTCACCCGCTGCTGAAGCTCCTGCACCGGGATGTTCTTCGCCGGCTCCGGATGCCCCTGGCGGAACTCCTCCGGCGACCGCACGTCCAACAGCACCCACCCCTGCCCCACCAGCTCCCGCGCCTTCTCCGACAGTTCTTTCGGTGTCATGGGCGCCGGACTGTAGCCGGAAACTGGAGCCCTCGCGCCGCGGCGCTACAGTCCTGTCGCAGCATGCCCCTGTTGGACAAGAACACCCTCGTCGAGCAGCTCGCCGACCGCCTCCGCCAGAGCGACAAGCTCGCCCACCGCGCCGAGCTCGAGGCCCGCGAGGCCGCCCGCACCCTCGCCACCGAGTCCGAGAAGAAGGAGGACGGGCGCGCCGTCATCGAGTACGGCAGCCTCGCCACCGGCCAGGCCAACCGCGCCCGCCGCGTCCAGGAGGAGCTCAAGGCCCTCGCCGACTTCCAGGACTCGGGCCTGCCCCGCTTCTCGCGCAGGGACGCCGTCGCCCTCGGCGCCCTCATCGACATGTCCACCGAGGACGATGACGGCTTCTCCGAGCGCACCTTCTTCCTGCTCCCCGTGGGCGCCGGCACCGAGCTCACCGGCCCCGGCGGCGATGGCTACCTCTCCGTCATCACCCCCGCCTCCCCCGTCGGCCGCGCCCTCCTCGGACGTCGGGCCGGCGACACCATCGAGGTCACCCTCGCCGGCGAGGTACGCGAGTGGACGGTCCTCGAGGTGGCCTGAGCCCTCCGGCTTGAATGCCGCCCCGCTTCCTTTCACGCTGGCCCTCGAAAGCAGGCGCTGGGGGGTCCTGCGCCACAGGAGGTGCGCCGTGCCCACGCTCCGTGCCGCCGCGAAGAGCGTCCTTCCGGGAGACCCGGAGGAGGCCGCCTCCGTGAGCCCTTCCCCCGACGCGTGGAGCTTCGCCGCCGAGCACCCCGATGGCTACCTCGCCGTGGGCTCGGTGCGCGATGACTCCGGCGCCCTGGTGGACTTCCGCTGGGTGTACGCCAACCCCGCCGCCGAGGCCCTCATGGGCATGCGCCTGGCCGGCCTGCTCGGCCACGGCGTGGTGGAGCTGTTCCCCGACCTGCGCACCCGCGGCCTCTTCGCCCGCCTCGCGCGCGCGGTGGACCGCGGCGAGCCCTACGTCGACGAGGTGCTCTTCCCCATCGACGGCCGCGAGCGCTGGTTCCGCGTCGTCGCCCTCCAGCGCGGCGAGGGGCTCTCCATCTGGTTCAACGACATCTCCCGCCGCAAGCGCGAGGAGCAGGAGACGGGCTTCCTCGCCGAGGCCAGCCACCTGCTCACCGCCTCGCTCGACGTGGAGGCCGCCCTGCATGAGCTGTCCCGGCGCTGCGTCCCCACGCTCGCCGACGGCTGCGTCCTCCAGGTGATGGACGGCCGCGGCCAGCCGCTGCTGCTGGAGACGGTGGCCAGCGAGCCCACCCAGGAGGCGCTGCTCGCCGAGGTGGTGCGGCGCTCCGGCTCGCCCTCCACCGGCGAGGCCGGCCTCGTGGGCCTGCTGCTGCCCCAGGACACGCCCCAGCTGCTCCCCGAGGTGACGCCCGCCCTCCTCCAGTCCCTCACCCAGGACGCCGAGCACCTGCGCCTCATGCGCGTGCTCGGGCCCCGCTCCCTGCTCGCCGTGCCCCTGCGCGCGCGCGGCCGCCCCCTGGGCGCGCTCGTCCTCGTCACCTTCTGCGGACGCACCTTCGGCCCCGACGACTTGCGCTTCTGCGAGGACCTCGCCGACCGCATCGCCCTGTCCGTGGACAACGTCCTGCTCTTCCGCGAGGCGCGCCTGGCCGTGGCCCAGCGCGACGAGTTCTTCACCGTCGCCGCCCACGAGCTGCGCACCCCCACCACCTCCCTCAAGCTCAACGTGCAGTCGCTCCTGCGCGGCGCCCGCCGCGGCGAGGCCGGCGCCCTCCCCTCCCCCCTCCTGGGCAAGCTGGAGGGCATCGACCGGCACGCCGGCCGCCTCAATGCGCTCGTCAACGAGCTGCTCGACGTCACCCGCATCCACGCCGGCCGCCTGCGCATGGACCTGGAGGAGGTGGACCTCACCGCGCTCGTGCAGGACGTGGCCGCGCGCTTCGAGCTGCCCGCCACCCAGGCCCGCAGCCCCCTCCTCCTGGAGAGCCCCGGCCCCGTCTTGGGCACGTGGGACAGGCTCCGGCTGGAGCAGGTGGTGACGAACCTGCTGTCCAACGCCCTCAAGTACGGCGCCGGCAAGCCCGTGCGCGTGCGCGTGGAGACGAGCGGCGGACTGGCCCGGCTCGAGGTGCGCGACGAGGGCATCGGCATCGCCCCGGAGAGCCTCCCGCGCATCTTCGGCCGCTTCGAGCGCGCCGTGTCCGACCGCCACTACGGCGGCCTGGGCCTGGGCCTCTACATCACCCGTCAAATCGTCGAGGCGCTCGGGGGCAGCGTGAGCGTGCGCAGCGCTCCGGGCGCCGGCGCCACCTTCACCGTGGAGTTGCCGCGCCAGGCCACCCCCTGACGCATGCTATCGTCCCCTACACCCGCTCCTGTCAGGCGATGGACGATCCACTCGCGGGCGGTGGATTTGCTCCAGACAAGCTGATTGGAAGAGAGCTTCATGCAAGCAGAGCCCGCGCGCACGCCTTCGCTCCCCATCACGTGGCCCGCTGCGGTATTCGGCCTCATCTTCGGCGTGGCGATGGCGTACATGCCGTACGAGTTCCACGCCGCGTCCTTCCGGCCCCTCTACCCGTACGCGCGCGCCATGGGCGTGGCCTACCTGGCCAGCAGCATCGTGCTCATGGCCACCATGCTCTACCCGCTGGCCCCGCGCTGGCTGGACGTGCTGGGGCGCGTGGGCTTCGGCGCCGTCACCGGCCTGTACTGGTGGGTGCTCAGCGTGCGCACCGGCGGCCTCACCGGCGCCATCCTCTACCCGCTGCTGCTCACGGGCGTGGCGCTGGAGACCTCCCCCGCCTGGCGCAAGCGGCCGGTGTTCCGCGGCGTCATGGGCGTGCTGGCCCTGTGCTTCGGCCTCATCATGCTCGTGGCGCGCGAGCGCTTCCCCCCCGTCTTCTACGCCGCGCTCTCGCCCCTCATGCTGCCCATGGGGCTGCTCTTCCTGCTGTGCGGCGCGGGGATGCTCTCCCCCCTGGACACGCGCTGGCCCCGGCTGCCGCGTGCGCTCTTCGCCCTGCTCGCGGTGGACTTCGGCCTGCTGTGCTGGGGCCTGGGCCGCATCGGCCTGGGGCCGCCCGCCAGCATCTACCTCATCCTCACCTGCTCGTGCGCCGCCGCCGCCGCCGGCCTGCGCCCGCGCGCCCCCCGCACCGTGGGCTTCAAGCTGCTGCGCGGCCTGGCCTTCGCCGGCGTGGTGCCCCTGCTCGCGCTCGGAGCGCTCGCGGCGTGGCTCGCCCAGGGCGCCATCGAGCGCCAGGTGCGCGACGACACCGTGCGCGCCGCCGCCGGCGAGGCCGACTTCCTCGTGCGCTACCTCGACGACGCGCGCGAGTCCCTCCAGCTGCTGCTGGAGTCCCCCGGCTTCCGCAACGCCTTCGCCTCGCGGGACCGCAAGCTGCTGGAGGCCTACCTGCGCAACCTCCCCGCCCAGGCGCGCGCCTTCGACGCCGCGCTCGCCCTGGACAAGGAGGGCCTGGGCCTGGCCGCCTCCTACGACTGGGAGGACCTGGGCAGCTTCGCCCACCGCGACTACTACGGCGGCGTGCTGAGCACCGGCGCCGCCTACGTCTCGCGCCCCTACACCAGCCAGCTCGGCCTGCCCCACGTCGCCGTGGCCCTGCCCTTCAAGCACGAGGGCAAGCTGGAGGGCCTGCTCGTGGGCCTCTTGTCCCTCGAGCGCCTGTCGGCCGCCGTCACCCCCGCCGCCCAGCGCTTCCGCGTCCAGGTGCTGGACAGGCGCGGCCTGCTGCTCTTGCGCGACACCCAGCCCGGCGCCCCCCTGCTGAGCGAGGCCCACCTGCCCGGCACCCTGCGCCTGCACCTGTCCAGCAGCGACGAGGGCGTGGTGGAGACGTCCGGCCCGGAAGACCAACGCATTCTGCTCGCCGCCGACGCGCCCGTGCCCGGCACCGAGTGGAGCGTCGTCGTCACCCAGGACCTGGGCGTGGCCTACCGTGCCATCACCCGCACCAGCGTGGCCTTCATCGCCATCCTCGCCGCGGGCGTGCTGCTCATGCTGGCCCTCTCCCAGTTCGTCGCCCGCGACATCATCCGCCGCCTGGAGACGCTCGTGGAGGCCACCGCCGCCATCGGCCACGGCGAGCTGTCCCGGCGCGTGCCCGAGGAGGAGGACGACGAGCTGGGCGGGCTGTGCCGCGGCTTCAACGAGATGGCGGCCCGCACGGAAATCGCCCAGGGCGAGCTGCGCGAGGCGGTGCGTCTGCGCGAGGAGTTCCTCTCCGTCGCCAGCCACGAGCTGCGCACCCCCCTCACCCCCCTCAAGGGCTTCGCCGCCCTCACCTTGAGCCGCATGGAGAAGGGCGGCGACTTCCCCGAGCGCGAGCGCACCCTCAAGGCCCTGCGCTCCATGGCCCGGCAGACGGACCGGCTCACCCGCCTGGTGGACGACCTGCTGGACACCTCCCGGATTCAGGCCGGCCGCTTCGAGCTGGAGCGCGCCCGGGTGGACCTGGTGCCCCTCGTCCGCGAAATCATGGAGCGCTTCGAGCTGCGCGGCGACGAGAGCCTGCGCTTCGTCTTCGAGGCCCCCGCCGAGCCCGTGGAGGGCGTCTGGGACGGCCCCCGCCTGGAGCAGGTGGTGACCAACCTGCTGAGCAACGCGGTGCGCTACTCGCCCCAGGGCGGCAGCGTGCGGGTGAGCTTCCACCTCAGCCCCGAGGCGGTGGAGCTGCGCGTGCGCGACGAGGGCATCGGCATCCCCCCCGAGAGCGTCGCCCTGCTCTTCCAGCCCTTCGCCCGCGCCTCCAACGCCACCGCGCGCCACTACGGCGGCCTGGGCCTGGGCCTCTTCATCTGCCGGGAAATCGTCCAGCGCCACGGCGGCTCCATCTGGGCGGAGAGCCCCGGGGCCCAGCTGGGCAGCTGCTTCCACGTCCGCCTGCCCCGTGAACAGGCAGCCAACCTCCCCGCGGCCGCCGCGAGCTGATCCTCCGAGGCGCGTAATACCTGTTTTCTTGGAGGCTGGTGCACACGGGTGTAGGGCAGAGTATCCTCGCTCTCAAGCGAGGCGGTTCCCCGGGACGCCCCCAGCCCGAGGAACTGGAGCCCCCCTCTTCTCATGCATCCGAAGCCCCTGCCGAACGAGCCCCTTCCCGCGTCGCACGAGCAGCACTACCAGCTGGTCGTCGAGAACCTGCGGGAGGTGGTGTTCCAACTCGATAAGTCGGGCCGGTTCCTCTACCTGAGCCCGGCGTGGACGGAGCTGACGGGCTTCAGCGTGGAGGAGTCGCTGGGCCAGCCCCACCTGGAGTACGTCCACCCGGCGGACCACGCGCACTGCTACGAGTACGGCCGCGCCCTGCTTTCCCGGCAGAAAGAGTGCTGTAAGCACGAGCTGCGCTACCGTACCCGGAACGGCGAGCACAAGTGGGTGGAGGTCTACGTGAGATTGGTTCCCTCCGAGGACGGCGCCTACGTGGGCACGTTCGGAACCCTCAATGACATCAGCGAGCGGCGGCGCACGACGGACGCGCTGGCCCGGCGCGAGCGCTACCTCACCGCGGTGGTGGAGATTCAGCAGCGGCTGCTGGCGGCCTCGCCCTCGGAGAGCCTCTTCGAGCGGCTGGTGGGCCCGCTGGGAGAGGCCTCGGGGGCCAGCCGCGCCTATATCTTCGAGGCGCACCGCTCCCCCGACGGCAACCTGCTCTTCAGCCAGCGCGCCGAGTGGTGCGCGCCCGGGGTGAAGCCGGAGATCGCCAACCCGGAGCTGCAGAACATGCCGCTGGAGCGGCAGATGCCGCGCCTCTACGAGCTGCTGTCGCGCGGACAGGTGCTCACCGGGCTGGTGAAGGACTTCCCGCCCGAGGAGCGGGCGGTGCTGGAGCCACAGAGCATCCGCTCCCTGCTGACGCTGCCCCTGTGGGTGCACGGCACGCTGGCGGGCTTCATCGGCTTCGACAACTGCGCCGAGGAGCGCGAGTGGGACAAGCTGGAGGTGGATCTGCTGTGGGCCGCGGCGGGTGCCATCGCGCTGGCCATGGAGCAGCGGCAGTCCGAGCGCGCCCTGCGGGAGCGCGAGCTGCGCTTCCGGCGCACCGCGGAGAACGCCTCGGACGTGCTCTACCGCTACCAGCTGGCGGGCACGCGCAGCTTCGCCTTCGTCAGCGGCGTGGTGACGCGCCACCTGGGCTTCACCCCCGAGGAGCACTACCGCGACCCGGAGCTGTGGCACCGCCAGGTGCACTTCGAGGACCGGGAGGCGATGAAGCGGCTGCTGTCCGAGCCCGAGGCGCAGGACACTCCCGTGGTGGTGCGCTTCCTGCGGCGCGACGGGCGCATGGTGTGGCTGCAGCACGTGGTGACGCCGGTGCTGGACGCCACGGGGCTGTGCGTGGCGGTGGAGGGCATCGCCCGCGACATCACCGAGCACCGCCAGTTCGAGGAGGCCCTCAAGCTGTCCGAGGCCAGCTTCCGCATCCTCCTGGAGGGCGTGCCGGAGCCGGCGGCCATCCAGCGCGACGGGCACATCATCTACGTCAACACGGCCATGGTGTGCGCGCTGGGCTTCGCGCGCCCCGAGGAGCTGATGGGGCGGCACCTGCGGGAGTTCTTCCTGGACGAGGAGCCGTCCCCGCCCGAGGGCCAGGTGGCGCTGGTGACGGGCGAGCGGCGCCTGCGGCGGCACGACGGGAAGGTGCGGGTGGCGGAGTTCGCCTCGCTGCCGCTGCTCTTCGACGGTGAGCCGGCCGTGGTGTCCATCGCCCGCGACGTCACCGAGCAGCGCCAGTTGCAGTCGCGCCTGTCCCTGGCGGACCGCATGGCCTCCATGGGCACGCTGGCCGCGGGCATCGCCCACGAAATCAACAACCCGCTCGCCTTCGTCATCACCAACCTGGGCTACCTCCTGGACGAGCTGCGCCGCATGCCCTCGGTGATTCCGGGAGGCATCGCCTCGCGGCCCGAGGTGGACGAGTGGCGCTCGGTGCTGATGGAGGCGCGCGAGGGCGCCGAGCGCGTGCGGCAAATCGTCCGCCAGCTCAAGACGTTCTCCCGGCCGGACGAGGAGCGCGTGGTGCCGGTGGACCTGCACGCGGTGCTGGACTCGGCGGTGATGCTGGCGGCCAACGAAATCAAGCACCGCGCGCGGCTCAAGCGCGAGTTCGGCCCGGTGCCGCCCGTCATGGGCAACGAGGGCCGGCTGTGCCAGGTGTTCCTCAACCTGGTGGTGAACGCGGCGCAGGCCATCCCCGAGGGCTCGGCGGAGAAGAATGAAATCCGCCTGCTCACGCGCGGAGTGTCCGACGGGCGCGTGGTGGTGGAGGTGCAGGACACGGGCTCGGGGATTCCGCGCGAGGTGCTCGGGCGCATCTTCGATCCCTTCTACACCACCAAGCCGGTGGGCGTGGGCACGGGCCTGGGCCTGTCCATCTGCCACGGCATCATCACCAGCCTGGGCGGGGAAATCTCCGTGGAGAGCGAGCCGGGCCGGGGCACCACCATGCGGGTGCTGCTGCCCGCGGCGAGCACGGGCGTGAAGGTGGAGAAGCCGGTGGCGCCCATGCTGGCACCGGTGTCCCAGCGCGGACGGGTGCTCATCGTGGACGACGAGCCCGCGGTGGGCCGGGCCCTCAAGCGGATTCTGCGCGAGCACGACGTGGAGCTGGCCACCAGCGGGCGCCAGGCGCTGGAGAAGCTGTCGGAGGACACGCGCTTCCACGCCGTGCTGTGCGACGTGATGATGCCGGACCTCGGGGGCAAGGACCTGTACGAGGCCGTGCAGCAGGCCGGCTCGGGGCTGGAGCGGCGCTTCATCTTCGTCTCCGGCGGCGCCTTCACCCAGGGCGCGCGGGACTTCCTGGCGCGGGTGCCCAACCCCACCCTGGAGAAGCCCTTCGACGAGACGGCCGTGCGGCGCGTGGTGCGCGAGCTGGTGATGAGCATCCCGGTGCCCCCCACCGGCACCTGACGGCATCCGCCGGTTGTCCGACCCTCCTCCCGCTGACGGATGCGGAAGCCGGGACACCTGGGACAGGCTGCGCTTCCCGCCTTCCCCCCGCTCCGCCGAGGACCGCCGATGAACCGGACACACCTGCTGCTGGCCACCGCCGTGCTGCTCGCCCTCGGGGCAGTCGTCGTCGGCCTGCCCCGCCAGAAGGACACCAGCCACACCGTGGCCCGGCCCGGCGAGGCTCCCACGGGCGTGGTGCTGCCACCCACCACCGCCAGGGACGGCGCGCTCACGCTCGAGGGCAAGCTGTCCGGGGCATACCTGGCGGCCGGGCCGAGCGAGGCCTACGCCGCCCTCACCGTGCGCGCCGACAAGCCCCGCGAGGAGAAGCGGCTGCCGGTGAGCCTCGCGCTCGTCATCGACCGCTCCGGCTCCATGCGCGGGCAGAAGCTGGCGGACGCGAAGCAGGCGGCGCGGATGCTCGTGCAGAGCCTGAGCGACGGGGACCGGCTCGCGCTCGTGCACTACGGCACCGACGTGCGCGTCTTCGCCAGCCAGCCCGTGTCCTACGAGACGCGCCAGCAGATGCTCGCCTTCGTGAACGCCATCGAGGACGAGGGCTCCACCAACCTCAGCGGCGGCCTGGAGGCGGCGGCCCTGGAGCTGCGCCCCCACGTGCACGACTTCCGGGTGAGCCGCATCCTCCTGCTCAGCGACGGCGAGCCCACCGAGGGCCTCACCTCGGAGCCGGAGCTGCGGCGGCTGGCGGCCACCTACCAGCACGAGGGCATGGCGGTGAGCGGGCTGGGCGTGGGCGAGGACATCAACGAGCGGCTGATGCGCGGCCTGGCCGAGCAGGGCGGCGGCTTCTACGGCTACATCCAGGACTCGGAGAAGCTGACGGACATCTTCCGGCGCGAGCTGGAGCAGGCGGCGGGGACGCTGGCGCGCACGGTGGAGCTGCGGCTTCAGCTGCCCGAGGGCGTGACGGACGCGGAGGTGCTCGGCGTGTCGGCGCGGCGCGAGGGCCGCGAGCTGGTGGTGCCCCTGTACGACCTGGCCGGCGGGCAGGAGGCGCGCGTGGTGGTGAAGCTGACGCTGGGGCTGGAGGCGGTGGACGCGCCCCGGAGCGTGCTCGGCGCGCGGCTGCGCTACTGGGACGTGGAGGCCGCACGGCAGGTGGAGGTGGCGCTCGGACTGTCCGCGAAGGTGACGGAGGACGAGGCCCTGGTGCGCGCCAACCTGGACCAGGAGGTGCGGATGTACGCGGTGCGGGCGCTCGGGGCGCGGCAGATGCAGGCGGCGGCCGAGGAGATGAAGCGCGGCAACCGGGAGCGGGCCCTGGGCCTGCTGGACAACGCCCGCAGCCTCTTCGGCACCTCGGCGGAGGCGCTCTCGGGTGAGCTTGCGGACGTGGACCAGACCCGGGCAGCCTATCTCAACGCGCGGGATGAAACCTCCGTGAAGCGTGAGGCGTTACAGCTTCATCGCAAGTCGCTGAAGACCTTCGGACAGAACAATTCGTACTAGGGAAAGGCCGGCCATGCCCCTGTCGGTACAGCTGCAGGAACGCGAGGATTTCGAGGTGCGCACCCTGCGTGCGCTGGGTGGCGGAGCGGCCGCGGGCCTGCTGGTGGCGGCCGCCGCGCGGCTGCTCGTCCACGTGGACCTGGGCTTCTTCGCGGTGGCGGGCGCGGCGCTGGCCAGCGCACGGGTGGACTGGAAGCTGCGCCTGGGCATGCTGGTGGGCCTGCCCGTGCTGCTGAACATCCCCGAGGTGCTCAACGTCCCCACGCCCCTGGCCGAGGCCTGCATGGGCACGCTCGCGGCTGGAGTCGTGGGCGCCCTGGGCACGACGTGGCGGCCCCGTCCCCTCCAGGTGCTGGCCGGAGCGGTGGGCGCCGGGGCCATGGTGCCCCTCGGCCTGTACGTGAAGGCGGTGATGGACGCGCGCCTCTTCGACGGGCGCCTGGGCGCGCTGGGCACGGTGCTGGGGCTCGCGGCGGTGGGCCTCTTCTGGAGCGTGGGCACGCTGGCCTCGCACGTGTCGGTGCACGGCAACGCGGTGGAGGCCCGGGGCTCGGCGCTGGAGAAGCAGCTGTCCGGCGAGGCCCAGGGCCTGGTGATGCGCGCGGTGACCCTCTACGGCCAGTGCCAGAAGGAGGCCGCGCGGATGACGGCGGGCCCGGGCAAGACGGAGCTGCTGGGCGTGCTGGAGAAGATGGTGCGCGAGGTGTTCTCCCTCGCCGAGTCGCACGCGAACCTGGAGGCGCAGCTGCACGCCGTGCAGCAGGGGGACGTGGACGCCCAGGTGCGCGAGCTGCGCGCCAAGGCGGCCGCCACCACGGACGCGGTGGCACGGCGGCAGCTGGAGCTGGCGGCCTCGTCGCTCGGCGAGGAGCTCAACCACCTGGACTTGCTGGGGCGCAAGCGCGAGCGGCTGCTGGCGCAGTTGCACGCCCAGGTGGCGCTGCTGGAGCGCGCCCGGGTGTCCCTGGTGGGCGTGCGCGGCGGTGACGTGGCCTCCAAGGGTGCCCAGGCCGCGCAGCTCGCGCGCAAGCTGGAGTCCCTGGGCCAGGAGGACTCGGGCGCCCCGGCTCCGGCTCCCCTCCCCGAGTCCAACAAGGTCGTGGGCTAGAAGCTCACTCCCCGGGCTCCGGGCGGTGCCGCAGGCAGATCGCGCTCATCAGCAGCGCGAGGCCCATTCCCAGGAAGGTGGCACCGTCCGGCGTGAACCCATCGCGGCTCATGATGATGCCCGGGATGAAGCCCACCGTGCTCATCAACACGAGCGCCCCGTTGCCGAGGTACTTCAGCCACTTCTGGCGGTAGCGCTCCCCCAGGGCCGATAGCGCCGCCGGCAGGAACAGCACGCCCGCGAGGATGGCCGGCCCCTCGAGCTGGTTCCACACCCCGGTGTCGTACCACCACCTGCCCGGGCTGGTGGACACCACCTGCCCCATGACCGGCACGAGCGCGTTCACCCCCGCCAGCCCCAGCCCCCAGCGCGACGAGCGGGACAGCGCCCGCGCCACGCTCCCCCGCATCTCGGCCAGCACGTCCGGGGGCACCTCGAGCGCATAGGGAAAGCCGAGCCCGATGAGCGCCTCCAACGCCAGAGGACGCACCTGCCGCTCGTTGCTGTCCGTAAGGTCCCCGAGCGCCTCGTCCTGCAGCAGGCGCAGCAGCTGATCCGCCCGCTGGCGCGTGGACTCTCCCGGCGCGAGCGGCGCCGACAGTCCGTCCAGCAACGACTCCACGTCCTCGCGCGTCACGCCGGGTGAGGCCACCACCTCCACCCGCTCGCCCAGGGAGATGGGCGCCGCCACGGCGGGCTCCACGGCCATCACCTCCGGCGGGGCACTCTCCTCGGCGGGAACGGCGGTGGCGGCTCGGATGCGCTCCATGACGCCGCGAGTCTAGGCCATCCCCGCGGGAGGAGCACCCCGGGCGCGTTTTCCCGCAACTGGTCCGATGGTCGGACCGGACCGCGCGGAAGGCGCCCAGGGGGCTGGTGCCGCACGCCGAATTTCCACATATTTCCGTGCGCAACAGAGTTTCTCACTAAGCCGATAATTCGAGACGGTTCCCTCCAGAACCCATCCACCGCTCCGGTACCGGGGCAGGACCCAGACACCGTGCACAAGACCGAAACCTCTTCGAGGTACCCGCTGCTCGACCGCCGATTGCTCGCGGCAGCGCTCTCCCTCCTGCTGGCGGCCTGCGGTGGCGCGCAGCAGGACGGACAGGCCGATGACCTCCAGGGCACCCAGGAGGCCGCGCTCAACGTCCCGCTGCGCCTGATGGCCGCCAACATCACCAGCGGCAACCTGCAGAGCTACGACCCCGGCGAGGGCATCCGCATCTTCAAGGGCATCAAGCCCGACGTGGTGATGCTCCAGGAGTTCAACTACGGGGACAACTCGGCGACGGCCATCCGCGGCTTCGTCGACAGCACCTTCGGCACGAGCTTCTCCTACTACCGCGAGGGCGGGGCGCAGATTCCGAACGGCATCATCAGCCGCTACCCCATCATCGCCTCGGGCGAGTGGGACGACACGCAGGTGACCAACCGCGACTTCTCGTGGGCGCGCATCGACGTGCCGGGCCCGAAGGACCTCTGGGTGGTGAGCGTGCACCTGCTCACCTCGGACGCCGCCACGCGCAACACCGAGGCCACCAACCTGGTCAACCTCATCAAGGCCAACATCCCCACCGGGGACTACCTGGCCATCGGCGGTGACTTCAACACCAGCAGCCGCACCGAGTCCTGCCTCACCACCTTCTCGCAGGTGGTGTCCACGGCGAGCCCCTACCCGGCCGACCGCAACGGCAACACCAACACCAACGCCAGCCGCGCCAGCCCCTATGACCACGTGCTCGTCGACAGCGACCTGCGCGCCTACCAGGTGGCCACGGTCATCGGCTCGAGCAGCTTCTCCGCGGGCCTGGTGGCGGACACGCGCGTGTACTCGCCCATCTCCGAGATTTCCCCCGCGCTGAGCACCGACAGCGGCGCCACCAACATGCAGCACATGGCCATCGTCAAGGACTTCTCCATCCCCGGCGACACCACCACCACGGGCATCACCGTCACCTCGCCCAACGGCGGCGAGAGCTGGGCCGGTGGCAGCTCGCACGCCATCACCTGGACGGCCTCGGGCGTGACGAACGTGAAGGTGGAGTACACGCTCAACGGCGGCACCAGCTGGACCGTCCTCACCTCCAGCACCGCCGCCTCCACGGGCAGCTACACCTGGACGGTGCCGAGCACCGCCACCACCACCGCGAAGGTGCGCGTGAGCGATGCCGCCAACGCCGCCGTGACCGATAGCAGCAACGCGTCCTTCACCCTCACCACCTCCACGGGCGGTGGCGCCGCGGTGGTGTTCATCAACGAGATCATGGCCAACGAGCCGGGCTCGGACGTGAACGCCGAGTTCGTGGAGCTCGTCAACTCGGGCGGCACGGCGGCGGACCTGTCGGGCTGGACCCTCTCCGACGCCGCGGGCGTGAAGCACACCTTCGCGAGCGGCACGAGCCTGGCGGCGGGCAAGGCCATCGTGGTGTTCGGCGGGGCCTCGGGCATTCCCACGGGCCTGACCAACGCGGTGGCCTGCACCTCGGGCACGCTCGCCCTGGGCAACAGCGGCGACACCGTGACGCTGAAGAGCTCGGCGGGCACGACGGTGGACACCACCACCTACGCCTCGTCGCTCGCGGGCACGGACGGCGTGTCGATGAACCGCAGCCCGGATGCGACCAGCGGCGCCACCTTCGTGCTGCACACCAGCGTGTCGAGCCTCACGTCCTCGCCGGGCACGCGCGCCAGCGGCACCGCGTTCTGATTCGCTCCTGATTCGCTGAACACGTAACAACCCGGGGCCGGTCTCCACCGCGAGGTGTGGACCGGCCCCGTTTCGTCCCCCCCGGGTGCGGCTTCGGGCGAAGATGGGCCCCCTTTCCGCTGCACCGGGAGCCCCATGGAAACGACAGACCCTCGCATCACCCTCGACGTGCGTGGCCACGTCGCCGTGCTCGGCATCAACCGCCCCGACAAGCGCAACGCCTTCGACCTCGCGATGCTCCGGGCCTTCTCCGCCGCGATGACCCACGCGGACCGCCACCCCGACGTGCGCTGCATGGTCGTGCTCGCCGAGGGAGACCACTTCTCCGCCGGCCTGGACCTGGCCAACGTGGCCCCCGCCCTCTCCAGCGGACAGCCCCTCTACCCCGAGGGCGCCATCGACCCGTGGGGCGTCCAGGGCGCGGTGCGCACCCGGCCGCTCATCGTCGCGGTGCAGGGCCTGTGTCTCACGCTCTCCATCGAGCTCCTCCTCGCCGCGGACATCTCCATCGCCGCCGAGGACGCGCGCTTCGCACAGATTGAAATCAAGCGCGGCATCTTCCCCTTCGGCGGCGCCACCCTGCGCTTCCCCCAGGTGGCCGGCTGGGGCAACGCCATGCGCTGGCTGCTCACCGGCGACGAGTTCGACGCGCGCGAGGCGCACCGCATCGGGCTCGTGCAGGAGGTCGTCCCGCCCGGACAGCAGCGCGAGCGCGCCCTGGCCCTCGCGGAGACGGTGGCGAAGCAGGCCCCCCTGGGCGTGCGGGCCACCCTCGCCTCGGCCCGGCAGACGCTCACCGAGGGCCCCGCGGCCGCCGCGCGCTCCCTGCTGCCCACGCTGCTTGGACTCTCCCATTCGGAGGATGCGCGCGAGGGCGTCCGCTCGTTCGTCGAGCGCCGCGAGGCCCGCTTCACCGGCCGCTGACGGCACGGCGCCGTCCATTTCCCACCACTGGCGGGCGGGCGGTCCGTTCGAGAGGACACACCCGCTCCCGTGGAACAGGTGTCACTCCGGGCAGGCAGCCCCACCGTGCGCGAGCCCTGGTTGCTCGCCCCCAGGAGGTGCCATGGAAACCCGGACCCTGCCGCTGTCCCCAGCTCCCCACGACGAAACGGCGCGCGGTGAAGGCGCCGGCGCCCTCCTGCTCTCCGGTGTCGCGAGCGCGCTCCTCGGCGTGCTGCGCAACCTCGCGCTGGCCGCGAAGTGCCTCGCGCTCGGGCTCGGCGCGCTCCTGACGGGGAAGTTCGCGCGCGGGGGCAACCTCCTGCGCCGGAGCGTGATGGCGCTCGTACAGGTGCCCCTGGAGGGGGTGCTGGGCCTCGGCGGACGCGTGCTGAGCGGAGTGCAGACGGTGCTCGGATGGGAGCCCGTGGGATGCGGGCTCGGCGCGAAGCAGCTCACCGAGCTGCGCAAGGTGTTCGGAGAGGGGCTCGACTACTCGCGCGTGCGCCTCAAGGTCGGACGGCTGGGATTGCTCGCGCTCCCCGGCGGACTCTTCACGCTCGGCAATACGCTCTACGTGCCCCGGGACCTTCCCCGTTCCGCCTCGGGAGCGCTGCTGCTGCCCATGCACCTGCTCATTCGCGGCGTGGGCCACCTCTGGCAATACCAGACCGGCCGCACGGACCACGTGTGCGAGACGCTGTGGGCACGGGAATTCGGCGACGGCTCGGACTGGCGCTCGGCGCTGGACGAGGGCCGCGGCTGGCGCGAGCTGGACCCCGCGCAGCAGGCCCGCTTCCTCCAGGCCGCCTACGCGCGCTCCGGCTACTTCATGGCTCCGGGACAGCGCTTCGTCGACGAGGACACGGGCAAGGACTACACGCAGCAGCTCGAGGCCGCGCTCGAGCAGGTCCGCTCGCGGCGGGGCGCTCCGTAGCGCCGCCCGGGGCGGAGGGGAGGCGCCGGCTCATCCCGCCGTCAGCCGGATCAACGCCCAGAGCACCACCACGTGCAGCGACCAGAGGGTGAGCGCGAAGGGCAGCTGGAAGCGGATGACGCCGTACTCCCGAGCAGCTTGAGCGATTCGTGCATGGGGCCATGGCGTAGCGCACTCGCGGGGAGCGAGACCACCGGCGCCAGGCGCGCTACCGCGGCCTCACGCTCCAAGGGCGGCCCGGCGCTTCAGCTCCGAGCCACCCCGTCATCGCCTACTTCGAGGACTTCGCGCGGCTCGCGTCCTGGGCCAGCGGCTTCACCGTGCGCAGCCGCGCACTCGCCGTGAGCTGGGTGATGATCTTCGCGGCCTTGCCCGCCACGTCTTCCTCCTCCAGGCGGCGATCAATCCGCTGCTCGATGTCCTCGCGCAGGCGGCGGCCCTCGGCGAGCGCGGCTTCGATCTGCTCCCTCACCTGGACCGCGTGCTCATCCGCGGCGGCGCTCCGGTACGGGGCGGTGTTCCGGCGCACCGCGATGCGGCCCGCCGCCCCCGCCGTCGTCCGGCGCCGACGCACCACCGTCCGCTTCTGCGTTCCTTCCTTCCGCTTGTCCGCCATCCGAGCCTCCTGGTGCACTCCTCACCTCCCCGGAAGGTGGGACGTGCCCCCAAGCGCTGGTAGTCCCCTCCCAGTGCAGTCCCCTCGCGGCCAGGCAGACAGCCGGCTCGCACGCCGCTCGCCCCCCTCCGCTTCCCTGCTCCCCAGCCGACATCCCCCGTCATCTACGAAGGTCTTCGTTGACATCTACGAACCCCTTCGTATACTTTCTCCAACGAAGCTGACGGGAGGGAATGCGATGAGTGAACCAACGCTGCCGCGTCCGACGGACTCGGAGCTGGGCATCCTGAGAGTGCTCTGGGAGCGCGGCCCGAGCACGGTGCGCGAGGTGCACGAGGCCCTGAACAAGGGCACCGACGGCACCGGCTACACCACGGTGCTCAAGCTGATGCAGATCATGACCGACAAGGGGCTGGTGCAGCGCGACGAGTCCCAGCGCGCGCACGTGTACACCACGCGAGCCACGCAACAGAAGACGCAACGGCAGCTGGTGACGGATCTGCTGGACCGGGCGTTCGGTGGCTCGCCCGCCCAGCTGGCGATGCAGGCGTTGTCGACGAAGAAGGCCTCGGCCGAGGAGCTCGCCGAGCTGCGCAAGCTGCTGGACACCCTCGAGGGGGAGGAGACGCCATGAGTGGAGCCGTGTCGCAGTCCCTGGGTTGGGCGTTGCTGCACCTGCTGTGGCAGGGCGCTCTCGTGGCGGCGGCGCTCGCCGTGGCCCTGCGCGTGCTCGACCGGCGCGCGGCCTCCCTGCGCTACCTGCTGGCCTGTGGCGCGCTCGCGCTGATGCTCGTGCTGCCCGCCCTCACCGGCTGGCGGCACTACGTCTCCCTCGAGGCAGCACAGCCGCTCGCCGTGGCCCCGGCCCCGGTGATGCGCGCCACGACGGCACCCGTGCCCACGCTCGCGCGCTCCGCGGTGCTTCCGGTGGAGGCCCCTCGCGCCGCCGAGCCCACGCCCGTGATGGAGCGGACGCTGTCGCTCCTGGGCGAGCACATGCACTGGCTGGTGCTCGCGTGGGGACTGGGCGTGGCGCTCTCCTCGATGCGGCTGCTCTCCGGGTGGCTGAAGCTGCGCCGCCTGGTGCGTGAGGCCGGGCCCGCGCCCGCCGAGTGGCAGGAAGCCCTGGAGCGGCTGGCGAAGCGCCTGGGCATGACGCGCCCGGTGCGGCTGCTGCGCTCGGCGGCGGTGGACGTGCCCGCGGCGGTGGGCTGGCTGCGGCCCGTGGTGCTGCTGCCCGTGTCGGCCCTCACCGGCCTGTCCACCCGTCAGCTCGAGATGGTGCTGGCCCACGAGCTGGCCCATATCCGCCGCCACGACTACGTGGTGAACCTGGTGCAGACGATGGTGGAGACGCTCTTCTTCTACCACCCGGCGGTGTGGTGGATGTCGCGCGTCATCCGCGTCGAGCGCGAGCACTGCTGCGACGACATCGCCGTGAGCACCAGCGGCAACGCCGTCTCCTACGCCCGCGCCCTCACCGCGCTCGAGGCCCTGCGCGTGCTGCCCCTCGGCGCGACGAGCCCGGCCATGTCCGCGCTCGGAGGCTCGCTCTCGGAGCGCGTCCGCCGGCTGGTGGTGGCGCCCGCGGCACGCTGCTCGTCGCGGTGGGTGGCGGGAGCCTCGGTCGTCACGCTGATGAGCGGCGTGGCGGTGGCGGCGCCCCTCGCGGCCCTCGTCCTCCCCGAGCGTCCCGCGGCCCCCGCCGAGGCTCCGGCCGCTCCGGTCCCCGCGAGCGCTCCGGTCCCGGCCGAGCCCTCCGTCCCCGGCGCTCCGGCGCTCGCGATGAACACGAGGCCCCTGGCCCGGGGCGTGGTCACCGCCGTGGTGGCCCAGGCTCCGGTGGCGGTGCCCTCGCCGAAGCCGGTGATCGCCGGCAACCCGAATCCCAATCCCAATCCCAATCCAAAGGGGGATGACGACTCGGATTACGACGAGGACGAGGACACCACGCGCGTGGGCAGCAAGCCGCTGTCGGTGGATCAGCTCGTCGCGCTCAAGACGGCCGGCGTCACCCCCGAGCGGGTGAAGGAGCTGGAGTCGCTCGGCTACGAGCCCACGGTGGGCAACCTGGTGCAGTTCGGCCACGCCGACATGACGCCCGAGTACGTGAAGCAGATGACGGACGTGCTGGGCCGCAAGCCCACGGCCGAGGAGCTGGTGGAGATGCGGCACGTCGGCGTCACCGTGGAGAGCGTGAAGGCGCTCGCGGCGGCGGGCTACGGCAAGCTCTCGGCGGACGAGCTCACGCAGGCGGCGGCGGTCGGCGTGGACGAGCGCTTCATCAACGAGCTCAAGGCCGCGGGCTACGACAAGCTGGCCTTCGATGACCTCGTCGAGCTGCGCGCCGTGGGAGTGAATCCCCCGTTCATCCAGGCCCTCAAGGCCGCGGGCTACGACAAGCTGTCGGCCGAGGACCTCACGCAGTTCAAGGCGCTCGGCGTGTCTGCCGAGTACCTGCGCTCGCTGCGCGAGGCGGGGCTCGACAAGCTGCCCGCCGACGAGGTGGTGGAGCTGCGCGCCATGGGCGTGGACGCGGACTTCATCCGCAAGCTGCGAACCGAGGGGCTCGACAAGCTCTCCGTCGAGGACCTGGTGCGCCTGAAGAGCAGCGGCGTGGACGCGGACTTCATCCGCGAGCTGCGCAAGAAGCAGTAACCGGCAGTCCCCTTCCCCTCACCTCCCACGGGCCCACGGCCGCGCACTCCGCGCGCGCCGCCGGGCCCCCTTTTGTCCGAAGTCCCGAAAACCGGAGACCGAACCATGAGAACCTCGAGGACGCCGTACCCGCTCTTCGCCGCCGCGCTGCTGTGGACCCTCACCGCGCTCGCCGCCGTGCCCAACGCCGGCACGTGGACGGCCACCGCCCACGACGACAAGCTTCAGCTCAACTTCCACTTCCAGGAGCACAACAACCTGGGCATCGGCGTCGCCCGCTCGGCCTTCCAGGGGCTGAGCACCGCGGACGGCGACACGAAGTTCCAGCTGGTGCGCGAGGCGGGCACGCTGAGCTTCGAGGGCCGTTTCGCCGCCGGTGAAGGCGCGGGTCACTACCAGTTCAGCCCCAACGCCGCGTACCAGCAGGAGATGGCGAAGCTCGGCTACCCGGATATCTCTCCGGACGAGCAGCTCCAGTTCGCGCTCTTCGACCTGGGCCCGGCGCGGGTGAAGGCGCTGGCGGAGCTCGGCTACACGAAGCTCTCGCATGACGCACTGCTCCAGGTGGCCATCTTCCAGGTGACGCCCGAGCACATCCGCGCCCTCAAGGCCGCCGGCTACGACAAGCTCTCCATGGACGACCTCGTCGCCTCGCGCATCCACGGCGTGACGCCCGAGCACATCCGCGAGCTGGCCGGCGTGGGCCTGAGCAAGCTCGACTTCGATGACCTGGTGGCCACGCGCATCCACGGCGTCACCGCGCAGTTCATCCGCGAGGTGAAGGGCCTGGGCTTCGCCAACCCGAGCCTGGAAGACCTGCTCTCCATGCGCATCCACGGCGTCACCCCCGAGTACGTCCGGGAGATTCGCGAGGCCGGCTACCCGAATGTTACGCTCGAGCAACTCGTGGAGATGCGCATCCACGCAATCGACTCGAACTATGTTCGTTCGCTGTCTGGGAATAAGAAGGCGGGCGGGAAGTAGAAGCGCGCCTCGGGCCACGAGGGGGGTCCTTCAACATGTTGCGTCACTGGGTGCTGAGCGCGGGAGTGGTGTGGGCGGCGGGGGCTTCCGCCGCCGTCGAGGGGCCGGGGCGCAACCAGTTCCTCCACGCGGCACGTGCGAGCGGACCCGTGGTGGTGGATGGCAAGCTGGACGAGGACACGTGGGCGAAGGCCCCCGTCTTCGACGGCTTCGTGCAGCGCTTCCCCGTGGAGGGCGCGGCCCCCAGCGAGCGCACCGAGCTGCGCGTCCTCTACGATGACCGCAACGTCTATATCGCCGTCACCTGCCACGACTCGGAGCCGGCGCTCATCAACCGCAACCTGGGGCGGCGCGACAGCGACCTGTACTCGGACCGGGTGAAGGTGCTGCTGGACACGACGCACGACCACCGCACCGCCTACGTCTTCACGGTGAACGCGGGCGGGGTGCAGTCGGACGGCCTGTACTACGACGATCGCAACTACACCTCGGACTGGGACGGGGTGTGGGACGCGGCGGCGGGCGACACGAAGGACGGCTGGGTGGCCGAGCTCGCCATTCCCCTCTCGCTGCTGCGCTTCCCCGAGGCGCCTGTGCAGACGTGGGGCTTCTCGGTGCGCCGGGACATCGCGCGCCGCAACGAAGAGCTGGAGACGGTGCTCAACCCACGCAACAGCAACGCGACCGTGTCGCGCCTGGGGCACCTCACGGGGATGGAGAACCTCCAGCCGCATACGGCGCTGGAGCTGGTGCCGTACCTCGCGGCGCGCACCGTGGCCCGCCCGCAGTTCTCCGACGAGGCGAGGCCCTGGCCGCGGCTGGTGGACCCCTCGCTGGACGTGGGGCTGGATTTGCGCACGGCCCTCACGAGCAACCTGGCGCTGACGGCCACGCTCAATCCGGACTTCGGCCAGGTGGAGGCGGACCAGCTCATCCTCAACCTCTCCACCTTCGAGGCCTTCTTCCCGGAGAAGCGCTCCTTCTTCACGCAGGGCATGGAGCTGTTCAACTCCGTGGGCGGACAGGGCAGCCCGCAGACGCTCTTCTACTCGAGGCGCATCGGGCTGGAGACACCCATCCTCGGGGCGGCGAAGCTCACGGGCACGGTGACCGAGGGCCTGGAGGTGGGCGTGCTGGACGCCGTCGTCACCAGCCCGTGGAAGCGGGACGTGGACGAGGAGCGGCCGGACCGGAACGTGGGCCTGTACCTCACGCGCCCGCTGCACCTGGGCCCCAACAACGCGCTGCCCACGGACCCGGCGGTGCCCATGAACTACCTGGCGGCGGTGCTGCGCGGCAAGGTGGGCCCGAGCTCGCGCGTGGGCGGCATGGTGACCCTGGCCACGCCGCTCACCGGGGGCTGCTCGGCCGAGGACGCGGCGCTCGACGAGGACGTGCAACCGGCGCAGTGCCTGGCCCGGGGCGGCAACGCCGCGGCGGTGGACTTCGACCTGAAGACGGCCGATGGCCAGTACGGGGTGATGGGACAGCTGGACGGCTCGCAGGTGGTGGGCGGCCTGCCCGAGCTCACGCTGCGCGATGGCACCGTGCTGCACCGCGGGGACACGGGCTTTGGCGGCTTCCTGCGCGCGGGGAAGTACGGCGGCGAGGGCTTCCGCTGGGACATGAGCTACGACTTCACCTCGCCCCGGTTGGACCTCAACCCGAGCGGCTTCCTGCCCTCGCAGAACCAGCACGCGCCGCGCGCCTGGCTGCACTACCAGCGCCCCAACGGGATGGGGCCCTTCAAGAGCGTGTTCGCCAACCTCGGCGGAGGCACGCAGTGGACGACGGATGGCCGGGGCGTGAACCGGGGAAGCTGGGCCAACTTCAACGCGAGCGTGCAGCTGCCGAGCTTCGACGTCCTCGCGATTGAAACGGGTGTGAACGTCGGAGGCTGGGACGTGCGCCAGCTGAAGGGCTCGGGGGTGCCGCTGGAGAACGAGCAGTCGGCCTTCTTCGTGATTGGCGGGGACACCAATCCGAACCGGCCGGTGGCGGCGGGAGGCTTCGCCGCGGTGGCGTACCACCCCGAGATGGGCCCGGTGGCTCCGGCCTGGGGCTGGACGGCGAACCTGTATGGGACGGTGCGGCCGCACCCCTCGCTCGAGACGCGGCTGGAGGCGCTGGTGGATCGCACACCCACCGGGCCGCGCTACATCGACAGCCTGGACGACAACCGCTTCCTGCTCAGCCCGCTCTTGTCGGAGACGCTGTCGCTGACGCTGCGGCAGCAGTGGGTGATGACGCCGAAGCTGACGTTGCAGGCGTATGCCCAGCTCTTCACGAGCTACGGCTCCTACGGCACCTATTACGAGGGCCTGTCCGACGCGGCGCGCTCGCCCATCCGCTTCTCCAGCCTGGTGCCGGTGGCGCACGAGAACACGGACGACTTCCACGACGTGGGGCTGAACCTGAACGTGGTGCTGCGCTGGGAGTACCGGCTGGGCTCCACGCTGTACGTGGTCTACACGCGCGGGCAGCAGCGCTTCCCGGTGGAAGACGGCGTACAGCCCCCGCACACGCTCCTGCCCCAGGGGCTGCTCGCGGGCGCCGCCAACGACGCGCTGATGGTCAAGTGGTCCTGGTACTGGGGGGTGTGAGCCACAGGGGCGGTAGCACGAACATTAAATGGCGTTTAATGTTCGTGCATGGAGGAAACTCGCCCCAACGGACCCGAGTGGGCGCGGCTCTACGAAGTCGCCGCGGGCCAGGGGGGTTACTTCAGCGCACGGCAGGCGCAGGAGGCCGGTTACTCCCTGCCGCTATTGGCCCACCACATGAAGCGGGGCCGTATCCAGCGGGCTCGCCGGGGAATCTTCCGGCTCACGTACTACCCCGCGGGAGAGCATGAAGATCTCGTGGTCCTCTGGCTATGGAGCGAGCAGGCCGGCGTCTTCAGCCATGAAACCGCGCTGATGCTCCAGGATCTCTCGGATGCCCTGCCGGCGGTGTACCACCTCACACTTCCCGCGGCCTGGGCACGCCGACGGCTGCGCGTGCCTGAAAGCGTACGCCTGTACTTCGCGGACATCCGCGCACCGGAACGGCGCTGGGTGGGCAATGTTCCGGTCACCTCCCCGCTCCGCACCCTCGTGGATTGCGTCCGCGCTCACGCTTCCCCCGAGTTCATCCACTCCGCACGCCAGCAGATCCTCGAACGAGGGCTCGTCAGCCCTACCGTACTTCAGAACGAATGGCGTAGGTTGAGTCTACCTGACTTCTAGAGTAATTGATGAGGGGTGAGCATCCGTCAGTACAAGACTCCCTCCGCATTCAAACAGGCTCTTGAAGACCGTCTGAAGGATGCATCCCGGACAAGCGGTAGGCCTCTCGACCGAATACGCCAGCAGCTCGTCTTCGACCGATTCCTCACGCGTGTCTTCACGATCCTGGGGGAGGCCGTCGTATTGAAGGGTGGAGTCGTCCTCGAGCTGCGCCTCGCGCGAGCCCGCTCGACCAAGGATGTCGACCTGCGTTGCGCGGGGAACCCGAATCTCCTGTTGGCCCAACTACGGGAAGCAGGCCAGCTCGACATGGGAGACCATCTCCTCTTCGAGGTGGCGGTCGGGCCTCACGGGGACGTCATTGACGGCGAAGGCATGGTGTACGAGGGACGCCGGTTCCGGGTACAGGGCCGTCTGGCGGACAAACCCTACGGCCATCCCTTCGGGGTGGACGCGGCCTTTGGCGACGTCCTCGTGGGGACTCCCGAAGTCATCGCGGGCAGCGACGTCCTCGCCTTCGCGGGCGTGCCGCGCTCATCGCTGCGTGTCTACCCTCGCGAGACCCATGTCGCCGAGAAGCTGCACGCCTACACCCTCCCGCGCCAACGCGAGAACTCGCGGGTGAAGGATCTCCCAGACCTCGCACTTCTGGCCCAGACCGGCACCTTCTCCCGCGGGCTCCTGCGCACAGCACTCGAGAAGACGTTCTCCTTCCGAGGCTCGCATCTCTTGATGGAGAAATTGCCTCCACCGCCTGCTTCGTGGCTCTCCGCCTATGAGTACATCGCGCGAAACGATCGGCTGCCCTGGAACACGCTCGCGGACGTCTACCGTGCCGCGAGCGCCTTCCTCGACCCAGTCCTGAAGAGCGGTGGGGAGACGTGGAGCCCCGACCGCTGGCGCTGGGAGTGAGGCGCCCTCGTGCCTACTCCAGCGACGGACCCGTGTCCCCCGGCATCAGCGCCTGCCGCGCCAGTGACACCGGCAGTCCGAGCCTCAAGAACCGGTCGTGGAAGTCTCTCAGCGAGAACGTCTGTCCTCGCGCCTCCACGTAGCGCTTGTAGTCCTCGCGCAGCTTCAGAATCTGCATCCGCCCCAGCGCGTAATAGAGATACGTCGGGTTGAACGTGCCGCGCTGCACCTCGCGCAGAGCCGGGAAGGGCTCGAAGTAGGCGATCTCCGCGTACCGCTTCGCCGCCCCCTCCACCGACTCACCGAAGGCGTGCATCGACAGCCCCGCGTGCCACCGCGCGTGCCGCTGCAGCGCCCGGCGCAACTGCCCCAGCCTCACGCCCGGGTCTCCCCCGCCGAAGCCCTCGTCCACCATCATCTGCTCCACGTAGTGCGCCCAGCCCTCCACCAGCGACGCCGGCGCGAACACCTTGCGCACCTCCGTGGGAATCTGGGCTTCGTACAACAGCTGCACGAAGTGGCCCGGCATCGCCTCGTGCACCGTGACGCCCAACAGCCCCGCGTGGTTGAAGTACGTCAGGTGCTGCGCCTTCTGCTCCTCCGTCCACCCCGCTTCCACGTTCGTGATGTTGTAGAAGGCCTCCGTCGCCCGCGTCTCGAACGGCCCCGGCGTGTCCATCGACGCGAAGCCCATTCGCGCGTACGGCGGCGTCTCGCGCACCGCCGGCAACCGCTCCGACGGCAGCGTCATCAGCCCCTTCTCCAGCACGAAGCGCTGGCACTCCTCCAATTGCTCGCGCGCCGTCGGAATCAGCGCCTCCGCCGTCGGATGGTCGTGCACCAGCGCATCCATCACCTCCACCGGGGACTTCCTCGCATCCACCCGCGCCGCCTCCGCCGCCACCCTCGCCTTGTAGTCGCGAATGGCCCGCTCGTTGAGGTCGCGCAGCTGCTCGGCCGTCAGCGCCACGTGCTCCTCCAGCGCCAGCTTCCGCTCGAAGAGCTCCTTGCCCAGCCGGAAGTCTCCGTTCGCCTTCGGCAGCAGCTCCGTCTCCTGCCACCGCGCGAACTCCTCCACCTCGGCCGTGGCCTTCGCCAGCGCGGCGGAGAACGCCTGGTTCAGCTTCCCATCCGCGCGTCCCAGCCCCTGCGCCCCCAGCGCCGCCGGCAGGTCCGAGCGCAGGAAGTTCACCGTGCCCCGCGTGTCGCGCAGCGCCTGCTCGGCCCACGGCTTCGGCACGTCGCGCAGGTTCGCCTTCGCCGCCGCCACCACCCGCGGAATCTGCCCCATCCGCGCCATCAGGCTCGCCACCCGCTCCTCCACCGGAGCGAACTCGCGCTGCGACAGCGACGAGAGCCCGTTCGCGATGGTGCCGTTGTAGAGCATCGGGTTGCGCTGCCAGCCACGCTCCTCCTCCAGCTCCAGCAGCTCCGCGCGCAGGGCGTTCTCCAGGATGCGCACGTCGAATACCGCGTCCCCGGTGAGCCCCGCCCGGTCCAGCTTCTCCAGCCGCGCGAGCCACCCGTGCAGCTCCTTCGCCCGGCGCTCGAAGGCCCCGGCCGAGACGTCCGGCAGCCGGGTGTCGTAGGGGTGCAGGCCCAGGCTCGTCGAGCGCACCGGGTGGGCGGCGTAGTACGCGTCGAGGTACTCACGGGCGAAGCGGCTGTACTCGGCATCCGCGGGCGTGGGCGTCATGGGGCTCGAGGAGGCCGCGGCTCCAGCTCCCGTGCGCGGAGCACAGGCGGGCGCCAGGAGCAGGGCGGCGCAGCAGAGGGTGGTGCGAAGCATCCAGGGGCTCGGGCGAAGAAGGGGCCCGCAGTGTCCCCGGGGCGCGCCGTGCTCGCAACCCGGGCGGGCAGGCGGACCCGCCGTGAAGGGCCGGATTGCATGTTCACCATCGACTGCCGTCCCAGCCCATGAATGCCATCTTCAACATTCAGCGCCGGGCCCCCGTGCACACGAAACGTGCGGGAGAAGTCCTCCTGGGCTAAGGGTCTCCCTGACTGCCAGCCCGGGCTGCGTGCAACCCCTCGAGGCCCGCTCGCTGGAGGAGGTACCGAGTCATGTCCGAACCGCAGCAGCCCCAGAAGAAGCGCTGGCCCTATGTCGTCGGCGGCATCGTCCTGCTCCTCGTGGTGGTGGTGGCCATCGCCCTGTGGCGGCTCGACGCCTTCCTGCTCTCGCGCGCCCGCACCGAGGCCGCGCAGCTCTCCCAGACGCTCGGCCGGCCCGTGGAGATTGGCGACATCGACACGCAGCTCATCCCCCACGTGGGCATCGAGGTGGAGAACGTGGTGGTGGGCGCCGCCGAGGGCGAGCAGGTGCCCCTGGTGGAGCTGAAGAAGCTCGACGTGGCCGTGGCGCTCTGGCCCGCGCTCACCTCGAGCGGCAAGGACATCCAGGTGAAGAACGCCGAGGTGTCCGGGCTCACCGTCAACGTGGTGCGGCTGCCGGATGGCACCACCAACGTGTCGCGGTTGCAGGAGAAGCTCGCCCAGCAGCAGAAGCCCGAGGAGGAGCAGCCCCCCGCCGGGAAGCAGCCGCCCAGGGACCTGTCGGGCGTGCGCGTGGACCGGGCGGCGCTCACCGACGCCACCATCCGCTTCATCGACCGCAGCGCGGCACAGGCGCGCGAGCTGGCCATCTCCGACCTCGACGTGGAGGTGAAGGACCTGCGCGTGGGCAAGCCGCTGGAGGTGGTGCTCCACGCCGCGGTGCTGGCGCAGCAGCAGAACTTCCACCTCACGGTGCAGATGGCACCGCTGCCGGCCACGCTCACCCCGGTGCCCGAGCGCGTGGTGCTCAAGTCCGAGCCCATCGACCTGGCGCCGCTGGGGCCCTTCCTCGGGCCGGAGGTGGGGCTGCAGGCGGGCACGCTGCGCGCGGACTGGACGGCGGACCTCGGCGCGGCGGTGCCCGGCGGCAACGGGCCCACGAAGCTCCAGGGCGGCCTGCGGGCGCAGGGCCTGCGCTTCGCCGGGGCCGAGGGCGGCAAGGCGCTCGACGTGGTGCTGGACACCGACGTGACGGGCGACATGAAGACGGGCGACCTGACGCTGAGCAAGTTGTTGATGGAGCTCGGCCCCGCGCGCCTCACCGGCAAGGGACAGGTGAAGGGACTGCTCACCGAGACGCCCTCGATGCAGGACTTCGAGCTGGTGGGCCAGAACCTCGACCCGGCGGTGCTCGCCGAGTACTACCCGCCGCTGCGCAAGTCGCTGGCGAACCAGGTGGCGGGCCCCCTTGGCCTCGTGGTGCGCGGCGGCGGCACGCAGCAGGCCCAGGCACTCACGGCGGAGCTGGACCTGACGCCCGTGCGGCTGCGCATCCCCGAGCAGCTCTCCAAGGAAGCGGGCGCGCCCATGCGGCTGACGGCCCGGCTCACCGGCGCCGCGGCCAGCGGAGGGGCGCTGCGCTTCGATGCGAAGACGGACCTGACGGGCGTGGACATGCGGCCGGGCCTGCTGCTCGACAAGCGGCCGGGGCAGACCTTCACCGTGGACACGGCGGGCACCTACCAGCCCGCGAGCGGCAAGACGCCCATGAAGGTGGACCTGAGCCGGCTCAACATCGCGATGCTCGACTCCACGATGAGCGGCACGGCGTCCTATGCCCAGTCCGGCAAGGGGGCGAAGCAGACGACACAGTTCTCCCTGGCGCTCAAGAGCCCCAGGCTCAACGCGGACGAGCTGCTGATGACGGACGAGGAGATTGCTTCAGCGGCCGGCGGCACCGCGCCCAAGGAGGACGGGCCCAACGACCCCAAGCGCTTCAACGGCATGCGCGGGGACATGCTCTTCGAAATCGGCGCGCTGCGGATGAATGAGATGGACCTGTCCAACATGGTGGCCGAGCTGAAGATGGCGGACGACCTCATCACCGTGGAGCGCTTCACCACGGGGGTGTACGGCGGCACGGTGTCGGCGGGAGGCAGCTCGGTGCGGCTGGGGCCGGACCCGGCGCAGCGCCCCTTCGAGCTGAAGGCGCAGGTGCGCGGCATGGACGTGGCGCAGGCGATGTCCAAGCGGGTGCCGCGCCAGGTGATGAATGGGAAGTTCGACGGGCAGCTGAACCTGTCGGGCGTGGGCTACGAGACGAAGAGCCTTCAGGAGCGGCTCGCGGGAGGCATCGATGGCACGCTGCTCGGCGGGGCGTTCACCGGCCTGGACATCCCGGCGGCGGTGACCGGGCCGCTGGTGAAGGCGCTGCCCTTCGCGGGCAAGGTGCTGACGGATCAGGGCGTGACGCAGCTCGCGGACCAGCTGCCGTTCGGAGTGACCATCAAGAACGGCGTGGCGCAGCTGTCCAAGCCCATTACGTGGACGCGGCCCGAGGCGGCGATGAGCTTCGACGGAGGCATCCGGCTGGACGGGACGCTGGATCTGGCGGGGACGGTGAACCTCCAGCCGCAGACCATCCAGAAGATCACCGCGGGGAAGGCGGCGCCGACGGGGCCGGTGCCAGTGGCGCTGAAGCTGACGGGCAAGGCGTGGGCGCCGCAGGTGACGGGGCTGGACGTGAGGCCGGCGGCGACGGCGATCGCGAAGATGGCGGCGGCGGGCGTGGCGACGGAGCTGCTGGGCGAGAAGGGCAAGGAGGTGGGGAAGGTCATCACCGGCGGCACGGACGCGGCGAAGGAGGCCGCGAAGGCCGAGGCGGAGAAGCACCAGAAGGAGCTCGAGCAGAAGGCGCAGCAGGAAGCGGAGGCCGCGCGCAAGAAGGCCGAGGACGAGGCGAAGAAGCGCCTCGAGGGCATCTTCAAGCGCTAAGCTGGAGCTTCGATGCCCACCACGCTCGACCGAATCGAGATCGAAGGCTTCAAGTCCATCCGCCAGGTGCGGCTGGATTTGAAGCCGTTGAACGTGCTCATCGGCGCGAACGGCGCGGGCAAGAGCAACTTCATCTCGGTCTTCGGGCTGCTGCGTCACATCGTCGAGGGCCGACTGCAGTTCTACGTCGCGCAGGCGGGAGGCGCCGATGCGCTTCTGCATTATGGGCGAAAGCAGACTCCGGAGTTGATGCTACGGCTCTCCTTCGAGACCAGCAGCTACGAGGCAAAGCTCGCACCTTCCGCAGCTGATTCCCTGATCTTCGCACTGGAATCAGGCATGACCTCCTGGGGGGCAGAAAACCCTCAACCCGGGGCGATAAGCGGGCAAGACGAGGCCAAGCTAAGCGGACACGACGAGAGCGTGCTGCTGAAAGCAGGAACCGAGCAGGACTCAGTCCGGAGCGCGCTCAAGCGTATTCAAGACTGGCGCGTCTACCACTTTCACGACACCAGCGCGTCCGCGAAGGTGAAGCAGACAGGGGACATCGGAGACAACGAAGCGCTCCGCCCCGATGCGGCAAACCTCGCGGCTCTCCTGTTCCTTCTGCGCACGAAGCACCCCGAGAGCTACCGCCGCATCGTCTCGACCCTCCGGCTCGTCGCGCCCTTCTTCGGCGACTTCCGGCTGCGCCCCAGCCCCTTCAACGAACAGAAAATCCAGCTCGAATGGTCCGAGCGGAACTCGGAGGCCTACTTCAACGCGCACGCGCTCTCGGATGGGACGCTGCGCTTCATCTGCCTCGCGACCCTGTTGCTCCAGTCCCACCTGCCCTCCCTCATCCTCATCGACGAGCCGGAGCTGGGCCTGCATCCCTACGCCATCCAGGTGCTGGCCGGGCTCGTGCGAAGCGCCTCGGAGAAGACACAGGTCATCCTCTCCACCCAATCCGTCTCCCTGGTGAATCAGTTCGAGCCGGAGGACCTTGTGGTCGTCGATCGAAGCAAGGGAGAGTCCGTGCTCCGCCGCCTCTCCGCGGAGGACACGAAGGACTGGCTCGAGGGCTACAGCCTCGGAGAGCTCTGGGAGAAGAACGTCTTCGGCGGGCGGCCCGGCTGAGCCATGAAGCGCGTCCTCATCCTCGTCGAGGGACAGACCGAGGAGACCTTCGTGCGAGACGTGCTGTCACCGCACTTCCTCGCGCGCGGCGTGGCCCTGATACCGAAGCTCCTCGTCACCAAGCGGGTCAAATCCGGAGGCCACTTCAAGGGCGGTGTCGTCAGCTACGCCCAGGTGAAGGGAGACCTGCACCGGCTGCTCGCGGACACCGGTGCCGAACGCATCACGACGATGCTCGACTACTACGGGCTCCCCGAGGAGTTCCCGGGCCTCGCCACCAGGCCCCCGGGTACCGGCTACCAGCGCGTCGCGCACGTCGAGCGGGCCTTCCAGGCGGACCTCTCCCATCCGCGCTTCCTGCCCTACCTCGCGCTGCACGAGTTCGAGGCCCTGCTCTTCACGGACCCGGCGCGCTGCGATTGGATCTTCTCGGACGCACCCGGAACCCTCGAAGGCATGAAGGCCATTCGCGCCAGCGTGGCCTCTCCCGAGGAGATCAACGAGGGCCCGACGACGGCTCCCTCCAAGCGCCTCCTGGGACTCTTTCCCGGATACCAGAAGACCCTGTACGGACCCATGGCCGCGGCGGCGCAAGGGCTCGCCCCGCTGCGCGAGGCATGCCCTCATTTCAACCAGTGGGTGTCGGCACTCGAGGCCCTCTGACCCGAGCCACCGCGCACTCTCACGGGGCCCCGGGTGTCATCCGTGGCGCAGGAGTGTCCTGCTCCACCGGCTCACGCGGCCTCGAGAGGAACTCGCGGACGGCCTCGAGCTTCGGCGCGGTGTCGAGGAACACGTCGAGCGGCACGTCGTACAGCAGGCCCACGTTGAGCACGTGCTTGCAGTAGCCCCAGTGGCCCGTCTCCCAGTACGGGAGGCGCTCGTTGTACACGGCCCGCCCCCACTCGCCCGGAGACAGGCGCAACAGCTCCTCGTGGTGCCCGCCCCGCGCGCTGCCGCTCCCCGGCATGCCCAGCTGGCCATGGTCGAGCAGCACCCGCACGCCCTCCTCCGAGCGCTCCACCCGGAAGGCCTCCACCTCCACGAGGCCCCGGCTCTTGCGCACCTCCGTCCAGTCCCTCGGGGCGAAACGCCGCTGCTCGGAGAAGTACACGTGGTGCAGCAGGAAGGCGCCCTCCTCCGGCTCGCTCCAATCGTCCGGGAGCGTCATCGCCACCGGGGTGGCGTGGCGCGGCTGCCCGTCCCGGGACTCCTTCGTCCACTCGGTCGTGAGCAGCTGGAGGAACAGACCGGAGACGCGCGTGTCCGCCAGAGGCGTGTGTCTGCTTCGGTGCCGGGCCATGGTGTGACTCCCAGACGGGGCGCGTACCCGAAACGCACGAGGGGCCCCCTGCCCTCGCTATTCCCCGGGGACGTGTCCACCCGGCCCTCCCACACTCATCCCAGGTATATCCGCAACGTCCGCAAAGCCAGCAATCCCTCGCGGTCCATTCCCAGACAAACAAACCGTGGGCGTTGAGGGAATGACACTGCGTCCGCCCGCCTTCGGACGCTCGCCCCCCGCGCGCGCTCAGGCCGCGGCCGTGGGGAGTCCGGTCCGCCCGAGCAGGCCGCGCAGGTGCTCGCACAGCTTCGTGGTGCCGCGCACGGCCTCGGGGAAGCCCTCGCCGAAGGTCTGGAAGTTGTGGACCATCTCCGGCCACTCCTCCAGGTGGGCCTGGACGCCCTCGGCACGCGCCTTCTCGACGATGCGGGCCCCGTCGTCGCGCTGCAGCTCCGCGCTGCCCACGTGGACGAATAGCGGCGGCAGCCCCGTCAGGTCCGCGTACCACGGCGAGGCGAGGGGCTCCCGCGCGCTCGCGCTCCCGAGGTACCACTTCGCCCAGTGCAGCAGCATGGCCTTGTCGCCCCAGTCATAGGCGGCGTTCACCTCCACGCTCTCCCCGCCGCACTCGAGGTCCACCCAGGGCGCGATGACCGCGGCGCCCGCGGGCAGCGGCGTGCGCTCGTTCCTCAGCGCCACCAGCGCCGCGAGGGCCAGCCCTCCTCCCGCCGAGTCCCCCGCGAACACCACCCGCTCCGGCTTCACCCCGGTGGACAGCAGCCAGCGGTACGCCGCCACCGTGTCCTCCACCGGCGCGGGGAAGGGGTGCTCGGGCGCCAGCCGGTAGTTGAGCCCCAGCACCTTCGCCCCCGTCCCGAGCGCCAGCCGTGCGATGAGGTCCCCATGCGTGCGCGTGGAGCCGAAGACGTACGAGCCCCCGTGCAGGTACAGCACCACGTCGTCGCTCGCGCCCTCGCGGGGGATGAACCACTCGGCGGGGACTCCGCCCGCGGCCACGGGCTCGCGCTGCACGCGCTTCAGCGCCCGCGACGGCATGGACAGAAGCTCCATCTCCGCGCGCTGCTCGGGCGCCGGCAGGTGGACGACGCGCTCGTTGGTGGCCTTCATGAAGGCCACCGTGGCCTCGTACTTGAAGCTCCACCCGGGCCGCAGCGGGCCCCGCTTCAGGCGCCGCGTGCCCGTGGCGAGGCTCGTGCCCAGCAGCGTCGACAGGATGGTGAGACGTCCCATGTGCTTTCCCCCTGGTGCTCGCAGTGTGCACCAGGGAGCGGCCCTTGGGGGAACGGGTGGACCGGGGGCGAGGGGGTCTAGTGCCTCGTGATGCCCGGCGCGGGGGCCAGCATGCGGGGGCCCAGCCTGTCGCGGTCGTGCTGCGCGAGCAGGTCCACCTGCGGCCCCATCGGGATGATGCGCGAGGGGTTCACCGTGTCCTGGCTCCAGTAGTAGTGCACCTTGATGTGGTCGACGTTCGTCGTCTCCGCGAAGCCCGGCGTCTGGTACAGGTCCAGCAGGTAGTTCCACAGGTTGGGGAAGTCCTGGATGCGCGCCTGGTTGCACTTGAAGTGCGAGTAGTAGACGAGGTCGAAGCGCACCAGCGTCGTGTAGAAGCACACGTCCGCCTCGGTGAGCACCTCGCCGCACAGGTAGCGCTGCCGGTCCAGCACCCGCTCCCAGTGCGCCAGCGCGGTGAAGAGCTCGCGGCACGCCAGCTCGTACGCGCCCTGGTTCTCCGCGAAGCCCGCCTTGTACACGCCGTTGTTCACCGGCTCGTAGAGCGCCTCGATGGTGGCGTCCACCTGCTCGCGCAGCTCCTCGGGGTAGAGCGTCACCGGGTGCTCGGCGAAGGCGTCGAGCTCGGTGTCCAGCATGCGCATCAGCTCGCGCGACTCGTTGTTGACGATGGTCCCCTCGCGCTTGTCCCAGAGCATCGGCACCGTCACGCGGCCCGTGTAGTGCTCGTCCGCGCGCCGGTAGAGCTCGCTCAAGTAGCGCGCCCCGTTGAGCCTGTCCGCGTCCGAGCGCGGGTAGCCCCCGAAGCCCCACCCGTGCCGCCCCATGCGCGGGTCCACCACCGTGAGGCCCACCGCCTTCTCCAGCCCCTTGAGTTTGCGCATCAGCAGCGTGCGCGACGCCCATGGGCAGGCATACGAGACGTAGAGATGGTAGCGGTCCGCCTCCGCCGGGAAGCGCCCTTCCCCGCTCGCCGATACCCATTCATGGAAGCGCGTTCGCGGACGCACGAAGCGTCCGGCCTCGTCCGGGGCGTACCAGTCCGTACGCCATTCTCCGTCCACCAGCATTCCCACGCGTGCTCACCTCCGTGCCGGGAACACTCCGCATGCCGCGCTCGGCGGACAACCGTCAGGGCTTGCTGAAGGGGGGGAACGAGCCCGCCCGCCTGCCCCCCTCGCTCACGCCCGCCCCGCCCCCGAGGGAGGGGGAGCGGCCAGGGCGATCTCTAATTCCTTCTGAAGCGCCCGGGCCTCCTGGAGGTCCACACCGTCCTCCCCGTCGAACCGCGCGAGGATGCGCGACAGCACGCGCTCCGCCGCCCCGGGCCGCCCCGTGTCGCGCAGCAGGCGGCCCAGGTCCACCTTCGCGCGCAGCTCGTACAGGACGGCCCCCTGCTCGCGGGCGATGACGATGGCGCGCAGGTAACACCGCATCGCCTCCCCGTCCCGCCCCAGCCGCCGCAGGCACTCGCCGCGCAGACGGTGCAACCCGGAATCGCTGTTGCGATCCCCCGTCTCCGCGCTCAGGGTCAGCCCCCAACGAATCGCCACCAGGGCGTCCCGGACCTGTCCCAGCTTCAGGTGGACCATCGCGAGCAGGCTCATGTGGAGCGGCATGGCCACGAGAAGACCCGCCCGGCGGGAGTAATCGATGGGCCGCAGCATGATTTCCAGCCCCTCTCGCGGCCGTCCCAGCTCGGCCAGGGCCCAGCCGCGCAGCATCGTCGCCCACTCGCGCCACCACACGAAGCCGCGCGTCCTGGCGAGCTCGATGATCTGCTCCGCCAGCCGCAACACTTCCGGCGCCTCCCGGTGAGCGACGCAGGCCAGGGCCGTGAAGAGCTGCGTATAGGCCGTGGTGTAGGGATGGCCCACGCGCCCGGCCATCGCCAGCGCCTCCTGGATGAAGCGCCGCGACTCCCCCATCCGGCCGAGCAACGCCCGCACGAGGGCGCCATAGGCCAGCGCCGTCGTCTTGGGCTCGAGCCAGTATTGCTCGGCGAGCGCCCGCTGCTCCTCGAGGGTGAAGTCGGCGCGGGACAGGGCGCGCTCCAGGCACTCCAGGGCCTCGGGCTGCCGTCCCGTGCAGCAGTGGGTGCTCGCCAGGGTACGGTGGCCCAGGACCCACAGCCCCCGGTGCCCGTGGCGCCGCCCCAGGTCCACGAGCCGCTCCGCCAGCTCCTGCGCCCGTGGGTATTCAGCTCGCGCGAAGTAATAGCTGATGGGCGACCACCACAGCAGCTCGAGCCGCGGCAACGCCTCCCCCACCTGCCCGATGAGCTCGCGGATGCGCGCGTACATCCGCTCCACCTCGGGCGCGAAATAGCCCTGGGCCTGCATCATCGCCACGCCCAGGAGCATGCGGATCCGCAGCTCCTCGTGGAGGCGGGAGTCCCCCTCCGGCAGGGAAGGCAACAGCTCCATCGCCCGGGAGAGATGGCCGCGCGCCTCCTGGCCCGCCATGCGCTCGACGCCGCGCCGTCCCGCCCTCACCCAGTATTCGAGCGCCAGCGCGTGCTCCCCCGCCTCGGTGAAGTGGTGCGCGAGCACCTCGGGGCGCTCCTCGCACAGCTGGGGAAGGTGCTCGGCCTGGACCCGGGCGATGCGCCCGTGGTGACGCCGCCGCGCGCTCCGGGACAGCGACTGGTACGCGGCCTCCTGGAAGAGCGCGTGCCGGAAGAGGTACCCGGGCTGCCCATGCCACACCTGCTCCTGGAGCAGCCCCGCCTCCACCAGCCCGGCGAAGTCGCGCCGCAGCGTGGCCTCCTCGCGCCCGGCCAGCTTCCTCAACAGCATGAAGCAGAAGCCCCGCCCCACCACCGCGCACAGCTGCGCCAGGGCCTTCTGGCGCGAGGGCAGCAGATCCAACCGGGCCAGCAGCAGCTCGTGCAGGGTGAGGGGGATGGACGCCGAGGCCCCTTCCTCCAGCCGCAGGCGCGTCATCTCCTCGATGAAGAGGGGGATGCCGTCCGTCGTCCCCACCAGCGCCCGCACCGTGTCCTCCGGCAGCTCGCGCTCTCCGGCGACCTCCCGCACCAGCGCCGTGGCGAGCGCGGCCGGCAGCCGCTCCAGCTCCACGCGGTGGAACCCGGCGCGCAGGGCGCCCTCCTGCTGGAATTCCTCCGGACGCGCGCTGAGCACGACGAGGAGCCTCGCGCTCCCGGCCCGCTCCTGGAGCATCCCCAGCAACTCGAGCAGGCACGAGTCGGCCCAGTGCACGTCCTCGATGACCAGGAGCACCGGCGCCCTCCCGCGAGCCAGCTGCACGAGGATGCGCGCCAGGGCCTCGAAACCCTTCTCCCGGGCGCGCTCGGGGGTGAGCTGGCGGACCGGGGAGTCCTCGGGGATGGGCAGGGCCAGCCGCGCGCCCAGCAGGTGCAGGTCCTCCCGGGACAGCTCCACCCACTGGACCAGCGCCTCCAGCCTCTCCAGGCGCCGGGCCGGGGAGTCCTCCGGGGCGAGGCCCGTCACCAGCTGCAGCAGCTCGGCGCACGGGTGCGGGGCTTGCGCGCAGAAGCGGGACCAGCACTGCACCTGCAGCAGGAGGTCCGGCGGCGCCACCCGCTCGCACAGCGCCTCGATGAGCCGGGACTTGCCCAGGCCCGCCTCGCCGCTCACCAGGACGAAGGCGCCCTGCCCCCGCCGCGCCTCCTCCCAGCGCTTCAGCAGCCACGCCCGCTCGCGCTCGCGTCCCAGCAGGTGCGAGAGCCGCCCGGCCACGCGCGAGCGCTCGAAGCGTGAGGCCACCTCGCGCGCGCCCCGCACGCGGTGGGCCTCCAGCCGCACGCTCCCCGAGAGTCCCTCGAAGACACCCTCCCCGAGCGGCTCGGCCAGGAATGAGCCCCGCACGAGCCGCCACGTGCTGTCGCTGACGGCCACGCCCCCGGGCCCTGCCCTGCGCGAGAGCCACGCGGCCACCTTCGGCGCCTCGCCCTGGAGCCGCGCGCCCACCGCCATCAGCTCCGTGTGGACGCCCGCGCGCACGGCCAGGCCGGAGAGGGGCAGGTGCGGCAACCGGCGCTGGAGCGAGTCGCGCAGCTCCCGGGTGAGCTCGAGCGCCGCGCGCACCGCGTGATCCGCGTCGTCCTCCCGGCCCTGACTCCACCCGAAGCACGCGAGCACCTCGCCGCCGAGGGACAGGGCCACCGTGCCCCCGTGCCGCTCGAGGCGCTCCACGCACGACTCGTGGAAGGCCAACTCCAGCTCGCTCACGTCCTCGGTGTCGAGCGGCGCTCCCCCTTCCGCGAGCCCCAGGAGCTGGCAGGACACGAGCGACACCTGACGGCGCTGGGGCTCGGCGGAGCTCGCGCGTCCCGCGTGCCCGGCCCCGAAGAGACGCCCGCGCAGCTCCCGCACCTCCTCGCGCAGCTCCAGGGCCGAGGAGAAACGCCGGGCCGGCTCGCGCGCCAACGCGGTGGCCAGCAACAGCGCCACCCGCCGCGGCACCTCCGGGCGGCGCACGCGGATGGAGGGCACGGGCAGCGGAGACGTCACCCGCTCGCGCAGCTGCGACAGCGTGTCGGCCCGGAAGGGCGTCTCGCCGGTGAGCAGCTCGTACAGCACCACGCCGGCCGCCCAGAGGTCGGTGCGCGCGTCCTGCGGCTCGCCGAGCCACTGCTCCGGCGCCATGTACGCCGGCGTGCCGCCCTCGGGCTGCAGCTCGGAGCGCACCGGCTCCACGGCGAGGTGGGACAGGCCGAAGTCCAGCAGCTTCACCTCGCCCCGCCGGGTGAGGAAGACATTGCCGGGCTTGAGGTCGCGGTGGACGATGCCCCGCTCGTGCGCGTGCGCCAGGCCCGAGGCGATGGCCTCGAGAATCTCCAGCGCGCGCGGGAGCCCGGGACGCTCGCGCCGCAGCAGCCCGGCGAGCGACTCCCCCTCCAGACACTCCATCACCAGGAAGGGCACCGGCGGCTGTCCGGGCACACGGCTCCACTGGGCCACGTCGAAGATGCGGACGATGTCCTCGTGGTCGAGCCGCGCCACGGCCCTCGCCTCGGCGAGCGCCAGCGCCTCGAAGCCCGAGCGGGGCAGCAGGAACTTGAGGGCCACCTCGCGCCGCAGCGTCGTGTCTCGCGCGCGGAACACCTGCCCCATGCCGCCGCGGCCCATGGACGCCAGTACCTCGAAGCGCCGGCCGTCCGCGCCCCCGAGCCACTCCCCGGGGACCGGCAACCGGGACGACGGCTCGGCGTGGAGCACTTCCTTCAGGAACGAGTCCCCATAATCGGATTCCAACCGGGAGCCCTCGGCGGCTTCGCGCACGTTCGTGGGAGCCCACGCATGCACGTCGTCCTGGAATGCCCGGCTGCTCATCGCCACCCCCTGACCGCTTCCGCGGCCGCACCGCGCCATGGAGAAGGAGTGACGGGGGCCGGAACGTGAGGGATGAAACGCCGTGAAACACTTCCGGGCGCGTCCGCTCGCTACCCGACCTCACGAGTGCCCTGCATCCGACGCTGGCACGCGGTCTGCAAAAACCCGCATGAAACCGACCGGGCTCCAATGAGAGGACTCGGGTGTTGCAAGGGACACGGGTTGCCCCGCCGGGGCAGGAGGAAGCGATGAGCGAGTCGGTGACCGAGCACGTCCGAGAGAATCCGGTGAAGGCGCCGGTGGCCCGGGTCCCGGGCACCGAGCGGCACCGGGTCGTCATCATCGGAGGAGGGACGGCGGGCATCTCCGTGGCGGCGAGGCTGGCGCTCGCGGGCCAGAAGGACGTAGCCATCATCGAGCCCAGCCAGCACCACTACTACCAGCCGCTCTGGACGCTGGTGGGCGCGGGCGAGGCGCGTGTCGAGGACACCATCCGCGACGAGGCCCGCTACATCCCCCGGGGCGTGACGTGGCTCCAGGACTGGGCCGAGGAGATTGATCCGGTCGCCCGGGCGGTGAGCACGCGGGGCGGCAAGCGCGTCGAGTACGACTACCTCGTGGTGGCGCCCGGCATCCAGCTGGACTGGGACAAGGTGCGGGGCCTGCGCGAGGCGCTCGAGCAGCGGCCCAACGTCTCGAGCAACTACGACGTGCGCTACGCGCCCAAGACGTGGGAGATGATTCGCGCCTTCAAGGGCGGCACGGCGCTCTTCACCCACCCGGCCACTCCGGTGAAGTGCGCGGGCGCGCCGCAGAAGATCATGTACCTGGCCTCGGACCATTTCCGGAAGCAGGGCCTCTCGGACCAGGCGCACGTCATCTTCGCCTCGGCGGGCAAGACCCTCTTCGGGGTGAAGGAGTTCGCCGCGGTGCTCGAGCAGGTGGTGAAACGCTACGGCATCGACACGCGCTACCAGCACAACCTCGTCGAGGTGCGCGGGGAGAAGAACGAGGCCGTCTTCACGTGCGCCCAGGCGGACGGGGGCACCGCGGAGGTGGTCATCCCCTATGAGCTCCTCCACGTGTGCCCACCGCAGAGCGCGCCGGACTTCATCAAGCGCAGCCCGCTGGCCTGGCAGGACGGGGGCACGAAGGGCTGGGTGAAGGCGAACAAGTACACGATGCAGCACCCGGACTACCCGGAGGTATTCGCGCTGGGGGACGCCTCGGACCTGCCCACCTCGCGCACGGGGGCGGCCATCCGCAAGCAGGCGCCGGTGCTGGTGGAGAACCTGCTCGCTGTCATGGCCGGGCGCGTGCCCACCGCGAAGTACGACGGCTACGCGTCCTGCCCGCTCACCACCGGCTACGGCAAGCTGCTGCTCGCCGAGTTCGACTACGACGGCAAGCCCACCCCCAGCCTCCCGCTCATCGACACCCTCAAGGAGCGGCGCGACATGTGGCTGCTCAAGAAGTACGGGCTGCCCCAGCTGTACTGGAAGCTGATGTTGCGCGGCCGGGCCTGACCCCTCCGGCGTGATTTTCCCGCAACTGGTACGACCATCGGACCAGTTGGCGGAAAACGCGGCCGGGAGGGGCTATGAAACGGGGCGAAACACCCTGTTTCACCCACCCGGCCGCCCATGCCCACCTCGCGCCCCCCGCCATCCGCTGGCTCCCCGCTCGTGCTTCCCGCCCTGGAGGCACTGGCGGGCCCCGTGCTCGTCCTCGACGCGCAGCAGCGCGTGTCGGCCGCCACCCCCGAGGCACATGAGCGCCTGGGGGCCACCGCCGTCCGGACGGGAACACCGCTGCCGGAGGCACTGGCGCTGACCGAGGGAACGCGGGGACTGGAGGCGCTGCTGCACCACGGGCGCCAGGTGGAGGCCACGGTGCGCGCTGGCGGGCAGGTGCACGTGATGCAGGTGCGGGCCCTCGCCCTGGAGCAGGGCGCGAGGCGGCTCGGGTGGGTGGTGCTGCTCGGCGCGGAGACGGAGGCCGAGGGCCCCGGGGACTCGGCCGAGGAGACGTTTCACGGCATGTGGACGCGCGATGCGGGGATGAAACGCCTCTTCCGCATCGTGGAGAAGGTGGCACGCACCGAGTCCAGCGTGCTGGTGCGAGGCGAGTCGGGCACGGGCAAGGAGCTGGTGGCCAACGCGCTGCACGCCATCTCCGAGCGGCGCAAGGGGCCCTTCCGAGCCATCAACTGCGCCGCGCTGCCGCCGAGCCTCCTGGAGAGCGAGCTGTTCGGCCACGTGCGAGGCGCCTTCACGGGAGCGGTGCGGGACAGTCCGGGCCACTTCCGGCTCGCGGATGGAGGCACGCTCTTCCTGGACGAGGTGGGGGAGATTCCACTGGAGCTCCAGGGCAAGCTGCTGCGGGTGCTGGAGACACACACGGTGATTCCGGTGGGCGGGCGCTCGCCGGTGCCGGTGAACGTGCGCATCGTCGCGGCCACCCATCGGCCACTGCGGCGCGAGGTGGAGGCGGGCCGCTTCCGGGCGGACCTGATGTACCGGCTGCGCGTGGTGCCGCTCTTCCTGCCCTCGCTGCGCGAGCGCCGGGGCGACGTTCTCCCCCTGGCGAGGCGCTTCCTCGACGAGCTGCAACAGAGCGGGACGCGGCACGTGGAGCGCTTCTCGCCGGGAGCGAGGAGGCTGCTGGAGTCGCATGGCTGGCCGGGCAACGTGCGCGAGCTGCGCAACGTGATGGAGTACGCCTACGTCATCGGCGAGGGCCCCGTGTTGCACGAGGCCGACCTGCCGCCCGAGTTCTCCGAGCCGCGCCCGCCGGAGAACCCCGCCGTACCCGTGCCGGCACCGAGGTCCCCCCCACCCCCGTCCCCGAGCCTTCCCAGCGAGAACCTGGATCCGGCCGAGCTGAAGGCGGCACTGGCGCGGGCGGGAGGAAACCGGACGGAGGCCGCCCGGATGCTGGGCATCAGCCGGGTGACGCTGTGGCGCCGCCTGAAGGCCGCGGGAAACACCCCGAAACGCTGAACCGTTTCAAACCGTTCCAGGGTGTTTCAAACCGTTTCACCCCGTTCCCAAGCTCCATCCCAAAGCCCACTCCCTCGCCCTCCGGGAGAGGGCCGGGGTGAGGGTATCGAGGGTCCCGGGTTCGTCTCGCCGCCCTGGCACGGGGCTCGCAATGAGCCCGGGCATGCTCTTCCGGCAACTCTTCGACGCCGAGACGTGGACGTACACCTACCTCATCGCGGACGAGACGACGCGCGAAGCGGCGCTCATCGACCCGGTGGCCGAGCAGGTGGAGCGGGACCTGAAGGTGGTGGGGGAGCTGGGCCTGAAGCTGGTGCTGGTGCTGGAGACGCACGTGCACGCGGACCACGTGACGGGAGCGGGCCGGCTGCGCGAGCTGACGGGGGCGCGGGTGGCGGCGAGTCCCTCGGGGGCGCCGTGCGTGGACCGGCAGGTGCGGGACGGCGAGGAGCTCGCGCTGGGAGGCCTGCGCATCCAGGTGCTCGCGACGCCGGGGCACACGGACGACAGCCTGAGCTACCGGGTGGGCACGAGGCTCTTCACGGGGGACGCGCTGCTCATCCGCGCCTGCGGGCGCACGGACTTCCAGAACGGCGACGCGGGCCAGCTCTACGACTCCATCACGGAGAAGCTCTTCACGCTGCCCGAGGAGACCGAGGTGTATCCGGGCCACGACTACGCGGGCCTGACGGTGAGCACCATCGGCGAGGAGAAGCGCCACAACCCGCGGCTGGCGGGCCGGAGCCGCGAGGAATTCATCGCGTTCATGAACAACCGCAAGCTGGAGCCGCCCAAGAAGCTGGACATCGCGGTGCCGGCCAATCGCGCCTGCGGCAAGCCGGCGGTGCAGCAGGCCACGGCCTGAGCCAGGGACACGGGGACACACGATGAGCGCACTGTACGAGCAGGGCACGCCGCGGGCGGAGGGCTACCGGGACGTGGAGGTGAAGGCGCTGGCGGCGGCGCTGGACTCGGCGAGGCGGGTGGACGTGCGGGAGCCCTCCGAGTTCGACGGGATTCTCGGCCACATCGCGGGCACGGAGCTCGTCCCGCTGCGCACGGTGGAGGAGGCCGCCGCGCGTTGGCCTCGCGACGCGGAGCTGGTGGTGGTGTGCCGCTCCGGAGGGCGCTCGGCGAAGGCGGCCGCGCAGCTGGCGCGCCAGGGCTTCTCGCGGGTGATGAACCTGAGCGGGGGCATGCTGGCGTGGAACGAGGCGGGCCTGCCCGTGGCGCGCGAGGCACCCGAGCCCCGGCTCACCGTGAAGGACGTCCTCGACACGCTGAGCGCGCGCACGCGGGAGCTCGGCGGAGAGCTTCCCGCCTGGAGTGGCCCGCCCACGCACGCGCGGCTGCTGTCGCTGCTCGAGCAGGTGCAGGCGCCCGGTCAGGTGGCGGTGAGGGACGCGAGCGCCTTCGCGCAGGTGCTGCGCGAGTGCCGGGACCTGCTCGCGGTGGCCCGGGCGGAAGCGAGCGCGGGATGATGGCGCTCGGCATCGCCGCGTCGCTGCTCATCGGGGTGTCGCTGGGGCTGCTGGGCGGCGGCGGCTCCATCCTCACGGTGCCCCTGCTGGTGTACGTGCTCGGCGTCGAGCCGAAGACGGCCATCGCCATGTCGCTGCTGGTGGTGGGGGTGACGAGCGCCTCGGCGGCGGTGGTGCACGCGCGGGCCGGCCGGGTGTGCTGGCGCACGGCCTTTCTCTTCGGCGCGGGAGGCATGTCCGGCGCGTTCCTCGGAGGACGGGGCGCGCGGTTGCTCCCGCCGGGCCTGCTGCTGCTGCTCTTCTCCGGCGTCATGGTGGCGGCCGCCGTGGCCATGCTCCGGCGCAAGGAGGCCCCGGGCACGCCGTCCGTCCCGGAGCCCGCGCACTTCCCGGTGTGGCGCGTGCTCGCGCAGGGCGTGGGCGTGGGCGTGCTGTCGGGGCTCGTGGGCGCGGGGGGCGGCTTCCTCATCGTGCCCGCGCTCGTGCTGGTGGGGCTGCCCACGCCGGTGGCCATGGCCACCTCGCTCGTCGTCATCTCGCTGCAGTGCCTCGCGGGACTGCTCGGGCACCTGGGCCACGTCCAGCTGCCCTGGGGACTCACCGCCGCGGTGATTGGCACCGCCGTCAGTGGCAGCTTCCTCGGTGGGCGCCTCGCGGGCCGCGTCTCCCCGGCCACGCTGCGCAAGGGCTTCGCCGTGTTGGTGCTCGGCATCGCCTGCTTCATGCTCGTGAAGCAGCTGCCGCCCCCGGTGAAGGAGCAGCTCGCCCCGCTGCTCGCCACCCCGTGGCCGTGGGTGGTGCTCCTGGGCATGGTGGGCGCCGTCGCCCTGCCCTACACGCTGCTGGGGCGGAGCCACGCGGGCCGGCCGGGCTCGGGCCGGCACTGAGCGAATCCCCTACCGCTCGCACGCCCGGTGGCTCCACGGCGGCACCCTCGACGTGCGCCCCACGCCGGGCCGAGGCGCGCCCTCACACGCGGAAGCTGGTGGCCACCTGCTTGAGCCGCTCCAGCGTGGTGTTCACCTGCACCACCGCCTCCTCGGCGTTCATCGTCGACTCCACCACGTCGCCCATCATCTGCGACAGCGTCGTCATCACCTCGGTCATCTGCCCGATGCCCGCGTTCTGCTGCGTCACCGAGGCCACTATCTGCTTGGCGGCCTGGCTGCTCTCGTGCACCACGGTGGTGATTTCGCGCAGCCGGTCCGCCGAGGTGAGCACCTGCGTAATCCCCGCCTCCATCTGCTGGCTGTCCTGCTCGGCGATGGACACCGCGCGGCGGATGGCCTGGTTGATTTCCAGCAGGATTTTGCCGATGCGCTGGGTGCTCTGCACGGACTGGCCGCTGAGCGCTCGCATCTCCCGCGCCACCACCGCGAAGCCCCGCCCCTCCTCGCCCGCGCGCGCCGCCTCGATGGTGGCGTTGAGCGCCAGCACGTTGGACTGGTCCGCCAGGTCCCGCACGCTGCCGATGATTTCTCCCGCGCGCGCCGCCTGCTCGGACAGGTGCGCCACGCTGCGCATCAGCGCCTCCACGCGCTCGCGCAGCTGCCGCAGCCCCTGCGCGCTGCTCTCGATGGAGTTGCGCCCCGACACGCTGAAGGCATCCGCCTGCGCCGCCACCCGCAGCACCATCTCCGCCCGGCTCGCCGCCAGGTTGGACGTCTGGGCGATCTCCGTCATCGTCGTGCCCGCCTCGGACAGGCTGCGCGACTGGTGGCTGAGGAACGCGAGCTGGCGCTTGCTCGCCTCGGTGAGCAGCGCCACGGCCTGCGTCAGCTCATTCACCACGCCCTCGAGCGTCACCGGCACGGTGCGCAGCCGCGTCACCAGCGCGTTGATGCCCCGCGCCAGCTGGCCCAGCTCGTCGCTCGAGTCCACGTCGAGCTGCTGGGTGAGGTCTCCCTCGGTGGCGATGCGCGTCGTCACCTCGGTGAGCCGGGTGAGCGGCCCCACCACGCCCCGCGTCACCCAGGCCGACAGCCCCCCCAACACCAGGATGCACAGCACCCCCAGGGAGAGCACCCAGCGCTGGCGCCAGTGCTGCAACTCCGTCATCTCGTCGAAGGATTGCTCCAGCTCGGCCTGGGCCCACTCGCCCGAGCCGCGCAGCAGCTGCTGCAACGTGGCGTGGCGCTCGAGCGCCTGCGCGAAGGCCGCCTCCGCGCCCGGCGCTCCCCGCGCCGCCAGCTCCACCGAGCGTTGGGCCTGGGCACCGAACGCCGCGAGCGCCTCGCGCAGTGACTGGAGCCGCGAGGCCTCCATCACCGGGTTCTGCTCCGCGTGCGCCAGCTCCTCCTGGAAGTCCCGCATCCGCTCGTGCAGGGCCGCCAGGCGGGAGACCTCGCGCGCCTGGTACGCCTCGCGCACGTCCCACTTGAGCGAGGACGCCATCGCATCCAGGCTCCGCAGCGAGGCGAGTGCCGGGGTGTAGCCGATGACGATGCGCGTGCCCACCCGCGCGGCGCCCTGGCCCACCATCACCGACAGCACGAGGATGGCCAGCAGGAAGACGGTGGCCACCAGGGGCAGGAGCGACACCTTCTGCCTGAACGTCATCGCCCCCCCCTCCCGAGAACACGGCCGGGGAGGCCTCCCAGACTCGGAGGCGTGCAACGCCTGGACATGGCTCTCCTTCATCAGCGGGCCGGGGTGGCTCCGCGCTCACCACGGGCGGCGAGGGACACCGCCGCACGGCCCCGAGAATACCCCGGAAGCGCTCCCCGGGCGCGTACGGCCCACCGCCTGGAGGTTCCCCTCCCCCCGGGGCGACGGTGACCCGGCCCGTCTCGTCATGGGCTCCTCCGCCTGGAGGGGGGGCGGCCGGGCGGGAGGGGGGCCTACGCGGGTGCGTCCTCGCGGCGGACGCCCTCGATGGAGAGGGCGAAGTCGGCGCCAAAGGCCTGGGCGGGGGTGAAGGCGCCGCGCCGTTCGCTGGCGAGCACCTCCTCCACGGCGCGCACGGTGGACTTCGCGGTGAAGGCATAGCCCTCGGGCGTCTGCAGCCACGCCGCCACGCGCCGGCCGTCCGGAGCGCGGGCCTCGGCCCACACCTGGCTGTAGCCCGTCTGGCGCAGCTGCTCGTCCGGGCCGCGCACGTTGGACTCGACGAGCCGGGCCAGCCGTCCGCGCACCGCGTCCACGGCCAGCAGCCGCCGGAGCACGGGGAAGGTGAAGCGCAGCGCGTGGGCCACGGCGGCCGATTGGGCCATGTAGGTGGTGATGTGGGGAATGCCGGTGGAGTGCCAGGCCGTCACGAGGTCGCCCCAGGGGATGGGCATGACGGTGCGCTCCTGGTCGAGGAAGCGCACCTGGCGCACGCCCTTGCCCATGGGCCAGGGGCGCAGGTGGCCACCGCGGCGCACGAAGCCGCCGGAGGGCAGGCCCTCGAGGGCGGACTTGGTGGTGCCAGCGCTCGCCTGGGAGACGACGGCGATGGCCAGGTCCAGCTCGTGGGCGCCGGGGAGCTTGTCGGCGACGTAGCGGGCGAGACAGTCGGTGGGCACCACGTCGAAGCCCACGCCGGACATGAGCACCACGCCGCGGTCCTTCGCCTCGGCGTCGTGGCGGAAGGTGTTCTCGAAGACGGGAATCTCGCCGGTGATGTCGAGGTAGTGCGCGCCGGCGGAGAGACAGGCCTGCACCATGGGCTCGCTGGTGTGCACGAAGGGGCCGGCGGCGTGCACCACGAGGGGCAGGCCCTGGAGGGCGGACACCAGGCCGCGCGCATCGTCGAGCCCCACGGCGACGGACTCGAGGCCGAGCCGGGAGGCCAGGGGCGCGAGCTTCTCGCGCGAGCGGCCCGCCAGCACGGGCCGGTGCCCGCGGCGCACCGCCTCCTCGGCGATGAGGACACCGGTGTAGCCGGTGGCGCCATACAGCAACCAACGGGGGGGCGTGTTCGTCGGAGGATTCACGAGGCGGCACCCTATGCCATGGGGCGGAAACGTTCAGCCCTGCAAACTCCACCGGTGGACACCTGGAGTCCGCGTTGGGGTGCCATGGACACTGGGCCTCCCCGTTCAGCCGGGCCGCGATGGGAGGCGGACATGCCGTACGACAGCCTCGTCCGAGCGGGGTGGGTGCTCGTGAGCAGCGTGCTCCTCGGGGCCTGTGCGAGCGCTCCGGTTCGCGGCACCTCGTTGGGCTACACCCTCGACTCGCCCTCCGCCGCCTGCCGGCACAGCCTCTCCGCCTGCATCGCGCTCTACGGGAAGGAGGTGGCCTCCGTCAGCGCCGTGCTGCGGGTGGCGCTCGACAGGACGACAAGAGACTCCATCGACAAGGCACTCGCCGAATGCGCCGACCTGGCCCGCTCGGAGGTTCTCCTGCGGCACCAGGGGGATTTCGAAGGACTGTCTCCCAACGCCGACGAATGCAATGAGCTCGCGAAGAACGCGAAGCGCAAGGGCATGACGTGGGCCATGCAGCTCGGCACGGAGATGCACGAGGTGGCCCTGGAATGCGCCGGGCAGCGGCTGAGCGAGCTGCGGCCGAATGGATTCAGCCTGGAGCCGCGTTATCGCTACGACACGAAAACGGGACGTTGGAAGCGGGTCAGCCCCGAGGAGGAACGGGCCCTGGAGGAGTCAGGAAACATCGGCTAGTTGAAGGGCTCGCTCAAACCCGACGTGGTCATCCACCAGGGTGACCCGCTCCAGCCCCAGGAGGTCTATGACTTCAAATTCCCCTGCGTGAACACCGACGAGACTCCTCCATGGAGCAAGTACCCGGATGACCATCCCTATGCGCGTCTTGATCAAGGCAAGGTGTATGAACGGATATTGGCGCCGAAACCCGCGCGCGTCGTCCCTCGACTGGGAGTCATTCGATGAGTGAGTCCATTCCGAGAATCCGCATCTACGCGGAGCGCGGATACTTTCTGTTTCGTGATGGCTTGAGCCTCACGTTCTACATGCGCCACCCGCATGTGCGGATAGCCGCGGGGGTCGTCCGCTCCCTGGACACGTACCTGCGTGCGATAGGACAGAACGGACTGAGCGACTATTCGGAGCGGGCGGGTCAATGGCAGAAACTCGATGACGCAGGTTGGGCACGTATCCGAGACGAGCTACTGAGCCGCCGCCAGCTCCGAGTCCAACTGGCGGATACATCTGGCGAACAGCCTTATCGGTTCGAATACACGGGGAGCTCACTCGAGCCCCTCCCCTGGGACAGTGACGGCTCGAACCTGGTGTCGGCGGTGTCCTTCTGGCTGCCCACCGAGTACCTCGAGCAGCACGGCCCGGGCCGGGTGCGCGAGCTGGCGCTGGAGCTGGCGGCCCCCCTTCCCCTCTCCTCGGGCCACGCCGGACTCTCCTTCAACAGCGAGCGCAACCTGTTGGGCGCAGTGGAGGAGGTCCAGGAGTATTGCTTCCGCTACCCGGGCATGGACATTCCCGACCCCTCCCTCCTCGCGTCCGACATTGGCACGCGGGTGAAGGGAGTGCACTGGCTGAACTTCCTGGGCCAGCCCGTGCTGGGCGAGCTGGGGGGAGCCGCGGGCCTGCGGGCACGGCTGCACTCGCCGGGGACCACCGTGCAGGAGTTGGAGGAGGAGCGGGTCGTCGTCACCCTGGGCCCGAGGCCCGAGGCGGGCGATACCGAGCGGGGCGACGTGCTGCCCGCCTACCGGGAGCTGGCGCGCGTGCTGGAGCCCTGGCTCTACCGCACCGTGTCCCGCTTCGCGCACCTCGAGGTCCCCGAGCACGTCCACCGCTGGGAACGCCGGTTTCTCGACTGACCTCGCCGGTGCCTTCGCCGGCCCCAATGATGGGCAGTGGTTGGTCGCGTACGGTTCCGCGCGCATCGCGCCCCCGAGTCGGCTAGGACAGGGGGCCATGAGTGAGCCGAAACCCGCCTCGCGCAAGAAGAAGGACACTCTGGAAGTGCGCGTGCGGCGCATCCACCGCCGCGACCTCAACCGGGCCTGGGAGTTCCTCAAGCTCGTCTTCCGCGACGTCAACCGCGAGACGGTCGAGTACCAGCGGCCCCGCTCCAAGCGGCGCTTCCTCGAGGTGTACTCCTCGGAGTGGATAGAGCAGCTCGTCTACGAGGTGAACGGGGACATCGTCGGCTACTCCGAGTGCGCCTACGAGGCCACCGGCGACGACAACTGGGTCAACCCGCGCTGGTTCGAGAAGCGGGGCATGCGGCCGCTCTTCGTCGAGGAGCTCGCCGTGCACCCGGACTACCAGGGCCGGGGCGTGGGCAGCTTCATCATGGAGCAGCTCCAGCACCTGGCGCGCACCCGCGGCTGCACCCACCTGGTGCTGGAGGTGGCCGAGAACAACGAGTCCGCGCTCTCCTGGTACCGCGCCCGCAACTTCTACAAGCTGGATGCGGCCATCTTCCTCGCGCAGAAGGTGCCCGGCGAGCCGGACCTGCTCCCCCCGCGCCGCATCAAGCCCCGCATCGCCCACGCCCCCGGCGCCGGCCCCACCACCGGCCTCATGCCCGAGGAGGTCAGCGGACCGGCGCTCGCCGGCAGGAAGCCCCGGGCCCCGCGCGCCTCCGGGGGCGCTCGGAAGAAGACGGCCAGCGCGGCCCCCGCCAAGAGCGCGCCGGAGACGGACGCGGAGTAGCCCCTCAGAGCGCCCAGCCCAGGCCCACCGTCATGCGCGCGGCCACCGACCAGCCCCGGAGCTCGGAGCCCGTACCGAGCAGGCCTGCTCCCCCCGGGAGCTCGGTAATCCTCGAGGGCTCGACAATCCTCGAGGTGAAGGGCGTGGTGCGGCTGTTCCGCGCCACCAGGCTCGCCCCCACCTGCACCGTCAGCCCCGGCGACAGGATGGCGGTGTAGCCCACGCGCACGCTCCCGCTCCCGCCGTAGTTCACCGTCCGGGAGCTTCCCTCGACGGCGAGGAGCTCCTCCTGCCCTGGCACCATGATGAACGTGTTGCGCGTGGACTGGCGCTGCGTCGACAGCTCCAGGTGAGGCCCCACCCAGAAGCCCTCGGGCGCATGGCCGGTGAAGTAGAAGTGCACGCCCGGCGCCACCCCGGCGGCCCACGAGCGGGCGGAGAAGGTGGCGCCCTTGGGCACGTCGTACTCGGAGCCATGGAGCAGCAGAGTTTGCAGCGCCCATGCCACGGGGCGCTTCCGAGAGCGAAGCCGCCTCCCGCACGGCGCGGGACGGACAGCATGGCGCGCGGCCCCTCCGGAGCCACGAGACAATCCGTCACCGCCCCGAGGGGACGCGGGAAAAGCCGTCACGCCCGCTCGGAGCAGGAGCGGGGCGCCCGGCGCACGCGGGGCGGCGAAGGCTCAGGGGCCGCTGACGTGGTGCGCGCTGGCGTCCTGGCGGGACTGGCCGGAGAGGTAGGCGTCCTCGGCCTTCACCAGGAGCGCGTGGATGGCGGCGGCGGAGGGCGCCTCCACCAGGGCCTGCCGCAGCCGCGAATCCCTCAACAGCGCGGCGATGCGCGCGAGCACGTTGAGGTGGGTGCCCGGCGCGTGTGTGGGCGAGGCGAGCGTCACGAAGAGGCGCACCGGCCGTCCATCCCGGGCCCCGAAGTCCACGCCCTCGGGGTCCACGGCGACGCAGACCGTCATCTGCCGCAACCGCTCGGAGCGGCAGTGGGGGATGGCCACCCCCTCGCCAATGGCCGTGCTGGAGATGCGCTCCCGGGCCTCGAGCTGCGCCTCGAGCTGCTGCACCGGCGCGCGCGACCTCGCCGCGAGCATCCCGGCCAGCTCATGCAACACCCCACTCCTGTCGCGGGCCCGCAGGTCCGGACAGATGCAGTCCTCCGACAGGAAATCGGTGAAGCGCATCACTCACCTCCCCAGGGAGCGCGCGCCATGCGGCGGTCCGGGCGCCCTCCAGCACATGCTCGGAATGGTGGGACGCATCGGCAACCCCCACCGTTCCGAGACGCCGCCCCACCCCTCCCGCGCTGTCGGCTGGCGCACCCGCAGGGCCCCGCAGCGAGCGGCGCTCCGAGCGGCCCGCAGTTGCGCCACCGGCTCGGCGGCACGGGGAGCGTGGGCCCGTTGGGGCTCCTAGGAGTCGAGCGCGGGGTTCCACCCGTAGAAGCGCTGGAGCTCGGCGTAGAGGTCCGGGGTCTTCTCGCGCATCTGCTGGGGCTTCTCGAAGAAGGACTCGGTGGCGACGGCGAAGAACTCGGCCTCGTTGAGGGCGCCGTACTCATCGAGCACCTGACGCTCCAGGCGCTGGCCCTGGCGCAGGGCGAGGAAGTGCTCGCCCATGACGGAGGCCCAGGCGCGGTAGTGCGAGTAGCGGCGCAGCTGGGGGGTGCCGTCGAAGGCGCCGTCCTCGCGGTCGAGCACGTGGGCGAACTCGTGGGTGGCGGTGGAGTGCCCGTCATTCGGGTTGCGCAGGCCGGCGAGCACGGACTGCCACGAGAGGATGACGGTGCCCCAGTGCCTGGCCTCGCCGAGCACCACGCCGGTGCGGTCGGGAATCCGGAAGGCGTCCGGGTAGACGATGATTTCGCGCAGCCGGTCGTAATAGGAGAGGTCCAGGTGGACCACCAGGCGCACGGCGGTGGCGGACACCACGGCGCGCACCTCGTCGGTGAGGGTGAAGCCCCCGGCGCCGATGAACTCCTTCTCCCAGGCGAAGAGCTTGAGCTGCTCGAGGAAGCGCTCGCGCAGGGGCGGGGCGAGCTGCGGGAAGAAGGGGACGCGAGCCTCCAGGTAGCCGAGCCACTCGGGAGGGAAGGGGCGGAGCAGCAGGCGGCGGCGGCGCAGGGCGCGGAAGAGGCCGGGCATGGGCGCGAGGCTAGCTCAGGCCTCGATGAACCGGGTGCCGGTGATGCCCTCGCTCTCCAGGGCCTGCTTGACGCGCTCGGAGACGATGAGGATGACCGTCCAACCCCAGGGGCGGAAGACGTCGGCGTCTATCTTCTCCGGGTCCACCTTCAAACCCGCGACAACCCGGTACTGGCCCTCCTTGTCTGGACGGTTGTCCTCGGGGAGCCAGTACTGCACCTCCTCGCAACGGGCATCGTCGATGCAGCGGATGACGCGCAGGGCATTGAGGAGGAAATAGGGCTCGGTGAAACCCTGCACGCGGGTGGGGATGAATTGGACCTCCCGCTCGAGGCCCAGGCGCTCGAAGAGCGAGACGACGCGGCCGTTGACCAGCGGAACCGTCAGGCCCGTCAGGGTGAATTCGAGGGGATGGCCGGGCGGGTCCATGTGGAGCAACGGCGCTGCCTCCAGTTCGACGACCTCCCCATACTTGAATTGCCAGGGGTTTATTTGCTGCCCATTTTCATCCACATCCGGAGTGCTCAGATGCCACCGTCCGGGGATGTACAGGTTGTCCCGCAATTCGAAATATCGTCTTGACGTGTTCATGGCTTCTTCGAGATGAGTTTGTTGAGCCTTGAGCCGGACTTACAGACAGATATCGGCTGCGAGCTTGTCCAATGCATCTACGAGTTTCGCTCGGCACTCCGTTTGGACCTGGCATATCCCAAGCGCGGACTCCAAGCGCGTATAGACCTCTCGGTGGTACGCCTCGGGATGAGGGCCCACGTGGCCGATGAGATAGACGATGTTCGCGGGATCATCGAGGCTCATCCCCGCGCGCGCGAAGAGTTTCTTGAACGCAGGCGTCCAGGGGCCACCGCTGGCGTCGGAGATGTCGTTCTTGTCGGTGGCGATGTGGTGTCCCTTCGCATCGCTCTTGTCCGATTCGGGCCGGCAGTCACCTGACGTCCGGGCCGCGGCCACTGCCGAAGCGAGCGCGGAGGCCGCCGTATTCGCGGACACGCCCATGAGCACCACGGTGCCATTGGCCACGCTCACCTGCGCGCGAGTCCCCGCTCCCACGATGAAGCTTCCCCGCGCGGCCCCTCCCGGGAAGGAGAAGCGTGGAGGCGAGAAGCGCGCCCACAGTCCCCCTCTGGGCACCTCTGGCAGCCCCTTGGCGAGCTTCGCGCCCGCCACCGTCACCAGCACCCGCAGTCCCACACCTCCTATAGCCTTCCCGAAATGCTCGGCCGCCGCTTCCAACTGCTCCGGGGTCCTCGCGGCTTCCGCCTCCCGGTACAGAGTCAGGCAGGCCATCCCCACGGTGTAGAGCTCCGCCGCGGTGTAGGTCATCAACAGTCCGACGGTGACCGCCGCGGCCAACGCCTTGGAGAAGACGGGCTCGGGCGCCACCCATGCCGCCATGTACAGCATCATCGACAGGGCCAGGGAGTAGGCGACGGCCGGAGAACTGAGCAGCTCCATGGCGGCCTCGCGCACGCCGTCGCCCATGTAACGGGGCGACAGTTCGAGGGCCTGGAACCACCGGCTGTCCTCCAGGGAGGACAGCAGCGGCAGTGCTGAAGGGCCGAGGAGCTCCTCGTAGCCCGCGCGCAGCCTTCTCTCCAGGTCCGAATACCGGGCACCCGGCGATGGCCCCAGAAGGGTGCCCGTCATGGCCGCCCCCACCAGGAACCGCTTCGCGGGAGGCGGCCCCGACAGCGACCTCGGTACCGGGAAGGCCTCCTCCAGGGCCTCGATGAACACCCGCGCGTCCTCGACGGAGAGCCGCGCCAGGGCCAGGTCCGGTGGAAGGCGCTTGAAGGAGAGCGCGAGCCCACGGCCAGGAACGGGGCTGGAGGCTTCGCTCACCGTCACGGGCTCCAGGAGCGTGAGGCGCGATTCGCCTTCAGGCGGAGTGGCTCGCGACGAGAGCGGCAGCAGCAGGCAGAGGACGAGGACGGCACGCGGAAACATGCCGTTCCACTCTACGCCTCACCCCGTGCCCCGAGCGGGGTGTCAGCGCACCAGGGCGAGCCGGCGCGCGGGCACCGCGGCGGGGGCCACGGGCTTGGGCTCGGGGGGCACGAGCACCTCGCCGAGCTCCTCCACCACGCGGGCGAAGAGCTGATGGTCATGGCAGCGCAGCACCTGGCGCTCGCCCTCGGCGGTGCGCACGGTGAGCCAGTACGTGTCCGCCGCCACCACCAGCCGCGCGATGGAGGCGAAGACGAGCACCGTGGCCACCACCAACGCCGCCGTCACCCGGAACGAGCCCGGCTGCAGCAACAACGAGGGCACCACCAGCGCCGCCACCGCGCCCACCAGCAGCGGCAGCTTGAAGCCCGGGGCCTCGTGCCGCGTGCCGAAACCGCTCAGCTCCTCCAGGCGCCACGAGCGGCCCGCCGCCTCCAGCCGCTCGCTGGTGAGCCGGAAACCCTCCGCCGCCACCAGCACCCGCTCGCCCGAGGGGGTCCGCGGCTGTGGCGCCAGCGAGGGCACCACCCTCAACACGGGCCTCCCACGCGACTGCGCCACCGGCCAGGACTCATGCTCCATCATCCGTGCCTCCCGCGTTCACCACGCATTCCCCAGGCGTCCGCCACACCGCGCAGCAGCCCCTTGAGCTCCTCCAGCGGCGTGCCCAGCGCGTAGCAGCCGCACGCGCCCAGGTTCATCGCCAGGCGCCGCAACCGCTCGTCCTCGAAGGGCAGCAGCACGAAGACAGGAGCCGCTCCCGCCTCATTCCCAGCCACCTGCATCACCCGCGACACGGTGTCCTCGCGCTGCACCAGCGCGAGCACCACGTCCGGCCGCTGCGCGCCCCCCGAGGGACGCAGGGCAATGCCCATGTCGCTCAGCACGTCGCTCAACAACGAGCGCAGCGACTCGTCCGCATCCGGCCCGAGGATGACGCAGCTCGGCAAGGGGTGGCGCATGGCGGCTCCTCCCCCTCGTGCATCAGCAAGTCACATGCCCTTGGCCCCTTCCCTCGGGAGCACCTCCGACGCACCGCGGCGCGGCGTGGCAGCGTGCAAGAGCGCCCTGGCGGATTGCCACGCCCGCCTCAGTGGACGGTGTGGTTCTGCGAGGCCGGGCTCAACGCGCCTCCGGACACCGACACCGTGGCCGCGCCCGGTTGCGAGGACTTGAAATAGAAGGTCGCCTCGGCCTGCGGCCCCGAGAGGTCCACGGTGGAGAGGGCCGCCGCGGTGCACGCCGGGTCCGCGTGGAAGGTGACGCCAGCGCCCACCGGACCCGAGGCCGCCAGGGAGAACGTCCCCGCCGAGGGCACGAGGTTGCCCGCGGAGTCCTGGCTCTGCACGGTCACCCCGCCCGAGCAGGCGCCGGTCGCGATGTCATACGCGGGTGTGAGGAACGTGAGCGCCGCCGCGGGCCCCACCGCCACCACGTCCACGGAGAAGGTGCGGCCGGCCGCCGTGGCCGGGTCGTAGCCCGCGCCGGAAACGGTGTTCGAGGTGATGACATTGCCCGTGCCAAAGTCGGCGATCGCCGCCTGGTACGTGGGGTTCGTCGCCGCGCCGTTGCTCAACACGTTGCTGGCCACGCGGATGCGCGTGGGCGTCGAGGGAGCGGCCCCGCCCGGGCCCTCCAGTTGCGAGAGCGAGATGCCGATGTCGTTGTCCGCGAGGGTATTGCCCTCGATGACGAGCCCGGTGCTCAGCGCAGTGCCAGCGCCGTAGTAGCTGCCCCCCGAGACAACGATGCCCGCACCGGCGTCCCCCGAGGCGCCGGTATACGCGTTCCCCGAGACGCTGTTGTCCGTGACGCTCCCCCGGGCCCCGTTGCCCACCTGGATGCCACTGCGGGCGATCTGCGCCACGGGCCCTCCGCCTTCCACCGTGTTGCCGTCGATCGTCACCTCCACGGCGCCGATGGCCAGGATGCCGGCCTTCTGGTACCCCGAGACGCGGTTGCGCAGCACGTCCACCCGGAAGGGCCCACGGCTCGCGTCGTCGTTGCGCACCTCGATGCCAAAGCCCTCCTGACAGCCGCTCGTGCTCGAGCCCTTCGCGAGCCCGCTCACCGTGCTGTCCACCACTTCTCCCGAAGCCCCTTCGAGCAGGATGCCGCGCAGCCTCGCCGCCCCGGCCTCACAGACATCCGCCAATCCGCTCGCGGTGACGGTCACGTTGCGCACGCGCGCCGTGCTCCCCCGGTTGCGGAGGACGGCGCCGGTGAAGTGGCCGCCCGATGGCTCCACCGCCGTGAGGGTATGTCCCTGGCCATCGAAGGCATGGCCGTCCGGGATGAACAGCGGCAGGTCCGTGGTGCAATCCGCCGCCAGCGAGACGCGTCCGGTCTCGAGCGCGAAGGCACACGCGGGCCGCGTGCAGTCGGGACCCGTCCAGCTCACCGGGAAGGTGTGCGAGGCACTGAGCCCCACGGCATTGGTGACCGTCACCGTCACCGTGGGCGGCACACCGGAGGGCAGGCAGGAGGGAGACACCCAGAGGGCCTCGCCGCGCTCGCCGCTGCCCAACGGGCCACTCACGGTGCCCGCCGTCGTGGTCCACGCGAAGAACAAACCGCCGCGCGAGTCCTTCGCGGTGGCACCCAGGCGCAGCACCTCGCCCGGGCCCACGGACGCGGGCGACGCGGAGAGCTCCTGCAGCGAGGGAGGCGTCGCGGGCGGCTCGTAGGTGACAGGTGGATGGCCATGCTCGTCGCAGCCCGCCCCCACCAGGGCCAGGCCCACGACGAGGAGCGCCAGGTGCTTCGCATCCGCTCGGCTCATGGTGTCGCGACTCCTCTTCCAGACTCGAAACAGGATTCACGATACCGCCCGGCCTGACGCGCACCCCCGGCTCAGCGCGGCCGAGTGACCAGCTCTGGACGCCCGATGGGACTCACGCCCCGCGCTGACGTCTCCTCCAGAGGTGCGGCGCAGAGGACGCGGGGGCCTCCCCGGAGCTGACGAAGTGGACTACGACGGGCCCATGGACTCCCCTTCCCGAGCCCGGTGGCTCGCCTTCCCGCGCGTGCTCTGGCTCTCCCTGCTGGCGGCGCTGGTGCTCTCCCTGCCCACCGTCTGGGTGGGCTTCGTCAGCGACGACTACATCCACCTGCTCATCCTCGAGGGCCATGACGCCATGGGCTCGCCCTCGGACCTGTTCCGCTTCGCGGGCGGGGATGCCGGGCACCTCCGGCGCCTGATGGACCACGGGCCCTACCCCTGGTGGACGCTGCCCGAGCTCAAGCTCGCCTTCTGGCGGCCCCTGTCGAGCGCGCTCGCCAACCTCGACTACCACCTCTTCGGCCGCGACCCGGTGGGCGGGCACCTGCACTCGCTGGCGTGGTACCTGGGGATGGTGGCGCTCTTCGGCGCGCTGCTGCGGCGCTTCCTGCCGGGGAGACTCGGAGCGCTCGCGCTGCTGCTCTTCTCCATCGACGGCGCGCACTTCATGGTCGCCGGGTGGATCGCCAACCGCAACGCGCTGGTGGCCTCGGTGCCCGCGCTCTTCGGCCTGTGGATGCACCTCGAGTGGCGCGAGCGGCACCGGACGTGGGCCCTGCCCCTGTCGCTGGCCGGGCTCGCCGTGGGGCTGATGGGCGGAGAAACGGCGCTGGGCGTCTTCGCGTACGTGCTGGCCTACGAGCTGCTCGGAGAGAAGGGCGGCGTGAAGGAGCGGCTGCGCGCCATCGCCCCGGCGGCGCTGCTCGGACTCATCTACCTGGGGATGTACAAGCTGCGAGGCTTTGGCGCCTACGGCTCGGGCTCCTACGTGGACCCGGTGGGCGAGCCCGTGCGCTTCCTCGGGGCCGCGCTGGCTCGAGTGCCGACACTCATGGGCGGACTGGTGCTGGCGGTGCCCGCGGACTTCTGGTTGCTCGTCCAGGCCCGGCCCGTGCTGGTGGGCCTGGGGCTGCTCGGGCTCGGCCTGCTCGTGGCGCTGGTGCGCGCCGCGTGGCCGTCCGTCGACGCCGAGGAGCGCCGGCACTGCCGCTGGCTCTTCCTCGGCGCGGCGCTGTCGCTGCTGCCGGTGGCCGCCACCTTCCCCGCCAACCGCCTGCTGCTCGTGCCGGGGCTGGGCGCCTCGGTGGCCGTGGCGCTGGTGCTCGTGTCCTCGTGGCGCGCGAAGGCCGAGGGCTCGCGCTCCCGAGGCGTGGCGGTGGGCGCGGGCGTGCTCGCCTTCTCGCACTTCGTGGTGGCGCCCCTGCTCTGGCCGTTGATGACGCTCGCCTTCCTGCAACTGCGCAGTGGGACGGAGCCGATGCTCCAGACGCTCGAGCGCGAGCTGGACTACCAGCGGCTCCCCGGGCAGCGGGTGATCGCCCTGCCGATACCGGCGCCGGCCGTGGGCATGTACGTGCCGATGGTGCTGGCCACGCGCGGCATGCCGCCACCGCACGCGTGGTGGCAGCTCTCCCTGTCCCCCGAGCCGCACGTGCTCACCCGCACGGGGCCGGACTCGCTCGAGCTCTCGCTCACGCGGGGCCACTTCCTCACCAGCGAGTTCGAGGCGGTATTCCGCGGCCCGGCCCATCCCCTGCGCCAGGGAGACCAGGTGAAGCTGGAGGAGCTGACGGTGACGGTGCTGGCCGCGGACGAGCAGGGCGCCACGCGGCTCGGCTTCACCTTCGACAGGCCGCTCGAGGACCCGTCCTTCGTCTTCCTGCGCTGGAAGGACGACGCGCTGCGGCCCTTCACGCCGCCACCGGTGGGCGAGCGCGTCCCCCTCTGAGCACCGTCCGCGCGCTCAGGGCTGGAGTCCGTTCACGCGGGGCGCTCGCGCCAGTTGGATGTAATCTCCCTTGGCGAATTCCAACAGGAAGGCGGTGCATTTTTTGGCCAGCAAGACCGGAAGAACACTCGCATGCGGCGTTGCGCTCCTGCTCCCCCTGAGTGGAAGCGGCACTGCGCCCACCCCTCCACCCCCTACGCGGAAGTGGGTTGGCCCAGAACTCCCCAACCCTGCAGGTGGCACGATTCAGACCGCCATCTACTACGGGCCATGGCAGTGCCGCCAGGAGTGGCTGGACGACTGCCAGGCCAGATGCTCCTCACTCGGTTACAAATTGATGGGCTGCATATGGCTGGCCGACATCAAAACAGACACCCAGACGCGGTTTCTTGGCTTTCCTCTATCGGCGGGAGGACGTCTGGCCATCAAACACTGCTGCTGCGATTATCCTGTCGCGGCAGATCAGGACCAACGGCGCAGCGCCTGGAAAAACGGGACGGATGCCTTTCGGCGGAAATGGGCCGGTGAATTCGGGCAGTGGCCTACCGAGCCCAACGAGGAGAACTGGCCTGGTCACCATATTCGAGACATCCGGCACGGTGGCGACCCACTGGCGGATGGCAACGTGCTGCCCGCACCGCCGGATACCCATCTCGTGATCAACTCGGCCTATATCGCTTGCTACTCCGGAAAAGGAGACTGGAACAAAGCGGGGCCCCACTGGCCGTATACGGACTGACTTTCATGCCGATGGAACATCTGCTCGAAGAGATCTCCCGTCATCACTTTCCCAATCCTCCCGCTTCCCCTGGGCAGATTGAAGCATTTGAGAAGCAACAAGGGTGGCGCCTGGATCCGGATCTGCGCGCATTCTACCTTCACTGCGATGGGGCGACACTTTTCCAGCGCTCAAACTCTCCTTGCCGATTCCGCGCGTTGTCCCAGCTCCGCCGCGCCCGCGTGGATATGCGAGGCTCGGACACTGACGAGTGGGGCCTGGCATCCTGGTATGTCATCGCAGATCTCCCCGATAGTGATCGCATCATCATCGATGTGAGCACACCTCTCAACGGCCTCTACCCCATCATCGACGGCTTCCATGAAGCCATGTTGGTACCGGAGGAGTGCAAGCAGATTACAGACTCCTTCTCTCGTTTCCTGGAGCAGATGCTGCATCACCAAGGACGCGCGTTCTGGTTGACTCATCCCGCGGACTGAGCCAGTCCTGAACTCGCCATGGACGGATTCCCTTCACATCGAGTTTCGAACATGATCAAAGCCTGGGCGTCTACGGCGCCGAATACGAGGCTCTGATTCACGTGCACCACACGCGGCTCATCGGCCAGGGTGTGAAGACTCCCGAAAAGAAGGACTTTCTATTGCTCTGCCCGAATTGCCATGCGGTGGCACACCGGGGGCGAGCACTCGACCCGCTCACTCTCGACGAACTTCGAGAGAAAGCGGCAACGCTGCGTGCCAGGTGGGCGCGCGCTTCCCCCTCTGAGCACCGTCCGCGCGCACAGGGCTGGTACTCGTTGGGCGTGCCCAGGCGCTCGCCGGGGTTACGGACAACCCAGGCATCGCATCGCTCCCCTGCCCGCTCCCCCCGCGCACGCCCGGCCCTTCGCCCCCGAGCCCCGAGCCGCCCTGCACCCCCGTCCGGGGGGGATGGCCTGGGCGATGCCGACGGTTTCCACCCGTCCGGCCTTTTTCACGGGTCAGCGAGGACCGACCATGAGTGACCCCCTGAAGCGACAGATTGAACAGGCGGCCGAGTGGCTCGCCGCCAGCCGTCACCTGGTGGCCTTCACGGGGGCCGGCATCAGCACCGACTCGGGCCTGCCCGACTTCCGTGGCCCCGATGGCGTGTGGACGCGCCGCGACGCGGGCCTGCCACCGCCGAAGTGGGGCAAGCCCGCTTCCCAAATCCGCCCCAACGTCGCGCACCACACGCTCGTCGAGCTGGAACGCCTGGGCAAGCTGCGCTTCCTCATCTCGCAGAACGTGGACAACCTGCACCTGGAGTCCGGCTTTCCCGGCGACAAGCTCGCGGAGCTGCACGGCAACGGCCAGCTGATGCGGTGCCTGGCGTGCGATAGCCGCTTCAGCTTCAGCCAGGTGGGGTGGGACCGGCGCGTGTGGGGCGAGGGCTACCGCACCCAGCCTCCCCAGAAGGGCCAGCCGCGCTGCCCCATCTGCAAGGGCCGCATCATCTCGTCGGTGGTGAACTTCGGGGACCCGCTGCCCGCGAGGGAAATCGAGCGCTCCCTCGCCGAGTCCGAGAAGTCCGACGTGTTCTTCGCCATCGGCTCGTCGCTGGTGGTGTCTCCGGCCAACGAGATGCCGCGCGTGGCGCTGGAGCTGGGTGCCCGGCTCATCCTGCTCAACCGGGGCGAGACGCCCTTCGACGAGCGGGCCCACCTGCGCATCGACGCGGGCATCGGCGAGGTGCTCCCCCCGGTGCTCGAGCGCGTGAAGGAATTGCTCGGCGCCGACTCGCGCCCCTCCGGCGCCAGCTGACACAACGGGTGGCACACGTGGCACGGCTGGCACAGGCCCCGCGGCACGGGCACAACCCGTGCCGGCACTCCGCACCGAGGCACGACCAGCACCCGCGCGGCCGGCACGGGCCCCACGTCCACCGCCTGGGCGCATGGGCTCGAATGAGGCTTTTCTAGAGGGGAAAAGGCCCCTCGCGAGTGCCTCGCCATGGCCGCCGCGCACGTCGCTGGCGCGCGGTACGGCAGCACTCCGGACTCGCGCGTGGGCTCTGGCACGCTCTTTGGAATGGCTCCCTGCATCCACAGCAGATGCAAAGACAAACCAGACAAGGAGCCACGAACATGTTCACGAAATCCGCCAAGACCCTCTCGCTGTCCGCCGTGATGTCGCTGTCCCTCGCCGCGTGCGGCGGTGGCCTGGAAGAACCCGCCATGGATGCCATGAACGACGGCCCGAGCCAGCTCGGAGTGAGCGAGGCGGCCTTCTCGGGCAACTGGACCTACTCCTGGGGCGACACCAAGATGAGCTCGGTGGACATCGGGACCTCGGTGGGCCGCACGTGCTTCCTGACGGGCATCGGCGGCCACCTGCGGCCGATTGGCGCCTACCTCTACTCGGGCGGCACCTACCCGGCCATGGCCGGCGTGCGCAAGGCGGCCAACGGCAACTACGAGCTCTACGTCCAGCCCGAGGCCGGCAAGCACCTCATCGCCTACGCGCGGTGCGTGAACAGCTCGGCCGGCCGCATCGAGGTCAGCTGGAGCACCGGCGAGCAGTCGTACTCCGGCGACAAGGTCATCGCCGCCGCGGCCAGCAACCGCCAGTGCTTCCTGCAGGACGTGAAGAACTACGCCGTGCCGCTCAAGGACAGCTCCGGCGCCATCTACTCGTACGGGTGGGCGTTCGACGACAAGCCGAACCCGGACGAGGTGCGGGTCTTCAACGACGGCTCCTACTGGAAGCTCACCCTCAAGCCCGGTGCCCATACGTACCCGGTGAACATCCACGCGACGGCCGTCTGCCTCGACATCAACGAGTTCGACGGGGCCTGGACGTGGAAGGCGGGGGACCCGGGCACGGCGCAGCTCAACCTCACCAGCGTGAGCGGCGCGACCTGCGGCCTCAACGGCCTCAACGGCCACTTCGACGCGGCCCTGGGTGATTGGAACGACGCGGTCTACATCACCACCTCGGGCAGCCAGTTCGTGCTGAACATGGAGAACGGCAAGCGCGGCTGGGCCGCCTGCATGAAGTGAGCGGCCCCACCGGGGGCGAGCCCTCCGGGCGCGCTTTTCACGGACTGGTACGACCATCGGACCAGTTGCTCCAAACCGAGCCCGGCAGGCCCCTGGCTTCGCGCTTCACCGCGGGCGCTTCCGCCGCCCTGGACGGTGGAGGCGGAAGCGGCTGGGAAGTGACCCATGGGGGTGGGTATCCCACCCCCTTTTCCCTCTGCGCCAGGGCGTTTCCCCGGGCCTGTCCCTCGGGCCAGGCATGTCAGACCCGTCCGGTAGTGTTGCTTCATGCCCAACACCGGCAAGGAAGGGTCTTCCGTGGCTGATATCCGTGAGAATCCGTGCGTCTCCGTCAACAAGCTCGGCCAGTACCTCACCGCGCGTCCCGCGCTGCGCAAGCGCATCATCCACGCGCAGAAGCACCCGTGTGACCCCAAGTACCTGCGTTACCCCGAGGCCGCCCAGGCCATCATCGAGTTCCTCTGCGGCGGCCGCGACGAGTGCATCCTCCGCTACCACCAGCACCGCCTCCTCAACGCCATCCCCGAGGACGACTTCGACGCCCACCGGCTCGCCCTGTGCGCCGAGGCCCTCCAGCACTTCCTCAAGGCCTCGGGCGAGCTGGCCCTCACCCACGCCGTGGCCAGCCCCGCCGACGAGGGCCTTCCTCCGCTCGCGCTCGCGGGCGTGTCCATCAACGTGCGCCCGGAGCTGCTCCTGCGCAGCGTGGACCGCCACGGCGTGATGCGCTCGGGGCTGCTCAAGCTCTACTTCTCCAAGCACACGCCGCTGGACGACGCCTCCGGCCAGTACATCGCCACCGTGCTCCAGCTCTTCGCCGAGCAGAACCTGAAGCAGCAGGGCGAGGTGGACCACCGGCTGGTGCGCGTCTTCGACGTGTTCGCCGGCAAGGTGTTCGTCGCGCCCAAGGCCCAGCAGCGGCGCCTGGGCGACGTGCACCTGGCGTGCGAGGAGATCGCCGCGCGCTGGGACATGAACTGAGCGCCCGGGGGCGGGCCGTGATGACTCGGGCGTGGTGACAGCAGTCACCAGGACGAACGCGAGTCACCAGGGTCCGCTCCCCCTTCCGCCCCCGGGACCCCCCGGCTCGTGGGCGTTTCCCGAGGGAAATGGGCACTTTGGGCGCTCCTGTCGGGCCGCGTGGGCATTGGCACACCTCCTGCTCTGGGTTGGGCACGTCAGCGCGAGCCACCGCGCACCCCAACCCCGGAGAAGCCCATGACCACGCCCATCGCCGCCGCCCGCCCCTCGCTCACCCGCTCCAACTCGGCGCCCCTGCCCGGCACCGGCTCCAAGCCGGCGCTCACGCGCACCCACAGCGCCCCCCAGCTCACCCCGCCTCCCAAGAGCGCTCCGGCGGCCTCCAAGCCCGGCTCCCTCCACTCTCAGGACGTCATGGAGCCCGCGAGCAAGACGCAGGCGGCCGCCGCGAAGCAGAACCTGCTCGGGAAGTACGTGGGGAACGCCACCGACGCCGCTCACGCCTCAGGCGCCGCGGGTGCCCTGGGCAAGCTGAAGGCGGGCGGAGGTCTGGCCGCCAGCGTCGCTGGCATCGGCGCCAACGCCGCGGGCCTCGCCGGCGCCATCCAGAATGGCGAGGGCGCCCAGGCCATCTCCAGCAGCGCCCTCGCGCTGGGCAAGAGCGTGCTCACCACCGCCAAGGGCGGGCTCGACCTGGCCGCGATGATTCAATCGGGCAAGGAGTTCAAGAACCTGAAGGACGCGGCCCAGGCGGCCCTCGGCACCCACAGCCAGGCGGGCAAGAACATCGCCGCCAAGGCCGCCGAGGCGGTGCTCTCCGGCAAGCCGCTGCGCGGCGTGGACGTGCTCGGAGCGCTCGCCGGCTCCAAGGGCACGATGGCCAACCTGGGCGTCACCGTGAAGCAGGGCGCCGCGGATGCGCTGCGCGCCGTGGGCGGGGACACGCTCGCCGGGAAGCTCGAGGGCGGCATCACCAAGGCGGGCGGGAAGGTCGCGGCGGGTGGCGCCCATGGCCTCACCGACGCGGCGAAGACGGGCCTCAAGACGGGGGATGCCATCGTCGACGCCGCCAAGGGCGCCGAGGCCGCGGCGAAGCTGGGCGCCAAGGGCGCGGGCACGGCGGCCAAGATGGCCGGCCGGTTCGCCCCGGGCCTCAACATCGGCATCGCCGCCATCGACACGGCCATCGCCGCCAAGACGATCGCCGACCCCAAGGCGAGCGTCGCCTCGAAGGTGACCTCCGGCATCACCGCCGCGGGCTCCATCGTCGCCGCCACCAACATCCCCATCGTCTCGCAGGTGGGCGCGGCCGTCTCCACGGCGTCCTCCGTGGCTGGCGCGGTCGTCAACAACCTCGGTTCCATCAAGGAAGGCGCCAGGAAGCTCGGCGACGGCCTCAAGCACTTCTTCGGCGGCAAGTAGCCCCTCCCCTCCACCCGTCCGAGCGCACGCGCCATGAGCCCCCATTCCTCCCTTGGATTTCCGCGGTACTCCTCCCTGTGCGAGCAGGTCCAGGAGCGCTTCCTGGAGCTGGCGCACGCCCACGCCACCGAGTGCTACCGCTACCCCAGCGAGCCGATTTCCTGGGGAGACGAGGTGCTGCTCGACCTGGCGGGCTACTCGCAGGGCCACCTCATTCCCTTCAGCCTGCGCACGGAGGTGTGGCTCGCGGTGCAGCCCGAGCCGCTGCTGCCGGGCCTGTACGAGGCGCTCGTGGGCCGCTCGCCCGGCGAGGGACTGGCGGTGGACCTCACCGTGCCCGAGAGCTACCCCATCGAGTCCCTGCGCGGCATGCCCGCGCGCTTCGTGGTGCACATCCGGGCCGCGCGCCAGGTGACGTACCCCGACGTGGAGAGCCCCGGGTTCCTCCAGGCCTTCGGCCGCGGCGGGACGCTCGCGGAGGAGTCGCTCACCTCGTGGCTGGAGGACGCGGGCACCCTCGCCGAGGTGGAGCAACTGGCCCGAACCGAGCAGGTGGCCTGGCACCCGCTGGCGGTGGACCACGTCATGAGCCGGGCGAGCATCCACATCGAGGGCGCCTGAGCGCGAAGCCCCCGCGCCCGGGGTTCAGACACCGAGGCCCGGTCCTCGCGGAGGCGCCTCCCGGGTGTCCTTCCACCATAGGATGAGCGCACCCATGCCGCCCCCCTCTTCCCTCCACCCGGAGTTGCAGTCGCTCCGCTGGATTCCCAGCATCCCCTTCAACCGCTTCATCCTGCCCCTCATGCGGGGCCTCCAACGCCTCATCCCGGCGCGCGCCCCGGAGGGCATCACCGTCGAGAACGTCTGGATTCCCGGCCCGCCTGGTGCGCCGGACGTCCGCGTCCGGAAGTACGAGCCTCCCCAGCGTGCTCCGGGCAGCGCGGCCCTGTTGTGGATTCACGGGGGCGGCTACCTCATCGGCAGACCCGAGCAGTCGGACACCGTCTGCGCCCGGTTCGCCCGGGAGCTGGGCATCCTGGTGGTCGCCGTGGATTACCGGCTCGCCCCCGAGCACCCGTTCCCCGCACCGCTGGAGGACTGTTACGCGGCGCTCTCCTGGATGCACGCCCAGGCCGGCGCCCTGAAGATAGACGCCGACCGGCTCGCCATCGGAGGAGACAGTGCGGGCGGCGGACTGGCGGCGGCGCTGGCGCAGCTGACCCGCGACCGGAAGCAGATCAAACCCGTCTTCCAATTGCTCCTCTACCCGATGCTCGACGACCGGACCGCCACCCGCGCGGACCACAAGGGCACCGGGAGATACATCTGGACGCCGGGCAGCAACGTCCTCGGGTGGACCAGCTACCTGGGCCAGGCGCCCGGTGCCCCCACCACCCCGAAGCACGCCGTGCCCGCGCGGATGGAGGACCTGACGGGACTGCCGCCCGCCTGGGTGGGCGTCGGGACCCTGGACCTGTTCCACGAGGAGGACGTCGCGTACGCCCGCCGGCTCCAGGCCAGTGGCGTGCCCTGTGAGCTGCACGAGGTGCCCGGCGCCTTCCACGCCTTCGAGCTGTTCGCCGGGGATGCCGCCATCTCCCGGGACTTCATCGCCCGGCAGGTCTCCGCCTTGAAGCGGGCCCTCGCGGCTCGCGGCTGACGCCCAGGTGCCGGTTGCGCGGCGCCGCTCCAGCGCGGCCAGGTAAGTCCTGTCAGGGGGGGAGGCTCCGGGCGCGTTTTCCCGCAACTGGTCCGATGGTCGTACCAGTCGGGACGAAACGCGACCGGAAGGTGCCTCGTTCTTCGCGCCGAGAGCACCCTGACAGGACTTTCCCCACCTGGCTCAGGCCGCCGCGGGCACGGCGGCCCGGGCTTCGGACGATCCCAGGTGCAGCGGCAGGGCCTTGAGCCCCCGCAGACCGATGGAGCCACGCCAGCGCAGCTGCTGCTCGGGCACGGCGAGCGTCATCTGGGGGAAGCGCCGCACCAGCTGCTGGAGCGCGATGGTGCCCTCCAGCCTCGCCAGCGGTGCCCCCAGGCAGTAATGCGCTCCCAGGCCGAAGGCCACGTGGCGGTTGGGCTTGCGGGTGATGTCGAGCGTGTCCGCGTTCTCGAACGCCGCTTCATCCCGGTTCGCCGAGGCCAGCAGGGGCATCACCGTGGAGCCCCGGGGAATCACGTGCCCCTCCAGGTGGATGTCCTCCCGGGCGAAGCGCGGCGAGGGCTGGTCGACGGGGTTGCCGTAGCGCAGCAGCTCCTCGACCGCGGAGCCGATCAGCTCGGGATTCTCGCGCAGCTTCTGGAGCTGCTCCGGGTGCTGCAGGAGCGCCAGCGTCCCATTGCCGATGAGGTTCACCGTGGTCTCATGCCCCGCCAGCAGCAGCAGGAAGATCATGGAGATGAGCTCGTCCTCGCTGAGGCGATCCCCCTGCTCCTCCGCCTGCACGAGCGCCGTGAGCAGGTCATCCCGGGGCTCCGCACGGCGCAGGCGGATGAGCTTGCGGAAGAAGCGCATCATGTTGAAGGCGTTGGGGGTCTGGGACAGGAACCCCAGGGGGCTGGTGAGGTTGTCCAGCAGGCCGCCCATCTGCCGGTGGAACGTCAGCCGATCCTCCTCGGGAACGCCCATCATCTCCGAGATGACCGTCAGGGGCAGGGGGAGCGCGAAGCCGGCGATGAGGTCGACGGTCTGCTGCTTCTGGGCCGCGTCGAGCAGCTCGCCCACGATCTTCTCCACCGTGTGCTTCATCTCCTCGACCCGCCGGGGGGTGAAGGCCTTGTGCACGAGGTCCCTCTGGCGGCGGTGATCGGGCGCGTCGCTGGAGAGCATGTTCTTCTGGAAGATGCGGAACAGGCGGGGCACCCACCAGCGGTCCAGGGGATCCCTCCCCCCCACGGCGTTGCGGCGGTCATTGGCGAGGCGTGGGTCCGTGAAGGAGCTCACGACATCGTCGTAGCGCGTGAGGTAGTAGGCCTTGCCGAAGATGGGGTGTTTGATGACGACGACCGGCGACTCCTTCCGCAAGCGGGCATAGGTCGGGTACGGGTCGGCCCGGATCTCCGGGGTCGCGAGTTTGATTTCAGGGGTCATGGGCAGTCTCCCGGGTGCGGGTTCTTCAGCTCTTGCGCAGCCAGAGCGAGCGGGGCCCGCGCAGGAAGAACGAGCCGCCGTAGTCGACGCGCTCGGGCTGGCGGGACGCGAAGCCCAGCCGCGGGGCGCGGGCCATCAACTCCTGGAGCGCCACCGGGGCCTCCAGGCGCGAGAGCGGCGCCCCCAGGCAGAAGTGGATGCCGTGGCCGAACGAGAGCAGGCCCGTGGTGTCGCGCTGCAAATCGAAGCGCTCGGGGTGGGGGAACTTGCGCGGGTCATGGTTGGCGGAGGCCATCAGCACCATCACCGTCGAGTCCGCGGGCAGCTTCCCACCGGCCAGCTCCACCTCCTGGGTGGTGCGGCGCATCAGCCCCAGCACGGGCGAGTCGTAGCGCAGCGTCTCCTCGGCCACGGCGGCGCAGGCCTGGAGCGAGGGGTCGCGCCGCAGCGCCTCGTACTGCTCCGGGTGCCGGACGAGGGCGAGCAGGGCATTGCCGAGCAGGTTGGTGGTCGTCTCGTTGCCGGCGATGAGCAGCAGGATGGCGAAGGAGTTCACCTCCTGGGGAGTGAGGGGCTCGGCGCCCTCGCCGCCCCGCACGAGCAGGGAGATGAGGTCGCCCTTGGGCTCGCGGCGGCGCTTCTCGGCGATCTCCGTCATGTAGGCGGACATCTCCTGGCCGCTGCGGACGGCTTCGTCCGACGCCTTCCCGGTGCGCAGGGACTCGGAGGTGGAGGAGATGAGCGAGTCGCTCCAGCGCTTGAAGTCGCGGCGCCGCGCCACCTCGATGCCGAGCATCTCCGCGATGATGGTGACGGGCAGCGGAGAGGCCAGCCCGTCCATGAAGTCGAACTCGTCCTGGGCGGCCATCTCCGCCACGAGTCCCCGGGACAGCTCGCGCACGCGGGGCTCCAGCTCGGAGATGCGCTTGGGGACGAAGGCGCGGCTCACCATGCCGCGCAGGCGCGTGTGGATGGGCGGATCCGAGGAGATGAGGTTGGACACCGAGCTGAACTCGCTGATGGCGGAGCGCTCCTCGCGCCGCTTGCCCGCGACGCGGATGTCGACGGAGGAGAACAGGGCCGGGTTCTTCAGCACGTACGCCACGTCCTCGTAGCGGCTGAGCACGTGGACCTGGAGGCTCTTCATCCAGAAGAGGGGCGCCTTCTCGCGCAGCTCGGCGAAGTAAGGGTACGGGTTGTTGATGACGTCGGGGTGGAAGAAGTCGAAGTGGTCCAGCAGGCTCATGGGGGGGCTGCTCCTTGGGGGGTGGACGACAGGAGTGGAAGGGGGACTCAGCGGGGACGGGGGGCGGCGCCCTCCAGGAAGCAGCGCAGCACGGGCGCGAGCAGCTCGTCGGCGGGCGCGGGCTGCTTCGCGATGAGCTGGCGCAGGACGAGCCCCTGCATCAGGTCCAACAACATCGCGGGGTAGTGGCGGGCGTCCTCGGGCCGCAAGGCGCCTTCCTTCACGCCCTGGCGGCCGAGGTGCTCGAGGCGCAGGGAGACCTCGCGCCACATCTCCAGGTGCCGGTCCATGTCTCCCTCGCGGGAGGCGCCGCGCCGCAGCGAGTCCTCCAGCAGGAGGGAGAAGAGGCGGAAGTGCGTGCGGGAGTGCTCCAGGATGCAGCGGAGGAAGCCGTGCAGCCGCGCCCGGTAGGGAGAGGACTGGCTGCGCTCGAGCTCCGCGTCGAGCAGGGCCAGCAGCTCGCGCCCGCGCACGTCGCGCAGGGCCTCCAGCAGCTGCTGCCGGTCCTCGAAGTAGTTGTAGAGCGTCCCCACCGAGACGCCCACGCGCGCGGCGATGTCGTCCATGCGCGCGGCGTGCAGGCCCTGCTCGGCCAGCACCTGCTCGGCCGCGTCGAGGATGGAGGCCCGGGCCTCCTCCTTCATCCGCAGCCGCAGGGACGTGGGTTTGACTCGTGAGGTTGTGCGAGCGTTCATCGGATTGAACCAGTCTACAGAATCCGGAATAGCTGGCTCAATCAGTAGAAACCGAGGGGCCGGGTGGACGCCCGCCCGGCAGCCCGGGGGGTCAACAGTCTTGTCGGACCAAATTTGGACCAAATCCGAAGGCGTACAGGCGGGATGGGAGCCGTGTTGAGGGTGAGGGATGGAGCAGAGGGGGTAGGCACACGTCGGCCCAAGCGGCCCACCCAGCAGGGGGGGCGGCAAGGGGCGTGGGCTTCTAGGGCACCGTGACGGCTTGGGGCTCAACACCACGCGCGCTGGGCGAGCCCCTGCGCTGGAGCCACTCTCGCCCTCGACATGGGCAGTCCCAGGTGCTCCACAAGTGGCACTCACTCGTAGTCGACTACGAGTGAGACGCGGAACTCTCAGGAGCTGCCACCCTTACGAATGGACTCGGTCAGCCGGTGGACGCCCGTGGTCGGGTTGCGGCCCGGTGCCGCCTGCCGCTCAGCCTCCACCTCCAGTGCCTGTGCCCGGCGGACGGCGTCTCCATATCCCGGGTGGAGCTTCTGAAAATCGAGTTCCTTGTCGTAACCCGGCAGGTGGCGCCGCAACGCGCCCTGGGCCTTGTCCCGCTCGAGGTGG
>NZ_JBJMQO010000030.1:0-23432 GCF_045802675.1 Archangium sp. | reverse complement strand
CTAAGCCATAGGAACTAAGTTCTTTCAGGGGGTAGCATCGCCGCTCGGTAGGAGTGAGGAGGGGCGATGACCCCTGAGCAGAGTAGCATCCGGCTGACCCCCAAGCAGCGGCTGGTACTACAGAGGGCCATGCGGCAGAGAGGCCAGGGGGGAGTGGCACTGCGGGCCAGCGTCGTCCTGCTGAGTGCGCAGGGGCAGAGTGCAGCCAGCATTGCAGCAACCCTGGGGCTGAGCGCGCGCACGGTGTACGAGTGTCGGCGACGGTGGCGGCAGCAGGGTCTGCGGGGGCTTACGGACGCACCGCGCTCGGGCAGGCCCAGGCAGGTGGAGTCCACCTACCTGCGGTTGCTGCTGCGCACAGTGGAGTCGGACCCGCGCCAATTGGACTTCGCCTTCACTCGCTGGACGCGTTCGCGCCTGGCGGAGTACCTGCGGCAGCGTACGGGCGTTGACGTCAGCCCTGAATGGGTGGGCCAATTGCTGCGCCAGCACGGTTACGTGTGGCGCCGCGCCAAACCCACCACTCGCAACCTGCGCGAGGAGGGGGAAAAAACGACGCGCCGCCCGTCGCCTCAAGGCCCTGCGCACTCGCAGCAGCCGTTCGGGAGCCAGATTCGAGCTGTGGTACGGCGATGGAGTGCGCTTCGACCTGCTGCCAGTGACGCGCGCCATGTGGAGACGCAGGGGCCGACGCTTGCTGCTGCACACGCCCGGTAAGAACGTGCGCGTGGCCGTCTGCGGAGCCCTGCGCTACCCCAAGGGCCCGTTCCTCTTCAGCCACGGGCCCAAGAGCGTCGACACCGACCTGTTCATCGCCCTGCTCAACAAGTTGGTGCGCAGGGCCAGACGCACCGGCAGACGAATCATCCTGGTGCTCGATAACGGAGGCTGCTTCACCTCAAAACGGGCCAGCCATGCACTCGAGGCGGCGCGGCAGTGGGTAACCCCCATCTTCCTGCCGAAGTACACGTCCGAGAGTCTCAACTGGATTGAGGGCTTCTGGGGCCACACCAAGGACACCTTCTTCAGTCGCATGCTGACGAAGAAGCGCGACTCCTTCTATGCTCAGGCCGTCAGTCGCCTACAGCAGCTGAGCCGGCCCGGCGTGCTCCGGACTCTTCTCCGTCCTGCTCGCCGGACCCCTGAAAGAACTTAGTTCCTATGGCTTAGCGGAGTTGCGTCCGAGGCCGCCCTCCGGAAAATCCCGAGGAAAATCAGGGCTTGGCCCGCGAACGGGCTTGGAACCCGTCTCCGCTCGGCGTGTGGGTGTTGCCCGGATTTCCGCCTCGCGGGTCCAAGCAGGCACACGAGGTGACACATGGCCCGAGGCCTTGCCGAGCTGAAATCCTTCGCTACCACCCTGTTTCATTCGCCGGCCACGCCGGCCGGCACCGCCGTGACCTGTTCCGTCGACGGGGCGCCGCCGATGCGGACCGTGGAGCCGGTGACCTTCCGCCCCCGCGCCGACGGCGGCGAGGTGCTCTCCTTCGTCCAGGAGGGGGTGACGCGCTATGCCTGCCTGAACCTGCCCGCGCAGGCCTCCCAGCCGGGCAACGCCGGACGGAAATGGCCGCTCCTCATCCACCTGCACGGCTCCCGCGCCACGCCCGCGAGTCTCTATTCGCTCGGTAAGTCGCTGTACGGGCTCCACGACACCGCCGCGCTGTCGAGCGATCCAGAGGTTCGCGGCTTCCTGATGCTCTCGCCCATGGGCCGGCGTGCCCGTCCCGCCGGTGCCCTCACTGGCGCCGGCTTCCATTGGGACGAGTGGTATCGCAACCCCACGGACAACCTCGACGCACTCGCCATCGATCATTTCCTCGACGAGGTGGTGGCCCGAGGTCTGGTGGATACCGACCGCATCTACGTGTTCGGCTGGAGCAACGGCGCGTACATGGCGGCGCTCTACGGCATGTGGCGGGCGAACCGGATCGCCTCCATCGCCCAGTACGCGGGCGCCAATCCGTGGACGCGCCTTCCGTGTCCCGTGCCGATGACCTGGACGCGCAGGGTGCCCATCACCTTGATGCGCAATCTCTGCGACGCGCTGGTGCCCTATTCCACCACGCAGGAGTGGATCGAGACGCTCCAGGCACGGAATTGGCCCTTCGAGTATCAGAGCCTCGATCTCCACGGAGCCGCGACCGCCCCCGACGCCGTCCCTCCCGCTCACAGCAGCAAGCTCCGCGGCCTCTATGAGCACGTCCGCTGGCCGAACCAGGCCGCCTTCGAGAAGGCGCTCTCGTTCCTCGCCCGCAATCCGCTCCCGTCATCCGACAGCGATCGCGCCGGTCACTCGCAGCTGAGCGCTTGACAGCCGTTGCCCACAGGGGCTCATCAGCATTTCTCGACACTCTCATATGGGCTTCCTGCTAGAAGCCGTCCTCATGAGACTTTCGATTGCGGTGGTTGTGGGGGTCGCAGTCTGTCTGTTCGCACCGGTGTCCTCGGCGCGCGATTGGTTTGTCCGCGCGGGCTCGGACGGCGACGGGTCCATGGCCCGGCCGTTCAGCGATCCGTGGGAGGCGCTCGACAAGTGCCAGTCGGGCGACGTCATCCACGTCGCGGGTGGCAAGTACTTCGGCCGGCTCGGCAACGGCATGTGGGAAGTGCCCGTCGACGATGTGCAGCTGCTCGGCGGCTACGCCGCGGACTTCAAGAGCCGCGAGCCCTGGAAGAACGTGACCCAGCTGCACTGGGACAAGAACTCCAAGAACCGCCCGAAGCAGGAGCGGCTGGTGTCCACCAAGAAGGGCACGGTCGTCGACGGCTTCACCATCGACCAGCGTGACCAGTGCCCCTACGAGACGCCCGAGCAGCTCGGCCGCAAGGAGTACCCCTCCTGTGACGGCCCGATGCGGTTCGCGCTCCCGGCGACCGTGCGCAACTGCGTCATCGTCAACCCAGGCTTCGACGGCATCGTCGCGGCGGCGGGATCGACCCTCGAGAACAACCTCGTGGTGAACGCGGTCAACTGGGGCATCAACATCAACAGCACCACCGACAAGCAGGCCGTCGCGGTGGTGAAGAACAACACCATCGCCTTCACCATGTCGTTCAAGGAGCCTGGCAAGGGCGCCTACAACGGCTCGGGCCTCGCGCTGAAGGCGCATGCCACCGTCACCGGCAACATCATCGCGTTCTCGGACAGCAACGGCATCTACCTGACCGCCAACCCGGAGAAGAGCACGCTCGCCGACAACGTGTTCTTCATGAACCTCTACTCGAACCTGAAGTTCTTCTCCGACGGCAAGGACATGCCGGTGGACGACAAGGAGATGGAGCTGCTCGAGGAGGTCGGCTTCAAGAAGGTCGCGAACAACGAGGTGAAGAACCCGCAGCTGCCGGTGGACGCCGAGTGGCTGGACCGCGTCTCGAAGCGCACCGCCGCCACGCCCGGCAAGCTGACGATGGACGACTTCAACAAGGCGCGTCAGGTGCTCGGGCTCCCGATGATCGCCAAGGGCGGCACCCCGCCGTCGGGCGTGGCCCCGGCGATGGACCTCGACAAGGCGCTCAAGCTGCTGGCGCCCAAGGGGGCGGGCCAGGCCGGCGCGCGGGTGAGGCCACTGACCGTCAGCTTCCAGGAGGTGGCGGCCGCGGCGCCGGAGAAGGCGTACAAGCGGATGGAGGTCAGCGCGTGGCTGAGCAAGCCGGAGAGCGTGGAGGGCCAGCCGCTCGAGCTCGTCGTCGCGCTGAGCTCGGTCGCGAACGTGAGCGGCGTGCCGGCCCCGTTCAAGCCGGACGAGCACGCGGGGGTGTTCCTGCACGAGCCGACGGGCAGCTACGGCAAATTCGTGGGCTTCTTCCGGAAGGGCTCCACCGCGCAGCGGGTCGCGGATGCCGCGACGGGCGAGTGGGGGGGCTCGGGCCCTCCGCCGAAGCTCTTCCTCGCGAAGGGCACCGCCTACGTGATGAAGGGCTACCCGAAGGCGGGCTTCCTCGTCGACAGCCTCGAGCCGTACGAGGCCGCGGCGAAGGTGGGCAGCCGTCCGCAGGGCCGGGACTGGTTCGTACGGGCGGGAGCCAGCGGCGGCGACGGGTCGCGCGAGAAACCCTTCAAGGATCCGTGGCAGGCGCTGGAGAAGGTCGAGAGCGGTGACTTCGTGCACGTCGCCGAGGGCGAGTACTACGGCAAGCTCAAGACGGGCCGCTGGAAGATCGACGCGCCCTACATCTCGCTCATCGGCGGGTACGACGCGCAGTTCCGCGAGCGCAACCCGTGGAAGCACCCGACGCGCCTGTTCGCACCCGCCGAGTACAAGGGCCGCCGCGATGGCTACGTCCTCGAAGGCGCCGATGATCACACCGGCGCGGTGGTCGACGGCTTCGTGTTCGACCGTGCGACCGACAACAAGTACAAGCCGAACGGCGATCTCGACTATGACAACTCGGAGAAGCTCGAGCACCTGTGGCTGTCGAAGCCCGAGTGCGTCGTGCGCAACAGCCTGTTCGTGAACGGCGCCGAGGGCGCGGTCCGCATCGGCAGCGGCAACACGCTGGAGAACAACATCTTCATGAACCACCACACCCGCACGGTGGTGGTGCAGCGCGGCTTCGGCACCGCGCCGCTCATCTTCCGCAACAACACCGTGGCGTTCTCGTGGGACATCCGGTTCGGCCAGGGCAATGGCCGCAACGGACATCTGCTGTCGGTGGAGAACGGCGTCAACGCGATCATCGATGGCAACATCTTCGAGTTCGCCGACAACGACGCGATCCGCCTGATGGCGAACCCCGCCGACGTGGAGCTCACGAACAACACGTTCAACCACAACCTCTGGTCGAACGTGATGCGGCCGCAGGAGAACGTCACGGTCGATGACAAGACCTTCGCCCAGCTCAAGGACTTCAAGTTCAAGAAGCTCGCGGGCAACCAGGTCATCTCGGCTGGCCTGCCCATCGACCAGAAGTGGTTCGACGCCTACCTGAACCGCACCGCCTACGTGCCGGGCAAGGTGACGATGGACGACTGGAACCAGCTCCGGGAGATGCTCGGCCAGCCGGTGCTCGCCACCGGGGGGCAAGGGCCGTCCGGCTTCATGCCGCTGTATCCGTGGGAGAAGGCGCTCAAGCTCTTCCCGGCGAACCCGAAGGTGACCGCCGGCGCGCGCGCGAAGGACCTGCCGGTCTCCTTCACCGGCGTCGCGCGGGCCGAGTCGGACTTCGACTACCAGGACGTCACCTGGGGTGAGGCCGCGAAGAGCGGCTCGGCGTGGGATGCGCTGGAGGGGAAGCGCGTGGCGATGCGTGTCGTCATCCGCAGCACCGACAACCAGTACCAGCTCCCGGAGCTCTCCAAGGACGAGTACACGCCCTTCACGGTCACCGGCCCCGAGGGAACCGACTCCGGCGGGCTGCCGATGCGGATGTACGTGAAGAAGGGCAGCAAGGCCGAGCGCGCGGTGCGCCAGGCGAAGGCGTACAGCTCGGGGACGCCGGAGCAGTGGTACGTCATCAAGGGAGTGGCGCGCGGGCAGCGGCAGCTCATCGCCGAGGCCGTCGAGCGCGCCGACTAAGGACCGGGCTCATGCTGGCACGCGTGAGCGAGCCGGAGCCTGAAAACACCGAGGCCGGAAACCCCTGATCGCTCAGCGGCTTCCGGCCTCGGCTTTGTGTATCCCCGACCGGCTTCGAACCCGCGGGGGACGGGGATGGCTCAGCTGGCCTTGGCGACCGGCTTCTCCACCACGATGTCCGCGCGGGTGCTGCCCACGATGGCGAAGAGCTCGGCCTGCTCGGCCTCGGGAACCTTGTACTCGTCCAGCACGGCCTTGAAGATGCCCGCGAACGCCACCCACTCGGACGGCGAGATGTTCAGGTGCTTGTGCGACTCGGCCATCGTCTTGCCCGTGTAGCGCTGCGGGCCGCCCGTCACCTGGCACACCAGCTCCGTCACCAGGTACTTGAAGCCGGCCTTGGGCACGCGGTGGTGCGCCTCGTCCACCAGCGGGTTCGCGTTCAGCTCGGGCGCGACCATGATGCGGTCGATGAAGGTGTCCACGACCGCGGCGATGGCATAGACGCCCCCCAGCCGCTCGTACAGCGACGGCTTCTTCGATTCAGTGCTCATTGTCCGGCTCCAAAAGAGGTCCGTGGGTTGATCCCCGGGCTCTGGGGCCGTGACATTAGGTCAAGACGTACGGACGCAGGAAGGCCGCCACGCGGGCGAGCAGGGGAGGGGGCCTACCAGCTCGTGCGCACGGGCCGGCCTTCCTCGTAACCGGCCTGGCTCTGCACGCCCACCGTGGCGTCGCGGTGGAAGTCCTCGAGCGTCCGCGCACCGGCGTAGGTGCACGCGCTGCGCACGCCCGCGACGATGCTGTCGAGGATGTCCTCGACGCCCGGGTGCTCGGCATCGAGGTACATGCGCGAGGTGCTGATGCCCTCCTCGAAGAGCTCCTTGCGGGCGCGCTCGAAGAGCGACTCGCCTCGCGAGCGGGCCTTCACCGCGCGCTGCGACGCCATGCCGAAGTTCTCCTTGTAGAGCCGGCCATCGCTGTCGCGCATGACATCGGCCGGGCTCTCGTAGGTGCCCGCGAACCACGAGCCGATCATCACGTTGGCCGCGCCCGCCGCGAGCGCGAGCGCCACGTCGCGCGGGTGCCGCACGCCGCCGTCCGCGCAGACGTGCTTGCCGAGCTTGCGGGCCTCATCCGCGCACTCGAGCACCGCGGAGAACTGGGGCCGGCCCACGCCGGTCATCATGCGCGTGGTGCACATGGCGCCGGGGCCCACGCCCACCTTCACCATGTCCGCGCCGGCCGAGATCAAATCCCGCGTCCCCTCGGGGGTGACGACGTTGCCCGCCATGATGGGCACGGAGGGGGAGAGCGAGCGGACCAGCTCCACCACCTCGAGCATCTTGCGCTGGTGGCCGTGGGCCACGTCGATGACGAGCAGATCCGTCCCCGCGCGCAGCAGGGCCTCGGCCTTGCTCTTCACGTCGCCGTTGATGCCGATGGCGGTGGCGATCAGCAGCTGGCCCTTGGGGTCGAGCGCTGGCTTGTAGAGGGTGGAGCGCAGCGCGCCCTTGCGCGTCACCACGCCCACGAGCCGCCGCCCGCGGACCACCGGGGCGCACGAAATCCGCTTGCTGGCCAGGCGCTCGTACATGGCCTCGAGCGGCGTGCCTTCCTCGAAGGTGACGAGCTCGGTGGCCATCACCCGCTGCAACTGGGTGAAGCGATCGAAGCCGGCGGCATCGGTCTCGGTGAAGATGCCGACGGGCTCCTCGTTCTCGTTGAGGACGACGACGGCGCCGTGGGCGCGCTTGTGGATGAGGTTGAGCGCCTCCTGGATGGTGTCGCCGGGGCGCAGGGTGATGGGCGTCTCGTAGATGGGGTGACGCGACTTCACGTACGAGATGTTGCTCGCGACGATGTCGAGCGGAATGTCCTGGGGCAGCACGGCGATGCCGCCCCGGCGCGCCACCGTCTCGGCCATGCGCTTGCCGGAGACGGCCGTCATGTTGGACACGACGATGGGAAGGGTGGTGCCCAGGCGATCGGCCGGGGTCAGGTCCACTTCCAAGCGCGAGCCCACCTCCGAGCGGCCGGGCGCCATGAAGACGTCGCTGTAGGTCAGATCGTAGGGAGGCTTCTGGTCATTGAGGAACCGCATCAACACTCTCCGGGAGGGGCGTACCCTAGCGTTTTCGAGCGGGCCCCGCTCCCGCGAAGGCCCCTTCATTGGAATCCACCCGGGCGGGCGCGTATTTTGTCGCACATGAGCGAGCTCCCGAGGGCGGCGATCCTGAAGGTGGAGGGACTGGAGAAGACGTACGGCGACGTGCGGGCGGTGCAGGGGTTGACGTTCGCGGTTGCCCCCGGCGAGGTGCTCGGGCTGGTGGGGCCCAACGGGGCGGGGAAGACGACGACGCTGCGCTGCCTGGCGGGCATCCTGCCGCCCTCGGCCGGGCGCGTGCGGGTGGCGGGGCATGATCTCGCGGAGGAGCCGGTGCAGGCCAAGCGGGCCCTCGCGTTCCTGCCGGACGAGCCGCGCCTCTTCGAGTACCTCACCGTCTGGGAGCACCTGAACTTCGTGGCGCGGCTGTACGGGGTGGAGGACTGGGAGGCGCGGGCGAGGGGGCTGCTCGACGAGATGGAGCTGGCGGGCAAGGAGAAGGCGCTGCCCGGCGAGCTGTCGCGCGGAATGAAGCAGAAGCTGTCCATCGCGTGCGGCTTCCTGCACTCGCCCCGGCTCATCATCCTGGACGAGCCGCTCACGGGATTGGATCCGCTCGCCATCCGCCGCATGAAGGCCTCGCTGCGCCAGCGCTCGGAGGCGGGGACGGCGCTGGTGCTCTCCTCGCACCTGCTGCCGCTGGTGGAGGAGCTGTGTCACCGCATCCTCGTCATCGCCGGGGGGCGCGTGGTGGCGCTGGGCACGCTGGCGGACATCCGCGCGCAGCTCAGTGGCCCCGAGGGCACGGACGTGTCGCTGGAGGAGCTCTTCATCCGCATCACCAGCTCGGCCACCGAGCCCCGGCCGGAGCGGGAGGCGCCGTGAGCTTCTCGCGTGCGGTGGTGTTCCTCTGGGTGGCCTCGGCGCGCAACCGGGCGCTGCGCCAGCTCCAGCGCCTGCGCCAGCCGAAGTACCTCCTGGGCGCGGCGGTGGGCGGGCTGTACCTGTACTCCGTGTTCCTGCGGCGGCTGAGCTACCAGGGCCAGGTGGGCACGGCCCCGCCGATGGCGCAGCTGGTCAGCCAGCTCATGCTCACCACGGCGATGCTGGGGACGATCCTCTCCGCCTGGGCCCTGGGTCCGGATCGGCCCTCGTTGACCTTCAGTGAGACGGAGGTCCAGCAGCTCTTCCCCGCGCCCGTGTCGAGGCGGGGGTTGCTGCACTACAAGCTGGCGCGTGCCATGGTGGGCGCGGCCATTGGAGCCTTCTTCGCCACCCTCTTCGTGAGCCGCGTGGTGAGCCCCCATCCCGTCTTCTTCTTCCTCGGCTCCACCGTGACGCTCGCCACGGTGAACCTGCATGTGACGGCGGCGTCCTTCATGCGCACGCGGCTCGCCCGGCATGGCGGAGTGGGCACGGCGCTGCGGTGGGCCGTGCTCACCGCCCTGTTCGCCGGGGTGATCGGCGCGGCGCTCACCGCGCTGCGCGAGCACCCCTTCCCGAGGGAGATGAGGGAGCCCCGGCAGTTCCAGCAGTGGCTGGGCCTGTTGATGGATTCGCCGGTGCTGTGGCCGGGCCGGTTGCTGGTGGCGCTGCCGCTCGCGCGGGATGCCTGGGGCTTCGTGAAGGCACTGCCGCTCGGGCTCGGGCTGCTCGCCCTGCACTATGTCTGGGTGATGAAGGCGGAGGTCCCCTTCGAGGAGTCCGCCGTCATCCGCGCCGAGGAGCGGGCCCGCCTCCGGGAGCAGCTCTCGCGGCAGGGAGGCCGTCCCACGCGCATCCGCGCGACGAGCGCGGCGTTCTTCCGGCTCGTGCCCACGGGCCGGCCGGAGGTGGCGATCCTCTGGAAGAATCTCATCGCCGGGCGGCGGCTGGGCGGAGCGGGCCGGCTCGTCGCCGCGGGGCTGGTGGGGGCCCTGGTGGCCTCGATGACCTCGGAGGGGGGGAGCCTGGCCGAGAGGCTCGACACCGTGCGCACGTTCATGGCGCCGATCTGCGGAGGGCTCGCGGTGCTGCTGTGCGCCTTCGGTCCGTCCGCCATGCGCATGGACCTGCGGATGGATCTGCCCCGGTTGGATCAACTGCGGGCGCTCCCGCTCACCGGGAGGCAGGTGGTGGCGGCGGAGCTCGCCGCGCCGGCGCTGTTGCTCGGGGTCGCGCAGGTGGGGCTCGTGCTGCTGGGGATGGCGCTCGCGGTGTGGCAGGGCGGCGCGAAGACCACGATGTGGGTGGCGGCGGGACTGGGCGCCGTCTGGGTGCTACCGGCGGTGACGCTCGGCGGGCTCTTCGTGCAGAACGCGGCGGTGGTGCTCTTCCCGGCGTGGCTGCCCCCGGAGGGCGAGCGCGTCCGGGGGCTCGAGGCGATCGGCCAGCGGTTGTTGACGATGGTGGGCACGATGGTGGTGCTGCTGGTGGGGATGCTGCCCGCGGTGCTCGTGGCGGCCCTGGTGGCCTTCGGCCTGGATCGGCTGCTGGGCCTGGGCGTGTGGGCACTGGCCTGCGCGGGGCCCACCGCGGCGGCGGTGCTCGTGGGCGAGGTGGCGCTGGGCGTGGTGGGCCTGGGCCATGCCTTCGATCAACTCGACGTGTCGAGGGAAGGCACCGGGACGAACTCCTGAGCCGGGACTCCTGAGCCAGGGCTCCGGGCCGGTGGCTCAGTGTGGCCCGGCGGCCTCCGGCGGTGCGGAGAGCGTGCGCACCACCACCGAGCGGCACGCCGAGCACACGACGCCACTGCGCTCCCAGTGCACCTGGTCCTCCAACTCCTGAGCGGACTCGTCGCCCTGCTCGAGCTGTTTGAGGATCGTGGCGAGATCGTCCTGGGTGGCGCCCGCGCCCGAGGGGCCGAGCACGTCCTGCTCCCCCTCGAGGATGAGGGTGAAGCGGTAGTACACCTCGCTTGGGGCGATACCACGCGCGCAAGCGGCACACGTCTTCACTCGAGGGCCGGACACGGGCGGGACAGTAGCCGGAGTGCGGACCCTTGGCTCCAGTTCTCTACGGGGACAGGCCGAGCGCGTTGCGCCCGAGCTCGTGCGCCTCGCGCGTCGCCTCGAGGGCCTCGGTGCCCGCCAGGGAGCGGAAGGCCCGCTCGTGGAAGCGCTCCTGGGGGAGGATGCGCTGGAACACCGCGCGCACGTCCTCGGGGGCCTCGGGGTCCGAGGTGATGACCTCGATGCGCTCCAGGCGCATGCGCTCGGCGTGAGCCCCCACGGCGCAGCCGCTCTCGAGATCCTGGATGGCGGCCAGCGGCTGTTCCCAGTAGCGCTCGGCCTTGTCCTGGACGACGGGCTCGAGACCCCGGGCGCGCAGCAGTCCACCCACCCACGTGGCGTGCTGGCGCTCCTGCGCGGCGATGACCGTCAGCACCCGGTGGGCGCGCGGCTGGCCGTGGGCATGGGCGTCGCGGAACGCTTCAATGCGTCCCGCCGCGGTGGCCTCGCCCCGGTACTGGTCGAGCAGCCAGTCGCGCAGTCTGGCCGGATCCTTCCGGGTCTCCTCCCACCACTGCTGGCTCGTGCGTGTGTCGGACATGGCGTGGCGCTCCTCACCGGGTCTTCGGTTTCCCTCCCGGTCACGAACACGGTATGGCTCGGAGCTATCGGAGGGAATTTCAAAGAATGGATGAGCTATCGCCACAGCCGATACTGGATGGGGAGCTCCTGCGGGCCTTCGCCGTCTTCGCCGAGGTGCGGAACTTCTCCCACGCGGCGAAGCAGGTGGGCCTCTCGCAGCCGGCGCTGTTCGAGCGGGTGAAGCGGCTCGCGGACCACGTCGGCGCGCCGCTGTACGAGAAGGACGGGCGCACGCTGAAGCTGACGCCCACGGGGGTGCGGATCGCGGCCTTCGCGCGCGACATGCTCACGCGCACGGGCCGGTTGGCGGGCGAGCTCAAGGGAGAGACGGCGGAGTCGGTGACGCTCGCGGCGGGGGAGGGCGCGTACCTCTACCTGCTGGGGCCCGCGCTGTCCCGCTTCCTCGCCACGGATCGTGCCCTGCTGCGAGTCCTCACCCGGGGCGGGCCGTCGGCGATCGAGGCCGTGCAGTCGGGCGAGGCGCACCTGGCCGTCGGCGTCTTCGACCTCGTCCCCGGGGGGGTCGTGGCGAAGGACCTGGTGCGCGCGCCCCTGTGCGCGGCGTTCTCGGCGCAGCACCCGCTCGCGAGGAAACGCACGGTGAAGCTCTCGGACCTGGCGGGGGAGCGCTTGATCCTCGCGCCGGAGGGTCAGCGGCAGCGCGACCTCATCGGGCGGGCGATCGCGAGCCTCGGCGTGCCGGTGGCGCCTCCCGTCGAGGCGGATGGCTGGCCGCTCATGCTCGCGTTCGCGGCGGCGGGGCTCGGCGTGGCGGTGGTGAATGGCATCTGCCGGCCCACGTGGGGCGCGGTGCTGCGCCCGGTGCCGGAGCTGGGCTCGGTGACGTACCGGCTGCTGATGCGCCGAGACGCGCCCCGCTCGGAGGCGCTCGAGCGGCTCGTGTCACTCGTGCAGTCGACGGCGGGGACGGCTTCCGGCGCGGAGTGAGCGCCGGAGGCAGGCCGTGCTCACTGTCGCTTGAGGTACACCGAGTGGCAGGAGACGCACGTCTGGACGAGGAGGCCGTAGCTCTCGGCGAGCGCCCTGTCGTCGTGCTTCCCGGCGGCGGCCGCGACGGCCTGGGCCCGCAGGCGCGCCTCGTCCTGGAGGACGAAGAAGCGCTCGGGCAGGGCGACGTTCAGGTCGTCCTCGCTTCCGGGGGCGGGGCGCACCAACCGGGGCTCGGAGGCGATGCGCTGGGCGGCGCCCTGGGCCACGTCGTAGCGCAGCAGCGTCACGCCGAACATCAGCTCCTTCGCGTCCAGCCCGTGGCGATCCATCTTCTTGCGCAGCAGGGTGCGCGCGGCCTCGGGGAGGTAGTCCGGGGCGGGCAGGCCGGGCGTCTCCCTGGCGTCGGCGGGGGCCTTCGCCTTGGGGGCCGCTGGGGCCGAGGGCTTACCGGACTTCGGGGGCTCGGCGGCCGAGGCCAGGAGGAAGGAGGCCGCGGCCAGCAGGCCCGCGATCGCGAAGGGGACCTTGGAACCGGTGTGCTTCATGGCGGCACCTCCCTATGTCCGGCGGCCTGCTACGGCTTACGGCTACTCGTCGTCGGCCTCGGAGACGCGCGAGCTCGAGACGCCGAACACATTGGAGTCGGCCATCTCCTTGGTGGTGCCCTTGTAGATGCGCCAGGCGAAGGGCGCGGTCACCGCGAAGGCGACGGCGGCCAGGCCAATGGCCATCCAGGGAACGGGCTCTTCCTTGATCTGGATGTCCTTGGTGTAGCCGTTGATGTTGTACTTCGGACGGCCGCGAGCGGCCTCGCGTTCCTGCTGGGTCATTTCCCCGCCCTGGAAATCCTGGAGCTGCCGCCTCTGTGCGAGGGCGGCGCCGCCAGTGACGAGCACGAGGACGGCCAGCAGACGCGAGTAGGAGGGAAAGCGCATGGGGGCGCAGCGTATCACGACCTTACAGGAGCGCAGAACAAGGCTTGCGCCGCCCCCGGCGGTCCATTAGGCGCCAACCCCGTGCGCTTCCTCGTCCTCCCCCTGATCAACCTGCTGTTGCTGGTGAGACACCTCTTGGGCCTGCCCTTCCGCCTGCTGGGAGCCCGGAGCCGGCCCGCGTACATCCGGTTCCGGCTGACGGGGGACCCGCCCTACCGCGAGCAGCCCCGCCCGAGGAGCCTGCCCTTCCTGGGGGGGCAGGGCCGTCCGGAGCCGGCCACGGTCACCTCGCTGGAGGGCTTCCGCAAGGCGCTGGAGCTGCTGGCCGGGGACGCCCAGGTGAAGGGCATCCTCGTCGAGCTCGAGGACCTGGCGGTGCCGCCGGCGAAGCGGGACGTGCTGGTGAAGCTGCTGGGGGACTTCCGGGCGGCGGGCAAGCGGGTGGTGGCCTGGGCGGTGGGGACGGACAACCTGGGGTACCAGGTGATGTGCGCGGCGGACGAGGCGCTACTGTCCCCGGCGGGGCGGTTGGATCTGCTGGGCTACGCGGCGGAGGCCGTGGCGGTGGGCGAGGGGCTCGAGAAGCTCGGCGTCCGGGCGCACTTCTTCCGGCGGGGCGAGTACAAGACGGCCCCCGAGCTCTTCACGCTCCCGCACGTGTCGAGCATCCAGCGGCAGGTGCTCGAGTCCTTCCTGGACGAGCGGTACGTGGAGCTGGTGGACCAGCTCGCCCGGGGGCGCAAGCGCACGCCGGAGCAGGCGAGGGCGTGGATCGACGAGGGCCCCTACACGGCGAGGCGGGCGCTGGCCGCGGGGCTGATCGACGGGGTGTGTGACGAGGCGGATCTCCCCGCGAGGCTGGCGGGGAAGGGCGCGGAGGCGAAGGACGCGGCGGAGGCGAAGGGCAAGGAAGCCAAGGACGAGGAGGACGAGGGCCTGGAGCCGATGCCGGGTTATCTGGCGATGTTGCCGTGGCCGCCGGTGCGCTGGCGTCCGTTGCGGCCGAGGCCCCGGCTGGGGGTGGTGCCGCTGTCGGGGATGATCGTCAGTGGGAAGGGCGGGTCGGGGGTGGCGGGGCCGGAGCTGGCGGGCTCGGACACGGTGGTGAAGGCGCTGCGGGCGGCGGGGCGGAGCCGGCGGGTGAAGGCGGTGCTGCTGTACGTGTCGAGCTCGGGAGGCTCGGCGGTGGCCTCGGAGATCATCCTGGAGGCGGTGCAGCGGGTGGCGAAGAAGAAGCCGGTCATCGCCTTCGTGGACCGGGTGGCGGCGAGCGGCGGCTACATGGCGGCGCTGGGGGCCAGGGAGATCTGGGCCACGCCGCACGCCATCGTCGGCTCGATTGGCGTGTTCGTGGGGAAGTTCGACACCTCGGGGCTGCTGGAGAAGCTGGGGGTGCACCGCACGCTCATCACCCGGGGGGAGAACGCGGGCCTGTACTCGTCCACGCGGGGTTTCACCGAGCACGAGCGGGCACTGATGGACGCCGAGGTGGAGGAGACGTACCAGGCGTTCCTCGGGCACGTGGCGAAGGCGCGGGGCCGGACGAAGGAGGAGATCCACGCGCTGGGAGAGGGACGGGTGTTCAGCGGCACGCGGGCGCTCGCGGCGGGGCTGGTGGACCGGACGGAGGGCTTCGAGGAGGCGTGCCGGCGCGCGATGGAGCTGGCGAAGGTGCCGGGACGCTTCGAGCTCCAGGTGTACGGGGGCGAGGGCCGGCGCTTCTCGCTGCTGAAGCTGCTGTTGGGGGGCTCGCACGCGGCGACATATGCCTTCTGCCCGACGGCGTGGAACCTGGAGGGCTTCGGGCGGGGAGAGCGTTTCGAGTAACCTCCGGGCCCGCATGGCGCGCCCCTGCCCCCTCTGCGAGAACGAGCTCCTGCTGCCCCTGCACGTCTCCGGCGTGGAGGTGGACACGTGTCCGCGCTGTCACGGGCTGTGGTTCGATCGGGGCGAGCTGGAGCGGTTTCCGGATCGCCCTCCGGTGCGCGTGTTCCTGGCGGCGGCGAGGCAGGCGCCCTCGCGATGCCGTAAGCGGGGCCATCTGGTGGCGCGCGAGCAGGCCGTGTGCGCCACCTGCCGGAGCGCGCCCGTGGCCTGTCCGGGTTGTGGCTCGCGGCTGGGGCGGGTGGTGACGAGCGCCTGTCCGCTCGACGTGTGCCCGCGCTGCGAGGGCGTCTGGCTGGACGCGGGCCAGTTCGAGCTGCTGGAGGGCGTGACGAATCCCCAGGCGAGGCCCGCGGGAGCGGTGGCGGCGGCCGCGCCCCAGCGGTGCTCGGCATGCGCGGTGGGGCTCCAGCTACGGGACGCTTTCGCGTATGAGGGCGACGTCTACTGTGCCCGGTGCCGTCCACCGGGAGCCGTTCAGCTGCACAACCCCTGAAGGCCCATGTCCTCCACCGTTCCGTCCTGGCTCTCCCTGTCCACCCTGCCGCTCGTGGCCGCGCTGACGGCCCCGGGCTGCGCGCATGTGCCCGGGCCGCAGGAGGTGGCGTCGTCCTACGCCCGGGCGCTCGAGGAGAACCGGCTGGAGGACGCCTACGCACTGACGAACGCGCCGCCGGACGCGCGGCAGCCCTTCCTTGAGCACTACGGGAACGCCTCGGTGCGCCAGGCCCGGGTGGCGGAGGTGCGCGCGGCGCTTCCGGAGCTCCAGGCGCGGGCCCCGGCCCTCACGCTGCTGCGGGGGAAGCAGGGCTGGCGGGTCCTCGAGGAGGCACCGGCGGACGCGCCCCGGGAGGCCATGGAGCGCTTCCTGGACGCGGTGGATGCGAGCGACTGGGCCACCGCCTGGTCGCTGCTGAGTGGCCCGGTGCGAGCCCGCTACACCCCCGAGCGCTTGCGCGAGGACTTCAAGCGCGAGCCCCTGGCGGCCGAGCGGGTGCGCCGGGCGCGGCTGGCGCTGAGGGGGCAGGTGAAGGTGACGGGCGTGGAGGCGGAGTTCCCGGTGGGGCAGGAGCGGGCGGTGCGGCTGGTCCGGGAGGCAGGCGAGTACCGGGTGTCCGCCCTCGAGTGAGGATGAGGAGACATGCGGCCCGGGGAGCGGGAGATTAGAGGAGGTTGACACGATCCGGGCCGCTGGCTATCTCCGCGCCCTTCCGTGAGGGTCCCCCAACCCCCCGGATTCCAAAGGATTCAGGTACTCAGAATGAGCGTTTCCGAGCGCGACATCCTCGCGGCGATGTCGAAGGTGATGGATCCCGAGCTGCACATCGACCTCGTGAAGGCCGGGATGGTGAAGGACATCCGCGTGGACGGCGACAAGGTGAAGCTCAAGATCGAGCTGACCACGCCGGCCTGTCCGCTGAAGGGGAAGATCCAGGCGGACGCCGAGGCGGCGCTCAAGCAGGTGGCGGGGCTGAAGACGTTCGACATCGAGTGGGGCGCGCAGGTGCGCTCGGCGCCGGCGGGCATGGGCGGGCCGCAGGGCCAGGCGATGCTGCCGCAGGTGAAGAACGTGATCCTCGTGGGCGCCGGCAAGGGGGGCGTGGGCAAGAGCACGGTGGCGGTGAACCTGGCGGCGGCGCTGGCGTGCGAGGGCGCGAAGGTGGGCCTGCTGGACGCGGACTTCTACGGCCCGTCGGTGCCCCTCATGACGGGCATCACCGAGAAGCCGGTGAGCCCGGATGGCAAGACGCTGCTACCGCTGGAGAAGCACGGCCTGAAGGTGATGTCGATCGGCTTCCTGGTGGAGGCGGATCAGGCGCTCATCTGGCGCGGGCCCATGCTGCACGGCGCGCTGATGCAGCTGGTGCGCGACGTGCGCTGGGGCGAGCTGGACTACCTGATCCTCGACTTGCCGCCGGGCACGGGCGACGTGGCGCTGACGCTCTCGCAGTCGGTGAGGGCGGCGGGCGCGGTGCTGGTGACGACGCCGCAGGACGTGGCGCTGGCGGACGTGGTGCGCGCCAAGCAGATGTTCGACAAGGTGCACATCCCGGTGCTGGGCATCGTGGAGAACATGAGCCAGTTCGTGTGCCCGCACTGCTCCAAGGCCACGCCCATCTTCAACACCGGCGGCGGCCACAAGGCGGCCGAGATGTTCCGCATCCCGTTCCTCGGCGAAATCCCCCTCGACCTCAAGATCCGCGAGTCGGGTGACGCGGGCGTGCCGGTGGTGCTCAGCGCGCCGGACAGCCCCGAGGCCCAGGCCTTCCGGGCGATGGCGCGCAACATCGCCGGCCGCGTCTCCACCGAGAACATGCGGGTGGCGGTGAAGCTCCCGGTGATAAGCTAGGCGTTCCCCGACAACCCCGAGGACTCCATGGCGCCCGGCAAGGAACCCGAAGACGACTTCGACCCGCTGCTCGGAGAGGATGAGCCGGAGCGGGGGGAGTCTCGCGCGGGCTTCGTGCCCGAGTTCATGCGCAAGGTGGCGGTGGCGGGACTGGGCGCCCTCTTCATGACGGAGGAGGGCATCCGCTCGCTGGCCGGACAGCTGAAGCTGCCCAAGGAGGTGCTCGGCTACATCCTCGGGCAGGCGGAGAAGACGAAGGACGAGGTGGGCCGGGTGGTGTCCGAGGAGCTCCGGCGCTTCCTCCAGTCCGAGAAGCTGCGCGACGAGCTGCTCAAGCTCGTCTCTGGGATGACCATCGAGGTGAAGGCGCAGATCCGCCTGGTGCCCCCCGAGCGCGAGGACGCGGAGCAGGGCGAGCCACCGGCGCGCACCAAGGTGACCGTCACCGAGCTGAACACGCGCCGGGGCGGCAAGAAGACCGCTTCCAAGAAGGAGTAGGGCGTGGAGCTCAGGGGCGAGCGGGTGGAGTGGCGCAGGCACCCGCTGCTCAGGCGGCTGCCCCTGCTGTTGCTGGCGGCGCTGTTCGTCTGGCTCTTCAGGGGCTCCTCGAACGAGCGCGAGCTGGTGTGGGTGCTCGAGGGTCCGGGGTGGAGCGACATCCGCGCCCTGGAGTTCCAGGTGAAGAACCCGGAGGGCGGGCTGGAGAAGCGTGAGTCGCTCACGTTCCCGCGAGGCCCGTCGATCGTCATCACGGAGAAGGTGAACCTGCCCTCGGGGACGTACGAGGTGTGGGTGTTCGTCCGAGGGGAGAGTGGCCCCTCGAGGCGGCTGCCCGTGGTGCGATTGACACTCGGGGACGAGGACAGCCGCGTGGAGCGGGGGCTGCGGTTGCCCGCGAGCCGTTGACCGGTGGGGGTGCCAGGGCTATAGCGCGCCCCGTTCCTCGTTTACCGAGCAAGGGGTCGCGAACGCCATGGCATCGGAGCACATCATCGTCGTGGGGGCAGGGCAGATGGGGTCGGGCATCGCCCAGGTGGCGCTGCAGGCGGGCATGCGGGTCACGCTGGTGGATGTCTCGAAGGAGGGTCTCGCCAAGGGCGCCGAGCGGATCAAAGGGGGCCTGAAGAAGCTGGTGGAGAAGGGCAAGCTGGACGCGGCGAAGCTCGAGGCGGCCAGCGCCAGCCTCGCCACCGCCACCAGCGCCACCGAGGTGAAGGACGTGGACTTCGCCATCGAGGCCGTCACGGAGAACGAGGACCTCAAGCGCCGCATCTTCGTGGAACTGGACGGCGTGGTGAAGCCGGGCGGCATCCTGGCGACGAACACCTCGTCGATTCCGATCACGCGCATCGCCGCGGCGACGAAGCGCCCGGAGAACGTGATTGGAATGCACTTCATGAACCCGGTGCCGGTGATGCAACTGGTGGAGCTGATCCGGGGCGCGGCGACGTCGGACGCGACGTACCAGACGACGAAGGCGCTGGCGGAGAAGATGGGGAAGACCACGGTGGTGTCCAAGGACTTCCCGGGCTTCATCGTGAACCGCATCCTGATTCCGATGCTGAACGAGGCCTGCTTCGCGCTGATGGAGGGCCTGGGCACGGCGGAGGACATCGACACGGCGATGAAGCTGGGTACCAACCAGCCCATGGGCCCCCTGCAGCTGGCGGACTTCATCGGCCTGGATACCGTCCTCTACATCGCGGAAGTGCTGCACAAGGGTCTGGGGGACGACAAGTACCGCCCGTGCCCGCTGCTGCGGCAGTACGTGGACGCCGGCTGGTACGGCAAGAAGAGCGGCCGCGGTTTCTACAAGTACTAGGACGAGGACCCGACCATGGCCTACGAGAACATCCGGCTGGAGACCGAGGACGCGATCGCGATCCTCACCATCGATCGTCCCAAGGCGCTCAACGCCCTGAACAGCAAGACGCTGCAGGAGCTCGAGTCCGCGCTCAACTCGCTGCCTGGCACGGCGCGCGCGCTCATCATCACGGGCGGCGGAGACAAGGCCTTCGTGGCGGGCGCGGACATCTCCGAGATGGCGTCGATCTCCGCGGCGCAGGCGCGCGAGTTCGCGGCGCTCGGCCACCGCACCTTCCTCGCGCTCGAGCAGCTGTCCATCCCGACCATCGCCGCGGTGAATGGCTTCGCGCTCGGCGGCGGGTGCGAGCTGGCCCTGGCGTGCGATCTCATCTACGCCTCGGAGAAGGCGAAGCTGGGCCTGCCCGAGGTCTCCCTGGGTGTCATCCCGGGCTTCGGCGGCACGCAGCGCCTCACGCGCGTGGTGGGCAAGATGCGCGCGAAGGAGCTCGTCTTCACCGGGGAGCGTCTGGACGCGGCGAAGGCCAAGGAGATCGGCCTGGTGCTCGAGGTGCTCCCGGCGGATCAGCTCCTGGCGCACTGCAAGGCGGTGGCGGGGAAGATTCAGAAGAACGGCCCGCTGGCGGTGTCGCAGGCCAAGCGGGTGATCGAGTTCGGCGCCGACCAGGATCTCCGGGCGGCCAACGAGCTGGAGCGCCAGGGCTTCGCGGTGCTCTTCGGCTCCGAGGACCAGAAGGAGGGCATGAAGGCCTTCCTGGAGAAGCGTCCGGCCGGCTTCACGGGCAAGTAGGCAACCCGCCCTTGCCCGGGCACCCCGGGACGGCTAATGGGCGCGGCAACTGGCGCTTGCCCGCCGCCCTTTGCAATCCCTGATCCCGGGGCGCATGCCCCGTACTATCCACACCCCCTGCGCCCTTACCCCCAGGAGTGCCATGAACTTCGAGCTGACTGACGTCCAGCGCGAGATCCAGCGGATGTGCCGCGAGTTCGCCTCGCGCGAGCTGACCCCCAACGCCCGCAAGTGGGACGAGACGCACCAGTGGCCCACCGACGCGGTGAAGAAGCTGGCCGAGCTGTCGCTGCTGGGTGTGGCGGTGCCGGAGCAGTACGGCGGCGCGGGCCTGGACAACGTCTGCTACGCGCTGGCCATGGAGGAGATCAGCCGCGGTTGCGCCTCCACCGGCGTCATCATGAGCGTGAACAACTCGCTCTACTGCGATCCGGTGATGAAGTTCGGCAACGAGGAGCAGAAGGCCTGGTTCCTCAAGCCCTTCGCCAGCGGCGAGAAGCTCGGCTGCTTCGGCCTCACCGAGCCCGAGGCGGGCAGCGACGCGGCCTCCCAGAAGACCATCGCCGTGCGCAAGGGTGACGAGTACGTCATCAACGGCTCGAAGAACTGGATCACCAACGGCCCCAAGGCCGATGCCATCGTCCTCTTCACGATGACGAACAAGGAGGCGGGCAACAAGGGCATCTCCGCCTTCCTGGTGCCCACCAACACCCCGGGCTTCATCCGCGCCGAGCCGGACAAGAAGATGGGCATCAGCGCCGCGCACTCCTGCAGCATGTTCTTCGAGGACATGCGCGTGCCGGCCAAGAACCTCCTGGGCAAGGAGGGCGACGGCTTCAAGATCGCCATGAGCACGCTGGACGGCGGCCGTATCGGCATCGCCTCGCAGGCGCTGGGCATCGCCCGGGCGGCCTTCGAGGAGGCGGTGCGCTATTCGGGTGAGCGCAAGACGTTTGGCAAGGCCATCCGCGAGCACCAGGCCATCCAGTTCATGATCGCCGACATGGCCACGGAGATCGACGCGGCCCGGCTGCTCGTGCTGCGCGCGGCGCTGCTCAAGGACAAGGGCGTGCGCCACTCGGCCGAGAGCGCCATGGCCAAGCTGTACGCCAGCGAGATGGCCAGCCGCGTGGCCAACAAGGCCCTGCAGGTGCACGGCGGCATGGGCTACTCCAAGGAGATGGACGCCGAGCGCCACGTGCGCGACGCGCGCATCACGGAGATCTACGAGGGGACGAGCGAGATCCAGCGCATCGTCATCTCGGCCAACCTGCTGAAGGACTGAGGAGCTCGAGCCCTTATGAAGCGTTCCCTGATCGCGGTGGTGGTGCTGCTCGGGTCGGGCCTGGCGTTGGCGCAGGGCCCGGCGGGAAAGAAGGGTCCGGCCGGCCAGGACACCGCGCCCGAGGCGTCCGCCCCCGCGCAGGAGAAGAAGAAGGCCGAGCCCGCGCGGCCCCAGCCGCCGGACGTCAGCCGCATGCCCTTCTCCCCGGACTCCATCCGCGAGGTGATGACGTACTACTCGCGCGACATCCAGGAGTGCTACGAGGAGATCCTCGCGACGAAGGGCAACAAGGTGGAGGAGGGCCGCATCATGACGACCTTCACCATCACGCCCGAGGGCTTCGTGAGGAACGCCAAGGTGGCGAAGTCGGGCACGACGCTGAAGAACAGCCGGCTCAACGAGTGCGTGGTGAACGTGCTCTCCGGGATCACCTTCCCGCAGCCGCCGGACCGGCGCGAGTACCCCATCGAGTATCCGTTCAACCTCAAGGCCATCAAGTAGGACTCCCCCCGTGAACCTCGAGCTCACCGAGACGCAGACGCTCATCCGCGACACCGCCCGCAAGTTCGCGCGCGAGAGGGTGGCCCCCCAGGCACGCAAGTTCGACAGGGAGGAGCTCTTCTCCGTCGAGCTCTTCAAGGAGCTGGCCTCCCTGGGCCTCATGGGGGTGAACATCCCCGCGCAGTACGGCGGCGCCGAGGCGGGGGTCGTCTCGTACTCGCTGGCGATGATGGAGATGGCGGCCGCGTGTGCCTCCACCTCGGTGGCCATGGCCGTCACCAACATGTGCGCCGAGCTCATCAACAAGTTCGGCACCGACGCCCAGCGCGAGAAGTTCGTCACGCGGCTCACCTCGGGTGAGGCGGTGGTGGGCTCGTTCGCGCTCTCCGAGTCGCACGCCGGGTCGGATCCGCGCGCCATGCGCACCACGGCCGTGCGCCGCGGGGACAAGTGGGTCCTCAACGGCGGCAAGCAGTGGATCACCTCTGGCGCCTACGCGGGCGTGATGGTGGTGTGGGCGCTCACGGGCGGGCAGGGGAACAAGGGCATCTCCGCGTTCATCGTCGAGGGCGGCACCCAGGGCCTCATCATCGGTAAGCACGAGGACAAGATGGGCCTGCGCGGGTCCAACACCGTGAGCCTCACCTTCGAGGACATGGAGATCCCCGCGGAGAACCTCCTGGGCAAGGAGGGCGATGGCTTCAAGCTGGCGATGATCGCCCTGGACGGCGGCCGTATCGGCATCGCCTCGCAGGCGTGCGGCGTGGCGCGGGCGGCGCTCGAGGCCTCCATCCGCTACGCGAAGGACCGCAAGGCCTTCGGCCAGCCCATTGGTGACTTCCAGGGGCTGCGCTTCATGATGGCCAACATGGCCACCGAGCTGCAGGCAGCCGAGCTGATGACGTACCGGGCCGCCTACCTCAAGGAGCAGGGCCAGCCGTTCACCCGCGAGGCCTCGATGGCGAAGCTCTACGCCAGCGAGATGTCCAACCGCGCGGTGGACAAGGCGGTGCAGATCCACGGCGGCTACGGCTACATCGACGAGTTTCCCGTGGAGCGCTACTTCCGCGACGCCCGGGTGCAGACCATCTACGAGGGCACCAGCGAGGTGCAGCGGCTGGTGATCGCCCGCGAGACGTTCAAGCTGTTGGACTGACCGCACGCCTCCCTGGCTGGAGCCCCACGGACCCGGGGGCGACTCGTGCGCCAGGGTGATGGCGCAACTCGCCATGAGGTAGCAGCTTTTCCTCCGGGACAGGCGCCAGCAGGCCTGGCGACCTGGCCCGAGGGACGAGGCGACGGGGGGAGCGGGGGTGCCCGTCCTCCCGGGGCCGCATTATCAAGACTGTGAACAAGTATCCCGTGCTCGCTTGACTGCCGGTGTAACCGGTGTCTAGGGTGCGCGGTTTCCGAGTCGGGCCCATTGTGGGACTGGCTCGCGGGCCATTCGTAGCTCCCCGCGAATGGCTGCCGTCAACCACCGGGGGCAGCTGTACCGTTTCGAAGGACTCCCAATCTCATGCAGCAGAATGTGAACCAGCAGATCGGAGATGTTGGCGACGAGGATTTTGCCGCGATGTTCGAGGCCTCGCTCAAGGAGCGTGGCGGCGAGGGCATCCTCAAGGAAGGCGAGATCGTCAAGGGCACCGTGGTGCAGGTGACCAAGGACTACGCCATCGTCGACATCGGCTACAAGTCCGAGGGCCAGGTT
>NZ_JBJMQO010000029.1:0-69318 GCF_045802675.1 Archangium sp. | reverse complement strand
GTGGAGCTCAACGTCACCGAGCAGTACATCAACATCATCAAGACGGCCGCGGTGCAGCAGTCCTACCTGGCTCGCGGCTTCCCCACGGTGCACGCCATGGTGTTCGACATCCGCACCGGACGCCTCAAGGACCTGGGGCTCGACTTCCGCGAGACGCTGCGCAACATCCAGGAAGTGTACGACCTGACGGGCACCACCTGGCGGTGAGCATTTGAAGTAGTTCACTGCCTCGTACGCGCTCCACAGGTCCGGCACGCCCGCGCGATCCAACAGCGGCGCGACTGCTCGCTCAAGATTCCAGCCATGCGAATCATCCTCTGTTGCCTGGCGCTCCTGTTCGCGGCGCCCGCATCCGCCAACTCGCTGGAGGATGGGCTGTGCCAGGCGCAGCCGCAGTCCGTCGAGAAGATGCAGAGGACGGAGAAGCTCTGCCGCGCCTTCATACGCGCCATGGGCAGGTTGCCCGGGGATGCAATGAAGGAAGTGCAGGCGATGTTGTCACCCGAGAGCCTGGCTCTCATGGGGACGATGACCACGGCGTGGCTTGGCAGCCAAGGCATTCCCGTACTCGGCCAGACAGTGGACGCAGCGCTGCTGATATTGGGAGTCGCGATGGCCGCAGCGCAAACGGCTGCGGTGAAGGACTCGCTGTGGAACTACGCTAGATACGCAAGCGAAGCGCGCGATGAGGCGGACCTTGATACGGCGGCGACGCACCTTGCGCGAGCCGCGGCGACAGTAGGCGTGAGCGTCGTAACGTTCATCCTCCTGAAGAAGGTATCGGGCAAGGTGCAGAACCATCCAGGGCCACCCGAGCTACCTTCCACACTGCGACCCGAGCCCGTGCCAGTGACCGGAGGCGGGCGCGTGGGCAACCCCGCAAGGGCCATGCCGGGCGTCTTGCCGGGAACAGGGGTAGCGCCCTCACTCGCTGTCGCCGGGGGACGGCCGGGCGACGAGGGCGTGCCGCCGGAGAACGCGAAGCCCAAGAAGATAGACCGCAAGTCCTTTTCTGAATGGCTGGAGAAGGTGAAGCGTCGGCCCGCTCGCGAGGATTCAGAGGCCTTCAAATACCAACGAAAGCACGCAGGCCCGGAGGAAATACAAGCTTCCGGAAGTGGAGAACAAGTCTGGGCGGACGGTGCCCGCCCGGACAGTGCGAGGGTGGTGGAGGTCAAGCACGTCGGTGACGCGAGCAAGAGCCCGTTCATCGCCGGTTCGAAGTGTGATGAAGGCGTCCGACTCGCCATCCAGCGGGGTGTCACCGGTGAGTTCCAACGGTACGCCGCCGTCATCAAGAGGACCCCAATACCCCTGTCGTTGGGCTCGAGGTCATCGTCAACGACGAGAGGGCCGTTGCCTTCTTCGAGGCCCTCCTCGTGAAGTTTGGCATCCCTGGCGAGGTTCTCGTTCGGCCCTGAGGCCAGGAGAGAATGCATGAAGTACTACATCATCACAGAGAACGAAGGACTCCCGTCGGCCTCTGATTTTACTTCCAGGATGATCGCGCGGTGGCCTGGAGCCACGGTGGAGCGGATTTCGAATCCCGACAGGAGCTACGCCCTGGAGTTCCAGATCCCCATGGCCCATTCCCATGTCGAGGGCCTGCTCGACCGGACCGGGAGCTCCATCAATATCGAGGGCGACCTCCGGGAACTGGCCGAGTTCGTTCAGTGGTGCCGCGCCCTCATCCCGCCCCACCTGCGCCTCATCTTCTGCGATGAGGGCATGAATGGTGAGGTGAAGGTGACACCGACAATGACAGCCACAGACATCGTCCGAGCATTCTACGAGAGCGGTGGATGAGCCCACCAAGCCATGCCCCTTGTCAAACTGCCGACTGGCCAAGGCATTGCTATTTGTCGGTGACATGGCGCACGCCCCGCCCTTCGGTTCGAAGCTGACCCTGCAGTTGCCCGTGCCTCGCGCGGGCTGCGATACGAGGAAACCCCGGCCCTACAACCGCCCAGGGCTCCACCACCGAAGAGGAACTCTCCCCAGGTTGCTCTGAGCCGCCGAGCACCATCGAGAGTGCTGCGTATTCCGGCCGAGACCGCCGACCTGTTGACGAACACAGGGCTCGGGCTCGCCAGCCCTGACTCGGGTGGCAAACCATTTCCGGAATTGGGGTGCGGAGAACTCGGCGGCGCTACTTCGAGAAATGTCTGATGCCGATGAGCCCGTGAGCATGACGACGGATGAGGTTCTTCTTGCTGCGCCGGGCGCCCGGCTACTCCCTCCCGTCGGATGACGTCGATTAAGTCCGATCAGGGCGCAGGCATAAGCAAATGCGCTGCTGGGGCGGCAGCAGCGTCTACGCTCTGCCCAGCCTTCGCGACCTGTGATGACTGCCGCTGGCTCCACCCGAGCCGCAGCACATCCCCTTTCGTGAGGGGAGCCTCTCGCGAGGGCTACTCGCCGAGCTTCTTCTTGAGCAGCTCGTTCACCAGCGCCGGGTTGCCCTTGCCCTTCATCGCCCGCATCACCTGGCCCACGAAGAAGCCGAAACTCTGCTTCTTCCCGGCCTTGTACTTCTCCACCTCGGCGGCGTTCTTCGCGAGCACCTCGTCCACCACCGCCTCGATGGCGCCCGTGTCGCTCACCTGCGCCAGGCCCTTCTCCGAGATGATGGCCTCCGGGTCCTTCCCCGTCCGGAACATCTCCCCGAACACGTCCTTGCCCGCGTTCGCCGAGATGCTCCCCTTCTCCACCGCCTCCAGCAGATTCGCGAACTGCACCGTCGAGAAGCGCAGCGTCGTCACGCTCCCGCCCTCGTCCTTCAGCAGCCGCAGCAGCTCCCCGAGGAACCAGTTCGACAGCCGCTTGTAGCCCTTGAAGTGCTGCGCCACCGCCTCGAAGTAGTCCGCCAGCGGCCGCTCCGCGCACAGAATCTTCGCGTCGTACTCGGGTAGCCCGTACTGGCTCATGAAGCGCGACATCTTCGCCCGCGGCAGCTCCGGCAGGGACTTCGCCACCTCGTCAATCCGCGCGTCCGTCACGTGCAGCGGCGGCAGGTCCGGCTCCGGGAAGTAGCGGTAGTCGTGCGCCTCCTCCTTCGAGCGCATCGAGCGCGTCAGCCCCTTGTTCGGGTCGTACAGCCGCGTCTCCTGGTCCACCTTCCCGCCCGACTCGATGACGTCCACCTGCCGCGAAATCTCGTACTCGACGGCCTGCTTGATGAACCGGAACGAGTTGATGTTCTTCAGCTCCACCCGCTGCCCGTACGCCGTGGCGCCCTTGCGCATCACCGACACGTTGGCGTCGCAGCGGAACGAGCCCTCCTCCATGTTCCCGTCGTTCACCCCGAGGTACACCAGCACGTCCCGCAGCGCCTTGAGGTAGTCCACCGCCTCGTCCGCGCTGCGCAGGTCCGGCTCGCTGACAATCTCCAGCAGCGGCACGCCCGCGCGGTTCAGGTCCACCAGGCTCTCGGACGCCGAGGCGTCGTGCACGCTCTTGCCCGCGTCCTCCTCCATGTGGATGCGGCGCACGCGGATGACCTTCTCACCCCCGGGCGTATCGATGGACAGCTGCCCCCACTCGCAGATGGGCTGGTCGAACTGCGTAATCTGGTAGCCCTTGGGCAGGTCCGGATAGAAGTAGTTCTTCCGGCTCCACACGCTCGTCTTCTTGATGGTGCAGCCGAGCGCCAGTCCCGTGCGGATGGCGAACTCCACCACCCGTGCGTTGAGCACCGGCAACACCCCGGGCAATCCCAGACACACCGGACAGGTGTGGTGGTTGGGCGCCGCGCCGAACGCAGTCGAGCAGCCACAAAAGATTTTCGACTGCGTCAGCATCTGGGCGTGGACCTCGAGCCCGATGACCGGCTGGAAATCGCTCAGGGACATGGCGTCTCCGCAAACTCTCTCAAAGGGGGGCCAGGCGGCGCGTGAAGTCGTGCTCGCGCTCGAACGCCCGGGCAATCCGCAGCAGCTTCGCCTCGTCGAACGGACGGCCCATCAGCTGCAACCCGATGGGCAGGCCCGCCTTCGTGAAGCCGCACGGCAGCGACAGGCCGGGCAGGCCCGCCAGGTTGCACGGCAGCGTGCACACGTCCATGAGGTACATGGACACCGGGTCGTTCACCTTCTCGCCCAGCTTGAAGGCAGGCACCGGCGAGGTGGGCGTCAACACCGCGTCCACCTGCGTGAAGGCCTGGGTGAAGTCCTCGCGGATGAGCGTGCGCACCTTCTGGGCTCGCACGTAGTAGGCGTCGTAGTAGCCCGCCGACAGCGCGTAGGTCCCCAGCATGATGCGGCGCTTCACCTCGGGACCGAAGCCCTGGTCGCGCGACAGGCCGTACATGTCCTTGAGGCCCTTGGCCTCTCGCGCCCGGTGGCCGTAGCGCACGCCGTCGTAGCGCGCCAGGTTGCTCGAGGCCTCCGCCGGGGCAATCAGGTAGTAGGCCGCCAGCGCGTACTTCGTGTGCGGCAGGGAAATGTCCACCAACGTGGCGCCCAGCCGCTCGTACTCCTTCATCGCCGAGCGCACCGCCGCCTCCACCTCGGGGTCCATGCCCTCGACGAAGTACTCGCGCGGCACGCCCAGCTTCAGCCCCGCCACGCCGTGCTCCAGGTCCGCCCGGTAGTCCGGCACGTCCGCCGGCGCCGAGGTGGAGTCCAGCGGATCATGCCTCGCCAGCACCTGGAGCAGCGCCGCCACGTCGCCCACCGTGCGCGCCATGGGGCCCGGCGCGTCCAGCGACGAGGCGTAGGAGATGACGCCGTAGCGCGACACGCGCCCGTACGTGGGCTTGATTCCCACGGTGTTGGTGAACGCCGCCGGCTGGCGGATGGAGCCACCCGTGTCCGTGCCCAGCGTGCCGAACACCTCGCGCGCCGCCAGCGCCGCCGCCGAGCCTCCCGAGGAGCCTCCCGGCGTGCGCGTCACGTCCCACGGGTTGTGGCAGGGACCGTAGGCGCTCGATTCGTTGGACGAGCCCATCGCGAACTCGTCCTGGTTGAGCTTGCCGACAATCGGCATGCCCGCTTCCTTCAACAGCCGCACCGTCGTGGCGTCGTACGGCGGGCGGAAGCCCTGCAGCACGCGCGAGGCGCAGGTGGTCTCCACGCCCTCGGTGAGGAAGATGTCCTTCACGCCCACCGGCACGCCATCCAGCGGCCCGAGCGGATTGCCGTCCTTGCGGCGCGCGTCACTGGCCTCGGCGGCCGCGAGCGCCCCGTGCTCGTCCAGGCGCAGGAAGGCCTTCACCTTCCCATCCACCTGAGCGATGCGCGCCAGGCACGCCCGCGTGGCCTCCACGGAGCTCGTTTCCCCCGCGGCCAGCTTTCGCGCCAGCTCCAGCAGGGTGAGGTCGGTCAGCTGCATGGCGTCACTCCAGGATTTTCGGGACGGCGAAGCTGGTGCCCACCTTGGCCGGCGCGTTGGCCAGCGACTTCTCCGGGGGCAGCGAGGGCCGCGTCACGTCCTCGCGCAACAGCGAGGACGCGAGCGTGGCGTGCGAGGTCGGCTCCACTCCGCTCACGTCGAGCTCCTGGAGCTGATTCACCGCGTCGAGAATGGCGGAGAGCTGCCCGGCATAGCGCTCCTCCTCCTCTGACGAGAGCGACAGCCGGGCCAGGGTGGCCACGTGGCGGACCTGCTCGACGGTGAGCTTCATGGGGCGGACCTCGCTCGGGACTACTTGTTCTTGAACAGGTTGAGGACGGCGCCCATCCACTTGCCGCTGTTCTCGTGCGCCATCTGCTTCTGGAGCCGCTCCAGCTCGCCGGCGTCCAGGAAGATGCCGTGGCAGTTGAAGCACGTCTCCATGTCCACGTCGCCGTGCTTCACCGTGTGCAGGTCCATGCCGCACTTGGGGCACTTCATGAAGTGCAGCTTCTTGAGCTCCTCCTTCTGCTGGGCGGCCAGCGACTGCGACTGCTGGAGGGCCAGCTTGCGCTTCTTCTCGATCTCCTCGCGAGCGAAGTACTCCTCCTCGGTCGACGAAGGCTTGTCCTGGGTGGCCATGATGTAGGTCTCCTTTTGTTGAAACTCGGCGGCGGCAACATACATGCTCCCCGCCCCCGGTCGGTGCCTCAAAGTGGTAGCGCCGTGTACCTCTGGACGGCAGGCCGGAAAATTGACCGCCCCCCCTCCCTCCCTACACTCCGCGGACGGCTGCTACAGCCCGCTACGGGGAGTGTGAGGGAGTCATGTCGGAACGGAAGGCCAGAGCGGAGAAGACGGTCCTTTCGCGGCAGGAGATCGCCACGCGGCGCAAGGCACTCGCGGAGAAGAAGGCCCAGAAGGGCGGAGGCCCCAGCGTCGGGGGTCCCGGTCAACGGGCCCTCGTGGGCCTCTTCCTGATGGCCGCCTCGGTGCTGTCGCTCGTGTCGGTGGCCACCTTCAGCGCGAAGGACCGCAAGGGACCCGGCTTCGAGAACGCCGTGGGCCCCATGGGCCACCTCATCGCCGAGGGCCTGCGCGGAATGCTCGGGGTGTGGGCGTACCTGCTCCCGCTGTGCGGCGTCTACGCCGCCATGGTCGTCTTCGTGGGCAACCGCGAGCGGCGCCGCTGGCCGCAGATGGTGGCCCTGGTGCTGCTGACGCTCAGTGGCGCGGTGCTCGCCCAGCTCTTCATCGGCAACCAGCCCGGCCAGGCCCACCCGCCCGGCGGCTTCGTGGGCGCCACGCTCGGGGGCATGCTGGTGGGGCTCTTCTCCACCGTCGGCACCATCATCCTGGTGACGACCGTGTGCGCCGCCGCGCTCATCGTCGGCACCCAGTACACCTTCCTCAAGCTGTGCTCGCTGGCGTGGGCCGGGGCGTGCGTGCTCGGCCGGCGCATCCAGGAGAACGCGCTCGTCTTCTGGGAGCAGCAGAAGGTCAACTACAAGGAGCGCCAGGAGCGCCTCGCCCAGGAGCGCGAGGAGGAGGCCGAGTTCCTCGCCCAGCTCGAGGAGGAGGAGGCCGATCTGGAGGAGGCCGAGCGTCTGGCCCAGGAGGCCGAGGCCGCCGACGAGGCCGCCATGGCCGAGGAAGCCGTGCGCCTCGCGCGCCAGGAGGAGAAGGAGCGCGCCGTCGTCACGAAGCTGTCGGCCAAGGAGACCCGCGAGGCCGCGAAGCTGGCCGCCAGGGAGGCCAAGGAGAAGAAGCCCGAGGGCCCGGGTGTCACGCCCGTCATCGTGACCCCCCCGGCCGCCCCCTCGCGTCCGGCTCCCGGAGCGGACCCGGTGTGGACGAACTTCCTGTCGCCCTCGCCCGCCGCCAACGCGGTGCCCACTCCGCCCGCCCCCGCTCCCGCCGACGCGGCGAAGGGCAAGCGCGGCAAGACGCCGAACATCGTCACCGGTCCGGCCGCGGAGGCTGTCGAAGCCTCGGCCGCCGAGCCCGCGATGGCCGCCGCGCCCGTGGCCCCCGCGTCCACTCCGGTGGCTGCGGCCTCGCCCTCGGCCATCATCCCGGCTCCGCCCTCGGCGCTGGCTTCGCGCACGCCGCTCATCGTGGAGCCCAAGGCCCCGCCCAAGCCCACCGCCGTCGTCGCCAGGAAGAAGGACCAGGAGCAGTTCCAGTTCGTCGGCGGCCGCACCAGCTTCTCGCTGCCCCCGCTGGAGGTGCTGGAGATCGAGAAGAAGGAGCGCTCGGCGATCGACAAGGATGCCTTCCTCACCACGGCCGAGAAGCTGCGCGCGAAGCTCGCCGACTTCGGCATCTCCGGCGAGGTGGTGGAAATCCGCCCCGGCCCCGTGGTCACCATGTACGAGTTCCTCCCGGGACCCGGCATCAAGGTGAGCAAGATCGCCGCGCTCCAGGACGACCTGGCCATGGCCATGGAGGCCATGCGGGTGCGCATCGTGGCGCCCATCCCCGGCAAGGGCGTGGTCGGCATCGAGGTGCCCAACCGCGACCGCGAGACGGTGTACCTCAAGGAGATCGCCGAGCAGGACGTCTTCCAGAAGTCCGTCAGCCGGCTCACCATGTGCGTGGGCAAGGACATCGAGGGCATGCCGTACGTCTTCGACCTGGCCAAGGCGCCCCACCTGCTCATCGCGGGTACCACCGGCTCGGGTAAGTCCGTGGCGGTGAACTCGATGATCATGAGCATCCTCCTGAAGTCCACGCCGGAGGAGGTCCGCTTCATCATGGTGGACCCGAAGATGCTCGAGCTCTCCGTCTACGAGGGCATTCCGCACCTGCTGCTGCCGGTGGTGACCGACCCCAAGAAGGCGGCGCTCGCGCTGCGCTGGGCCGTGGAGGAGATGGAGCGGCGCTACCAGATGCTGTCCGAGGCGGGCGTGCGCAACATCGCCGGCTTCAACAAGTTCGTGGAGACGAAGGACGCGGAGAAGGCCACCGCGAAGCCCGAGGAGTCCACGAGGAAGGCCGCGCCGAAGAAGCCCAAGAAGGTGCTGGTGGTGGACGTGGCCACGCCCGAGGACGCCATCATCGAGGAGCCCGTCAGCGCCAGCGCGGGCCCGGGTGTCGCCGCGCCGAAGGACGACGTGGAGGACCTGCGCGAGTCCCTGCCCGAGCCCGAGGAGGCCCCGGAGCACCTCCAGGCCGCGAACGAGGACGAGGACGACGACGGCATGGACGACGCCATGGACGCCGCGCTCGAGGCGGCTGGCGGCTCGGAGTCCACGAAGGAGGAGAAGCGGGAGTGGAAGAAGCTGCCGTACATCGTGGTCATCATCGATGAGCTGGCGGACCTGATGATGGTGGCCAGCCGCGAGGTGGAGACGTACGTGGCGCGTCTGGCGCAGATGGCTCGTGCGGCCGGCATCCACCTGATGGTGGCCACGCAGCGCCCGTCCACGGACGTCGTCACGGGCATCATCAAGGCCAACTTCCCCACGCGCATCAGCTTCATGCTGCGCTCGAAGCCGGACTCGATGACGATTCTGGGAACGGTGGGCGCCGAGGCCCTGCTGGGCATGGGCGACATGCTCATCATGCCGCCCACGAGCGCGCACCTGCAGCGCGTGCACGGCGCCTTCGTGTCGGAGAACGAAATCAAGAAGGCGGTGGACCACCTCAAGTCGCAGGGCAAGCCCGTCTACGACGAGTCCATCCTCAAGCCGCGCGACGAGGAGGGCGAGGGCGGTGGTGGCGAGGAGGACGAGCTGTCCGACGAGTTGTACGACCAGGCACTCGCGACGGTGAGCGAGATGCGGGCGGTGTCCATCTCGATGCTCCAGCGCAAGATGCGCATCGGCTACAACCGGGCGGCGCGCATGATCGAACGGATGGAGCGCGACGGAGTGGTGGGCTCGGCGGACGGAGCCAAGCCGCGCGAGGTGCTCATCCGCGGCGTGGGCGACATGCCGGGCGCCGGAGCCGCGTGACCCACGGCCCGTGAGCCACCGCCGCACCCGCTGGTGGCTCATGGGCTACGTATCGACGAGGACGTCGTCCCAGTCCGCGCCATCCCAGATCCAGTTGAGCGCATACAGCCGCTCACGGGCGATCGACCGCGCGGTCCAGAACTGCTCGGGGGACAGCCGCGCGTACTCCTTCCCGAAGAGCGTCGCTTCCTCGCCGATGGCGCGCCGGACCATCTCGGCACGCCACCGGGCGGACTTCCCGAACCGGGCGAACCAACCGCCACGGGCGTTTGCGAAATACGGCATGGCCGCGGTGGCGCGCCAATACCAGCGCTCCGCCTCCTCCTGCGCCCGGGCGAGCTCTTCGACGGGACGCAACCGGGCGCTGCGGACGGCCTCCGTCACCGGCTCCCCCACGGCGATGATCTTCACCAGGAGGTTGGGATCCGCCTGCCGGTCATAGGGAGGCTGCGGCATGAGCCCGAGCGCCCACGCCATGACCGCCTCGCCTTCCATCCGCCAGGACGCGTCGAGCGTCTCCTGGAGGGTCCATGTCCGTGGAAGCTTGCTGAAGAGCGTTCGCTCGACCGGAGACAGCGCGCCCGCGGCCCCCGTGCCCTCGAGCCACTCCAACACCGACTTCGTGAAACCGGCCAGTTCGTCCGTGTTCACACTCTTGGGCGCGCGCTCGGCGATGAACCGTTGATGGAGCGCGGCGAGACAGAACAAGCGCTCGAGGATCTCGTCGCCACTGCGTGCGGGCGTATCCCATTCGGACTGTTCCAACGCATCTGCCTTCATCGATGACGCCTCGTTCTCTCGAAAGGCCGCGACCATAGAGCGGACAGGATGCCTCTTCCACGACGTCGACGAGCCGACGCAGCCGATCCCCACGGGATGAGACTCCATCCAGAAGCCGTCACACGGAAATCGGAAGAGTCGGGAACCTGAAGAAGACAGACGTGCGCGCTTTCTCGTACGCGTCTTTCCTCTTCTACCCTTTGGGTCGTCATGAAGACTCACACCCCATCGGGTTCCATCCCACGTAGGTTGCTGGTTGTCGCCGCCCTGGCGGGAGCGCTGTCCGCTCCGCGGGCGATGGCCCGCGATGGCGCTCCGAGCCTGGACGTCAATCGCTTTCATCCCGCGCCGGGCTCCGGCCGGCTGCTCACGGTCGACCTCGCCGACGTGGGCCGCTCGCCCGGAGTGGTGTCGCAATTCATGGTGCACTACGCGGACCTGCCCCTCGCCTACACCTTCGGCGAGCAGCTGACGGGCAAGCTGGTGCGCGACCGCGTCACCGCGGACCTCTCGTTCGCCTTCTCGCTGCTGGACCGGGTGCAGCTGAGCGTGGCGCTGCCGGTGACGCTCCACCAGGCCGGGGACATCATCAGCTACCCGGACGTGGTGACGCGCGAGCCGCGCTCGCTGCCGGGCATCTCGGCCAACGGCATGGAGGACATGCGGCTGGGCCTCAAGGGGCGCTTCTGGAGCAATGAGCGCTACGGCCTGGGCGGAGTGGCCGAGGTGGTGGCCCCCACGGGCAACGCGGGGAGCTACCTGGGCTCGTCGAGCGTGGGAGGCTCGGCGCAGCTCATCGGCCATGCTCGCTTCCAGCGGGTGACGCTGGCGCTCAACATGGGCTGGCAGTGGGCGGCCGAGCAAAGACTGCTCAACATCCGCGCGGGCAATGGCCTGCTCTACGGCGCGGGCGTGCAGGTCGAGGTGGCGCGCCACAGGGGAATCCCCTTCTCCGTGCTCGGCGAGGTGTATGGCCTGGCCGCGCCCGGGACGAGCGGCACCGTGAGCAGCCCGGCGGAGGCGATGCTCTCGGGCAAGGCGCAGGTGCGCGACTGGAGCTTCTTCCTCGGCGCGGGCGGCGGGCTCAACTCTGGCTATGGCGAGCCCCGGGTGCGGGTGATGGCGGGCCTCTCCTATTCGTGGCAGTACCGGCCGTCACCGCCGAGGCTGTCCGTGCCCGTGCCCATCTTCGCGGCGCCACCGGCCGTCACCGTGGGAGAGCACGACTCCCGCCTCCGGCTGGGCGAGCCGGTGTACTTCGCCTTCGCCAAGGACACCATCGACCCGGTGAGCTACCCGCTGCTCGATGAGTTGGCTCGCTTCATCCAGAAGAACCCCAACCTCGGCCCCATCCGCATCGACGGCCACACGGATGACGTGGGCAGCGGCCAGTACAACCTGGACCTGTCGCAGCGCCGGTCCCGGGCCATCCTCGAGTACCTGGGCACCAAGGGCGTGCCGGTGGAACGGCTGAGCCCCATGGGCTACGGCAAGAAGTGCCCGCTGCTGCCCAACTCGACCGACGAAGGCCGTGCCATCAACCGGCGGGTGGACTTCATCCTCGTGGATCGCGAGCACCGCCACCCCCGCCAGGGCGAGTGCCCCGAGCGGCCCGCGACCACGTCCACGACCCCCACGAACACGACCCCGAACACGTCCACGGCCCAGGCCCGTGAGTGAGGAGCGAACCATGCGCAACGCCCCCTGTGTGATGTTGGTGGTGCTCGCCGCCGTGGCCGCTCCGGCGTCCGCCTTCGACGACGTCAACTGCAACGGCATCGAGCGCTCGGTGGAGAAGGACCCCGCGTCCGCCGTGCCGCGCGACTGCGTCGACTACACGCGCAACAGCAATACGTGCAACGTGTATGAGATTGCCCCGTACCGCTCCTGCGATGACTACGTCGCGGACGGCCCCGGCCAGGCCGCCACCTGCAGCAGCCGGCTCGCGGTGGACCAGGACGGAGATCTACGCGGGGACTCGTGTGACAACTGCCCTGCCCGCGCCAATGCCGACCAACTGGACTCGGATGGAGATGGCGTCGGAAATGTCTGTGACAACTGCTCCGCCCGCGCCAATCCCGACCAGCGCGACTCGGATGGAGACGGCGTCGGAGACGCGTGCGACGTCTGCCCTGCCGTGGGCAATCCCGACCAGCGCGACTCGGACGGAGACGGCGTCGGAGACGCGTGTGACGTCTGCCCGGGCCAGGCCAATGCGGACCAGCGCGACTCGGACGGGGACGGCCTCGGAGACGTCTGCGACAACTGCTCCGTCCGGGCCAACCCCGATCAGCGGGATGGAGACGGAGACGGGCTCGGAGACGCATGTGATGTCTGTCCCGCGAGCACCAGCGGCGGCCAACAGGACGTGGACGACGACGGGCTCGGCGATGCGTGCGATGTCTGCCCCTCGGTGCCCAACCCGCGCCAGGAGGACACGGATGGCGATGGGCTCGGCGATGCGTGCGATGTCTGCCCCAGCGCGTCCGGCACCAGCCAACTCGACTCGGACGGAGATGGAGTCGGTGATGCGTGTGACAACTGCCCTCGGGACGCCAATCCCGGACAGGAGGAGTCCTCGCTCTACCCGGGGCTCGGCGCGGCGTGCACTCCGGGCGTGCGAGGCGGTGGAGGCTGCTCGTCGGAGGGCGGCGGCCTGGGCGGAATGCTCGGAGGCAGCACACTCGGAGTCGTGGCGGTGCTGCTGCTGGGCGTGAGCCGCCGGCGCAACCGGAAGCGTCTGGACTGAAGCCGGGCCCGCGCGGGTTTGGCTATCGGCGCGGGGGCCGGGCTACCATGCCGGCCACCGCCCTCATGCCTCCCATCCGTCCCGAGGTGTTCCCTGTCCGCCGGAGTCCGAGGCGCCCGTCGAAGGAGCTCTCGCGCTCCACTCGCATGCGTGCGCTCGCGGCGGCCGTGTGGCTCGCGCTCCTCGGGAGTGCCGGGAGCGCGGCGGCGCTGGTGCCGGACAAGGCCCTGACGCAATACCCGCACCGCGTCTTCCAGACCGTGGACGGGCTGCCACAGAACAGCATCATGGCGCTCGCGCAGACCCCGGACGGCTACCTCTGGGGTGGAACGTGGGAAGGGCTGGTGCGCTTCGACGGGGTCCGCTTCACCGTCTTCGACAAGAGCAACACGCCCGCGCTCCCGGGCCGCTCCATCCGCGACCTCGAGGTCACCCGGGATGGCACCTTGTGGATCGCCCAGGACGCGGGGCTCACCGGAATGCGGGAGGGGACCTTCTTCTCCGCCCCCGGTCCCACGAACCTCCTCCCGCGCGACGTGCGCGACCTGCTGGCCACGCGCGATGGCGGCCTGTGGTGCGGCACCCATGGCCACGGGCTGCGAAGGCTCGCGGACGGCCACTGGCGCTCCTGGACCACCGCGGAGGGACTCGCCCATGACGTGGTGACCGGGTTCGCCGAGGACCCCTCCGGCACCCTCTGGGTGAGCACCCGCGCGGGCGTGCAGCGCCAGCAGGGCGGGACGTGGAGCGCGCTCGTCCCCTTCGAGGGCTCGCACGCCGTGGTGCGCGTCCTGGTGTTCGACCACGAGGGCACCCTCTGGGCGGGCACCGAGGATGGGACCGTGTACCGGCTGCGCGAAGGCACGTTCCACCCCGCCCCCGAGGCGAGCCTGCCGGGCAGTGCCGTCACGCGGCTGCTCGTGGATTCCAAGGGCGGCCTCTGGGCAGGCAGCATGGGGAATGGGCTGCTGCGCGTGGCGCACGGCGAGCGCTCGGTGCTGACGGCGTCGAACGGGCTGATGAGTGACGTGGTGGGCGACCTGATGGAGGACACCGAGGGCAACCTCTGGGTGGGCACCGAGGGCGCGGGGCTCCACCGCCTCAAGGACGCGCCCTTCACCCCGTACGGCACGTCCGAGGGCCTGGCCAACGACATGGTGTCGGCCATCCAGGAGACGCGCGACGGCAGCCTCTGGTTCGCCACCCTGGGCGGCGGCGTCACCCGCTGGCACGGCGGACGGATGACGTCCTGGAGCACGCGTGAGGGGCTCGCCCATGACCGGGTGCGCACGCTCGCCGAGAGCCGGGACGGCGGCCTCTGGTTCGGCACGCAGCGCGGCATCAACCGCTGGCAGGAGGGGAAGCTCACCACGCTCGGCTCCGCCCAGGGGCTGCCCGATGGGCCCGTGCGCGCCGTGTTCGAGGACGCGCGAGGCACCCTCTGGGTGGGCACCCGCTCGGGGCTCGCGCGGTGGGACGGGGAGCGCTTCGAGGTCCTCCCCCCCAGCGCGGGCCTGCCCGGCCAGGACATCTCGATGCTCGTGGGCAGCGCCGCGGGAGGTGTCTGGGTGGGCACCAGCGGCGGCGGGCTCGCGCACGTGCTCGACGGCCGTGTCCTCCCCCTCGCGCCCGAGGGCGCTCCCATGGACAGCGAGCTCCAGGCGCTCCACGAGGACGGTACCGGCACGCTGTGGATCGGCACCGACGAGGGCCTGTTCCGTTGGAAGCGGGGACACTTCGCGCGCCTGTCCGTCGCCCGGGGGCTCTTCGACGACCGCGTCTTCCAGATACTCCCCGATGCGCGCGGCAACCTCTGGATGAGCGGCAACAAGGGCATCTTCCGCGTCGCCCTCGAGGAGCTGGACGCGGTCGCCGAGGGACGCCGCGCCCGTGTCACCTCGCGCGTCTACGGGCCCGAGGAGGGAATGCGCTCCGCGGAGTGCAATGGCTCGGGTACTCCCGCCGGGTGGCGGAGCCGGGATGGCCGCCTGTGGTTCCCCACCATCCGCGGCGCCGTCGTCTACGACCCGGCCACGGACGCAGTGCACCCGGCCCCTCCCCCGGTGCTCCTCGAGGAGGTGCGGGTGGACGGACGCGCCGTGCCCACCTCCGAGCGGGGCCAGGTCCCTCCCAACGAGGGTCAGGTCGAGTTCCACTACACGGCCCTGGCCCTGGGCTCGCCCCAGCGGTTGGAGTTCCGCTACCAGCTCGAGGGCGTGGACACCGGATGGGTGCCGGCCGGGCAGCGGCGCGTGGCCTACTACACGCACCTGCCTCCGGGCGCCTACCGCTTCCGGGTCGAGGCGCTGGACCCAGAAGCCGGAGGCACGGCCCGGAGCGCGGAGGTGGCGCTCGAGCTGCGGCCCCGCTTCCACCAGACGCACCTCTTCCGCGTGTCGGTCCTCCTGGCCGGAGTGCTGTTGCTCGCCGGGGGCGTGTGGCTGCGCCTGCGCCAGCTGCGCCGGAGCGAGCGCGAATTGCAGGCGCGCGTCGAGCAACGCACCGCCGAGCTGGCCGCCGTCAACGCCGACCTGAAGGCCCACCTCCAGGAGCTTCAGGACACCCGGGAGCGGCTCGTCCAGTCGGAGAAGCTGGCCGCCATCGGCACGCTCGCCGCGGGCGTGGGGCATGAAATCAACAACCCGCTCGCCTTCATCATCTCCAACCTGCGCTTCGTGCTCCAGGAGCTGCGCGAGCTCCCCGCCCCCACCGGTGACGCCGCGCGCCGGCTGGAGGCGAATCAGGCACTCGAGGAGGCGCTCCAGGGCGCGGACCGGGTGCGCCGCATCGTGGCGGATCTCAAGACCTTCTCCCGCTCGGGGCCTGGGAACCGGAAGCAGGTGGACGTCCACCGGGTGCTCGAACTGTCGCTCACCCTGGCCGAGGGACGGATACGCCCGCGCGCCCGCGTGGTGAAGGACTACGGCGCCCCACCGGCCGTGCTCGCCGACGAGACGCGGCTGGGCCAGGTGTTCCTCAACCTGCTCATCAACGCCGCCCAGGCCATCCCCGAGGGCCACGCCCACCAGCATGAAATCCGCCTCACCACGGGCGTGGATTCGCACGGGCGGGCCCTCGTCGCGGTGAGTGACACCGGCGCCGGCATCCCTCCCGAGGTGCAGCCGCGCATCTTCGAGCCCTTCTTCACCACCAAGGAGGTGGGAGAGGGCACGGGGCTCGGCCTGTCCATCTGCCACGGCTTCGTCCAGGAGCTGGGCGGCGACATCCTCGTGCGGAGCACGCCCGGCCAGGGCACCACGTTCGAGGTCCTCCTGCCCCCGGCCCCGGGATACGACTCCCGCCCATGACCGTTGCCCCCAGGATGATCGTCACCATCAACCGCTTCCGGACCTCCGCCGAGGAGGCGGAACGCCTGGAGGCCTCGTTCCGGGAGCGCTCGCGGCGGGTGGACCCGTACGAGGGGTTCCTCGGGCTGGAGGTGATGCGCTCCTTCGAGCCCGAGCCCGAGTTCCTCCTGGTGACGCGCTGGCGCGACCGCGAGTGCCTGAAGGCCTACTTCCAGTCCGAGGACTTCAAGGCGACCAAGGCGGCCAGCGCCCGGCAGGACGCCACCTTCAGCATGTACGAGGTGGTGGCGCAGTGAGCAGCTTCTGGGGAGCCCAACGGCTTTCCCGTATGAAACCGGGCCAGCATCCGTTAAGGCGAGCCCGCCATGGCTGAACGTCTCGCCCTTTTCGCCACCACCGCCCGCGGTACCGAGGATCTCCTGGCCGAGGAGCTCAAGGAGCTCGGCGCGCGCCGCATCCGTCAGGACCGGGGCGGGGTGCGCTTCATGGCCTCGCTCGACGAGGCGCTGATGGTGTGTCTCTGGTCGCGCATCGCCATGCGCGTGCTCTACCCGCTGGGCGAGTTCGAGGCCCGCGGTGCCGAGGGCCTGTACGAGGCCGTGGCCACCGTCCCCTGGGAGGAGCACCTCACGCCCGAGACGACCTTCGCGGTGGAGGCGACGCTCAAGGACAGCGAGCACAGCCACACGGGCTTTGTCGCCCTCAAGGTGAAGGACGCGGTGGTGGACCGGATGCGCGACAAGCGCGGCTCGCGGCCGGACGTGGACCCCCGGAATCCGGACGTGCGCGTGGTGGCCCACCTGGTGCGCGAGCGGCTGTCGCTCTCGTTGGACCTGTGTGGCGAGCCCCTGAACCGCCGCGGCTACCGGGTGCGCCCGACACCCGCCCCGGTGAAGGAGACGCTGGCGGCGGCCCTGCTGCGCGCGGCGGGTTACACCGGCGAGGAGGCCCTGGTGGACCCGATGTGCGGCTCGGGGACCATCCTCATCGAGGGCGGCCTCATCGCGCGCAAGCGGGCCCCTGGCATCGCCCGGGACTTCGCGGTGGAGAAGTGGCCGAACCTGGGCGCCCGGGCGCGCGAGCTGCTCGCGGACATGCGCGCGGATGCCCGCCGCAACGAGCGCAAGGTGGCCGTGCCGATTGTCGGCTTCGACAAGGACCCCGAGGCGCTGGAGGCGGCTCAGCGCAACGTGAAGGCGGCGAAGCTCGCCGAGGAGATCCACCTCGAGGAGGGCGATGCGACGAAGCTCCCTCCCCTGCCGGAGACTGGCGGCCTCATCCTCACCAACCCGCCGTACGGAGACCGGTTGGGCTCGGGCGGGCAGAAGGGGATGAAGAGCTTCTATTTCAAGCTGGGCGACAGCCTGCGCTCGCTGCCGGGCTGGCGCGTGTGGGTGCTCTCGGGCAACCCGGCCTTCGAGAGCGCCTTCCATGCGCGGCCCCGGAGCCGGCGCGACTTGTGGAACGGCCCCATCGCCTGCACGCTGCTGGGCTATTCGGCGGTGCCGGTGCGCGGGGGCGCGGAGAGCTCAGAAGCGCCGCTCGGTGTGGCGGAGAATCCGCTGGATGTTGCTCCGGTGCGTCCAGAGGATGAGGGCGAAGAGCAGGGCTGAGAGCCACGCGTACTCGGGGGCGCGGGCGGTGAGCGAGGCCACGGCGACGGCCGTCACCCCTCCCGCCAGCGAGCCGATGGAGCTCACGCGCCAGGCGGCCACGAGCCCCGCGTAGACGAGCGCCCCGCCGAGGGCCGCCAGCGGCGCGAGCACCCCGAGCACCCCGAGCGCGGTGGCCACGCCCTTGCCGCCGTGCAGCTTGAGCCACACCGGGTAGACGTGGCCGAGGAAGGCGGCGAGCCCCACCGCCGCGTGTACCCGGGGGGCCTCGGGCATCAGCCACTGGGCGAGCGCCACGGCGAGGGCGCCCTTGAGGGCATCCAGCAGCAGCACCACCGCGCCGAGCTTCTTGCCGGCCACGCGGGTGACGTTGGTGGCGCCGATGTTGCCGCTGCCGCTCTGGCGCACGTCCACGCCGCGCAGCCAGCGGGTGAGCAGCACGCCGAAGGGCACGGAGCCCGCCAGGTAGCCGAGCAGCAGGAGGGCGGCGGCGTGCACGGGGGCCCTCAGGCGAGCAGATAGGGGAACTTCGCCTTGATGGCCACCCAGGCGTAGTTGAGGAGCACGAGGGCGGCGAGGCCGATGCGGACCCGGTGCCACTCGGTGGGCGAGAGCTCGAGCTCGGGGACGGGCATGGCGAAGACGAGGTGCAGCACCATCACCACGGCCATGAGGGCGAAGACGAGCGCGGCCACCGTGCCGAGCGGATTGGCATCCCAGGCGCCGGCGAAGTTGAGGTGGGCCACCCGGTCCGCCACCCGCGTCAGTCCGCAGCCGAGGCAGGGCCAGCCGGTGGTCTGCCGCAGGGCACAGCCCCAGAAGGGGATGAGCCTGGCCACGGGGATGTAGCGGGCGATGAGCAGCCCGAGGAGGCCCGCGAGGCCGAGCGCGTCGGGGAAGCCGAAGGTGCGGTTGGGCGTGGGGAGGGTGACCTTCACGTTGGGTAGTGTAACCGGGATTGCCGGCTCCTTGCCCGGACAATGGCTTCGGGCTATCGGTGGGAGGATGAAGACCTCGCGCACTGTCCTGCTGACGCTGTTCGCCCTTCCCTTCATGGCGCTCGCTGGAACTCCGGCCGCGCAGAAGCCCGCCGCGAAGCCCACCGAGGCCACCGCGAAGCCGGGGCAGGTCCAGGAGGATTGTCCCCACCCGCCGACGCCAGCCGATGCGAAGCCCGCCTCGGGCTGGACGCTCACGCGCGGAGAGGTGCTCAAGGGCGCTCCGGCGGTGACGCTCGCCGAGCTGCTGGCGAAGCCGCAGACCCACGAGGGCCAGACGGTGCGCGTGGAGGGCGTGGTGCGCAAGGCGTGCCAGAAGAAGGGGTGCTGGATGGAGCTCGCCGAGGGCCAGAAGGGCGCCGGGGTGCGGGTGACGTTCAAGGACTACGGCTTCTTCGTGCCGGTGGACTCGGCGGGCTCGCAGGCGCGGGTGGAGGGCGTGGTGAAGGTGTCGGAGCTGAGCGAGGACATGGCGAAGCACTACGAGGCCGAGGGCGCCATCGTGCCGCGCGGCGCGGATGGCAAGCCTCGGGAGGTGCAGCTGGTGGCCTCGGGCGTCGAGCTGCGCCGCTGAGCGATGGCACGCGGCTTCAGCATGAGGGGCGTGATGGGCGCGGCCGACCGGGCCGTGCAATACGCCCGGAACTGGTTGCTCTCGACCGAGCCCGGCTCGCGCATCCATGATGTGCAGGACGACCCGCGCTTCCAGCACCGAGGGGTGGACCTGCTGTGGGAGCTGCCCTCGGGAGAGGTGCGCGGCATCGAGGTGAAGGGAGACCGGCAGCCGAGGCGCCGGCGCTACTTCTTCGAGCTGGTGTCCAACCTGGAGCGGGACACGCCGGGGTGCTTCCTGTACAGCGGCGCGGACCTGCTGGTGTACGTGTTCCTGGCGCAGGGGGAGCTGCACGTGCTGCCGCTCAAGGCGGTGCGCGAGTGGTTCCTGCCGAGGGCGAAGTCCTACGAGCTGCGGCACACCTTCACGCAGACGGGGGCCATCCGCTACACGACGGTGGGAGCGGTGGTACCGGTGAAGGACGTGCGGGAGGCGGTTCCGGAGGTGAAGTACATCCCCCTGCCCCGCCGGGGCCGCGCGGAGGGCGAGGAACAGGCCGCCGCGGAGACACCGCCGGGGCCTCCCCAGGGGGCTCGAGAGCCGCCCGAGGAAGACGTGCCCTACTGAGCCCTACCTTCCCTCTCCCCTCGGGAGAGGGAAGAGGGGCTCAGTGCGAGTGCTGGTGACGGCGGTGGCCCGGGTGGGCCTCGTCGTGGGCCTTCTCGACGCGGGCGCGGTCCTGGGCGATCGCCGCGAGCGAGGTGCGGTCCCCCAGCTGCTTGTAGGCGTGCTCCAGGCGGGCGACCATGTCCAGCGCGAGGTGCCAGTCCTTGGTGCGCTCGGCCTCCTCGAGGAGGGGGCGCCCCACGGCGGCGACCTTGTCGTTGGCCCCGAGGTGCAGCAGGCCGTCCACGGCGAGCACGCGGGAAATCGGCGAGCGCGCGCCGTCTCCGGCCACCTTCTGCAGGTCCTCGAGCGCCGGGTCGCGCTCGCCCCGGGCGGCGCGGATGATGGGCTTGGACACCCCGCGGCGGTCGGGCAGGAGGAACTCCTCCACGTCGGCGAAGGCATCGGCGTGCTGGGGGTGGCCGGCCTTGGCGAGCATCTCGGCCAGGTCGTCGAAGGCGCGGGCGGTGCGCTCGTCGAACACGCGCAGGGCCTCCTGCATGAAGCCCGGCTCGGGCTCGCCCTTGTCATTGACGGGGATGCGCTTGCGCACCTCGTTCATGCGCTGGAAGGACGAGTCCACCGGCGCCTGCTGCGAGCCCTGCAGCAGCTGTCCGAGGGCGCCCATGAGCTGGGCGAGGCTCTCGGAGAGCTCATACGGGGCGAGCCGGTCGCCCAGCCAGCGCTTCCACAGCTCCCCGGCGGCGGCATACGGGAAGGGAGCGAACTGACCGGTGCCCTTCCACTGGGGCAGCCAGACCTCGGCGATGCCGGAGGGATACTTCTTCTCGGCGAGCTGACGGAAGTCCGCCTCGCTCACCTGGACGCCGTAGTGCCCGAGCGTCCCGACGATGGCCTCCGTCGAGTAGTCCTTCAGCCCCTTGCGCTGCCACGCCTTGTCCACGCGATCCGTGCTCACTGCGGCTGCAAGCCTCCTGGCGCCAGGGAGCGGCGCGTGCGGCCTTGTAGCAGAGAGCGGGCGGCCCGGGGCAAGCGGCGCGAGGCAGGTGTCAGACGTAGGGCGGAGCCACGTTCTGCACGAGGGGCCACTCGGTGGGCCGGCGCCGTCCGTCCTCCACGCGGCGGGCCACGTAGGGCACGCAGCCGCGCTCCAGGAAGGCGCGCTTGTAGGCCGCGAAGCTGCCTCCGGCCTTCCAGGCGTCCATGGCGGCCAGACCGGCCTCGGGGCCACACTGGGCGAGCATGTACTCCACCCAGGCCCAGCGGGCCGAGGTGGGCCGGACCTCGGCACGGCCCTTGAGGCCCCGCCGCAGCCGCTCCAGCCGGCCCTCCACCTCGCGGATGCCGGCGAAGGGGGCTCCGTCCAGGGGGGTGTTGCGCTTGGCCACGAAGGGCGCCACGCCGAGCGCCACCGGGAGGATTTTCGACAGCTCCACGGTGAAGCGGGCCAGCTCGTCCACGTCCGCGTCCTCCTCCAGCGGGAGGCCCACGACGTTGTACACCTTGAGCTGCCGCATCCCGGCCGTCCTGGCGAAGTTCGCCGCCCGGACGATCTGCTCCTCCGAGTGCTTGCGGTCCACCAGATCGCGCATGCGCTGCGAGGCGCCGTCGGCGGCCACGGTGAGGTTGGTGGCCCCTCCGCGCCGCAGCTGATCCACCAGCTCCTGGGTGAGCCGGTCCGCGCGCAGCGAGGACACGCCCACCTCCCGGCCCGAGTCCACGAGGGCCCGCAGCAGCTCGACGATGCGCGGGTGGTCCGTCACGGCGGCGCCGACGAGGCCCACGCGCTTCGCATGCTCGGGGATGAGGGAGAGCACCCGCTCGGGCGGCACGGTGCGCATGCCCCCGTTGGTGGTGCGCCGCATGACGCAGTAGTGGCACCCGCGCGAGCAGCCGCGCTCCGGCTCGATGAGGAACATCGAGCGCAGCTCCGTGTGCGGGGTGACGATGGCCGTGCGCGCCGGCAGCCGGGCATCGGCGGCCTTGGCGACGTGGTAGCGCTTGCCACCCCGTCCGGCCACCCGGAAGCCGGGGATGCCCGCGAGGTGCGTGAGCAGCGCGTCCTTGTCCAGGGACGCCGCGGCCTCCAGCAGCACGTGGATGAGGTCCTCCGCCTCGCCCTGCACGATGACGTCCACGAAGGGCTCGAGGGGGTCCGGATTGGAGAAGGTGAGCGGCCCACCGGCGACGATGACGGGGTGGCGCTCGTCTCGCTCCTCCTTGAGGAGGGGAATGCCGGAGAGTTCCAGCATGGAGAAGAGCCCGGAGAGCTCCAGCTCGTACGCCACCGAGAAGGCCAGCATGTGGAAGCTGGAGACGGGGGCCTGGGACTCGAAGGTGAAGAGGGGCGTGCGCGTGCGGCGGTACACCTCCACGTCATCGGGGAGGAAGGCGCGCTCGGCGGTGGCCCCGGGGTGCTCGTGAATCTCCCGGTACATGGCCTGGTAGCCGAGCGAGCTCATCCCCACGTGGTAGGGGCTCGGGTAGCAGAGGGCCACCCGGTAGGGCGCCTCCTTGCGGAGCGTTCCCTGCTCATCGGCGAGCAGCGCCGCGACACGTTCGACCAGTGAGTACCGACCCTCCATGCACCTTCCCGGAAAGACTCGAAGCGGAGTTCAACCGTCCATAAACACCGCGGCCCCGGGCTGCCACTCCCACGTGGGGGAGGAGCAACCGGGGCCGCGATTCACTTCAGGTCAGCCTCGCAGAGGCCGAGCCCTTACTTGAAGGCCGGCACGCCCTTCGCGGGGTTGGGCACGCAGCCACCGTCGCCACCGGCGATGCCGGCCACGCACACCGCGTCGAAGTCCGGGTTGAGACCCGAGCCCTCGCCGCAGCGGTCAGCCGCGTTCTCCGGCGTGGGGTTGGCGAAGGCATCCGGGTCGCAGGCAATCTGCGGCCACAGCGCCAGCACCCGGTACTCGGCCGAGCAGTTGTCGTCCGTGTAGGTCAGCGAGCCCTCGAGCTGGGTGCCCGGAGCGGACGGGTGCGAGTACACGAACACATCCCCGAACTTGTAGGAGATGTTCTCGGCGGTGACGAGCACCTCGTCGGTGACCTCGTGCCGGATCTCGCTCGCCGAAACCTTGGCGGACTCGAAACCGGAGGCCTTGCACAGACCCTTGTCGTCGGGCTGATCGGCCAGCGAGGCCGACATGCCCGTGGCGGCCTGCTGCACCGTCAGGGCCTCATCGGCCGTCATGCTCTCCAGATCGACGCGGGGCTCGGTGACGGTCTTCTTCACCTGCTTGCCCGTCTTGGGGTCGATCTTCGGCGTCCCGTCGGCGTTGGTCACGCCGTACGTGTACGTGTACTCGAACCGGGACGCGGTCCCCTCCGGACGGATGGCCAGCCGCGAGGCGGGCACGCCCGGGTGCTGGTCCGGGTACGGGTTCACGAACTTGAACACGCCGAGCGCTTCACCCTGGAGCTGACCGCACGACTTGGAGGCATCGGCGGGGTTCTTCAGGATGTAGACGGCCTGCCAGGGAGCGTCCGTGGCGTCCTGCACGATGCAGCCAGCGGACGGCTGCTCGATGCTGCAGCCAGAGACGAAACCGGCAGCACCCAGGAGGGCCACCGCAGTGACAATACGCTTGCTCATTTCTTGGAGTCCCAATCGGCTGGCGTTCTTAGAACGTGTACTTCAGTCCAACGCGGATCTGCCGCGGGGTCTGGTACGAGGTGGGCTGCTTGAAGTTCAGGTTCAGGTCGGCCTCGGTCAGCGCCTGGCCGTGACGAGCGCCGGGGCCGTCGAAGATCACCTGGTCCGGGGTCAGCTCGCCGTTGGCGGCCTTGCCGCCCTCGATGGGCTTGACCGCCAGGGTCGTGTAGACCTGATCAACCGCCGTGACACCCTGGAAGTTGAACAGGTTGAACACGTCCAGGCTGAGCGAGACGACGTTGGTCTTGTTCAGGCGGTAGTTCACACCGATGTTGGAATCGATGTTGTTGATCCAGGGAGTACGGCCACCGGCGCCGCGATCCAGGATGAACGCCTCCTGCTGGCCGTAGGCCCAGTGGGCACCCAGGTAGCTGATGGGCGTACCGGAGTTGCCGCGGTAGGACAGACCGACGCTCGCGCTCAGGTCGTTGGAGAGGTTGAACTCCTTGGCGCCGAAGAGCTTGATGGCGTGGGTGCGATCGTAGGGCAGCAGACCCGTGCGGTTCTCCAGGAGGCTGACCAGGTCGAAGTCCGAGTTGATGTTCGGATCCAGCTGGCCGTTCTCCGGGCGGAACAGACCCGCGTAGTTACCGACCAGCTTCGAGTAGGTGTAGCTACCCTGAGCCAGCCAGCCGTCGCTGAACGTGCGGTTGAGGAACACCGTCACCGCGTCGTAGTTACGCGTCGCCTTGGGGAACTCCTGAGCGAAGCCCTCGCCGGGGTTGCCCAGGAAGTACGTGTTGCCGTCGTCCCGGCTCATGTCCTCGATGACCGAGTTCATGGAGCGGTGGGTGTAGGACGCACCCAGGCGGATGTTGGCCAGGAGCTCGTACTCGGCGCCGAAGAGCAGCTCGTCCGAGGACTGGGGCTTGATGGCGGGATCCACCGGCTCCGGGTCGGCCTTGCCACCGATGTGGCTGAAGCTCGGGTTGAGACCCGTGGCATCGCTGACCGACACGACGTTGGCGTCCTGCACGCACTGGGCCTGGCCCGCGGCGGTGTCGATGCTGTCGGGATCGCACGCGCCCGCACCGGCGGCGCGGTAGGCGACGTAGCGCTTCTCGGACGGGAAGGCGCGGTCCAGCAGGTCGATGGGCACCTGCTCGTAGTAGCGCGCGAAGTTGGCGTACACCTTCGCACGGCCGTTGGCGAGCGGGTCCACGATCACGCCGAGGCGCGGGGAGACCTGGTTGCCCAGCACGAAGGCCAGGTTGCCGTCACCGCCGTACAGCCACTGCGCGTCGTAGCGAACGCCCACGTTGAGCGTCACCCGGTTGGCGATCGTCCAGCTGTCCTGGAGGAAGCCACCCGCCGTGGTGCTCGTGGTGGTGTTCTTCAGGTAGTCCAGACCGAAGGCCTGATCCGGCCCGATCTGGTAGCCGTAGCGGCGGTAGTCCTGCCACGCCGAGCCGTTGGTCTCCTCCAGCAGCGTCACGCCACCGGAGAAGCCCTTGGTGTTCTCGAAGCGCAGCAGCTCGATGTCGGCGCCGGCCTTGAACACGTGGCTGCCCAGCGCGTTGAGCAGGTAGGTGCCCTTGGCGTTGGCCTGGACGCGGTCCAGCTTACCGTCGTTGATGGTGCCCGGGCCACCGGAGAGGTAGCTCGTGGTGGGGCAGGCCACCTTGCCCGAATTGGCCACCGAGACACCCGGGACGTTCTCGTTGCAGAGCTCCTGGATGTTGGGGATGCTGGGCTCGTAGTACCAGATCGGCCGGCGCATGCGGTACTGCACCAGCGACAGGCCCGCCAGCTTGGAGCGGTCCGCCGTGTCGAGCGGGCCGGAGCCGTCCGAGGGCAGCGTGGAGGCCGTCTGGTGGAACCAGCCGAGGTTCGCGTCCACCAGGACCTTCTTCTCCGCGAAGGCGCCCGCGTACTTCATGGCCACGGACGTGGAGCTGGCCAGCTCCTGCGAGTAACCGTACGCCTTGCTGTCCGGATCGCCGTTGATGCGCGCGAACAGACCGCCCGACTGCGGGTCGATCGACAGCGTGCCGTTACCACCGGACGAGCTGGGAGTGCCCGCCACGGACAGCGACACGTTGTGGTCCTGGTTGATGAGGTACGTCAGCTTGCCCATGTACTGCAGGCTCTGGGCGCTGGACTGGAGCTCACGCTGGGAGCCCGGGATGAGCTCGGAGCGGTTGAAGCCGCGATCGTCCTTGAGCACGCGCGCGCTGATGGTGTCGTCCGCGGTCCCCTCGACGCCGTCCGCGCCCTTGTTGGAGACGTAGGTCTCCGTCAGGTAGCGGTTGAGGGCACGGGTGTGGGTGTAGCTGCTGTAGGACGGGGCCACACCGGCGAAGAACCACAGCTTGTCCTTGATGATCGGACCACCGAGGGTGGCGCCGACGTCGCCCATGACGTTGAGGTTGTTCACGCCGGTGATCACCGAGGCGGCGCTCCGCACCTGGGTGCGCGTGCCCTCGAGGGCGCCCGGGGTCACGGTGCCGTAGACGGAGCCGTGGAACTCGTTGGAGCCCGACTTCGTCACCGCGTTGACCACACCGCCCGTGGAGCGGCCGTACTCCGGCATGTAACCGCCGGTGATGATGTTGACGTCCTGCACGAACTCCACGCTCAGCGGGCTGGCGTTGAGGCCGAAGGCCGGGTCGTTCGTGGACAGACCGTCGATCACGTACCCGTTCTCAGGGGACGTGGTGCCGTTGATGGACACGCCGTACGAGTCGCTCTGCGCGCCAGGGGCGAGCTCGGCCAGGGACTCGAAGGAGCGGGTCGCACCGGCCTTGCCGCCGGGACGGTTCACCGCGATGCGCTTGATGAAGTCCTGATCGACGTTGACGCCCGTGCTGGTCGAGCCCACGTCGATGGTGGGAGGCGTACCCTTGACGATGATCTCCTCGACCATGCCCTCGGGCAGCAGCTCCACGTTCACGCGGATGGTGCGGTCCAGACGCAGCTGGACCTCCGGGCGCGAGAAGGGACGGAACGACTCCTTGTCGAACCGCAGGGTGTAGACACCCGGCGGCAGCTGGGGAATGCGGTACTGACCCTGGGCGTCCGTCACCACGACCTGCTCGCCCTGAAGGTTGGGCGAGGTAGCCGTAACGACCACATCCGGGACCGGCTTCTTGGTTTCGGCGCTGACCACCGCACCGACAATCACGCTATCGGCGTAGGCCGCAGTCCCGTACGACAGGCTCGCGACCACGACCACTCCAGTTGCCCGGAGCATCCGTCTTACTTGCATGCTGAGAACCCCTCCAAGGGTGAGCTGCACTGCAACTAAAATGGTCTGGGAAAATAGCGGAGGTCCGCCAGTTGTCAATATGCCGTTGCTTTTTGGCAACTACTGGGGCATTGCGCGACCAGGCAGGTGGCCTTCCAGGGTGGGGTCACTTGCACCCGTCCCCGGTTTTTGTAATGTAGCGCGCCTTTTGCGATCCGGACGGGACGAGGTGGGTGTCCACCGGAACCGGAGTAGAGGAGCGTAGCGCATGTTCGACTCTGTCCTTGACCGCGGACAAGGGCCCAAGTCCCGCGTCGGCCTGGGTACCGTTATCTCGGTCGTCCTTCATCTTGGCCTGTTCGGTTTCGCGATCTGGCTCTCCACGCGGCCTCCTCCGGAGAAGGAGAAGGAAGTGGAGGTGACCTTCAAGCAGGCCATGGCGCCGCCGCAGATGGCCGCCGCGCCTCCGCCTCCTCCGCCGCCTCCGGCGAAGAAGAAGAACACCACCCATAAGACGGTGGTGAAGAAGCCGGACGTCATCATCCAGCCCAAGGAGATCCCCAAGGAGAAGCCGCCCGAGGTGGAGCCGGATCCCAACTCCAAGGAGGAGGAGGAGACCACCGAGGAGGACGTGGAGGGCGGCGTCGAGGGCGGCGTCGAGGGCGGGGTGATCGGCGGCGTGGTGGGTGGCGTGGTCGGCGGAGTGCTGGGTGGACAGGTGGGCAGCACGGGAACGGACGTGCTTCCGTTCGGCGCGGGAATGACGCGCCCCGAGAAGCTGTCTGGTCCGGCCCCTCAGTACACCCGCGAGGCCCTCGAGGCGCGCGTGCAGGGCCTGATGATCGTCAAGTGCGTCATCACGACCGAGGGAGCGGTCGAGCGCTGCCGCATCATCAAGCCTCTTCCCCATATGGATCAGGCCGTGTTGGAATCGCTGTATGCTCAGCGCTACAAGCCGGTGACGTTCCAGGGTCGGCCCGTCCAGGTCGACTACACCTTCAACATCCGTCTGAGCCTGCCCCGCTGATCGGGCTGCACCTTCTGTCGTAACTGCCGTACCCAACCGCGCTCGAGGAGGAGCGCTTCCCCCCACATGGATCACTCTACTAACTTCACGATTGCTGGCATCTGGGCCAACACGGGTCCGTTCGCCCGCGGCATCATCTTCGCCCTGGCGATCATGTCCATCTCCTCTCTGGTGGTGATGGCCGAGCGCATCATCGTCTTCCGCAAGACGCGCAAGGACTCGCGCAACTTCGCCGCGAAGATGGGCGCCATCCTGGCCAAGGGCGACCTGCAGCAGGCCGCCAACACCAACATGGGCAAGGAGATCGGCCACCTGGGCCGCGTCATCAGCTCCGGCCTGACGGCCTACCGCATCAGCCCGTCCGACAAGGACGTGGCGGTGGAGTCGGTGGCGCGCGCGCTGGAGCGCCAGGCGCAGCGTGAGGTGCAGAGCCTCAAGCGCGGTCTGGGCGTGCTGGCCACGGTGGGCTCCACGGCCCCGTTCGTGGGTCTGCTCGGCACCACGATGGGTATCGTGACCGCGTTCCAGCTGATGGCGGCCTCGGGCGCCGGCGGTCTGGGCACCATCTCGGCCGGTATCGCCGAGGCGCTCATCACCACGGCCTTCGGTCTGCTGGTGGCCATCCCGGCGGTCATGGCCTACAACTTCCTGTCGGGCTGGGTGGACGCCCGCTCGGTGGACATCTCCGAGTCGTCCAACGAGTTCCTCGACGTGGTCGCGCGCAACCTGGGCGGTGGCTCGCACTCCCCGCAGGCCTAGTCTCACCCGAGAGCTCCCAGCCCGCCTCCTCGTGCGACGGGTCTCCTGAAGAGGGAGACCCCACGTGGGGCGGGCGCTCTCATCTTTCTGGCAACAGGTGCACGCATGGGAATGTCCGTAGGCGGCTCTCAAGGGGGCCCGAAGAGCGACATCAACGTCACGCCACTGGTGGACGTGGTGCTGGTGCTCCTCATCATCTTCATGGTCATCACGCCCATGCTTCAGCGTGGGAAGTCCGTCACCCTGCCCAAGGCGGCCAAGGTGGAGGACGAAAAGAAGGGCACGGATCCAGACCCCGTCATCCTCTCCGTCACCGCGGACAAGAAGATGTTCGTGGAGCAGGACGAGTTCGACGCGGCCGCTCTGGAGGCCAAGCTGAAGGACACGCTGGCCTACCTGCCCAACAAGAAGCTCCTCCTCAAGGGGGACAGCACCCTCTCCGTGGGTGATGTGCGCCAGGTGATGGAGATCACCCGCAAGGCGAAGGCCAAGAAGGTCTTCCTCGGTGTCGAGGAGCAGAAGAACTAGCCATGGCCACCCGCAAGTTCGTCAAGCCCTCCACCCCGCCCAACTCCGACATCAACGTCACGCCGCTGGTGGACGTGGTGCTGGTGCTGCTCATCATCTTCATGGTCGTCACGCCGCTCCTCGAGAAGGACATCGAGGTGCGCATTCCGGAGACGGAAGAGACCCCGCAGACGGAGATGCCGCAGGATGACAGCCAGCTCATCGTCAAGCTGGACGTCGACGGCAACCTCGCCATCAACACGGAGCAGGTGTCGGGGACCGACTACATCGCCAAGCTCAAGCGCATGCTGACCGCCAAGAAGAAGGAGGACCGCATCGTCTTCTTCGTGGCGGACGACAAGGCCAACTACGGCAAGCTGGTGGCCGCCTTCGACGGCGCCAAGCAGGCCGGTGCTTTCGTGCTGGGCATGGCCACCGAGGACATCCCGAACGCCCCCGCCGCTCCGGTGGGTGTGGATCCGGGAGCCGTCCCGGCGCCGGCCCCCGCTCCGGCCCCGTAGTCTCAGTGCGGTTCACATCCAGGGGCTCGTCGGCTAGAGTGTAAAATTCTCATGGCTGACGAGCTCCTGGTGTTTGAGCAGACCATCGAAGCAGTCTTCGTGCGCGCTCTGCACGGGCGCCTCCCGCCTGCCTGCAAGGCGAGACTGCGCCAGGCCGGGTTGAACCTGGATCAGAAGCTCCGCCCCGCCTACCCCTTCGACGCGTGGATGACGTTCCTCCGCATCACGGCGGAGGAGCTCTACCCCGGCGTGCCCCTGGAGCAGGGAGCCTTCAAGATTGGCGAGGCCTGCATCGACGGCTTCCGCGAGACCATGCTGGGCCGCGCCGTGCTCTCGCTCTTGCGCGTGCTGGGGCCCAAGCGCGCCCTCATGCGGGCCACACAGAACTTCCGGGCGGGCAACAACTACACCGAGTCACGCCTCAAGGAACTCGGTCCGCGCCAGTTCGAGCTGTGGATGAACGAGGTGGGCTCGCTGCCCACGTTCACCTCGGGCATCCTCCACGCCGGCCTGCGGACGGCCGGCGCGGAGAACATCCGCATCGAGATGAAGGGCTACGACGGCCACGGCTGCACCTACTGCATCAACTGGAGCGAGGCCGCCGTCTCCTCGGGCGTGGCCGGCAAGGGCGACTCCAGGGCCGCCACCAGGTCCGGATCCATCAGCTCCCTGTAGATGAGCTCGGCGATGAGCCCCGTCACCATCCAGATGGGCAGGATGTAGAGCGAGGTCATCTGCCACAGGATGGCGCCGCTGCCCGCGTAGTACCAGATGCGGTAGCCCGTCAGCTTCTCCAGGAACAGCCCGCTGAGGCCCTCGAAGAGGAGGATGGCGTTGCCGTAGAGCACCGCGCGCAGCAGGAGGTGCTGGCGGAAGGTGCGCCGGTAGATGGCCTCGACGAAGTAGAAGCAGGCCACCCCGTAGATGACGAACATCCACAGCGAGCACTGGCCGTACGCCGCCGCCACGGGCGTGTCCCAGATGTCGTTGAGCGGCAGCCGGTCATCCACGCGCCACTGGAAGCGGAAGAGCAGCTCCAGTCCCGGTACGTGCCGGGCGATGCGCACCAGGTTGTAGAAGAAGATCTCCGAGGACAGTCCCACCATTCCGTAGAGGCAGAAGCGGAAGATGGCGAACGTCAGCTTCAGCCGCGCGTTGCGCTTCAGGTCAGCGCGGCGGACGTGGACGGACCGGGGAGGGCTTTCCGGATGCGGGGCCGGGGCGGTGTGTTCCATGGCCCGTTAGTGTAACCGAGTTCCATGTGGGCTGTCCGCTTCCTGCCCCGCGGTACGAGCAGGGCGCCGGGACGGAGGTGCTCCGCGAGTGGGACGCGCCATCCGCGCCCGGGGACACGGCGGTGGGGGCTCTCCCTCGGAGAAGGGCCGGGTACGCGCATTGCTCTCGCGGGGGGAGGACCCTTGGGAGGGCGGGACATGCTGGCGCGGGTGAGGTCGGGCGCGTTGATGGGTATCGACGCGGTGGTGGTGGAGTGCGAGGTGGATATGGCCCTCGGATTGCCTTATTTCAACGTGGTCGGGCTCCCGGAGGGGGCGGTGCGCGAGTCCAAGGTGCGCGTCGTCTCCGCGCTGAAGAACTGCGGCTTCGAGCTGCCCTCGAAGCGGATCACGGTGAACCTGGCCCCGGCGGACATCCGCAAGGAGGGGGCCGCCTTCGAGCTGCCCATCGCCCTGGGCGTGCTGGCGGCGGCGAAGCTCATGGAAGAAGAGCCCCTGTCGCACTACCTCTTCGGCGGCGAGCTGTCGCTGGATGGGTGGGTGAAGCCCATCAAGGGCGTGCTGCCACTGGCCGTGGCGGCTCGGGATGGGGGTTACCGGGGCGTGATGGTGCCGACGGCGAACGCGGCCGAGGCGGCACTCGTGGAGGGCCTCCAGGTCTTCGCCGTCAGCCACCTGCGCGAGGCGGTGGAGCACCTCACCGGAGAGAAGCCCCTGCCCGCCTTCACCCGCGAGAACGGCGCCCCCGCGCCCTCCCGGGCCCGCCAGATGCCCCTCGACATGTCCGACGTCCGGGGACAGGCCGACCTCAAGACGGCGCTGGAATTGGCCGCCGCTGGAGGCCACAACGTGTTGCTGTGCGGCCCCCCTGGCTCGGGCAAGACGATGCTCGCCCGGCGGCTGCCCGGCATCCTCCCCACGATGACCTTCGAGGAGGCCCTGGAGGTGACGAAGATCTACTCCGTGCTCGGCCTGCTCGGAGAGGACCAGGCGCTGATGCGCGAGCGGCCCTTCCGCGCTCCCCACCACACCATCTCCGACGCGGGACTGGTGGGCGGCGGCCCGGCCACGAGGCCCGGAGAGCTCTCCCTCGCGCACCATGGGGTGCTCTTCCTCGATGAGCTGCCCGAGTTCCGCAAGAACGTGCTGGAGGTGCTGCGCCAACCGATGGAGGAAGGCTCCATCCACCTGGCGCGCGCCACCCACCATGTCACCTACCCCTGCCGGGTGATGCTGGTGGCGGCCATGAACCCCTGCCCATGCGGCTACTTCAACGTCCCCGGACACCACTGCCAGTGCAAGGAGTACCGCATCCTCGACTACCACTCGCGGGTGAGCGGGCCCCTGTTGGACCGCATCGACATCACCCTGCAGACGCGTCCCGTGGAGTACCACCACATCTCCCGGAACGGCGAAGCGGAGCCGACCAACTCGCACTACCGCGAGCGCGTGGAGGCCGCGCGCGAACGCCAGCGCTTCCGCTTCCGCGATGAGCCGGGCGTGCACTGCAATGCCCAGATGCCCGTGCGGCTGCTGTACCGCTACTGCAAGCCCTCTCCGCTCGCCGAGAAGCGGCTCGCGAAGGCCGTGCTCCAATACGGCCTGTCCGCCCGCGCCCATGACCGCATCCTCAAGCTGGCCCGCTCCCGAGCGGACCTCGAGGGCCACGAGCGCATCGAGGAGGTGGACATGAACCTGGCCATCGACTGCCGGCAGATCGACCGCAGGAACTGGCTGCACACCAACACCCTGGGCGGTCCCCCCTCACGGCAGGACGCCCTCAGCCGGCCGCAGCGTCCCGCGTGGAACCCGCCGCCCCCGGACGAGCCTTGAGCGGGCTCTCCCCTACCCTCTCGGGCCGTACCAGCTCGGGCAGCGGACCGGTGATGAGCCGCGCCGAGCGCTTGAAGGCGATGAACGAGTACGCCCAGTCCAGCAGCACCGCCAGCTTGCTGCGGAATCCGATGAGGAACAGGATGTGGATGCCGAGCCACGCCAGCCACGCGCTGAAGCCCGAGGACGCGAAGCGCCGGAAGGCCACTCCCACCGCCTTGCCACGCCCGATGACCGCGTAGGTGCCCCGGTCCCAGTAGTGGAAGGGCTCCAGCGCCTTGCCCTCCAGGTGGCGGCGGATGTTGCGCGCCGCGTGCTTGCCCTGCTGGATGGCCGCGGGCGCCACTCCCGGAATGGGCGCGCCGTCCTGGACGAAGTGCGCCAGGTCTCCGATGACGAAGACCTCCGGATGGCCGGGAAGCGTCAGCTCGGGCGACACCTGGACCCGGCCCGCCCGGTCCAGCTCCGCCCCCAGCGAGCGCGCCACGGGTGAAGCGGCCACTCCCGCGGCCCAGATGATGTTCCTCGTCGGGAGGTGCTCCTCCCCGATGAACACACCCGTCCCGTCGATGTGGGTCACCCGCGTGTCCGTGCGGACCTCCACCCCGAGCTTCTCCAACGCTCGCCGCGCCTTCTCCGACAGCGGCTCCGGATAGATGGGCAGCACTCGCGCCACGCCCTCGAGCAACAGGATGCGCGCCTGCGACGGGTCGATGTTGTGGAAGTCCCTCGCCAGCGTGTGCCGGGAGATCTCCGCCAGCGACCCCGCCATCTCCACCCCCGTGGGCCCCGCTCCGATGATGACGAAGGTGAGCAGCTCGCGGCGGCGCACCGGATCCGGCTCGCGCTCGGCCATCTCGAAGGCCAGCAATACCCGGCGGCGGATCTCCAGCGCGTCGTCGATCGTCTTCAGCCCCAACGCGTACTTCGCCCACTCGTCATGGCCAAAGTACGAGTGCGTCGCTCCCGTGGCGACGACCAGGTAGTCGTAGGACAGCTCGCCGTCCCCCAACAGCACGCGCTTGCCCGCCACGTCCACGCCCGTCACCTCGGCGAGCAACACCGTCGACTCCCTGCTCAGCAGGCCGCGGATCGGCGAGGCGATCTCCCCCGGGCTCAGCGTCGCCGTCGCCACCTGGTACAGCAGCGGCTGGAAGAGGTGGTGGTTCCGCCGGTCCACCACGGTGACTCGCACCGGAGCGTCGCGCAGCGAACGCGCCGCGTACAGGCCACCAAAACCACCCCCGAGGATCACCACATGCGGAAGCTTGTCGCCCTGGTCGTCCATGGTCTGGAGGTCACTCCCGGCGAGGGGATTTTCAATGGAATCGACGCCCCCCTCGCTACACCGTACCCGGCGGCCCTGGGGCAAGCTAGAAGGCCGGTTGATGACGCTCCTGTCCCCTTTCATCGCACTCTTCCAGGCCGTCTTCCTCGTCCTGTGGCTGGTGTTCTGGATTACCGCGTCCGGGCTGGCGGCCCTCCTCTCGCTCAACGGGGAGCTGCCCCTGATGATGGCGCGACGCTTCTGGGCGCCCATGCACTGGCGCATCACCGGCTCGCCCCTCACCGTCGAGCCCCTGCCCGACGTCGACTGGAGCCAGCCCCACATCTTCTTGATGAATCACCAGTCCAACTTCGACATCCCCGTCGCGTTCGCGGTGATTCCCGTCAACATCCGCTTCATCGCCAAGCACGTGCTCAAGTGGATTCCCTTCCTCGGCTGGTACATGGCGGGCACGGGGATGATCTTCATCAACCGCTCCAACAGCCGCGAGGCCATGCGCGGCCTCAAGCGGGCCGGAGAGCGCATCCGCGCCGGCTCCAACATCCTCGCCTTCCCCGAGGGCACGCGCTCGAAGGACGGGCGCATCCTCCCCTTCAAGAAGGGCTCCTTCGCCCTGGCCGTGGAGGCCGGCGTGCCCATCATCCCCATCGCCATCGAGGGCACGCGCGGCATGCTCCCCCCCGGCAGCGCCCGGCTGCGGCGCCACCCCATCCGCGTGAAGCTGGGCTCGCCCATCGCCACCGCGGGGCTCAGGGGACGCGCGCGCGAGGCCCTCATGCACCAGGTGCGCGACGCCATCACCCAGCTCCACCGCGATATCGGCGGCGCGGGCGGCGTGCCCGAGAATGAGCTCTCCTCGGGGAGCGACTCGGACTCGGACACCGGCAGCTCCGAGACCCCGGCCTGAAGCCGCTCGCCTCCTCCGCGCGCCTCGCCGTGAAGCCTGGCGCTCCACCGCGCGGGACACCTCGCGCGTAACGGGACGCCCTCGCGCCTCGCCCTCCGAGGGAGACAGGCGCGGCACGGCCGTTGCTCATGCTCCTCGCGGCGCGCACGGGCCATTCCGGCTCCGAGGCGCGGCCCCACTCAACAAGGGCGGCGAGGTGCGACGATGAACAAGCTGACGGAGAAGCTGAAGGCGGTGGCGGCGGCGGTGGCGGCGATCGAGAAGCAGTTCGGCAAGGGCGCGGTCATGCCCCTGGGCGGCGAGGTGCGCGAGCAGAAGGTGGCCGTCATCCCCACGGGCTCGGTGGGCCTGGACCGGGCGCTCGGCGTGGGCGGCTACCCGCGCGGACGCGTGGTGGAGGTGTTCGGCAACGAGTCCTCGGGCAAGACGACGCTCACCCTGCATGCCATCGCTCAGGTGCAGGCGCAGGGCGGCGTGGCGGCCTTCATCGACGCGGAGCACGCGCTCGACGTCAACTACGCGCGCAAGCTGGGCGTGCGCGTGGAAGAGCTGCTCATCTCCCAGCCAGACACCGGTGAGCAGGCGCTGGAAATCACCGAGCAGCTCGTGCGCTCGGGGGCGGTGGACCTCATCGTGGTGGACTCGGTGGCGGCGCTGGTGCCGCGCGCGGAGATCGAGGGCGAGATGGGCGATGCGCACATGGGCGTGCAGGCGCGGCTGATGAGCCAGGCGCTGCGCAAGCTCACGGGCGCGGTGAGCCGCTCGGGGTGCTGCATCATCTTCATCAACCAGATCCGCATGAAGATCGGCGTGGTGTTCGGCAACCCGGAGACGACCACGGGCGGCAACGCGCTGAAGTTCTACTCGTCGGTGCGCATGGAGATCCGCCGCACGAGCAACCTCAAGGACGGCGAGAGCGTGGTGGGCACTCGGGCGAAGGTGAAGGTGGTGAAGAACAAGGTGGCCCCGCCCTTCCAGGAGACGGAGTTCGATCTGCTGTACGGCGTGGGCATCCACCGCGCGGGCGAGGTGCTGGACCTCGGCGTGCAGGCGGGCCTGGTGGACAAGGCGGGCAGCCACTTCAGCCTGCGCGGCGAGCGCATTGGTCAGGGCCGCGAACGCGCCACGGAGTGGCTGCGCGAGCACCCGGACGCCATGGAGGCGATCGCCCGGGAACTGGTGGGCGCGCCCCTCCCCGTCCCCGCGCCGAGCGCCAACGCGAACGCCGAGCTGGAGGCGCCCGGGGCGATGGCCTAGGTGCCCGGGGCCTCGAGCGATACCGGCACCGCGAGGCGGCGCTGGCCTGCCCGCAGGTACAAGCGGCCGCCCTCGTCCTGCTCCATCAGCTCACCGAGCTGGTACTGGGCGTCCCGGGAGAAGCGTGCTCCGGCCCGCCCTCCCTTCACCCGGCAGGTGAGGACGCCCTCGGAGTCCATGCCCAGCGTGGCGGGCTCGAGCGCCTCGGCGGTGCGATCGCTCAGGCGCACGGACACCCGCTCGTCCTCGGTGACGTCCACGGTGCGCACCTCGTAGGCGGCGTCCTCCACCTGGACGTAGCACCAGTCGTGGCCAATCCGGAGCTGGTAGCGCCCCTCCTCGTCGAGCACGAGCGAGGCGTTGAAGAGCTCGATGATGCGCGGGTGCTCGATGGGCTCGTCGTCGTGCCACCAGCGTAGCCGGGCATCGAGCCGGATGCCGCTGTCCTCGCGGGTGTGCCAGCGTTTGCCCGGAGGCGGCGGCCCCGAGGGCGGAGTGGATCCTGAAGGCGGTTGTGTCACGTCCCGTTATCTGCTCGCCCGGGGGCGGCCGGTCAAGCCGACGCGCCCGCCCCTACCAGTTCCGGACAAGCTCGGTGTAGCCCCGGAAGGCCACCGCGCCCCAGAAGTTCACCAACACCCCGAGGGCCACCACCGCCAGAACGGCCCGGTTGCGCAGGGACCAGCCCCCAATGGCGAAGAGCAGCAGCAGGTAGGGCGTGTAGTCGATGCTGAACCGGAAGCCGAACTGCATGTAACCGTCGTTCTGGTAGAAGAGCCCGGGCAGCGCCGTCACCGCCACGGTGAGCCACAACGGCCAGTGCAGGCGCGGCCTCAGCTTCGGCACCACCAGGAAGACGAGCAGCGGCAACGTCAGCAGCAACGACAGGCCATGCGGGTCATACGCCAGCCGCAGCGGGTGGAGCGAGATACCCGGCAGCTCGAGGAAGGCCGCCTCCAGGTTGCGCTGCAGGTAGACCGGGTGGAAGAGGCCCCAGCGGTCGATGTCCACGTTGACGCGGTTGTTGTAGAGGAACGCGTGGCCGAACTGCCCCGGGCTGCCGAAGCGGTAGACGTTGTAGGCCGCCGCCAGCAGCGCGAGCGGCGCCGCCCCGAGCGCGAACAGGCCCAGCTTGCGCGCCGCGGGCTTCCAGTGGGCCCCCAGGGCCTTCAATTGCTCGAGCCGGTCGGGCCCGGGGCACAGCGCCTCCAGCACGAAGAAGAGCCCGGTGAACAGCAGCGGCGTGCGCGTGAGCGTCGCCATCGAGAAGAAGAGACCCGCGAGCACCGGGCGGTGCGCCTTCACCGCGTTGCGCACGTAGAGGCACGTGAAGACCACGCCCATCACTTCCGCGCTGAACCACACCTCTCCGCGAATCGCCGCGTAGAAGAAGAGCGTCCCGAACGCCAGAATCAGCGCCAGGCCCACGTTCTCCGTCTGGTCTCGTGTTGTCTCCCCCTCCTTCGCGAGGAAGCGCAGCAGCGAGTAGAAGAGCGCCACCGCCAACGCCCCGACGATGACTCCGAAGGAGGTGTCGTTGAACTGGTAGCCGTTCACCGCCACGAAGGGCAGCATCACCACCGCCGGGAACGACGGGAAGCTCACGTACCAGCGGTCTCCCGGCCGCAGCGGCCCCTCGCACCGCACCTTCTGCCCCGCCACCTCGCGCACGCACGCCCAGTCCTCGAGGTTCGGCAACACCTCGGGATCCAGGTCCAACCGCCCCTCCAGCCACGCCTTCGCCTGGTACACGAAGTGCGGCGCCTCGCTCTGCCGCAGGAAACGCTGAGAGCTGAAGCTCGCCAGCACCGCGAAGCTCACCAGGAAGAGCACCACCTCCACCCGGTACGCCGCCAGCCACATCTTCAGCACCGCCCCCACCACCCCACCCTTCGCGTCCGCGGGCACCGTGGGCGCCGCATGCGACGGTGCCGTCCCGCTGCCCGCCGGGCTCTCGGAGGGGGTGCGAGCCTCGGCCGTGGGCTCGGGAGCGGACGGCGTGGACGTGGGTGGACGAGGCGCGGCAGTAGAGCCGGACGCGGACTGCTTGGAACGCTTGGACTTGGAGCGGCTCATGGGGCGGCAACGGTCAGCAGGCGCTCACGCAACAGCTCGAGCGCGTTCGAGGCGGCGAAGAGACGCACCATGTCCCGATCGCCTGGAATGGAGAATCGCTCGCAGCGGGTCGCAGCCCCCGCCTCCGCGAGCGCACAGTAGACGGTTCCCACCGGCTCCTCGGGCGTGCCCCCCGTCGGGCCCGCGAACCCCGTCACCGACAGGCCATACGTCGTCTCGCACGCCGCTCGGATGCCCTCGGCCATGGCGATCGCCACCGGGCGCGAGACGGCCCCGTGCCGGGCCAGCAGTGACTCGGGGACTCCCGCCCACGCCGTCTTCATCTTCTCGGTGTAGACGACAGCGCCGCCCATCAGGAAGTTGCTCGCCCCCGGCACCCCGGTGAGCTGCGTCGCGATGAGGCCTCCGGTACAGCTCTCCGCCAGCGCCAACGTGGCCTTCGCCTCCGTCAGCAGCCTGCCCAGCACCCCGTGGTAGGTGTCCCCGTCCGCGCCGTACACCGCCCGGCCCAACTCCTGGCGCGCGGCGGCCTCGGCGGCGGCCAGGGCGGCCTCGGCCTCGGCCTGAGAGGGCGCCTCGGCCATCAGCTTGAGCTGGTTCTCCGGCGCGTGCGTGCGGAAGCCGAACACCACCCGGGGATGCGCCCTGGCCAACGGAGCCACGCGCACGTCGAGCACCGACTCGGGAATGCCCATCGTGTGCAGCAGGCGGAAGGCCCGGTACGTGCGCACGGGCCGCTTCTCCAGCTCCGCCCGCACGCGCGGCAGCACCTCGCCGTTCACCAGCGCCCGGTACTCGCTCGGCACGCCCGGCAGGAAGAAGAGCCGGCAGCCTCCCATCCGCACGATGAACAGCGGCGCGGCCCCCACGGGGTTGGGCACCACCTCCGAGCCCTCGGGCACCCTCGCCATGCGGGCCACGTTGGGCGTCAGCTCCCGGCCCCGCTTCGCCGCCCGCTCCCGGAGGAACTGGAGCGTCCCGGCATCCTCCACGAGCGGCACTCCCGCGGCCACCGCGGCGCACTCGGCGGTGAAGTCGTCCGCCGTGGGGCCCAGCCCTCCCGAGACGATGACCACGTCCGCCCGGGTGGCGGCCTCCCGCAGGGCCTGGGTGATGTCCTCGCGAACGTCCCCCACCAGCACCACCCGCCGCACCTTGACGCCCAGCTCGAAGAGCCGCGCCTCCAGGGAGGGGCTGTTGGTGTCGGTGGTCAGTCCGGTGACGAGCTCGTCACCGGTGCACAGCAGCTCGACGCGCATGGGCGGCGCATCCTAGCCGCACCCGCCCTCCCCGGCACGTACAGTCCGTGGGGACTACGCCACGTTCTGCTCGTCCTCGTCGTCCAGCTCGTCCTCGTCCTCGTCCTCGTCGTCCTCCTCCTCGAGGACGGCCGCCACCGCCGCTCCGCTCGCCACCTTCCGGGCCACGAGGCGCTTGCGCACCCCGAAGGCGGACTCGACGAGGCCAAAGACGAGGTAGGCGAACGAATAGGCCACCAGCACGTAGGCCGGGTGGAAGCGGGTGCCGATGATGACGCCCGTGGCGAGCACCAGCATGAGCACCAGCGCCGAGCGCGGAGACAGGCGCAGGTCCTTGAAGGTCCGGTAGCGGACCGTGGACACCATCAGCAGCGCGAGCAGCGTGGAGGCCACCGCCACCGGGCCGCGCGCCGCCGCCTCCAGCACCTCACCGCCCGTGGCCGCGTGGTGGGCGATGATCATCGACACGAGCACGCCGGCCGCGAGCGGAATGGGCAGGCCGACGAAGAAGCCGCCGCCACCGCCCTGCGGGCTGCGCATGGCGAGCACGTTGAAGCGCGCGAGCCGCAGCGCGCCACACGCGGCGAAGGCGAAGGAGAGGAACAGGCCGAGGAAGCCCAGGGGCTCGAGCGCCCATTTGTAGACCAGGAGGCCGGGCGCGGCGCCGAACGACACGCAGTCCGCCAGGCTGTCGAGCTGCATCCCGAAGTCGCTCTGCGTCTTCGTCAGGCGGGCCACCCGGCCGTCGAAGCCGTCGCAGAACATGGCGAAGAGGATGGCCAGGGCCGCCTGGTACAGCTGCGTGGGGCCCGCCTCCCCCGAGCACAGCGTCATCGCGTAGAAGCCGCCCAGGATGGAGGTGACGGTGAACAGATTCGGCAGGATGAACAACAACTTGCGGGATCTCATCTGTTCTCCTGCCTCCTATGTCGGCCACTGGCCGGTCCGGTGAAAGCCGGGGAGAAACGGACCATATCAGGGTTTTATTTGCCCGTTCTCCCGGAGGGATGATGGACGCAGCGCGTTGGACTTCGTGGTTGGTGCTCACAGTGCTCGCACTCGCGGTGGTCAACGCGGTGTGGGTGCTCGCCGTGCGCTGGTGGTACCGCCTGCGCACGACGCCTCCCGAGCAGCTCAAGACCCGCTGCCAGGACGGCTGGGAGCTGACCGTGCACGTGCGCCGCGCCGCGCACCGGCGCTTCGAGGAGCCCGTGCTGCTGTGCCACGGGCTCGCCGCCAATCGTTGTACCTTCGACTTCGAGCCGCCCTACTCGCTCGCCCACGCCCTCACCGACGCCGGCTTCGACTGCTTCAGCGTGGAGTGGCGAGGCATCGGCCATTCGCGGCGCTCGCCCCCGGGCCTGCACTGGCCGGACGTCACCGTGGATGACCTCGTCACCCAGGACGCGCCCGCGCTCATCGCGCTGGCCCTCGCGCAGACCGGCGCCCGGCGCGCGTTCTGGGTCGGCCATTCCCTGGGCGGACTCGTGGGCTACGCCACCGCGCAGGGGCCCGAGGGAAAGCGGCTCGCGGGACTGCTCGCGCTGGGCTCGCCTGTGTTCTTCCCGCCGGATCCGCTCATCCGCCGGCTCATCTACGTGGGCGCCCGCGCCGCGTGGCCTCGTGGCTTCCGCAACGAGTGGCTCAGCCGCACCCTGGCCCCCTTCCTCGGCTACGTCACCCTTCCCCTCTCCGACGTCATCATCAACCCCAAGCACATCCCCCCCACCACCCAGCGCAAGGTCTACGCGAACATGATGGCGTCGATGAGCCGCAACGTGCTGCGGCAGTTCCAGGATTGGATCGACCACGACGCCTTCCGCTCCTTCGACGGGAGCGTGGACTGGCGCGCGGGGCTCTCGCGGCTGACGCTGCCGGTGATGGTGATGGGCGGGAGCGTGGACCGGCTCGCGCCGCCGAAGAACCTGCGCGCGCAATACGAGCTGGTCGGCTCACCGGACAAGAAGCTGCACATCTTCGGCTGCGAGCGCGGCGACAAGATGGACTACGGGCACGGAGACCTGCTCTTCGGCACGGGTGCACCGCTGGAAATCCAGCCCGAGGTGCGCGGCTGGTTGGAGGCCCGTGCCACGCCGCTCGCCACGCGCATTCGCGACGAGGCTCAGGGAGAGTCCGTCACCACGCAGGCCGCCGCCCCGGAGCCCGCGGCGTCCTGAGCCGGGCCCTGCCCCACGACGTGGCCCAGCTGCACCCCGGTGGTGCCCTGACAGTCCGCCATCACGAGCCCCGCGGCGTTGTCCCGCGCCGTGAGCGCGTCCACCCGCATCACCCCGTCCTCGAGCGCCACCAGCGCGGGCCCTCCCGAGCCCCGCACCTCCAGGCCCGTGGCCGTCACCTTCGCCAGCGTCTCGGCCCACACGCCGGCCTCCTTGCAGGACTCCAGCGACACATCGCGCAGCACCACCCGCGAGCCCTGCGCCGCCAGCACGCCCGCCCCCGCCACGCCGCGCACCACGAGCCCCTCCACCTCCACCTCGGTGTCGCGCAGGTGCAGCCCGTCCCCCGAATCCCCCTCGCGCGTCGTCAGGCGGGTGATGACGACCCGCTCGAGCCGGAGCCGCCCGCGCGTGGCCGCGATGCCGTACGCATCCGCCCCGTCCACCCGGACGCCGCGCAGCACCAGCTCCGAGCCCACCAGCGACAGCGCCCCGAAGCCACCGCTGCCCAGCACCACCGTCTCCTCCAGCGTGCCCCGCGAGCCGATGAGCGCCACCCCCGCCCGGCTCGCGCGCACCGAGGTGAAGCCCCTCCCCTCCACCGTGGCCTCGAGGCCCTGCAGGCCATACTCGTGCCCGGTGACGGTGACGTCCTCGAGCAGCAGCGTGCCCCGTTGGACGAAGAGCCCCACCTCGGGCCCGCCCCGCACCACCACGTGCCGCAGCCGCACCCGCCCTCGCGCCTGGTGCACCGCCGTCATCGTCCCCTGGAAGCGCACCGACTCCAGCTCCACCACCGCCCCCTTCGCCTCCACGCCCCGCCGGAAGGCCCCGGTGAACGCGGCCTCCCGCACCTCCGCGTACGCGCCCTCCTCCAGTTGCACCCCCACGGCCCCCGCCGCACCGGCCTCGAACCCGCCCCCCACCACCACCAGGCGCCCCGCCCCCATCCGCACCGCCCCCGTGGCCTGCCCGCTGAAGTGCACCGACTCCAGCCGCACCTCCCCGGCCGCCTCCAGCCCCCACCCCCCGCCCTGGAGCTCGAGGCCCCTCAAGAGCGCCCCCTCCGCGGCCCGCACCACCGGCCTGGCCCCCTCCCCATGCAGCACCGCGCCCTCCCCCACCAACTCCAGCCCGGCGGGCAGCTCGAAGGGGCCCTCGTACCGCCCCGGTGCCAGGTGCACCCGGAGCGACGGGCCCCGCGGCCCCACCCGCTCCAGCGCCTCCGCCAGCGAGCCGAAGGGCCTCTCCCGCGAGCCGTCCCCGGCCTCGCGCCCTGCGCCGTCCACCCACCAGCCGTCCCGCGCCGTGGACTCCCCGGGGGGGATCAGCGCGGGACGGGCCCCGCAGGCTGGAAACGTCAGGCAGGCGATCATCAGCAGGCAGCGGAGCATTCGGCCGCTCACACTATTACCTGCCAGCCTTCTGTGCCCATCGGGATCAGCAATGCCCACGCAAGTGATCGAAATGACAAAGAAAAACCCTCTCAATCGATCACACCCATACGTCTCCGTCCCCGGAGCCCTCCCGAGGGCGGCCCGAGGGCGGCCCGAGGGAAAACGTGCTTCTTCTCTCTAGAGGAGCGGGGCGCGCGGTCAAATTCCTCGCGAATCGCGCGGAGGCCGATCTTCCGGCCTCGCAACCGTTGCCAGCATTGACAGACAAAAGAGCGATTTGTTACCAACCCCAGGCTTTCGCAATTCAACGCGGCATGGAGGAGCGGATGACCAAGGCAGAGCTCGTGGAGGTGGTGGCGGCGCAATCGCGGCTGACGAAGAAGTCGGCGGCGGAGATTCTCGACATCGTCTTCGCCAACATCGGCAAGGCGGTGAAGAAGGACCAGCGCTTCAGCTACCCCGGCTTCGGCACCTGGTCGGTCCGCTCTCGCAAGGCGCGGAAGATCCGCAACCCGCAGACCAACGAGATGATGAAGCTCAAGGCGTCGAAGACGATCGGCTTCCGGCCCGCCAAGGAGCTGAAGAACTCGCTGTAACCCGCGGTAGCCCGCGAGCGCGCTCCGACCTCAGGGGCGTCGTCCGACTACGGGACGGCGCCCCTGCCGCGTTCCAGGGGACGGGTGCTCCTCGTGGCGCACGAAGGCGGGCTCCTCGCCCGAGTCGGTGGGGCCCATCTGGTCGAGCGGATCCTCCGGCTCGCCGCCGTGCCAGATTTCGAAGTGCAGGTGCACGCCCGTGGCCAGCCCCGTCTTGCCGGCCGCGCCCACCACGTCGCCCTGCTCGAGCACGTCACCGGGCTCCACCAGCACGCGCGACAGGTGGCTGTAGCGGGTGGTGACGTCCCCGTCGTGCTGGAGGACCACCTGGTTGCCGTGGCCACCATTCCACCCGGCCCGCACCACCACGCCCCGCGCCGCGGCCGACACGAGCTGCCCCGGCTTCGCCGCCAGATCCAGGCCCTGGTGCTCGCGCTCCTCGCCGGTGATGGGGTGCACCCGGCTGCCGAAGACGCTGGTGATGACGACCGGATCCACCGGCCAGGCGAACTGAAGGGGCTTCTTCGAGGGCTTGAGCTGGAGGTGGCGCAGCTCGGCCATGCGCACCGCGAGCAGGTCCACCCGGGCGAGCACCGCGTCGGCCAGCTCCGAGGGGATGTCCCCGTAGGCGCGCGCGTCCTGCTCCAGCTCGGCCTCCAGCGTCACGCGGGCGCGCACCACGTCCAGCGAGGACGTCTTGCGCACCGGCTGCCTGAGGAAGTCATCCATGGTGGCGTTCATCCGCCGCCAGTTGTCCGCCTGGGCTGGCGGCATGGCGCTGCCCCGCGTCACCTGCCCCCGCGCGCCGCGCGCCAGGTCCGCGAACGCCGCCAGCGCGGCCCGCAGCTCCATCGAGGCCGGGGCGTCCTCCAGCGGCGCCCCCTTCCTGCGCGCCTGGGGCATCTTCTTGCTCGCCGCCTGGGACACACCGGGCGCCTGCGCGCTGGCCGGGGGCGCGGAGCGCGCGTCCTGGGCATACAGCTCGGCGAAACTCATCTTCTGGCGCGCGCGGGGAGCGGCACACGCCGACAGGACGAGCAGGAGGAGGGCGGCGAGACGACGCAAGCGCCGCCCAGTCTACCAACGTCCCGGGAATCAGCCAGCCAGGGCCCGGCGGATGCGCCCCAGCGCCTCGTCGATGTCCACCCCGGACACATCCAGATGTGTCACCAGCCGGACGGAATGGGGCCCGGCGCCCGAGCCGCCGCACAGCACCCCGTGCTCCTTCAGCACCGGCAGCATCCGCGACACGGGCAGGGGGAAGTCGGCGACGACCATGTTCGTCTCCACCTGCGCCGGGTCCACCTTCACTCCGGGCAGCTCCGCCAGGCCCGCGGCGAGCCGGCGAGCGTGGACGTGGTCCTCGGCGAGCCGCTCCACGTGGTTCTCCAGCGCGTGGAGCGCCCCGGCGGCGAGGATGCCCACCTGGCGCATGGCTCCACCCAGGCGCTTGCGCAGCCGGCGCGCCTCGGAGATGAGCTCCTTCGAGCCCAGCAGCGCCGAGCCCACCGGAGCACCCAGGCCCTTGGAGAAGCACACCGCCGTGGTGTCCGTGAGCGAGGCCCACGCCGAGGCCGGCGTGCCCGTGGCCACCGACGCGTTGAACAGGCGCGCCCCGTCCAGGTGCACCGCCAGGCCGGCCGCCCGCGCCGCCTCCACCACCGCCCGGAAGCGCTCCAGCGGCCACACCCGCCCCCCGCTCCGGTTGTGCGTGTTCTCCAGCGACACCAGCCGCGAGCGCGGGCTCATGAAGTCCGTGCGCACCGCCGCCGTCACCTGCTCGGGCGTGAAGAGTCCCCGCTCGCCCGCCAGGGGGCCGGGCTGCACGCTCCACAGGCCCGACAGCGCGCCGCTCTCGTTGTGGAAGATGTGGCTGCCCGCCTCGGCCAGTACCTCGTCCCCCGGGCGGCAGTGCAGGCCCATGGCGATTTGATTGGCCTGCGTCCCCGTGGGCACGAAGAGCGCCGCCGGCAGCCCGAGCCGCTCGGCGATGCGCTCCTCGAGCCGGCGCACGGTGGGGTCCTCGCCATAGACGTCGTCCCCCACCTCGGCGTCGGCCATGGCGCGGCGCATGGCGGGGGTGGGCTTCGTCACGGTGTCGGAGCGGAAGTCGATGGGCTTCATGGAATCCTGAGGGTGTCCTGGGAGGTCGTGAAAACTGCTTTACGTCAGAGGTCGGTTCGTCATACAGCGGCCGTGTGGCGCGAGAGACAGCGGAGTCGAAGCGGAAGCGGGCGGCGGAGGTGATGGACCGGCTGGAGCGGGCCATGCCGGACGTGCGCATCGAGCTGGACTATCGCACCCCGCTGGAGCTGCTGGTGGCGGTCATCCTCTCCGCGCAGTGCACGGACAAGCGCGTGAACCTGGTGACGCCCGCCCTCTTCCAGCGCTTCCCGGACGCGCACGCGTACGCCCGCGCCGGAGTCGAGGAGGTGGAGCCCTTCATCCAGTCGTGCGGCCTGTACCGCGCCAAGGCGAAGAACCTCGTCGCGGCGGCCAGGGCCCTGGTGAAGGAGCACGGCGGCGAGGTGCCCCGCTCGCGCGCCGCGCTCGAGACGCTGCCCGGCGTGGGCCACAAGACGGCCGGCGTGGTGTGCATCCACCTGGGCGGAGATGACGCCTTCCCGGTGGACACCCACGTGAAGCGGCTCGCGTACCGGCTGGGATTCACCCGCCACGAAGACCCGGACAAGGTGGAGGAGGACATGCGGGCCCTGCTGCCGCCGGAGCGGTGGGCCAAGGGCCACCAGCTCCTCGTGTGGCACGGGCGGAGGACCTGCTTCGCGCGGGCGCCCGCGTGCGAGCGCTGCCCCGTGGCGGACCTCTGCCCGAAAAAGGGCGTGCGGACTAGACCGACTGCTGGTCCTCGCGAGACGCCTTGACGCGCTTCATCCGCTTGCGGATGAGCTCGCGCTTGAGCGTGGAGACGTGGTCCACGAAGACGGTGCCGTTGAGGTGGTCCGTCTCGTGCTGCACCGCGATGGCCAGCAGCCCGTCACACGTGAGCGTCTGCTCCTGGCCCTCGGTGTCGAGGAACTTCACCGTCACCACCGCGGCGCGGTCCACGTCCTCGGCCTCGCCGGGGATGGACAGGCAGCCCTCGGTGTAGGTCGTCTCGCCCTCCAGCGCGATGAGCTCCGGGTTGATCATCGCCAGCGGCTGGGACTCGGGCTGGCGCGGGCGGGTGTCCAGGACGATGACCCGCTGCAGGATGCCCACCTGCGGCGCGGCGAGCCCCACGCCATCGGCGGCGTACATGGTCTCGAACATGTCCTTGACCAGGGTGCGGAGGGTGTCGTCCACCCGCGTCACCGGCCTGGCTTTCTGCTTCAGGATGGGATCGGGCCAGATGAGGATTTCGCGAACCATAGCGGCCCCTCATAACGCCCGCCCGGGGGGACGGGCAACCCGCCACGAGCACCCCCGCGCCCGGCCCGAAACCTCCGGGGAGAGCGTCTGATTGCCCTCCGGCCCGGCCTTCCGGGGGGCGAGCCCCTTCATTCCCCCACATCCCCCTGGGTCAAACCCGTTCTCACATTTCAAGAATTGCGGGTGTTTTACACAGCCGGACACGAAAAAACCACCCACCGGCTTTCCACCGGCCGAGAGGAAGAGCACACTGGGGTAACCTGGATTCCCGGGTAGACCGGCACAGGAGGGAATACCGTGCTCCGGAAGACCGCGCTGCTCTCCATGCTGCTGCTGTGCGCCTGCGAGCCGTACTCGTCGCCCGCGCCGAACATCGTCGCCATCGAGCCCGAGGAGGTGGTGAGCGGAGAAAGCGCCACCATCACCCTCGAGCTGGACGCGCCCCTGCCCGTGAAGGTGGATTACGGCAATCGGACGGCGACGGTGCTGCCCCCGACGGTGCTGATCGGCGGGCAGCGGGTGGCCGTCACCGCGATGACGGAGGAGGGGACGCTGCAGGCCACCGTGCCCGCGGACCTGGTGGCCGGTCCCCAGGAGGTGCGGCTGGAGCTGGAGGACGGCCACACGTCGGTGCAGGCCCAGGGCCTCACGGTGCTCCCGCCCCCTCCGGAGATGCAGCCGGTGATGGTGGTGGGCAATCCGGGAGACCCCCTGCCCGAGCCGGGGAGCGGAACGCCCGATCCCGCGGGGGGCAGCAGGCCCCTGCTGGTCACCGGCCTGCGCATCGATCCCATCCCGGATCAGGTCCGCGGCGTCCCGTTCGTCATCACCCTGCGCGCCGAGGGCCCCGAGGCCGAGGCCTTCTCCGGCCAGGTGCAGATCTCCACCAACAAGGGGCACGTCACCCCCAACGCGAGCAACGCCTTCGACCGGGGCGTGCGCCAGGAGCGGATCAGCATCGACAAGCAGGGCGGCCAGGTCGTGCTCACCGTGCGCGTGGGCAAGGACATCGCCATCCAGTCCAACCCCTTCAAGGTGTCGGTGCAGTGAGACAGGCCGGCGGCGCGCTCCCGCCGCCCGGCCTCAGTCCAGCAGGCTGCGGGCGTACTCCTCACGCAACCTGTCATCCGCGAGCGCTCGAGCCGCCTCGGACAGGGCGTGGGACACCTGCTGGGCCCGGTGCTGGAGCGCCGGATCCGGATGCCCCGCGAAGCGCAGCGGGTGGAACTCGGCGGTGAGCAGCTCGAAGGCGCGCTTCACCTCCTCGCTGCCCGCGCCGCGGGAGAGCCCGAGCACGGTGAAGTAGTCCGCCTCCTGGACTTCCTCGAACTTGGACTCGAGCCGGCGCACGTCCAGCTCGCCCGGGGCCTCCTGCTCGCCGGAAGCAGCGGCGGCGGGCCGCAGCGTGACGAGCCCCAGCGCACGCGCCACGGCGAGCACCTTGAGGGCCGTGTCCTGCGGCATGCCCGCGCCCAGCAGCAGCTGCTCGAGCGTCTGCTCTCCGTCGACCTCCTCCAGCAGACGCAGCTCGCGCGAGGACAACCCGAAGGCCTCCGGCGCGGGCTCGGGCTCACCCCGGACGACGACGGCGCGCAGGCCCCCGGCGGCCTCCACCAGCGAGTCCGCGGAGACGCCGTTGCGCAGGGACTCGGCCAGCAGGTGCAGCAACGGCCGGGTGGAGGCGGCGAGCGCCACCTCGTGCGGAGGCGGCTCCTCGTTGAGCCGGTACAGCGAAGAGGACTCGCCGAGCGCGTCCAGGGCGACCTGCTCGGTGTAGCGCTGCACGAGCGGAACCACTTCGTTCTCGCGCACGTAACCGCGGCCGCGCATGGCGTCGATGAGCGCCCCCGTGGAGGCCCCGCGCACCAGCCGCAGCTCGTTCTCCTGGCGCGCGTCGATGAGGCCGTCGGCGCGCGCCCGGTCCACGAGCGACTCGTCCGGAGCCGAGGAGACCGCGCCCACCAGCGCCCCGTCCTTCAACCAGAGGATGCGCAGCGCCCCGGCCACCTTGAGCTCGAGCCGCACCTGGGCCCGCGCTTCCTGCAACCGGGTGACGAGCCGCGCGAGCCCCTCCTGGTTGACGCTGCCGCTGCGCGGAATGTCCACCTCGAAGCGGCCAGGCACCTGGATGGAGACAATGGCCGCACGGGCCCGGGCCGCCAGCTCCTCGGCCTCGGCGCGGACCTTCGCGAGCGCCGCATCCGCCTCCGCACGCACCCGGGCCACCGTCGCCTCGGCGTCGCGCAGGGCCTTCTCCTCGGCCTCGCGGCGGGCCTGCTCGGCGCGAGTGAGACGCTCGGCCGCCTCCGCCTCCGCCCGGGCCCTGGAGCCCTCGAGCCGCTCCACTTCCTGGGAGAGGAACTCCCGCTCCTCGCGCGCCTCGCGGACCTGAGCGGCATGCCGCGCCACCGTCTCCTCCAACTGGGAGAGGCGCGCCTCCTGCTCCGAGTGCTCGCGCGACAGCTCCTCGCGCGCCCGCGTCTCCGCTTCCACCCGGGCCTGGGCCTGCGCGAGCGCCTGCTCCGCGGCTCCGGCGCGCTCCTCGGCCCCGGTGCGCGCCTGCTTCTCCTCGGCGGCACGGGCCTGCAGGGCGGCGCGAGCCTTCTCCGCGCGCTCGGCCCGCGTCTCCACCTCGACGCGCAGCCGCTCCGCGTTGAAGGCCCGCGTCTCCGCGTCGACCCGCGCCCGCTCCAGCTCCGCGGCCTGCATGTCCGACGTGGCCCGCGCCTTCTCCGCGCGCTCGGCCCGGGCTTCCGCCTCGGTGCGCAGCCGCTCCTCGTTCGCCGCGCGCGTCTCCGCGTCGACCCGCGCCTGCTCCAACTGCTCGGCCTGCGAGAGCGCCTCGGTGCGCTCCTGCTCCGCCTTGCTGGCACGCGCTTCCGCACGGGCCCGCGCCTTCTCCGTGGCCTCGGCGCTCAGCTCCGCCCTGGCCCGGGCACGCGACTCCGCCTCCGCGCGAGACTCCGCCTCCACGCGGGCCTTGTCCACCGCCTCGGCGCGAGACTCCGCCTCCGCGCGGGCCTTCATCTCCGACTGCACGCGCGCATCCGCGCCGGAGCGCGCCCGGGCCTCCACCTCGGCCCGGGCCTTCTTCTCGGCGGCGACGCGCGACTCCGCTTCCGCACGGGCGCGCGACTCCGCTTCCACCCGGGCCTCGGCCTGGGTACGGGCCTGGGCCTCCTTCTCGGCCCGCGCCTCGGCTTCCGCCCGCGCCTTGGCTTCCTTCTCGGCTCGCGCCTCGGCTTCCGCCCGGGCCCTGGCTTCCTTCTCGGCCCGCGCCGTCACGTCCTTGCGCGCCTTCGCCTCCCCGTGCGCCCGGGCCTCCCACTCCTGGCGGGACTTCGTCTCCGCCGTGGCCCGTGCCTCCACCTCCACGCGCGAGGCCTGCTCGGACTCCAGCCGCGCTTCGACTCGCGCCCGCGCTTCCGCCTCGGACGTGGCGCGCTGCTCCGCCTCGGTGCGCCGGCGCTCCTGCTCCTCGGCCTTCGCCCGCCACTCCTCGAGCCGCCGCTGGAGCGCCTCGAGCCGCTCGTCGCGCTCGCGCACCCCGGAGGCCTCGGCCTCCACTTCCTCGCGCCGCCGGACCTCGGCCGTCCGCGCCTCCTCGAGCTCCACCTCCCGCGCCTTCGCCGCCTCCAGCTGCCGCTCCACCTCGAGCCGCAGCGAGGCCTCCAGGCCCCTCTCCTCCGCCAACGCCGTGAGCCGCGTGCGCTGCGCCTCGGCCTCGCGCCGCAACGTGTCCTCGCGGGACCACGCCTCCTGCTTCAGGCGCTCCAGCTCCGCGCGCAGCGAGGCCTCGCTCTCGCGAGCCGCCTCCAGCTCGCGCCCCAGCGACTCCAGCCGCTCCCGCGTCTGCCCGGCCTCGCGCCGCAGCGACTCCTCGCGCGCGTTTGGCGCCTCCGCCTGCTTCTCGAGCGACTCCCGGAGCTCCGCCACGAGCGTCTCGAGCTCCGCCGTCCTGCGCTCCGCCTCGCGCCGGCGCGCCAGCGCACCGTCCCGCTCGGACAGCACCTGGGTGATGCGCCGCTCCGCCCTCATCAGGCGCACTTCCAGCACCGCGACCGCGTCGTCCGCCGGGAGCGACTCCACATCCGGCGCGTCCACCGACCCGGGCACGGGCCGCAGCGGGAACTTCGCCGTCTCCTCCAGGCCCTTCGACGCGGGCTTCTTCTCGCCCCCGGTCTCCCGAGCCGGCTCCGGCGCCGCTTCCGGTACGGGCCCGGCCTTCTCCGGCCCAGCGCTCACCGGCTTGGGCTCGAGCGGCTCGAGGCTCGCCGGCTCGACACTCAGCTGCTCGACGTGCACCGGCTCGGACTTCAGCGGCTCGAGGCTCACCGGCTCGGCGCTCACCCGTGCGGGCGTCAGCGGCTCGCTCCGCGGCGCCTCCGCGGACTCGGAGTCGAACCAGTCCGAGCCCACGCTCTCCTGGTGCGGCTCCTCCCAGCCCTCGGGCGCGTCGCCCTCCGCTGGCAGCGGCGCATCCTCCGGAACGGGCTCCAGGTCCGAGCCCTCCAGCCCCGGCGTGGACGCGGACGGCGCCGGGGCCGGCTCCACGTCGAAGAATCCCTCGTCTCCGAGCCGCGAAGGCGCGTTCTTGCTGGCCTTCGCCTCCCGCTCGCGCGCCAGGGCCGCTTCAATCTCCTGCTGCGCGAGACGCTCGGCCTCCGCCCGGGCCTCGGCCTCGAAGTCGACGACCTTCACCGGAGGCAGCTGGGGCAGCGCGGACAGGGGCTCGACCGGCTCGGGGACTGGCGGCACCGTCACCGCCACGGCCACCACCTCGCTCGGGGCCGCGGCCGTGATGATGGGAATGGCCGAGCCTGGCGGGGGCGTCCGCGCGAACAGCCCCGCCGGAGACGCGGGCAGAGAGCCCTCCTCCTGCTTCATCCGGCGCCGGGCGGCGGCCTCGCGGCGCACCTCGTCCTCCAGGCGCCGCATCTCGTCCTCGTCGGGCCCGGCGGGCGTCACCACCGGAATCTGGTCCGACCCCACCACCGCCTGCTCCGTCTGCCCGAAGAGCGACTCCGCCTCGTCTCCCGGGTCCGACTCGCGCACCCCGAGGGGCTTCGCCGGGCCGGGCACGTCCGCCGGGCTGGCCGCGGGTGCACTGGCCGGTGCCGTGGTGGCCACCACCGCCTGCTCCGTCTGGGAGAACAGGTCCTCGGCATCGAGCGAGGACGAGGACGGAGACGAGGACGGAGACGGCCGCCGGGACTCCTCGAGCTTCGGCAGGTCATCGAAGAGCGCGTGCTCCAGCGCGGCGTTGCGGCTGGCGCCGGGAGCCTTCTGCACGAGCCCCGGAGGACCGGCCCGCACGGGAGCGGGCTCCGGCGCCACGTCTTCCTTCACCGCGAACCAGGCCTCGGGGCCCGCGGGCGAGGCGATGACGGAGGCCACCTGCGACACGAAGCCCGAGCCATCCAGGGGCAGCGCGGCCACGGGGGCGGCACTGCCGGGCACGGGCTCGCCGAGCAGCAGCACGCGCGCCAGCCGCATGTCCGGGTGCAGCCCGAGCTCCTCGAGCACGAGGTGACCGCGCCCGCTCTCCACCCCGGGCGCCAGGATGATGAGCGCGGGCAGATGGTGGCCAAAGGCGATGAGGGCATCGGCCACGGAGGTGGCGAGGATGACCTCATAGCCCTCGCGCGCGAGCAGCCGGCGCACGGTGGCGATGGTGGCGATGTCGTCGTGGACGAGGAGGACCGATTCGGCCATGGGAATCGCGCGCGAGTCTACAGCATGGCCGCGGGATCCACGTCGATCGTGACGCGCACGGCGGAGGGAATGTCCACCAGCTTCGCCTCCAGGCGGGCGAGCAGCGGGGCGAGCGCCGCATGGGACGGGGCCTTGAGGAGCAACTGCCAGCGGGTGCGGCCGCGAATGCGGGAGATGGGGGCCACGGCGGGCCCCAGGAGGCGCACCCCCCAGGAGGCCGGGGGCATGTTGCGGCCGATGAAGTCTCCAAGCTGACGGGCGACGGTGGCCGTCTGCTCGGCGCTCTCGCCCTCCAGCCGCACCGCCGCCAGCCGGGTGTAGGGCGGCCAGGCGAGCACCTTGCGCCGCTCCAGCTCGCGCTGGGCGAAGCCGTCGAAGTCGTGGGCGAGCACGCGCCGCACCGGGTCCGCGTCCGGGTTGTACGTCTGCACGAGCACCCGCCCCGGATCCTTTCCGCGCCCGGCCCGCCCCGCCACCTGGGTGAGGAGGTGGAAGGTGCGCTCGGAGGCGCGGAAGTCGGGGATGGCCAGCGACGTGTCCGCCATCACCACGCACACCAGCGTCACCCCGGGGAAGTCGTGCCCCTTGGCCACCATCTGCGTGCCCACCAGGACATCAATCTCCCGGCGGGCGAACTGGGCGAGCAGCTCCGTGAGGCGCTCGGCGCTGGTGGCCGAGTCCCGGTCCAGCCGCGCCACGCGGGCCTGGGGAATGCGCTCGGCGACCTCGGCCTCCACGCGCTCGGTGCCGACGCCCAGCTTGAGCAGCGGGCCGGTGCACTCGCGGCAGTGCTCGGGCACGGGGTGCGCCACGCCGCAGTAGTGACACACCAGCCGGTTCTGCGAGCGGTGGTAGGTGAGGCACACGTCGCACTCGGAGCACTTCACCGAGGTGCCGCACACCTCGCAGATGAGGAAGGTGCTGTGGCCGCGGCGGTTGAGGAAGAGGATGACCTGCTGGCCGCGCGAAATCGTCTCCGCCATGGCGTCGAGCAGCGGCGGCGAGAGGATGGGCGCCTCCTCCTGCACCATCGGCTCGCGGGGACGCTCCTGGCGCAGGTCCACCAGCTCGATGGTGGGCATGGGCCGGTCATCCACGCGGTTCTTCAGCTCGAGCTTGCGGTAGCGGCCGCGGCGCGTGTTCTCCAGCGTCTCGAGCGAGGGCGTCGCCGAGCCGAGCACCACCACGGCCCCGGCCTGCTTGGCGCGCACCACGGCCAGGTCCCGCGCCTGGTAGCGCAGCTTGTCCTCCTGCTTGAAGGACGGGTCGTGCTCCTCGTCCACCACGACGAGGCCGAGGTTCTCCACGGGAGCGAACACCGCCGAGCGCACGCCCACGGCGATGCGCACCGTGCCCTTGCGCAGGGCCTGCCAGTGGAAGAGGCGCTCGCGGTCCTTGAGGGCCGAGTGCAGCACGGCCACGTCGTTGCCGAAGCGGCTGCGGAAGCGCCCCACGAGCTGCGGCGTGAGCGCGATTTCGGGCACCAGCACGAGGCTGCCCTTGCCCCGCGCGAGGGCGCTCTCCACGGCGCGCAGGTACACCTCGGTTTTGCCGCTGCCGGTGACGCCATGGAGGAGGAAGGGCTGGAAGCCGCCGGTGTCGACGGCCGCGTGGAGCTCGAGCACCGCGACGGCCTGCTCGGGGGTGAGCTTCTCGGGACGGCCCTGGGCGAGCCCCTCCTTCACGCCGGGGGCGATGACCTCCTCGTCGATGCGCACGAGGCCGCGCTCCACGAGCTTGCGCAGCGTCTCGCGCGCACCGGGAATGGCGTGGGCCACCTCCTCGATGGGCGCGCGGCCTCCCACCGCGAGCAGATAGGCCAGCGCGGCGGACTGCGCGGGAGCCCGGCGCAGCACGGCGGGCGCCTCGGGCACGAGCGCCACGGCGAACTCCTGCACGTCGGGTTTGGCCTCCTTCTCCATCTCGGCCTTGGTGAGCCCGGGAGGCAGCGCGCTCTTGATGACCTCGCCGAGCGGGTAGCGGTAGTGCTCGGCGGCGAAGCGCAGCAGCGAGATGAGATCGGGCGGGAGGGAGGGCGAGTCCTCCAGCACCTTCATGATGGGCTTGAGCTTGACGCTCTCGGCCTCGGGAGGAGGCGTGGCGGGCCCGAGGAAGAAGCCGAGCGACATGCTGCGGCCGAAGGGCACGAGGATGCGCTGGCCCGGCGACAGCCGCCCCGAGAGGCCCTCGGGGACGACATAGGTGAACTCGCCCCGGACGGGACGGCCGACTGCGACGGAGGCGAGGTTCGAGGGGCTCACGGCGACGGGAACCACTGTAGCGACGCCGCCTGACACCGGTAGTTTCCGGCCGAAGTGCACGCGGTGGACGGGGGTGCGCTGTCCAGGGCCACACTGCGGGTGGGCGATCCTGCGCGAAATCACCCGCCCCCCCTGGGTGAGGACGCCCCGCGCGATGCGCCGGAAGGTACCCGAACTCGAAATTACCAAGCAGTACCGCCGGGATTCATGCTATACCCAGGTTACCTAAAACGTAATAACGACCCCATGACTCCACAGGTCACTTCATGCCCCCGCTCGTTGGTGCTCCCCTCGTCGTTTCTGGCGCCAACGATGGAAGACCTCTCCTCTTTTCTGGCGAGTGAGCATGTACGCAGCCGATGTCCCGCCGAAGTTCCGTGGACCGTGCGGAGCGATGCCACGGCGTGACATGCGTACCAAGCGGCACGTGGTACTGCCGGAAACAAGTCGGCGTATGAAAGCCGTGCGCCAAGCAGGTACTAAACCAGAAGTGCTCGTCCGCAGGGCGATGTCGGCACGCAATATCCGGTACCGGCTCAACGTCCGATCGTTGCCCGGCTCGCCGGATATCGCCAACGTGCGCCAGCACTTCGCCATTTTTGTACACGGCTGCTTCTGGCATCGCCATGAGGGCTGCCGGTTCGCGACCACGCCCAAAACCAACGTCGACTTCTGGAGCAAAAAGTTCGCCGACAACATCGCCAGGGACCGAGCAAAAATCCGGGCACTCGAATCTCGCTCTTTCCGGGTTTTGGTGGTATGGGAGTGTCAGACTCGGGACGACACTCTTGAGGTCACCCTGAACCGCTTCTTCGATGCCGATCGTCTTGCGCCAATCTCAATCTCAAAGTGAACGTCGCGCCGGGGGACAAGAGACTCGGGCACGGGAGCATCAACTAAACCTGCTCGACAGTTCCCCCCAGGAAGAGTACGGCGTCGAGGGCGAGTGGCTCTGGCGGCGCGTGCTTACTGGCTCCAAATTAGGACCCAAACTTGCGGTGCCCATTCGCAAGCCGGTTCCGAAAAAACAGGATGCTCTGCGTGCAGCCTGGGATCGTGAGCTGCTTCAGGGTTGGGATCCTGAGCCACTTGACCCCGTTGGCAGCCCTAGGTCGCTAAGGGTCGTAGACCTATTTGCTGGGTGCGGGGCAATGTCTCTCGGAGTAAAGTGGGCTGCCAAGGCGCTAGGTTATGAGTTCGAGGCCCTACTGGCTGCGGACTCCAATACAGATACCTTCGAAGTCTACGAGCAAAACCTGAAGCCTCGAGACACCTTCAAGGAGGATCTCTCAAAGGTGGTCGCCTTCGAGTATGGCGACCTAGAGGCAGGCGAGTTCCTTCGTACTCCGGAACTGAGAGTGCCCGCATTTCAAGCACTAGTTGACAATGTGGATCTCCTCATCGGCGGACCTCCCTGCCAGGGCCACTCCAACCTCAACAATCATTCACGGCGAGATGACCCCAAGAATGCCTTGTATCTGCTCATGCCGGCTCTTGCCGTCAGCCTGAGGCCCAAGGCGATCATCATCGAGAACGTTCGCGCGGTCATCCACGACAAACTTCAAGTCGTCCAGAGGACAAAACGTCTCCTCGAAAAGGACTACGATATCGATGAGGCAGTCGTGAGCGCATCGGAAATGGGCATTCCTCAATCACGCCGTCGGCACATCCTCATCGCCGTTCGAAAACAGGGCGAAATCAATGGCATGAAATTGAGGTTGAACGATGTCGTTCAATCGCTGCGAACCCGTCCGCGCACGGTCAAATGGGCAATCAGTGACCTGTGCACTAAAAGTTTCAGGAGTTCTGACGCCATATTCGACGCTCCTTCGACGCTGAGTGCTGAAAACCAGAAGAGAGTCGACTGGCTTTTCACCAACAAGCAGCATGATCTGCCCAACTTTTTGCGCCCGTCATGTCACAAGGACAAGCAGCACAGCTATACGTCGATGTACGGTCGCATGAAGTGGGGGGAACCTGCCCAGACCATTACCAGCGGCTTCGGCTCACCTGGCCAGGGGAGATTCATTCATCCTAAAAGAAGGCGGCTGATCACTCCGCATGAGGCAGCTCGCCTCCAGTTTTTCCCTGACTTTTTCAAGTTCACAGGCAAGAAGGGGAACCTAAAGCGGACGCGTCTCACAGAAATGATCGGCAATGCCGTTCCGCCCAAACTTGCCTATGTGGTTGGTCTTGCAGTGCTCGGCAATTTTCCATAGCTAAGCATCCCATATCTGAAGGTCCGTGCACGAGTCTTCTCAGAATAGAAGAGTTATAAGATCAGCGGTTCCCCACGTCAGCCTGGAACCGCATCATCCCGTCATTCGCCCAAGGCTAGATCAAGTTCCTGAATAACCATCCGAATCAACAATCTCGTAGACCGGGTCGGCGTAGCACGCCATGCGTCAATGACCCGTCTGCTTGAGATGGGAACTCCTGGACCGTACGCATTGCGGTGCAACCCTTGTATTTTCGAGATTAGCTCTTCTGCACATATCTCGTCTAGTGGTGGCACCCGAAGTCGCTCAACACCCTGTAGGTGATTGAGGAAGCTGACTGCGCCAGGGGGCCAGTTCATCCAGTTGTCAAAAACACCTCGCTCGAAATCGTTGCGCGCGATCGCAACGAACCTTTGTGTAACGAATAGAATCGTGAAGATACTCCCGTGTGTAATAAAACGGTTCAGAGTGTCATAGGATCGTCTACGTCCGCGAAGGTCGTATTCACGGGCGATATTCTCGACCTCGTCCAGCATGAGCACTATCCCGCTCTTCTCCAAGTCTCGGAGGAACTCCGCAGTAGAGCAGAACAGATCCACGGCCTTGGCATGCTGATACGAGTAATCAGGCGAGGAGTAGAAGTGTCCTAGAACGCGGAGCCACCCCATTGGATGTCCGTTCAGGGCATCGCGTAAACCTTGCGCAAAATTGCCTGTGTGCTCATTGGTCCACTTGAGCGAGGATTCTCTTGGAATCGCACCGGACTCCAACACTAACCGAAGGCCCATGCATGAACCAACCCTCATTGCATCGAGCCACCCGGAAATGCACCGGTGCAGGTGAGACAGCGAATGAGTTCGGCCATCAATCGTGCCATGAACCCAGGGGATGCTCAGATCAGATGCGATGGTACGGCAAAGCATCAAAAGGTGCGACTTTCCAGCCCCCCAGTCTCCCTCAAGTATGATTGCATTCGAGCCCACCAAGCCAGAGGCGAAGGCCCGGAGACGGCTGGCCAATGCATCTTCGATGGATGCCGTTCCGACAGAGGTGGTAGTAACTGATTCTGAGCTAACCACCCCCGATCGGAGTGCTCGAATGACTCGGCGTGCCTCCGTGAGATTCACGACCCAAGTACTTCCTTCTGGCGGTTCCGAAGCATCTCTTCGTTTCGTGCGGCCAGTTCCTGAGAGAGATCCTGCCCAAGCGAGCCTTCCAGCATCTCTACCACACAGCGGCAAAGCAATCGCGGTCGCGCGATTACATAGCGGCGCGAAGTGACAGCGTTGACGAGTTCCTTCAGACGCTCCCTGGCATCAGTTGGGACCGACTCTCCCCCAAGCTCGTAAAAGCCAATGATCCGCTCCCCAAGTTCGTACAGCTCTGAAGACTGGAGTTCGGTGGCATCAAGATCGATCACCGGTGCCCTATAGTTGATCTGCTTGCGTGCGCCTAAAACTGGGAGGCTCTCGATTCGATCCTGTAATGCCTTATAGCTTGGGAACATCTCTCGGTCCTCGAACATTTGTGGTGTCGCCGCGAGAAAAAGGCAGGTCGAAGGCGGTAGGAGCTGAGAATCGTTTTGGTCGACGAGCCCCCTGAGCGTCTGGAAGGCGTTTGCCCGACGCTTGGGAGGTAGGCCAGAGATCAGCTCCAATTCGTCGATCGCGATAAGGAGTCCGGCATAGCCCGCCTCTCGAACCAGCACGGCTATAAGTCGGAGGAGTTGGTCAGCCGCCCCTACCCCTAATGGTTTGAGCGCGACATCTGGGCTGCGATCCCCTACGTGCATGCCGGGAATGAGCAACTTATCCGGCCCGCCTGCGAGCCACCGTGCACCCAGCTTGATTTGCATGCTATTCTTTGAAAGGAATGACCTACATGCCCCTCGCAGAGCCAAGGTCATGTCGTAGCCGATCCCCTTACGCAAGCAAATCTCATTTACCCTTTCGATCACCCGTTCGTGGGTAGCAAATGAGCTGCTCCGCGATTGCTCATACCCGCATGTTTTTCCAATCTCCTGCAAGGCGATCTCCAATAGTGCAAGCAATCCCCGTCCACCCTTCGGCAGAACTAGTTGACGGCACAACTCGGCAGCCACAGTCTCGAACTTATCCAGATCCACCGAGCCGTGTTTCAGAAGCACATAGGCCGTGACCCAATTGCGTTCGGTCACATCCTGCTCTAGCCGTTTGAGGAAAAGCGTCTTTCCGCCACCATAAGCAGCACGGACAAACCGCACCTCAAAGTCTCCGTCCTCCGCAGTGTGACACGACATGATGACGGCCTGCTCTAACCACTTGGCTTGGCCGACGAAAATACGATCTGCAAATTCACTCGGCGTGGCGCCATACCGAAGTGCCCGAACAATACGGCGTGCATCAGAAGCAGAGACTCGCTCGTTCATTATCGAAAGCCCTCCGTAGGTACGAATCCAATCCGCCCCACCTGAACGACCCGCCCCTCTCCCGGAGAGAACACTTCCCATGTCTCCTTCGGCGAGAGGCTCGTACCAAAGCGTAATTCGCGCCCATCACTGGTCCGTAGCCCGGAGGCCATCACCTCTGCCAGCCCAGAGCGAAACGCGGGTCGGCTCAATCTAGCAAACCCGCTCGGCGCTACGGTCCTCCAAAAAGAGGGCTTTTGGTATGCCAGCACTGCTGCCCGGTACACTTGCTCAATCGGACGCTCCTGCTCCCCAGGCACGTGCGCATAAGCTTGTCCAAGCAGGTCGATGAACTTCTGCGGCTCCTGCCTCAACCTGCGGATGAGTTCGACCTCTTCCTCTAATGCCTGTATTACCGAAGGAACGAAGGGAGGTAGTACGATTCCGAGTTCGACGATCTCCACTTCGTCATCATCGAATTCGATGAAAATGCCGCTTGAGACCAGTCTGCGCGAAGTGCTGCCGGTGAGCTCCCAGCCTTTGGCATTGCAAGCATAGGAGAAACGATCCCAGAACTCCGCGCGGAGTCGAAGGCACTCATCTTCCAACTTTGGAGACAACTCGGACGGCGCCAAGGACGAGGCGCCTAGCACCTCCAATTTATGGGTCAGCACCGCTACGAGTTTGCGCAATACAAAGGGGTTATCGTCCGCCTTATCTAATTCCTTTGATGCTTCCCGACCGATCTTGGCCACTTCGTCGAGCGCTCTCAGGTGTACTTCTATTATCGTTCTTGTGGTTGGGCTCATTGTAGGACCCCCTGCCGCCTATTGCCACATTGCGTCATGAGCACAGGCCCGCGTTCCTTCGGTCATGGCGACCATCAGCGTCGGGACGAGCACGGCCAGGAGACCATCGAAAAGAAGCTAGAGCCACCATAGCGCATAGAGGAACCATGCGGCTGCACCTGGGCAGACATCTACCAAGTTGAGCCGTCCAAGTGAGGCGTTCACAGGGAGTACTGCACACGAACGACTTCGTCAGATGGCGCTAATGTACCAGCGTCAACCCAAGTCCGTACGCCAGTAGACGACCTTCTGAGGAGCCTGTCCGATATCCCACCCAAAACGGTGGATCCCACGGTGCTCTTTCAGGATATGCTCCCAGGTGCATGAGTCTTAGGAAGAGGCTCCGCAGTTGCGACGGAACACTCGAAGGGATGCTCCAGGCGGCGCTACCCGGCCGAAGCCCGGCCATCATCCGACTGCGCTCTGGGTTGCTCGCCCTCTGCTCTGACCCACTCACGAGGGGGGCTCTGATTCTTGGCCCACCTGGTTCCGGGAAGAGTTCGCTGGTGCGCACCATCGCACTAGGAAGGTACATCCACCTACTCAAGCCCGAGAACGCCCGCAACTTTCTCGCAACCATCACCACTGATGAGCCCGGCCGTGTCTCCGTCCGGCAGTTACCGTGGCTCGTGGAATTATCCCTCCCAGGCCTCGTCTCCTCCCTGGCGGAGTCTCAGCTATTTGGTCACGAGAAAGGAGCTTACACTGGAGCACAGCAGACACGCGAAGGCATTTTCAAGCTCGCGGATAGTGGACGCGAGAGTGAGAGAGGCTCCCGCGGAACTTTTGGCGTCGTCTTCCTGGATGAAATCGGGGATCTCGATCCCACGCTCCAGCCCAAACTTCTCGCTGCCCTCTCTGGTGGGGAGGTAACCCGGCTTGGAGGAGAAGGACGGGAGGGTTTCGTCTACAAGGGGCTAACCATTGGAGCAACTTGGCGCGAACTGACCAGTCTTCGCCGTGACCTCCGGGAACGACTGTCGGACCACGTCCTCTTCACACCGTCTCTAAGCGAGCTTCGGAACGACCTGGATACATACCTCGATGTGGTCATCTCCGAGGTAAAGGCCGCCGAGAGCGACTGGTTAACGCGTGTGCTCGTAGCCCAAGTGGACGGCTTTGACCGCCAAAGGATCGAAGAAAGACACCAGCGGATCCAGGGTTTCTCTCTTTCGGCAGACGAGCGGAGCGTTCTAGAGAGTGCGGACTGGTCCACACTGGGGGAACTGCGCGGACTCTCCCAAGTGCTGCGACACGTGATGCTCACCGGCCAGCCCATCAACGCGGTGATTGCCGGAATAAAGCCGACGCCGTCCGCTGCGGCGCAGGTGCCGATTGTGCAGCAATTCCTCGATGAACTCCTGCGCACCCCCATCGGGAGCAGCAAGACCCTGGCGAACCACTGCAACACCGTCTACGCCCAGCTCCGTTCGGCTCTTGCGGACATCCTCAAGCATGACCCCGAACTTACCCGCTCGCTGGCTGACCACCTCGGCATCCAGCCAAACGAACTCACGCGCCGCTTATCGGACCTTAAACGCCGCTCGGCCTTGCCGTAATTCTGCGGCATGCCGCCGCAGAACTGCGGCAGAGCCCCCACCCGCAAAGAAAAAGTCTAGTAAATTCAACACCTTGATGGTTGGCCCAAAAACTGCTTCATCTTCGTCGGAGGCAGTTATGATCGAGACCTGTCAAGGCAAAGCGGTACTGGAACTGTTGGAGCGCGTCATCCGCGTAGCCAGCAGGTATCACCAAGTCACGCTGTCGACCCCGTTCATGGACGACCGAGGGCTGGCTGTGATCGCCCGATTGGACCGTTCTGCGCAGAAGGCGGGGATCGGGCTCCAGGTGGCAACTCGACCGGAGTTCGCAGTACAAGTTCGCAGCTGCCTTCGCGCCAGGACGAGCCGTCTTCTCGTGCTGCCCAACCTTCACGCCAAGCTGTATGGCGCGCTCGGCAAACACCAGGCCGAACACGAAGTCATCGTCACGTCTGCCAACCTCACCGAAGCGGGGCTACTCCGGAACGTCGAACTTGGTCTGCGGATCACTGGCTCGACGCCAACACACCAGAGACTGATCGAACGCGTGCTGAGATGGTGGGCCACCGAGGAATTCGCAGCGATGAACGCAAGACTGCAAGGGAGACGGGCCCTTATCAACTCCCGTTCGAGGAGAAGCACATGAAGGCAATGTCGCAGTACTTTTACATGAGACCCGGGTTCGAGCGCTTCCAGCTTGAGCCCGAAGCCAACCGAAAGATCGTTATCGGCGAGCGTGATCGGCGGTTCCGAGACGATCTGCTCAACGCAATCGAGGAAGGCAGCTACGGGTTGGAGGGATATACGGCTGTAATCTACGGCGACTACGGGCGCGGAAAGACGCACGAGGCACACAACATCATGTATGAGGTGCAGGAGCGAAAGCTACCTGTCCAGGTCGTTTACGTGAAGTGCCATGAGTTTAAGGCCAAGGAGCCATTCTCAAGCGTCTTCACTCAACTGCTGCTGCAAATCGGAGTTGAGTCGATTCGACGGGTTGCCAACGAGTATCATCTCCGAGCGGAGAACCACCAAGTGCCGCCGTTGCGAGAAGTGCTCGGCTCCGACGAACTCGCTGCCGCTTTCCAAGGGCTCACCTTGGCAAACTTGGATTTGGTTCGACAGACCCTCCGATGGCTGGGGGGAGAGAAGGGCATAGATACAGAAAAGATTGCCAAAGGCCTGAGTCCACAACTTACGGTGAGCCGGGACTTCGCCGCCGTAATTAAGGGCCTTGCGCACATGATCAAAGAGGTGGACAAGAAGGTACTAATCTTCCTCATCGATGAGGCAGAACAGTTCAAGCAAGTGAAGCACCCGGATACATACTGGAGTTGGGTCGGCTGCATCCGAGCCCTCACCGAAACACTAGCTGTCGGTTACGTTTTCTATGTTGGCGCCAACTCGCGCGATGACCTTCCGGAACTGTTCCTCTGGGACGAGATCCGCACCCGTATTGGGGCACAGAACTACAGAGATCTGCTCAACCCAGGCCCGGATGAACTGCGCAATTGGGTGAAAGAGCTATTTCATACTCTGATCCGGAAGGGGCCCGTCCCGCTCCCACACCGCAAGGCGCTCGCACCTGGAGCGCTCGATGAAACCGTTCCGTCCGAACTCAAAGCACTGACTACAGGTAATCCGGCGGCACTAGAATCGTATCCCTTCACGCCCGAGGCGCTCGACGAGTTCATAAATCAGTGCATGTCCGAGACTCTGGCTAACCGGCCGCGCGAGGTTCTAAAGCGCATCCAGAGCGCTGCGAAACGTACCATGCGGCATGACAAGCCACAGATTGATACGGACATTCTTGCCGAACTCCAAAGCGATATAATCTGAGACCGACCATGGCGATGAAGACTTTTGACATTGAGCCGCACGTCGCAGGCGAAGTCCGAATCGGGAGTGCGCGCTCGGAAAACGTCGTCTGGGCCGGGCGAATGAGTGAGCGGGGCAACAAGGAGCGCATCATATTTGATGGCAGTGAGAACTTCGTCGCGCTTGAAGTAGGCAAACGAGGCTCCGGAAAGTCGTTCGGCATGGGCTCTATCTTGGAAGCCTTTGCAACCCACAATGGCTCGCTGATCGGGACACACACCGTCCCGAGGGCGGTGCTACTCCTCGACCCACTCGACATCCACTGGACTGCAATCGAGCCACTCAGAAAAGACGGCTCGGAAGGCATGCGAAAGCAGTATGAACTCCTCTCAGGTTGGAAGGAACTTTCCCCGGAACCGCTCAACATCCAAGTTTTCATGCCTGCAGGTTATTCTTGGGAGATCGATCACCCCGGCTTCGTCCCATACCAACTCCCCGTTTCTGCGTTGGATGCGAGTGACTGGGCCTTTCTCCTTGATTGTGATCTGCTCACCGAGCCTCGTGGTCGCCTAATCGACGAGGTGTACCGGAAAGTGACCGAACTCGGCTGGCAAAGAGGCCATGGCCCGGTGCAACCCAAAAGCCAGTACACCATCCAAGATTTCGTGGATTGCGCGGAGCATGACGAGGACATCTCCAGTTTCTATCACCGGGAAACGATCCGCAGTGTGGTCCAGCCACTGCGTTCATTCGAGCGGATGCCGCTGTTCGACTCGAAGGGGACACCACTCACGGCGCTACTTCGCGAGGGCACGCTCTCAATACTCTGCTTGGGTCGCCTGCCTTCCTCGATTCGCACGGTGCTCACAACAGTCATAGTTCGGAAGCTGCGCTCAGATCGCATGTACGCCAGCCAAATCCGGCGAAGGCTCACGATCAGCCAAGATACGCCGGACAAGCGCGTTGAACTTGAGCGGGCGCTCGCGCAGTGCGCTCCACGAACAATACTTGCAATAGACGAGGCTCAGATCTTGCTTCCACAGCGAGAGTCATCTTCCATCCGCAAGGAATTGGATGCATTCGTCCTCGAAGGCCGTAACTATGGATTGTCTCTTTGGATGGCAACCCAGCGACCCAAAGGTGCAGTATCGTCTGCTGCGGCAAGCCAGATCGACACATTCATCGTGCACCGGCTCAGTGTACAAGAGGACATTGATGCGGTTGTCGGGCTGCTGCAAAACGCTGTTCCCGCCAAGATCCGCCACAATGGCCGTCCCATCGAGCTTAGCGAAATGATCCGACAGCTTGAAGCCGGTCAGGCCATCTTCTCCAGTGCTGTCAGCACCGCACCACGACTTGTGGTGGGCACCATACGGCCTCGGGTAGTGGCTCATGGAGGGGAGGGCTTCTGATGGCGGAGATACGCTGGACGAAGCAGCAAGACTTCTGCTTACGCCTGGGTCTGCTCAAGGCTTTGGTAGCTCTTATGCCGCGAGAGCGGCGAAGCATGACTCGTGATGCAATCCTGACGAAGGTTGGAACGGTACTCTTCTCTAGGCTCTCTACAATACCGACACTGCGCGATGCCGCGCAGCACTCTGTTGGAGGAGCGCTCTCGGACTTAGAAACCGACAAGAAGCCACTCACCATCGCAGATGGGCTACTAATGACCTCTGGTCTCTCCTCTTGGGGTCAGCCGATCGACGATAAAACCAAGGCAAAGATCCTGGAATGGGCCCAAAATATCGGCTTCGTCGGCCAAGGAAATCAGATCACAGAGCGTGCGCTCCTTCTTCGCTCGTTCTTTGATGAAACTGCAATCGCCAGGTTCGCAGCGGGCAATCCGCTGGCATGGAATCCCTTCTACATCTCTCCTGTCGAACAAGCTTTTTTCTTCTTCCATTTGGGGGAGCACGATGAGCTCCTCTGGAACCTTGCATTCACGGTGGGTCAGCTCGGGACAGGCACGGAAATCAACGCGGCGATGGCTCGTTCCATGTTAGCGCAAGCCATGCGAGAGTTTGTGGCACGATTGCAGAGTACGGTCACTATGAGCCAAGTGCTCGAACTGCGAACTATCCGCGAACTCAGCCAATCAATCTCGGCGGAAATGGAACCGGACAGGGGCGTGAATAAGCGCCTTGCCCACTCAAAGGGCCCCAGCGCTCTGCTCCGGCCTCGCACAAATTCCAAACGAGCCACCACTAAGAATGCAGATCACCAGACGATCCCGCGGTTCGAGATTCTGGTGGACCTAGGTTTTCTTGAGAAGCGCACTCCATTGGAACTGCACGGAAAAGCACTGGACCGGGCACGTTCGAGTTGGACATATCACGTGACTGAAGTTGCCGCACGGTTCTCTGAGGCTCTTGCCAAAATCGGAGAGTTGCCAGTCGGTAACTGGCACTGGAAGCACTTCGCATATGCCCTCGGTGCTACTGGGCTCGTGACCACGCAACCGGTACGAGTTGCCAAGCCAGAAGAAGCGTTCCAGATTTTCTACAAATCTTATGACAAAGTCGAACGGAGAGCTGGGCACACACCCTTTGTATCGGTTGCGCTCCTGACGATGCTAAACGCGCTCGCGCACGGGCTTGTGGTGGAGATTGAAGAACTGCACTCCGTCCTTATGCGCGCAAAAAGGGGAGGCGAGTTGTCGCACTGCCTGTATTTCGCCGCCGGCAACGAGCCAGACAAGATGTTCATTCTAATCCGTCCCGCCTTCGAGAAATCCATCGCAGCATTTCTTTCTTCTGAAGCGCAGAGCTGATCAGCCGCACAGCAGGCCAACATCTCCGACGAATATTAACCGCTCCTTGGACTTGCCCCCCAAACAGCAGCGCGGCGAGCCAGGCTCCGAGGAGCCCGACCCGCCGCGCCCGAGCGGCCCACGCATGGGCCGCGCTGCGTCACTCCGTCACGCCCTCAGCGGCTTCACGTTCCGCGGGCACTCCCAGTAGGTGTACTCGCACGTGGCCGTCGCGGGATCGCACGGCACCCGCATCACGGTGACGAGCTCGCACGGGTGCTTCGGCTCGTCGCTCACCGGGCTCGCCGGCACCCCGGCGGGCGAGAGCGGCTCGGCTTCATGGCCATTGAGAGGCTGGCCCGCCTGCCGCGAGACTCCGCCTCGCGGCTGCTCCTCCTTCGTCTGCTGCGCCGACTCCCTCACCGGCGTGCACACCACCGGCAGTACCGACGCCGTCCCCAACACCGCCCCCAACACGCACAGCTTCGTTCGCATGGAACCCCCTTGCCGGCTGACACCCTCCTTCACGCCGATGGCGCGTCGGTTCCGGTTCAGCGGCAAGGACGCAAACTACTCCCCGGGTCTGACATCTCCCGGGGCATCCGCCACGGTGGCGCCCTCCCCTCCCACGGGCCTCGAGGGCTCCTCACCCCTCGTCTTTCCGGGCACTTACGAGACCGCCCAGACAGGGCGGGATCACCTCGGCCCACTCCCGCGGTCATGTCGTTCGTCGGGTGCCGGACGGTGCGCGGAAGCGGTCAGCGGTGGCGCTCGGCCTCGCGGTAGAGCTGCGTGAGCGAGCAGTCCAGCAGCGACTGGCGCGAGCGCAGGTAGCGGTGCGCCCGGGCCATGGGCAACCACACGCGGTCGCCCACGAGCACCTGGGCCTCCAGGAGCTTCTTTCGTGGTAGCCACCGTCCGCCCAGGTGGCGCACCAGCACTTGTCCCAGGTACGCGCCCACGGCCGGGACCAGGTGCTCGTCGAGGTTCTCTCGCACGCGCGTCCTCGGAAAGTCCTCACGCCAGAAATAGAAGTCGGTGTCCGTGAGCGACTCGGGGGTCTGCTTGAAGACGGAGGGCACCTCGGTGTGCAGCATGGCCACGAGGTGCTCGGCATGGAGGCTGTACTGCTCGAGCACGCGCTCGGGGTTCCCCACGTCCGAGGGCAGGGCCGCGTCGACGGGCAGCCACTCCTCGGGCTCGGGCGGCCGCCACGCGTTGAGCTCGGCGATCCTCCGCTGGCGCTCATGGCTGGCGGTGCGGTCCACCACGCGCGAGAGGAGCGGCGCCACGTCCGGGTGGAAGCGGGGCTCCACGGGGGCGAGCGTGGCGCTGCGCTCGCGCAAGCCGCGCAGCACGGTGTCGAGGTCGAGGTCCGGCTGGAGGTGGACGTGCGCCCGGGCCTGGGCGAGCCGCGCCTCCTCGCTGGCGAAGTCCGCCGCCGTGGGCCACGTCACCAGGAGGACGGAGCCGTTGGGCAATTCCTCCACCCGGTGGGCCGGAGTGGACAGCATGCGCTCGCGGCCGACGGCTTCCACCAGCTTGGGACCGAAGACGTTGAGCCAGAACACCTCGTAGATTTTGTCGAATCCGTCCCGGATGGAGGTCTGCAGCTCGCGACCGAAACAGGGCGCGCCCGCCAACGCACTGTCATCAACGCTGTGAGCCGAGGCGTAGGAGACCGGGTAGCGCAACGACCAGGCACGCACCATCTCCACGAATTGATGACAGTGCTCCGCTTCCGTGAAGAACGAGAGCGGCTTCACCTTGACAAGGACATTCAGCTTGGGAAGCAGCGGGGGAAGCCAAATCGAGAGTGCCATATCCAACGCGGGCCACTTCGTCCGATAAAGCCCGATGGTCGCTATTCTTTCATTCCGCTCCTCCTGCAACGCCTTCCAGAAGGTGGCATGGGAGTATTTCCGGTCCCGCATGCCCTTGACGATGTCTGGCATCCACTCGCCGGCATGCGCCTCGAGCACCTGAAGAAAAGGCTCCAGCTCACTCTCTCGGGTTGCCTGCGGCTCGAACGCCCCTGTGAAGTCAAGCCGCAGATAGTCCTCGTCCCTCGAGCCGTGAAATTTCAGCACCTTCATTGGAATGACACCTCCACGCCCGGAACAGAGTCTTGGGTTTCATACACGGCAGTCCTCAGGTCGCCCACGTCCTTGGGCCTGAGCGCACCGCCCTCGTAGATGAGACGAACCCTCCGGACCTCTACACGAAGCTCGAGCCCAGGTCTGCGGATGTCCAACGTCTCGCCGTAGTACTCCAGGGCCTCCCTCGCGTCCGCAATCATCTGCACCTTCAGGGTCTTGTATTCCAGCCCCGAGAAGTCGCGGCTCTTGAAGCTGAACGTCTCCACGCGAGGTGGCTGCCCGGGGGGCGGTTTCCGCTCGATGACGAGCACGTCCGCGAAGCGCAGGCCGGCCGTGGGCTTGCGCACGCCCACATACGTCTCGACACGCGGAGCGTTGAAGTCCTGGAGGAAGCGGCGCTGTGCCTGCGGAAGGGCCGCATCGGTGCGCAGCAACTCCGCCATGCCGCGCTCGAAGGCCAGGCCCCGGGTCACCAGCCCCCGCATCTTCTGGTAGCCCTCCCATTTGAGGGGTGGCTCGAGCGGCCTGCCCTGCTTCACCTTCTTGCCCTGAGCGAGGTCCGCGAGGCGCTCCTTGCCGTATTCAAGGTACTCGCTCCACAGCGCGTGGCCGTTGGCTCCGACCGGCGGAGTCTTCTCCAGGGCCGCCAATTGATTCTCCAGCACCGACGGGTCTCCAGACAGGCGCGGGCCCGGGACGTCGAGC
>NZ_JBJMQO010000028.1:0-4581 GCF_045802675.1 Archangium sp. | reverse complement strand
GACGGCGCCCACCCGCCAGCCGTCATGGTGCGCGTGGGTGGACAGATCGAACTCCTGCTTGAGCAGGCTGCCCTGGGTGAGCGCGAGGGCCTGGGTTGCGCCCAGCTTGTCCGGCTGGCCTCGGCGAGCGCGCTCGGCCTCCAGCAGCGTCTCCACGGCGAGCTGCACGGGCTGGGCGCTTCGGGCGACGGCCCACGGGTGGAGGGCGATGAGGGCGGTGGCGGTGGCGTCGTCGACGGAGTAGGGCATCCTCGCTCTTGTAGCGCGGAGGCCGCCCGCGCGCAGGTTTCGGGCTCAGCGGCGGTGGGCCGTCACCGTGACTTCATCCCGGTCATGGTAGAGCTGCCGCACGGTCAGGCCCTTCCAGCCACCGTCCTCGGTGAGCGTGTGGCGCACGCGCAGCAGGAGGGGGTTCTTGTCCTTCATCGGCAGCTTGATGTTGGCCACCAGGTGCGAGGCCCAGCCGCGCCGCCCCCACTTGGCCAGCAGCTGCGCCACCTCGAGCGGGCGCCACGCCATGTCACAGAAGAGCCAGTCCACGGGCTCCTCGGGCGCGAAGGCGAAGGCGCTCTCCTGCACGTGCCGCACGCGAGAGTTCGAGGCCAGCTCGGGCATGAGCCGGGCCGGATCCACGGCGATCACCCTCGCGCCGCGAGCCACCAGCCGCTGCGTCCACCCACCGGGAGCGGCTCCCAGGTCCACGCAGACATCGCCTCGGGCTGGCTCGAAGGGCAGGCCATCCAGCGCCTCTTCCAGCTTCATCGCCGCTCGGGAGGGAGACTCGCCCGCGCGCTTCATCCGCCGCCGGCCGCCGGGAGCGAGCGACAGGGCCTCGCGGGCGTGCACCACGCCGAGCACGGTGACGCCGGGCGCCATGCACAGCGAGACCAGCCGAGCCCCGGCCTCGCGAGCCCGATCCGCGTCCTCGAGCAGCCTGCCCGCGGGAACCAGCCCTCGCACGGCCTCTCGAAGCGCCTCTGCCTGGGCGGCGAGCGCGTTGCCTCGGGGGGTGTCCGGCGTGAACGCTTGGAGCACCAGGGGCGAGGAAGGGGGCAGGGCGTTCACTGCCTGCGCCACCGCGGTGGTGAGCGTCTCCAGAGACTCCTGCTGAAAGCTGGCCACCACTCGGCTGCCCTGCCGGGCGAAGGCGGGAGCGAGCCCCTGCTGGCCCTCACTCTCCACCAGCGCTTCACCCAGCAGACGCGGCTCCGCTCCGGCCCAGGCCAGCTCCTCGTAGAGGTGGGGCTCGAAGCCCGCGCGACATGTCCAGAGCCACTTGCCTGCTCGGGCCGGCAAGGTTTGTGGGGGTATGGGGGGCATCCGCACCCGGGGTGGGATGCGAGGGCCCGGCGAGGCCGTGACAGGCCGCTCGGAGGGCCGGCTCTGGCCACGAGCCGGGCGCTGCCCCGAAGGGTGAGGGGGGCGACGGTTCTGGGGATTTCGGCGTCGGGGCATTGCGTAGACTCGGTTCCGCTTTACTCTGTCCTGCCCGCGCGCGGGGCAGACAGGCAAGAGGAATGCCTCGGGTGCGCGCGTGGTTTTCCCGAGACCGCCTCTTACATCTCCTGGGATTTCCCTTCACTCGCTGCCTCCCTTCGGGGATTCTCCCGGCGCGAGAGAGCCGAACCAATGATTGAATGGACTTTAAAGAAGCTCATCGGGACCAAGAACGAGCGTGAGCTCAAGAAGGCCCGTCTGAAGGTCATCCGCGTCAACGAGCTGGAAGAGCGGATGAAGGCCTTGAAGGACGAGGACTTCCCCACCACCACGGCCCGGATGAAGCAGGAAGCCGCCAACGGCAAGCCGCTGGACGACATGCTGTTCGAGGCCTTTGCCCTCACCCGTGAGGCCGCTCGCCGGGTGATCGGCCAGCGCCACTACGACGTGCAGCTGATCGGCGGCATGTTCCTCCACGAGGGCTGCATCGCCGAGATGCGCACCGGTGAAGGCAAGACGCTGACGGCCACGCTGCCCTCGTACCTCAACGCCCTGTCCGGGCGCGGCGTGCACGTGGTGACGGTGAACGACTACCTGGCCCGCCGCGACGCCGAGTGGATGGGCCGTGTCTACCGCTTCATGGGGATGACCACCGGCTGCATCCTCCACGACTTGACGGACAAGCAGCGCCAGGACGCGTACCGCCGGGACATCACCTACGGGCAGAACAACGAGTTCGGCTTCGACTACCTGCGCGACAACATGAAGTTCCGGCTGCAGGACTACGTCCAGCGCGAGCTCAACTACGCGATCGTCGACGAGGTGGACTCCATCCTCATCGACGAGGCGCGCACCCCGCTCATCATCTCGGGCCCCACCGAGGACAGCACGGACAAGTACTACCGCGTCGATCAGGTGATCCCCGGCCTGGTGCCGGACCAGGACTACACCCTGGACGAGAAGGCGCGCTCGGTGTCGCTGACGGACGAGGGCATCGACAAGCTGCAGAAGCGGCTGGGCGTGTCCAACCTGTACGATCCCGGCGAGATCGAGACCCTGCACCACGTGGAGCAGTCCCTGCGCGCGCACACGCTGTACAAGCGCGACAAGGACTACGTGGTGAAGGAAGGCGAGGTGATGATCGTCGACGAGTTCACCGGCCGCCTCATGCCCGGCCGCCGCTGGTCGGATGGCCTCCACCAGGCCGTCGAGGCCAAGGAGGGCGTGAAGATCGAGAACGAGAACCAGACGCTGGCCACCATCTCGTTCCAGAACTACTTCCGCATGTACTCGAAGCTGTCGGGCATGACGGGCACCGCCGACACCGAGGCCGAGGAGTTCGCGAAGATCTACAACCTGGACGTGCGCGTCATCCCCACCAACCGCCCCATGGTCCGCAAGGATCAGGAGGACGTGGTCTACAAGACGGAGCGCGAGAAGTTCGAGGCGGCCGCCAAGCAGATCGAGGAGCTGCACCAGAAGGGGCAGCCGGTGCTGGTGGGCACCGTGTCCATCGCGAAGAGCGAGGTGGTGTCCAACTTCCTCAAGAAGCAGGGCGTGCCGCACAACGTGCTCAACGCCAAGCAGCACCAGCGCGAGGCGGACATCGTCGCGCAGGCGGGCCGCAAGGGCGCGGTCACCATCTCCACCAACATGGCCGGCCGCGGCACGGACATCCTCCTGGGCGGCAACCCTGAGGTGATGACCAAGGCGGCCGTGGGCCCCGAGCCCCTGCCTCCCGAGCCCGTGGAGGGCCAGACGCCGGAGCAGGCCTCCGAGGCGAAGGCCGCCTACGAGCAGCAGCTGGCCGAGTGGAAGAAGAAGCACGACGAGACGCTGGCGAAGTTCTCCGAGCAGACGAAGGCCGAGCGCAAGGAGGTCATGGAGGTGGGTGGCCTCTTCATCCTGGGCACCGAGCGCCACGAGTCGCGGCGCATCGACAACCAGCTGCGCGGCCGCGCCGGCCGCCAGGGTGACCCGGGTGGCAGCCGCTTCTTCCTGTCGCTCGAGGACGACCTGATGCGCATCTTCGGGTCCGAGCGCATCCAGGGCCTGATGGAGCGGCTGGGCATGGAGGAGGGCGAGGTCATCGAGCACAAGTGGCTCAGCCGCGCCATCGAGGGAGCCCAGAAGCGGGTGGAGGGCCACAACTTCGACATCCGCAAGAACCTCCTCGAGTACGACGACGTGATGAACCAGCAGCGGCGCACCATCTACAAGCTGCGCCGTCAGGTGCTGGCCGCGGGCGCCGGCATCCCGCTGGTGGAGTACGACGAGGATCCGAAGACCAAGGCGAAGATCCGCTCCGAGCGGACCGTGGCCTGGCCGGACTTCAAGGAGATGGTGCTCGACTCGCTCGAGGACAGCATCGTCTCGTTGACGGACACGTACATGCCCACCAAGAACCCGGCCACGTGGGACTTGGAGGCGCTCCAGCGCAACGTGAAGGAGACCTTCAACCTGGAGATGAGCTTCGAGGGCAAGGGCGACCGCGAGTCGGTGGAGGAGGACATCTACAAGGCGGCCGAGAAGGTCGTCCTCCAGCGCGAGCAGGAGTTTGGCGAGGAGTTCCTGCGCTTCCTGCAGTACCGCTACCTGGCGACGATCGATCAGCTGTGGAAGGACCACCTGCTGGCGATGGACCACCTGCGGCAGGGCATCGGCCTGCGCGGCTACGGTCAGAAGGACCCGAAGCAGGAGTACAAGAAGGAAGGCTACACCGGCTTCATCCAGATGCTGGGCGCCATCAAGACGCAGTTCGTCAGCCAGATGATGCGGGTGCAGGCGCGCAACACCGCCGAGGAGACGGCTCGCATCCAGCGGCAGATGGCCCAGCGGCAGAAGCAGGCGCTGGAGGGCCGCGCGAACGAGGAGGGCAAGATCGAGCAGGCCACCGCCGCGCAGCGGGCTCCCGCCAAGGCGGAGGGGCCGCGCGTGGGCCGCAACGATCCGTGCCCCTGCGGCAGCGGCCGTAAGTACAAGAAGTGCCACGGCGCCGCCGAGGCGAACGTCTAAGTAGGCCCGCAGAAGTTTCTTCACAGTCGTCGTAGCAGGTTCCGCAACCAGAAGTGACTGGAGAGGATCCCTGCCTTGAGGAGCGCCTCGCGCGGCGGCATGGCGAACAGGTAGAGCAGCACGCGCGCG
>NZ_JBJMQO010000027.1:0-82110 GCF_045802675.1 Archangium sp. | reverse complement strand
GCCCGCCCCCGCCGCGCCGGCTCCCGCGGTGTCCGCCGCCGCCGTCGCGGCCCTGGCCGCCCAGCTCCCCTCCGCTCCCACCGGCGAGCTCGCCAGCGCCGAGGCGGCCACGGACTACCTGCGCAACATCGGCTCCTCCCTGGTGAGTGCCTCCGGGGTGCTGCGCCGGGCCAGCCCGGCCGACCCGCTCGCCTACCGGCTGCTGCGCACCGGCTTGTGGCTGCACATCTCACAGCCGCCGCCTCACGGCGCCAATGGCAGAAGCTCCCTCCCGCCGCTGCCCGCCACGCTTCGCACCAAGCTGGAAACCCTCACAGCCAATTCCCGATGGCTGGAATTAATTGACGAGGCTGAATCCGCCCTGGTGCAGTATCGCTTTGCGCTGGACTTGCAACGTTTCAGTGCCCATGCCCTGGCATCGCTTGGCCCCACCCATGCACCCGCGCGTGAGGCATTGCTGTGGGAGCTGGGCCACCTGCTCAAACGCATGCCCGCGGTGGTGGAGCTGGTGGCGTCGGATGGCTCGGCCATGGCGGACAAGGCCACCCAGGAATGGCTGAAGCGCGAGGTGCTCGCCAGGCCCGCCGCCGCGGCACGGCCCGTCGTCGCGGCGCCTCTTTCCCGCGAGCTCGAGGCTCCCGCCGGCAGTGATTCCCCCGAGGGAGAAACCCTCGAGCAGCTCCAGGCCCGGCTCGCCGCGGCCCCCACCGCTCGCGCGCGCTTCGTCGCGCGGCTGCACCTGGCGCGCCTGTGCGCCCAGGCCGGACAACTCACCATGGCCCGTGCGCTCTACGAGGTGCTCGATGCGGAGTGCACGGCTCAATCTCTCGATTCTTGGGAGCCCGCGCTCGCCGCCGCGTGCCTCGAGGGATTCCTCACTTGTGTTATCGCCGTCAAAGAGTCACACGACGGTCTGGTAGGAGATTTCTGGATCCGTTATCGTCGCCTGGCTCAGCTCGACCCCGCTGCCGCCCTGCGCGTTCAACCCTGACACCGGGCAGCAAGCCTCCACGGACACGCTTCACCCGGCGACGAGCCCCCGTACCCACCGCTTCACCCGAGAGGAGAGAGCAGCAGATGAGCAAAGAAAGTTCTGTCGCCCCTACCGAGCGCGTCAACATCGTCTACAAGCCCGCCACGGGCAACATGCAGGAGCAGGTCGAGCTGCCCCTGAAGATGTTGATGATGGGTGACTTCACCGGCCGGCAGGATGACCGTCCGCTGGAGGATCGCGCCCCCATCAACGTGGACAAGATGAACTTCACCGAGGTGATGTCGCAGCAGAACCTCAAGGTGAGCATCTCCGTGGACGACAAGCTGTCCGGCGAGCAGGGCGTGAGCCTGCCGGTGTCCCTGGAGTTCAAGAGCCTGGCGGACTTCGCCCCCGAGAGCATCGTCAACCAGGTGCCCGAGCTGCGGAAGCTCCTGGAGCTGCGCGGCGCGCTCAACGCCCTCAAGGGCCCCCTGGGCAACGTGCCGGCCTTCCGCAAGAAGCTCCAGGCCATGCTCTCCGACGACGAGGGCCGCAAGCGCCTCATCGACGAGCTCGGCCTCAAGAGCGATGCCAACGGTGATTCCAAGAAGTAGTCCAGCCGCCAGAGTGTGAGCCATGAGCACCCAGACCCAGACCCAGAATGCCGCGGGCGCGGCGGCCGTTTCGCCCTCCCTGCTCGATGAGATCCTCTCCGAGGCGAAGATCAAGCCCAAGGACGAGGGCTATGACGTCGCCCGCCGGGGAGTGGAGGCCTTCATCACCGAGATGCTGGCCCCCAACCGCTCCGAGGAGCGCGTGGACAAGGCGCTCGTCGACGCGATGATCGCCGAGGTGGACCGGCGCCTCACCGCCCAGGTCAACGAGATCATGCACCACCAGGAGGTCCAGAAGCTGGAGTCCTCGTGGCGCTCGCTCAAGTTCCTCGTGGACCGCGTGGACTTCCGCGAGAACATCCGCGTGGAGATGCTCAACGTCTCCAAGGAGGACCTGCTCAAGGACTTCGAGGACTCCCCCGAGGTGGTCAAGAGCGGCCTGTACCGGCTGGTGTACTCCAACGAGTACGGCGTGTTCGGTGGCAAGCCCTACGGCCTGCTGCTGGGCAACTACGACTTCGGCCCCGGCCCCCAGGACATCGATCTGCTGCGCAAGTGCGCGTCCGTGGCCGCCATGGCCCACGCGCCCTTCATCGCCAACGCCAGCCCGGAGATGTTCGGCGAGCAGAACTTCCTCAACCTGCCCAACCTCAAGGACCTGAAGAGCCTGTTCGAGGGCCCGCAGTACGCCCGGTGGCACTCGTTCCGCGAGAGCGAGGACGCGCGCTACGTGGGCCTGTGCATGCCGCGCTTCCTGCTGCGGCTGCCCTACGGTGAGAAGTCCATCCCCGTGAAGGCCTTCAACTTCAACGAGGAGGTGGTGGGCCACCACGACCGCTACCTCTGGGGCCACGCCTCCACGGCGTTCGCCACCCGCGTGGCGGACTCGTTCGCCAAGTTCCGCTGGAGCCCGAACATCATCGGCCCGCAGTCCGGGGGCGCGGTGGAGATGCTGCCGCTGCACCAGTACGAGGCCATGGGGGAAATCCAGACCAAGATTCCCACCGAGGTGATGCTCACCGAGCGGCGCGAGTACGAGCTGAGCGAGGAGGGCTTCATCGGCCTGGTGTTCCGCAAGGACGCGGACAACGCGGCGTTCTTCTCGGCCAACTCGGCCCAGAAGGGCAAGTTCTTCGGCAGCACGCCGGAGGGCAAGGCGGCGGAGACCAACTACCGCCTGGGCACGCAGCTGCCCTACATGTTCATCATGACCCGCCTGGCGCACTACGTGAAGGTGCTCCAGCGCGAGCAGATCGGCAGCTGGAAGGAGCGCTCGGACCTGGAGCGCGAGCTCAACCAGTGGCTGAGCCAGTACATCGCCGACATGGACGACCCGGCGCCCGCCGTGCGCTCGCGCCGCCCGCTGCGCGCCGCCCGCGTGACGGTGGAGGACGTGGAGGGTCAGCCCGGTTGGTATCGTTGCAGCCTGCAGGTGCGCCCGCACTTCAAGTACATGGGCGCCTCCTTCACCCTGTCGTTGGTGGGCAAGCTGGACAAGGAGTGAGCCCGTCGCACCCGTGACGCGTGGTTTCGCTGATTGCGGGCTCCATCAACGCCGGGCCCCCGACGAGGGGCCCGGTCTTCCGCGCCGTATGCGGCGCACACACCGAGGTGGCTTATGGCTGAGACAGTACACCTGTACCTGAAGGCGAACGGCACGGACATCAAGGGCGACAGCACCCAGACGAGCCTGGGCCGTGAGGGCTCCATCGAGTGCGTGTCCTTCGAGCACGAGGTCATCACCGCGCGCGAGTCCGGCTCGGGCCTCGCGACGGGCCGCCGTCAGTACCCGCCGATGACGATCGTGAAGCGCATCGACAAGTCCTCGCCGCTGCTCATGAAGGCGCTGTGCGAGAATCAGGTCATCGAGGCGCAGTTCAAGTTCTTCCGCCCCAACCCGACCGGCGATGGCACCACCGAGCAGTTCTACACCATCGCCATCAAGAAGGGCCGCATCAACAGCATCAAGCAGAACGTGCCGGACAGCTTCGTGCCGGCCAGCACCAACCTGCCCGCCATGGAGACGGTCACCTTCGTGTTCCACACGATCGACTGGACCATCACCAACGGCGGCGTGACGCACACCGACACCTGGGATACCCAGCGCTAGTCCGTTCCGCTCGCGGAGCGCCCGTGTGAAGCGCGGGCGCTCCGGAGCAACGCCCGCACGCCATGGCCGAGAGAGGACTCCTGACACGTCTGGCCTCCAGCAGCCACGGCGCGCTCGCGCCCCGGGGCAACGCGGTGGCCGCCATCGCCGAGCACCTGCGGGTCATGCTCAACACCCGCAAGGGTGAAGCGGCCGCGGCCCCCGGCTTCGGCATCATGGATTTCAACGACATCATCCACCTGTTCCCGGCGGCCATCCCGAGGATGCAGCAGTCCATCCGCACGGCCATCCAGGAGTTCGAGCCGCGGCTGAAGAACGTGGTCGTCCAACACGTCCCCGACGAGCAGGACCCGACGGCCCTGCGCTTCGAAATCGTCGCGCAGCTCAACCTCAAGGACGCGCGCGGCACCGTCCGCTTCCACACCCAGCTCAAGCCCGGCGGCCGGGTGGACCTCTGGTGAAAGGGCGAGGATGTTCAGCAAGTACTACCTGAGCGAGCTCAGCTACCTCCGGGAGATGGGCCGGGCCTTCGGGCTGGCCAACCCCAGCGTCGCCGGCCTGCTGGTCGAGCGAGGCGCGGACCCGGACGTGGAGCGGCTGCTGGAGGGCTTCGCCTTCCTCACCGCGCGCATCCGCGAGCGCGTGGAGGACGACGTCCCGGAGATGGTGCAGGGGCTCACCGAGCTGCTGCTGCCCCACTACCTGCGCCCGGTGCCGGCGTGCTCCATCGTGGAGTTCTCGCCGCAGATGCGCGCCCTGCGCGGCCGCTCGCGCATCGCCGCGGGCGCCGAGGTGGCCTCCACACCCCTGGACGGCACCAGCTGCGTCTTCCGCACCACGCACGACGTGGACCTGCTGCCGCTCAGCGTGCAGGACGCCGTGCTGGACCGCTCGAGCGTGTCCTCGCCGGTGCTGCGCCTCTTCTTCCAGACGACGGAGCAGGGCCGCGAGGAGCTGGGCAAGCCCCACGGCCTGCGCCTCTTCATCCACGGGGAGATGTCCGCCAGCGCCCTCATCCTGCTGTGGCTGCTGCGCTACTGCCGCATGGTGCGCGTGCGCGGCACCACCAGCGGCCAGGAGGTGGTGCTCGACCCGAAGAAGAGCATCCGCCCGGTGGGCTTCGCGCGCGACTTCCGCCTGCTGCCCTGGCCCCGCGCCTTCGACGGCTACCGGCTGCTCCAGGAGTACTTCACCCTGCCGGAGAAGTTCCTCTTCTTCGAGGTGCACGGCCTGGAAACGGCCACGGCCGCGCTGGAGGAGCGCTTCGAGATCTCCTTCCACCTGGAGCGCCCGCCGCCCCTGGACGCGCGGATTACGCGGGAGATGTTCCGCCTGCACTGCGCCCCGGTCATCAACCTCTTCCGCGCCCCGGCCAATCCCCTCTTCCACCACGCCCTGGGCCGCGAGCACCTGGTGCGCGCCTCGGAGCTGCAGCCCCAGCACGCGGAGGTGTACTCCGTGGACTCGGTGACGGGGCTGACGGCCGGACGCAGCGATCGCCGCACCTACAAGCCCTTCCACGAGTTCGAGCACACCCAGGGCGAGGGCGCCGAGCCGGCCTTCTACCGCCTGCGGCGCATCCACTCGCCCGTGGACGACGGCATCGACACGTACCTCACCCTGGAGACGCCGCGCGACGTGGCGCCCACGCTCGGGGCCGAGGAGGTGCTGTCCATCGACCTCACCTGCACCAACCGCTCGCTGCCCGCGCGGCTCCAGGTGGGCGACATCACCCAGTCCACCCCGGCCTCGCCCACCAACGCCAAATTCAAGAACATCACCCCGGTGAGCCGTCCGGCCCGCGCGCCCCTGGGCACGGAGCTGCACTGGCGGCTGCTCTCGCACCTGGCCATCAACCAGCACTCCATCGCGGACTCCGCGGCGCTGCGGCGCCTGCTGGACCTGTACAACTTCCAGGCGCTCGCGGACAACCTCGCCGCCCGCGCCAGCCGCCTGCGCATCAACGCCATCCGCAACGTGGAGACCAAGACCCTCACGCGCTTCCTCGAGGGCACTCCCATCCGCGGCAACCAGACGCTGGTGGAGCTGGACGAGACGAACTTCATGGGCGTGGGGGATGCCTTCCTCTTCGGCTGCATCCTGGATGAGCTGCTCGCCTCCCACGTCACCCTCAACTCCTTCAACGAGCTGGCCATCCGGCTCCAGCCCTCGCAGACCGAGTTCGCATGGCTCCCGAGGAACGGCATCCTGAAGCTCTTGTAGAGGTCTCGCGCCGGCTCGCCGGCCTGGCCCCGCACCTGGGCTTCTTCCAGCTCGTGGCCTATCTCGAGCGGCTGACGGCCGAGGCGGCTCGCGTGGGCAGCGTCGGCCCCGTCAACGAGGAGATGATCCGCTTCCGGCACGACCCTTCGCTGGGCTTCTCCTCGGGAGACGTCAGCGAGGTGACGCTGCGCCGGGTGCCCGTGCGCGTCGAGGAGCCCCACGAGCGGCGGCCCCTCTTCGAAGTGGTGACGCACTTCCTCGGCCTCACCGGCGGGGTGAGCCCGCTGCCGATGTACATCGCCGAGGAGGTGGCCCAGGAGGACCCGGACCAGGCCGTGCGCCGGGAGTTCCTGGACCTCTTCCACCACCGGCTGCTGTCGCTTCTCTACCGCATCGAGTCCAAGTACCGCGTCACCAGCGAGTCCAACTCGCAGAACACCGACCAGTGGTCGCGCCGGCTGCTGGCGCTCGCGGGCTTCGACACCTACGAGGACCACCGCGCCACCAGGCTGCCCCTGCGGCGGCTGCTGCGCATCGTCCCGCTGCTGGACTCGCGCGCCCGCACCGCCGACAAGCTGGAGGCCGCCCTGGAGGACGTGCTCGGCGACGAGCTGCAGGGCGCCCGTGTGCGGGTGGAGCAGTTCGTGGGCCGCTGGGTGGACATCGACGCCCGGCTGCAGCTGGGCCGCAACAACCACATCCTCGGCAAGAACACCGTGCTGGGCGGCAAGGCCTATGATCGGATGGGGAAGATAAGAATCCACATCGAGCCGCTGCCCACCACCCTGTACCGGCGGATGCTCCCCGGGGGAGATCTGCTCATCCAGGCGCGCGAGGTGGTGAAGCTGTTCCTGAAGGATCCCCTGGAGTACGACTTCGAGCTGGGCCTGACGGAAGGCGTCACCCAGACGTTCAACCTGTCGAGCACGCAGTCGGCGCAGTTGGGGCGGGACACCTGGTTGGGGAAGGGAAAACAGGTGCGCCTCACCATTCCGGTCGTCTGAAGCGCGAACTGAAACCTTTTCCGCTGTCCCCTCTTGGAGGGTGCCGCCATGCGAGTCGAACCCAAAGCCCTCGTCCGCCGCCTCACGCCCACGGCCACCCGCTCGTTGGAGGCCGCCGTCGCGCGCGCCAGCGGTGGGCGCTTCTACGAAATCGTGCCCGAGCACATGCTCGCCCAGATGCTCGAGGCGGAGGACTCGGACGTCGCCCGGCTGCTGCAGCACTTCCAGGTGGAGCGGCTCCGGCTGGCCGCCAGCATGGAGCGCGCCATCCAGGGCCTGCGCGCCGGGAACGCCGGCCGGCCCGTCTTCTCCGAGTCGCTCTTCCAGTGGTTCGAGGACGCCTGGTTGATGGCCTCCGTGGAGCAGGGCGCCACCCGCCTGCGCTCCGGGGCGCTCTTCGCCCAGTTCGTCACCCGCCGCAACCGCTACACCGCCGAGCTCTTCCCCGAGCTGGACAGCATCTCGCGCGACGAGCTGATGGCCGCGCTGGACGCCGTGCTGCGGCCCTCGCCGGAGACGGTGGAGGTGGGCCCCGAGTCCGTCGCCGGTGGGGCCTCGCCCGCGGCGTCCGGCCAGGGCGCGGCCGGCGGTGAGGCGCTCCAGCGCTTCGCCACGTCCTTCACCGGCCGCGTGCGCCAGGGGAAGATCGATCCCATCTTCGGCCGCCACCGGGAAATCCGGCAGATGGTGGACATCCTCTCGCGGCGCCGGAAGAACAACCCCATCCTCGTGGGCGAGCCGGGCGTGGGCAAGACGGCCCTCGTGGAAGGCCTGGCCTGGGCCATCGTGAAGGGCGAGGTGCCCGACGCGCTGAAGAACGTGGAGCTGATGGGCCTGGACCTGGGCCTGCTTCAGGCGGGCGCGGGCGTGCGCGGCGAGTTCGAGAACCGCCTCAAGTCCGTCATCAACGAGGTGAAGGCGTCGCCCACGCCCATCATCCTCTTCATCGACGAGGCCCATACGCTCATCGGCGCGGGTGGCGCGGCGGGCGGCAGTGACGGGGCCAACCTGCTCAAGCCGGCGCTCGCGCGCGGCGAGCTGCGCACCATCGCCGCCACCACCTGGGGCGAGTACAAGAAGTACTTCGAGAAGGACGCGGCGCTCGAGCGGCGCTTCCAGCCCGTCAAGGTGGACGAGCCGGGCGTGGAGGAGGCCGAGCTGATGATGCGCGGCCTGCGCCCCACCTACGAGGCCTCCCACGGCGTCACCATCCGCGACGAGGCCATCTCCGCGGCGGTGAAGCTCTCCAGCCGGTACATCTCCGGCCGCCAGCTGCCCGACAAGGCCGTGGACCTCATCGACACCGCCGCCGCGCGCGTGAAGATCGAGCTGTCCACCAAGCCCGATGAGCTGGTGGCGCTCGAGCAGGAGATTTCGGCCCTGGAGCGCGAGCGCGACGCGCGCCAGCGGGACATCGCCGAGGGACACCCGGGTGATGCCTCGGTGGTGGAGGAGCTGGGCGGGAAGCTCGCCGCCGTGCGCGACAACCTCGCCTCGCTGCAAGGGCGGTGGGAGACGGAGCGCGCCGCGGTGACCGCGCTGATGGAGGCGCGCAAGGCGCTGCGCTCCGCTCCGGCCGACGCGGACAAGGCCCCCCTGAAGGCCAGGGTGGATGAGGCCTCGGCGAAGCTGGCGCAGGTGCGCGGCGAGGAGCCGCTGGTGCACGCGGACGTGGACGCGGACATCGTGGCGCGCGTGGTGGCCAGCTGGACGGGCATCCCCGTGGGCAAGATGCGAAGCGATCTGCTCACCGCGGTGCTGAGCCTCGAGCAGCGCCTCACCGAGCGCGTGCGCGGCCAGGAGGCGGCCCTGCGCAAGGTGGCGGAGATCATCCGCATCTCCCAGGCGGGCATCCGCAACCCGGACACACCCATTGGCGTGCTGCTCTTCGTGGGCCCCAGCGGCGTGGGCAAGACGGAGACGGCACTGGCGCTGGCCGACGTGCTCTACGGCGGCGAGCGCTTCATGACGACGTTCAACATGAGCGAGTTCCAGGAGAAGCACACCGTGAGCCGCCTCATCGGCTCGCCGCCCGGCTATGTGGGCTACGGCGAGGGCGGTCTGCTCACGGAGGCCGTGCGCCAGCGGCCCTACTCCGTCGTGCTCCTGGACGAGTGCGAGAAGGCCGACCTGGAGGTGATGAACCTCTTCTACCAGGTGTTCGACAAGGGCGTGCTCAACGACAGCGAGGGCCGCGCCGTCGACTTCCGCAACACCGTCGTCATCCTCACCAGCAACCTCGGCTCGGACGTTCTCATGAAGATGCACGAGACGGGCGCCACGCCCACCGCCGAGGAGATGATCGCCAAGGTGCGCCCCGCCCTCAGCAAACACTTCAAGCCGGCGCTGCTCGCGCGAATGACGATCGTCCCCTACGCCCCCGTGGGCTCGGACATCATGCGGGAGATCGTCGCCATGAAGCTCTCCAAGCTGGTGGGACGCCTGCGCGCGGCCCACGGCGTGGAGACGACGCTCGCCCCCGAGCTGCTCGACGAGCTCGCCCGCCGCTGCACCGAGGCCGAGACCGGCGCGCGCAACGTGGAGCACATCCTCCAGGGCTCGCTCATGCCCGCCATCTCGCGCGAGCTGCTGGAACGCATGGCCGCTGGCTCGGTTCCCCGCCAGCTGAGCATCTCGCTCGACCCCGAGGGGGGTTGGGACATCCGGTTCGCTGAGGCATAGGTACTGGCCCCCTGGGAGGCCCCCCGAGGAAATGATGAAACGACGACTCCTGGTCGCAGCCCTGGCTCTCACCACCCCGCTCGTGGGCTGCGCCACTGTTCCGAAACCCAAGCTGTGCGAGGCCGTGGTCGGCGCCCACGAGGCCTCCTACCCCACCCCCGACACGTGGTTCAGCCTGCTGCTGCATGGCTTCGACCCCAAGCACGGCGCCGCGCCCCGTCCCCCGGTGGACTGCTCGGGCGCGCCCGTGGCGTGGGAGGAGCCCTCGGCGGACGAGTGCCGCGAGGCCGGCCCCCAGCCCAAGCCGCTCCCGCCCAAGGAGCGCCTGGACGAGACGGACCTCATCCTGGAGACCACCCAGGCCAATGAGCGGCTGGTGTGGGCCATCACCCGGCGCTTCGACAATGGCGAGGGACTCGGCCCCGTGGCCCTGGTGGAGCGCACCAAGCTGGGCTTCGTCATCCGGGGCCTGGGCTCGTTGCGCGGCATGACGGACAACGTGAAGCTGCGCATGGAGCACGTGGGCTCCACGGACGTGCTCGTGGCCGAGGGTGATGCGTGCACGCAGGAGGAGCCCCGGGTGTGCCGCCGCGCCGCCCGCATCCTCCCGCTGCGCAGCGGCCGCTTCTTCTCCGAGGCCGTGTCCGACTCCGAGCGCGCCTGCCTGGGCGCCGGCTGGTTCCCGCTCGCCCGCGAGCAGATCTTCGAGCTGCCCAGCGGCCTGCGCCGCAAGTTCGAGCTGACGGCCACGCTCGTCTTCAACCCGGACGCCATCGTCGTCCAGGAGCAGGTGTCGGTGAGCGACTCGGATCCAAAGCAGCCCGCCATCCCCGAGCGCCTCTACCGCCGCGCCCAGAACGAGCGGAAGCTCACCGTGGAGGACAACGTGCTCGTGGGCACCACGCCCTCGCTGTGGGCCCGCATGGTGGAGCTGCAGGTGGCCGCGGGTGCGAAACCCGTGGCCGACCAGCCCCTCGTCGCGGCCCCGGCGCCCAAGGAGACCCCGAAGGAGGCTCCCAGGGCGACCGTGAAGAACATCCCCTGACCCGGGGTGCCGCGGGCTCTACAGGCCCGCGGCCAGTCCCTTGCGCAACGCCTGCGCGGGCGGCACGGGAGCCGCCGGATCCACCGAGACCCGGCCCGTGTCGCCCTCGAGCGCCGCCACCGTGTTGCGGCCCCTGGCGAACGTCACCCGGGCAATGCGCTTGAGGTTGTCCCGCCCGTTGGGCTCCTTGCCGATGAGGCGCAGCGCGTACGCCACCGCGTTCATCGCGTCCTCCAGCGCGCGCCGCCCCGGCTCCGTGTCCAGCTCCACCCAGTCCACCTCGAAGCTCAGCGGCTTTCCGCCCAGCTTCTGCTCGCCCGGCCAGAACTGCTCGGTGAGGCCATGGGCCAGCCGGTCCGCGTGCCGCAGCAGATCCTCCCGGTTGAGCGCCGGCCGCAGCAGGAAGGGCACCTGGTGGAGCACCGCCGGGGACTCGACCGTCACCGCGATGATCGAGGAGAACTCCACGTACGTCACCGACTCGCTGCGCGACAGCAGCCCCTCCCTGGCCGACGCCAGGAGGATGGCCTCGCGCGGGAGGTAGTCCAGCAACACGCCCGACAGCCTCACCCCCTGCGCCAGATGCAGGGTGAGGTTGAAGCTGGGGACGTCCTCCCCCGCCCGGCCGCGCGCTACCTGGGCGGCGAGCGCATCCAGCACCTTCTCCACACGACGTGCGACGAGCCTCTGCACCCCTTCCATCGCGCTGCCCCTCCTCTTGTCAGCGCCCGCCACGGCGGCGGGCCTCGGCATCCATCACACGCTTCTCCACCTTCACCCGGGCGAAGTTGGAGAACAACCCGTCCGGCTGCAGCCCCGACAGTGCGCGCATCTGCTGCCGGAGGTCTTCCAGGTTCTTGTCCGCCCGGGCCCGCCGCTCGGTGAGCTCCGCGTTCGAGGCGAAGCGGACGGACAGCAGCGTGTCCACGTCGATACGGCCGTCCAGCTCGCGCTCCTGCAGCTCGAGCGAGATGGGGCTCGGCGTGGGCGACTCCAGCACCCGCGCCACCACCGCGCGCAGCTCCCGCCCCACCGCGAGCAGGGTGCTCGCATCCGGCGCCGCCTCCAGCCGCTCCATGCCCGCGGCCAGCTCCGCCACCAGGGGCGTCGTCGCCTGCCGGCCCGGCGGGGACAACAGCTGCGTCACGTAGGCGTCCAGCCCGTCTCCACCCGACTGCTCCACCACCTGGCGCAGCAGGGGGAGCCAGTCCGCCTTGAGCTGCCCGCGCGCCACCCCCACCGCCTCCTTGGACTGCGTGGCCTTCTGGAGCGCCTCGTCCAGGCCCTTGAGGACCGCCGCGGCCGGCAGCACGCCCCGAGGCGCCGCGGAGCGATCGTGCCAGCGGCTCTGGCGTACCTCGGGGGCCACGCCCGTGAAGGCCGGGCTGCCCGGGCTCGTCGTCTCACCACTCAGGGACGGCCTCGAGGAGCTCGCGCCCGATTTGGGAAAGGCCGGACGCCCCGGGTTGGTGGGCACCTCCTCGAAGTCGTCACCCCCGCGACCGCGCGCGGGCGGGCGGGGCAGCACCAGCTTCCGCGGCTCGATCACCGTGGGCTCATCATCAGCCCCCAGCGGCACACCCCGGGTGGGACCCTTTGGTTTCTGCGGCGGTGGCGGCATGGAGCTCCTGCCGGCATGTTGCTACGGCGAGGCCCGGCAAGGAAAGCCGCCCGGAGTAGGATGAGCCCGTGCCGCGAGCCCCCACCGCGCCGCCCGTCCTCGATGAGGAGGCGCTCGTCCACCAGTTCCCCGGACTCGACCGGCGCGCGATGGGTGCCTTCTACACCCCCGCCCCGCTCGTGGAGCGCACGCTGGCTCTCGCCCTCTCGCACGCCGGGGACGGGCCCCTCGCCTTCGTGGACCCCGCTTGTGGCGCCGGTGCCTTCCTCTCCGCCGCCGCCCGCGCCCGCCCCGAGGCACACCTCGCCGGATTGGAGCTCTCCCCTGAAGTGGCGCTCGCCTGCCAGGCCCGCGTGCCCGGCGCCGACGTCCGCGTGGGAGATGCCCTGCGCGGCGGGCTCGAGCCCCTGCTCGCGAGTCTCCCCCCGGATCGCCGCGAGGTGTGGATTGGAAATCCCCCCTACAACGGCACCTCCTCGCTCCTGAAGGACCGCGAGGCCTATGCCCGGCTGCGCGCGCTGCTGCCCCTCGCGCTTCCTCCCGGCACCAGCCTCCGCGATGACTTCGCCTTCTTCCTCCTGCTCGCCGCCCACCGGCTCTCCTCGCGCCCCGGCGTGCTCGCCTTCATCACGCCCACGAGTCTGATTGACGCGTTTCTGTATGCGCCTCTTCGCGACGCGCTGCTGCGCATGCTGTCGCTGCGTGAGGTCGTGGACCTCGGACCGGGTGCCTTCGCGGGTACGCAGGTGAGGACGTGCATCACCGTGTGGACCTCTCCTCCGGAGCCGCGGGCTCAACCCGTGTTCTCCCGCTCCCCTCACCCCGTCCCTCTCCCGGAGGGCGAGGGGAGGTTGACTCCGTTCTCCCCCGAGGCCCCCGAGTGGCGTCTCGCGCCCACTCCTCCCGAGGCCGCCGCGCTCGATGCCCGCTGGCGCTCCGAGGGGGAGCCACTCGATACGCTCCTTCCCGTCAGTCTTCCGGGTGTGAAGACCCGCTTCGATGAGCTGCTCGTGGACTCGGATCCGCGCCGGCTCCTCGAGCGGCTCGAGCACTTCGCTCGTACACCTCTGGAATCACTCGAAGCGTTCGCCCTCGAGCACTCCATTCCCGAGTCCCTGCTGCCGAAGCTGCGCGCCTTGAAGGACGGTCCGCCCTTCACCGTGGATCCCGCCTGCGTGCGCCCCTTCTTCCGCTACGCCGGGGCGCGCCACCGCGGCACCCTCCCCCCCGAGGCCCGCGCCTTCTGCTACCTCGACCGGCGCCTCATCCCCCGCGGCGACCACCGCCTGCGCGGCCCGTGGGACCCGCATCGCGGCGCCGTGAAGCTCCTCTTCAACGTGCGCGAGCTGCCCCTCTCCGCCGCGCTCCTCGAGGAAGAGGGCTGCGTGCACGACCACCGGCACGCCCGCTTCGCGCCCCTGCTCGTCCCCCAGCGCGTGCGTGACGAGGGCCTCGACCTCACCCGCGTCATCTCCTCCGAGGCCGGGCTCGGCCCGCTCGTCCCCAACCTCTCCCCCCGAGGGCTGGCCTGGGCGGAACGGCTCGGCGGCCCGCTCGCCGCCTACCAGGCACTCGTGCGCTTCCTCAACGGTCCTGACGTGCAGCAGCGCTGGGCCCCCATCTATGGCGCCTCTCGTGTTGTGTCCGTACCCCTGGCTGCTCTCCAGCCTTGAGGAATGTGCCCGGCGCATTAGTGTCCACCTTCACTCTCGTTCCGAAAGTCCGGAATCGGGAATTCCCGCAGAGAAGGAGACACGTACATGAAGACCCGTGCGCTGCTGACCGCCGCCGTCCTCTGCCTCGCTGGCCCTGCCCTCGCCCAGGGCAAGTCCCCCGCCGCCAAGGAGAAGGCCGCCACCAAGAAGGACGAGACCGCCGCCAAGAAGGACGAGAAGACCGCCGAGATGGCCAACGCGGCGGGTGGCGCCACCGCCACCGCCAATGTGATGGACGCGAAGGGCGCCTCCCTCGGGCAGGTGACGCTCACCGAGACGCCGCACGGAATCCTCGTGAAGGGCTCGCTCGCCAACCTCCCGCCGGGCGAGCACGCCATCCACATCCACGAGACCGGCAAGTGCGAGGCCCCCTTCAAGACCGCCGGGGGCCACCTCAACCCGGACAAGAAGAAGCACGGCATCCTCGCCTCCGAGGGCCAGCACGAGGGCGACCTGCCCAACCTCTACGTGGGCGCCGACGGCAAGGCGCAGTTCGACTTCTTCGCCCACGGCCTGAAGCTGAAGGACCTGCAGGACGCGGATGGCGCGGCCGTCGTCGTCCACGCCACCGCGGACGACTACAAGACCGATCCCGCTGGCAACGCGGGTGATCGCATCGCCTGCGGCCTCGTGCAGGCGCAGAAGTAGCTTCACGCGCGGAACGGGGCCGGACTCGGGGTGAAACACCTCGGCCCGGCCCTGCTCCGGGTCAGGGGGAGAGGCGCGAGAACCACGCGGGGCGGGCTAAGCTGCACCGCGCCATGAACGACCCGGCCCCTTCCTCCCTCCCCGTGGCGGAGGAGCAACCCGCCCCCATCGCCGCCGCCGCACCGCCCGAGGAGCTCGAGTACCAGCGGGCCCGGGAGGCCTTCCTCGCCCCGGAGCGCCCCGGCAATGGAGGACTCCTCCTGGTGGGGACGCTCGCCCTGTTCGTGCTCTCGGCGAGCCGCGAGCACAACGTCCGCGGACTGATGGTGCTCGTCACGGTGCTGCTCTTCCACGAGCTGGGGCATTGGGCCGGAATGCGGCTCTTCGGCTTCCAGGACGTGAAGATGTTCTTCATCCCCTTCTTCGGCGCGGCCGTGTCCGGGCGCAACCGGGGAGCGGAGAGCTGGAAGGAGGCGCTGGTGCTCCTCCTGGGACCCGTGCCCGGCATCATATTGGGGTGCGTGGTGATGGGCTTCTCCATCGCCACGAAGTCCACGCTGCTCGGGGAGCTGGGGCTGATGCTCCTGGCCATCAACGGCTTCAACCTGCTGCCCATGGTGCCCCTGGATGGAGGGCGGCTCTTCCAGCTGCTCCTCTTCAGCCGGCATCGCTACCTGGAGCTCGCCTTCACCCTGCTCACCTCGCTGGCGCTGGTGGGCGTGGCGCTCGCGATGAACGCCTGGCTGCTGGCCGCCGTCGGGCTCTTCAACGTGATGGGACTGGGGCGCCAGGCCCGGCTGCTGCGGCAGGTGCACGCGCTGCGCTCGGCCCAACCGGAGATGTCCTCCGAGCCATCGCGGCTCGACGACGCGTCGACTCGGGCCCTGTACCACGGCGCGCTCGAGCTGGTGGGCACGAGCGGCGAGCACGAGGCCGAGGCCTACAAGGGACGGGCCCGGGCCATGCGCGAGCTCCACCAGCGCGTGCCCCAACGTCCGCCCTCGGCGCTGGCGAGCGTCGCGCTCTCTGGCCTGTGGCTCGCGGCGTTCGTGAGCCTGTTCATCGGATTGATGATGCTGGCGTGGGCGCCGAAGCTGGGACGCCCGGACTCCACGCCTGGCACCGTGAGCCAGCCCGAGACGCCGTGACGCTCACACGTCCCGGTAGCCACCGTCTATCAGCAGCTCCGAGGCCGTCATGAAGGCCGAGTCGTCGCTGGCGAGGAAGAGCGCGGCCCGGGCGATCTCCTCGGGCTGGCCCAGGCGCCCCAGCGGAGTGGTGGCCCTGAGCGCACTGTAGAAGCCCTCGATGACCTCGGGGGGCACGCCCATCTTCCCCTGGAACTCGGTGGGCACCATGCCCGGGCTCAGCGCGTTGACGCGGATGCCACGAGACCCCAGCTCGGAGGCCAGCGTGCGCGCCAGCGAGCGCACCGCGGCCTTGGTGGCGAAGTAGGTGGTGCTCGCGGGCGCGCCCTTCTCGTTCACCGCCGAGGAGTTGAGGATGATGCTGGAGCCCGGCTTCAGCAGCCCCACCAGCTTCTGCACCGTGAAGAAGAGCCCCTTCACGTTCGTGTCGAAGAGGTCGTCGAAGAACGCCTCGGTGACGTGCTCGAGCGGCATTATCCCGCCGATACCCGCGTTGGCGAACACCACGTCGACGTGCTCGAAGGCCTCCTTCGCCCGCCGGGCCAGCGCGTCGAGGTCCTCCAGCTTGCGCACGTCGGCGAGCACCGGGATGGCGGCCGCCCCGAGCTCCCGGGCCGCCGCCGCGAGCCGCTCCTCGTTCTTGCCGGTGATGATGACCCGCGCTCCTTCTTGAATGAAGGCCCGCGCGGTGGCGAAACCGAGGCCGGTGGAGCCGCCCGTGATGACGATCTTCTTGTGAGCCAGACGCTGCGTCGTGGACATGTCGTCCCCCTGTGCTGCTGGATGAAGGGCCTCGGGCCTCACGCCCGGGCTCCGGGACATATCCCTATCAGACTCACCCACCCGTCATGGTCGAGAGCTCCAGGTTCGCGGCCAGCACCGTCACCGTCATGCCCTCCAGCCTCACCTGCTCGCCGGGCCCGGGCGGGAACCACGGGCCTCGTAGCCCGGGAGTGCGGAGGGTTTCCTCCCAGGCTCCATCCGCTGCACGGCCTCCTTCAAGAGGGAGGGCACATCCAGAACGAGCCCCACGCGCCCATCGTCGAGAAGGGTGGAGCCGGACACACCTGGCGGGTGGCGGAAGAGCCGGTCCAGCGGTTTGAGGACGCACTGGCCCTCGCCATACAGCTCGTCCACCACCAGCCCGGCGAGGCCCTCGCCGTGCCCCAGCACGACCACGCTCTCGCGCTCCGGCCGAGGGCCCCGCACACCGAGCACCTCACTCAGCCGCAGGTAGGGCAGTGCCTGGCCGCGCAGATCCAGCACGCCGCCACCGGACTGCCCGCGCCGCTCCGCCGGCAGCTCCAGGCACTCCCGCACCGCCTCCAGGGGCAGCACGTAGATCTCCTCGCCCACGCCCACGGTGAAACCCTGGATGCTGGCCAGCGTCAGCGGTACTCGCAGCGTCACCGTGGTGCCTCGTCCCTCCTCGCCGCGCAGCGTCACCGTGCCCCGCAGGGCCCCCACGCCGCGGCGCACCACGTCCATGCCCATCCCGCGTCCGGACACCTCCGTCACCGCCTCCGCGGTGGACAGCCCCGGCAGGAAGACGAGCTCCGCCAACTCCTCCGCCGTCATCCGCCCGGCGTCGTGCCCCAGCGCGCGAGCCTTCTCCCGCAGCCGCTCGTACCGCGGGCCCTGGCCGTCGTCGGAGAGCTGCACCACCAGCATCCCCGGCTCGTGGAAGGCGCGCAGCACCAGGGTCCCATGAGGCTCCTTGCCCGCCTCGCGCCGTGCCTCCGGCAGCTCCAGTCCGTGGTCCACCGCGTTACGCACCAGGTGCAGCAGCGGCTCGCGCAACCCCTCCACCAGCGCGGTGTCCACCTCCACGTCCTCTCCCTCCAACACCAGCCGCGCCCGCTTGTGCTGGGCTCCTGTCAGCTCCCTCACCGCACGCAGGTTCTGCCGGAAGAGTGGACCCACCGGCACCATCCGCACCCGCTTCACCTCCTCCTGCAGCTCCAGGTGCAGCCGCTCCGCCTCGAGGTGTACCGCCAGGGCCTCCGCGGCCGTGCTCTTCGCCAGCACCTGCGTGAGCCGCCCTCGGGCACTGGCCAGCTCGTTGGTGAGGTTGGCGATGCGGTCCAGCTTCTCCACGTCCACCCGGAGCGAGCGCACGCGGCGGACCTCCTCCGGGGCTCCTTCGACTCCCACCGGCACCGCCAGTCCGGGCGCTCCCAACTGCTCCAGCAACCGCCGGGCGCCTGGCGGCATGCGCTCCTCTCCGGAGACCGCGGCCGCCGCCAGTCCGCGCAGGTGGTCCACCGCGCTCAACAGCAGCGTCACCAGTTCCCCGGTCGCCAGCCTCCGCCGCTCCACCAGCGCCTCCAGCACGTCCTCCACGCGATGAACGAAGTCGGTGAGGATCGGGAACCCCAGCGCCAGCGCCAGGCCCTTCAGCGTGTGCGCCCCGCGGAAGACGGTCCGCAGCGGCTCTTCCCGCGGGTGGGCCTCGAAGGACAGCAGCTCCGCCTCCATCTCGGCGAGCAGCTCCTCTGTCTCCGACCTGAAGGATTCGATGATGAGCTCACGCTCACTCTGCATGTGGCCCTCTGGAGCCCTCTGTCAGCGACGGCCCGGCGGTCTGGCAACGGGCACGGTGGAGGGCCAGGCTTCCTTGCGTCTCCAGCAGCTCGAAGAGGCCAGGGTCCGTCGCCTCGATGAGGTGCTCCGGGTGCTCTGGCATGGCGGGGGCGCCCCCCTGCTCGTCTCGTTGCATCCGCGCTCTCCTCCGCGCTACTGGCTGAGATACCGCTCGAGCTTGTTCAACAACTCATTGTCATTGAAGGGTTTGGTGATGTAGTCGGAGCAGCCACTCTCGTAACCCCGCTGCACGTTCTGGGGCTCGCCGCGGGTGGTGACCATGATGATGGGGATGTGGCGCGTACTCTCGTGCGCGCGCAACTCCTGGCAGGCGGCGAAGCCATCCATGTGCGGCATGAGGACATCCATGAAGATGATGTCCGGGCGCTCGGAGAGGGCCCTGTCGATGGCATCCTGCCCATCGCGTGCGGTGAGCACCTCGTAGCCACGGTCGGCCAGTAGCAGCTGGTGCATCAACAGGACTGTCCGTGAATCATCGACGAGGAGGATCTTCTTCTTTTGAGACATGGGCTCTCCGACAGTTACTCGCGAGCTGCGGCCGCATCGGCCTGGGGCCGCAACGCATCCGAGGAGTCTCGCGGGCCCTCCTCGAGAGGCGGCGATGCCGGGGGTTGGACGGAGCTCTCCGCTGGGGGCAGCAGGGCCGCGGCCGACAGCACCTCCTCGCTGCCGAGCACCTTGTCGAGGTCCAGCAACAGGACGAACTTGCGCCCCGCATCCGACCGGACCATGCCCAGCAGGTAGTTCACCTTCACCGGCGTGCCGAAGCCCGGCGGCGGCGCCACCTCCCCGGCCGCCAGCTCGATGACCTGGCCGATGGAGTCCACGAGCAGCCCCAGCACCACCCGCTCGCCACCGAGCGTCACCTCCACCACCACGATGCAGCTCCACCGGCTGAGGGTGGCCGGCGGCATGCCCAACCTCACCGACAGGTCGATGACGGGCACCACGCTCCCGCGGAGGTTGCACACCCCGCACACCCACGCGGGTACGCCTGGGATTCGGGTGACGGTGTCGTACTCGATGATCTCCCGGGCCTGCAGGATGCCGAGGGCGTACTCCTCCCCGGCGAGGAAGAAACTGAGGTACTGCGTGGGCGCGGTAGGAGTGTTCTCGCTCATGGTCACACCTGGAAGCGCTTGAACTCACGGTCCTCGCCCGTGAGCGGGGCCTGGCCGGCGGGACGGGGAGCGGGAGCCTCGGGGCCGTGGGCGTTCGCCGCGGCCCCGAGCGCGTGCGCCATGGACGGCGCCTGCCCATGGAGTGCTCCTCCCGCCCGGGGAGGGGGCCGCATGCGAACGCCGCGCTCGTGGCCGTCCTCCACGCGGAAGTAGGACACCAGCTGGGTGAGCGCCTCCGCCTGGGCGGATAGCTCCTCGGCGGTGGTGGCCAGCTCCTCGGCGGACGAGGCGTTGCGCTGCGTCACCTGATCCACGTGCAGCATGGCCTTGTTCATCTGGACGACCCCGTCGGCCTGCTCGTTGGAGGCGGCCACCACCTCCTGCACCAGGTCCGCTGTCTTGCGGATGGCGGGCACCAGCTCTTCCAGCAACTGCCCCGAGCGCGTGGCCACCTTCACGCTGCTCGTCGCCAGCCCGCTGATCTCCTTCGCCGCCGTCCGGCTGCGCTCGGCCAGCTTGCGCACCTCGGTGGCCACCACCGCGAAGCCCCTGCCGTGCTCCCCCGCCCTGGCCGCTTCGATCGCCGCGTTGAGCGCCAGCAGGTTCGTCTGGTAGGCAATCTCCTCGATGATGGAGACCTTCTCCGCGATGGAGCCCATGGCCACCACCGTCTGCGTCACCGCCCGGCCACTCTCCTCGGCATCCCTGGCGCCCTTCACGGCCATCTGCTCCATCTGCCGGCTGTGGTCCCGGTTCTGGGTGATGGTGGCCGTCATCTGCTCCAGGCTGGAGGTGGTCTCCTCCACGCTGCTGGCCTGCTCGCCGGTGCCCTGCGAGAGGCTCTGCGAGGAAGCCGACACCTGCACCGAGGCCGCGCTGAGCGTGGCGGCCCCCAGACGCACCTCCGCCATCGTTTCGGAGAGCTTCCTCACCATCTCCTTCAGGGCGAAGAGGAGGCTCGTCCTGTCGTTCGCCTTCGTCTCCACCTTCACGGTGAGGTCTCCGTTCGCCACCCTGTGCACCATCTCCGCCGCGTATCCCGGCTCCCCGCCGAGCTGCTGCGAGATCACCACCGTCGTGAGCAGTCCGCTCCCAAATGCGATGACGGTGGCGGCGAGGATGAAGCCCAGGACGAACCGCCTGAGCTCCTCGTACGACGCATTGGACTGCTCCACGAACCGTTCCATCGCCGCGAACTTGTGCGTCTCGAGCTCCTTGATGACCTCCTCGATCTGGTTCTCGACCGCGCGGACCTCCTTCACACCCGCATCGACGTAGAGATCCTTGCTCGTGGCGAGCAACCCGGGCAGCCGCCCGCTCGCGGAGAGCTGCACGACGTCCTGCTGCTCGCTCCGGAGCTGAACCAGGAGCTTCTCCACCTCCGCGGCCTTGAGCTGCTGGACCGGATCCGAGCCGGGGATCGTCCGCCGGTATGCCTCGAATGACTTCTCGAACTGCGTCCGGCTCGTCTCGAGCTCCTCGGTCCGATTCGCGAGCCGCGCCGTGCCCACATCCAGCACCATGTTGCGAACGGTGCGGGACATGTGGAGCATGTGCACGTCCGCCTCGAGCAGCTTCACGACGCCGAGCGCGTGTTGCTCGTGTATCTCTTTGAGGCTCGCGTCTGTCTGCGCCATGGCACGCAGGCCCTGCATGCCGACGAACACGACCAGCACGGCGAGCAGCCCGAATCCGAGCGTGAGCTTCGTGACAACCTTCAAGTTGCGGAACCAGTTCACTGTGACTTCACCCTTTGGTTGGCGCGCGGAGCCCGCGTGGCAACGCGGCCACCACCGCCGGCACCGGCCCCAGGAGCCTTCCCCGAGGAGCCTTCGTGGAAGCCCTGCTCATCCCGCATCAAGCATCACACGGGCCCCTCTCGATGAGAATGGATCGGGCGAGCGGGGGACCAGCCGCCACCCCGGCCTCTCCTGGGGCCAGGCGGGCATGCTCTTGCCGAGAGAACTGTCTGGGCTCCAAGCAAAGGGGGGAGCCAGCTCCTGAGAGCCAGCCTGGAGGATGGCGTCGAAAGTCCTCCGCGAGTGGCCCTTCCAACCCGGGAGGCGGCTCGAAGTTGCGCGCGAAACGTAAAAAAGGTGACCCGCCCTGGAAGAGGAGCCCCGACGCGAGGCCGCTCTGTTGACGAATCGAAGCTGCTGAGCCGCGCGTCATCATCGGGCTGGGACGACACGGGATTGCTCCTGTAGCGTCATTCGCGAAAGGAGCATTCCCCATTGGCCCCCACCGATGATGACTCCGATTCCAATCCCATTCTGCCCAGGCTCAGCCGCCGCGCCTTCTTCACCGGCGCGGGTGCTTCCGCGCTGACAGCCACCCTGGCCCGGTCCGTCGCGGAAGCGGCACCCGCCTCTGCGGCTGTCGTGGGCCCCGAGCCCGTCCCGCTCTCCCTCTCCATCAACGGCCGCACCGTGACCGTGCAGGCCGACCCGTCCACGACGCTGGCCGAGCTCCTGCGCAACCCGCTCGAGCTGACGGGGACGAAGGTTGGCTGTGACCGCGGGGCCTGCTCGGCCTGCACCGTCTGGCTCGATGGCGAGGTCGCCGCGAGCTGCATGACGCTCGCCTTCGACGCCCGCGGCCGCAAGGTCACCACCATCGAGGGACTCGCCCAGGGTGACGAGCTCCACCCCGTGCAGCGCGCCTTCGTGGAGAACGACGCCATGCAGTGCGGGTTCTGCACGCCCGGCATGGTGATGAGCTGCGCCGCCCTGGTCGAGCGAAATCCCCAATGCACGCTCGATGACGTGAAGCAGGCCGTCAGCGGTCATCTCTGCCGGTGCGGCACCTATCCCAACGTCTTCAAGGCGACCCTGGCCGCGGCCAAGGGAGGCGGCAAGGCAAAGGGGAACAGCTGATGCAAGACGTCAAGGACACCACGGGGACCCAGGGCTCGGCCAAACCCGCCGAGGGACAGAAGGAACCGCAAGGGGGCCAGCCAGCGCCGCCGCCCAATCCGGGGCCCTCGAGGCAGCAGGTCCTCCCGTATGGGATTGTCGGCGAGGGACTCAAAGAGGTCACCCGCCGGGTGCCCCTCGACGAGCCGCCGCCCCTGCCCGAGAACGCGAAGCTCAAGTCCATTGGCAAACCGGTCTCGCGACTGGACGCCGTCGAGAAGGTCACCGGCAGGGCCCGCTACACCTTCGACGTGCAGCTTCCCGGAATGCTGTGGGGCCGGCGCCTCGTCTCGCCGCTGCCCCATGCGCGCATCAAGTCCATCGACACCTCGGCGGCCGAGCGCTACCCGGGAGTCCGAGCCGTTCACCTCCTCGAGCGCGTGCTCTCCACCGCGCAGTTGCGCGACCCCAACGCGGAGAAGGGCAATCGCTACCCCACCGTCCGCTACGCGGGTCAGCCCATCGCCGCGGTGGCCGCCGACAACCCCCGCGCCGCCGAGGCCGCGGTGAAGCTCATCAAGGTGGAGTACGAGCCCCTGCCCCATGTGACAGGGCTCGAGGAGGCGATGAAGGAGAACGCGCCCCGCGTCTTTCCCGGCCCCACCGAGCAGCCGTCGACCGCGGGAGGAGGAGGCGCGCCCCCGGGCCTTCCCCAGAAGGGCAACGTGCGCGGCCCTGACACCAAACCCCGGGGCCAGGGCCCGCGCGGGGATGTCGCCCAGGGACTTCGTGACTCCGACGTGGTCGTCGAGGCGGAGTACCGCACCCAGGTGCAGACCCATGTGCCCATGGAAACGCATGGGCTCGTCGCCGATTGGCGGGACGATGGGCTCACGCTCTACGCCTCCACCCAGCACCTCGGCAGCGTCCGGGATGAAGCGGCCGAGCTCTTCGAGCTGCCGAAGGGGAAGATCCGGGTGGTCAGCGACTTCACCGGAGGCGGCTTCGGCGCGAAGTATGGGATTGGCAATTACGGGCTGCTCGCCATCCACCTGTCGCGCAAGGCCAGGGCGCCGGTGCGGATGATGATGGACCGCCGGGAGGAGCACGTGTCGGGCGGCAATCGTCCGAACAGCATTCAACGGCTCAAGCTGGGCGCGAAGCGCGACGGCACCCTCACGGCCATCCAACTCGAGGCCTACGGCGGCGGCGGTGTGGCCGGTGGCGCGGGCGTCGGCTTCTGCCATTCCACGCTCTACGCGTGCCAGAACGTGCAGGTGGAGCAATACGACGTCTTCACCAATACCGGCCCCTGCGCCGCCTTCCGGGCGCCCGGCCAGGTGCAGGGCATCTTCGCCCTGGAGCAATCCGTCGACGAGCTGGCGGAGAAGCTTGGGATGGATCCCCTCGCGCTCCGGGGAAGGATAGACATCTCGGGGACGGATGATTCCCTCGCCCGCGCCCATGAACGCCGGCTCGGCGCCGAGCGCGTCGGCTGGAGCAAACGCAAGCCCGCGGGCTCCGACAAGGGACCCATCAAGCGGGGAGTGGGCTTCGCCCAGTCCCAGTGGCTCTACCTGATCCATCCGAACACCGCGTGCGAGGTGCGTGTGTCGGGAGACGGCTCCGTCGAGGCCTTCTGCGCGACGCAGGACATCGGCACGGGGACGCGGACCATCCTGGCGCAGGTGGTGGCCGAGGAGTTCGGCCTGCGCGCCGAGGACATTGGCTCCCATATCGGAGACAGCCGCTATCCGGCGGGGCCTGCGTCGGGTGGCAGCCGCGTCACCAGTACCCTGACGCCCGCCGCGCGCAACGCCGCGTACCGCTGTGTCCGGGAGCTGGCCACCCGGGTCGCCCCCCTGTTCAACGCGAACGCGGACGACCTCGTCTTCGCCGACGGCAAGGTGATGGTGAAGGGCAAGGCCTCCTCCGCGATGCCCTTCCGCGAGGCGGTGAAGAAGGCCGGCATCGGGGAGATCTCCCACCGGGCCGAGCGCCGTGACGACTACGAAGGCTTCGCGATGAAGACGCCGCAGATCGCCATCAGCAAGCATGGCATCGGGGGCGTGCAGTTCGCCGAGGTCGCGGTCGACACCGAGACGGGCATCGTCAAGGTGGAGCGCATCGTCGCGGTGCACGACTGCGGGCGCCCCATCAACCCCAAGCTCACCGAGAGTCAAATCTACGGAGGCGTGATTCAGGGCATGAGCTATGCCCTCTACGAGGAGCGGCACCTGGACGCGGCGAGCGGACACCAGCTCAATGCCAACGTGGACCAGTACAAGATCGTCGGTTCACGCGAGGTGCCCCACATCGAGGTCATCCTGCTCGAGCAGCTCGGGGCGCAGTCGTCGACGGATGCGCGCGGAGTCGCCGAGCCCGCCAATGTGGCGACGGCGGCGGCGGTGGCCAATGCCTTCTACAACGCGACGGGCAAGCGCATTCGCACGCTCCCGATGACGCCCGCGAACGTGCTCGCGGCGCTGCGCGGCTGAGACCAACCGGAGGATTCATGCAGAGCTTCGAATGGGTGGACGCTGAATCCGTGGAGCAGGCCGTCTCGCTGCTGGGCGAAGGCAACGAGCGCCAGCCTGTTTTCGCGAAGGCCGGCGGAATGGACCTGCTGGACCTGATGAAGAATGGCGTGGTGGCGCCCCACCGGGTGGTCAATCTCAAGACCATCAAGGGACTGGACGGGGTGCGCTTCGACGCGAAACAGGGCCTGGAGCTCGGCGCGCTGGTGACGCTGGCCCGGCTGTCGCGGGAGCCCGAGGTGCGCCGCCGTTACGTGGCGCTCGCGGATGCGGCGGAGCACGCCGCGACCCCGCAGGTCCGCAATGCCGCCACGATGGGGGGCAACCTGCTCCAGCGGCCCCGCTGCTGGTACTTCCGCAACGACTTCTTCCACCAGGCCGGCGGTGACGACGCCGAGCGGGTGCGCGCGGGCGAGAACCAGTACCACGCCATCTTCGACAACCAGCGCACGGTGATGGTGCACGCCTCCACGCCAGCCACGGCCCTGCTGGCCTATGGGGCCTCGGTCGAGCTGACCGGCCCCGGGGGCAAGACGCGGATGGTGCCCGTGTCCGACTTCCTGCTGCCGCCGGATGCGAAGCGGTGGACCGACACGGTCATCGCACCGAACGAACTGCTGACGCGCGTGCGCCTCCCCGCGTTGGGGGCGGGAACGAAGGCGGCCTACCACAAGCAGGGCGAGCGGGAGAGCTACGACTGGCCCATCTGCGACGTCGCGGTGGTGCTGCGGATGGAGGGCAAGGTCATCCGTCAGGCGGCGATCGCCATGGGCTGGGTCGCGCCCACGCCCCGGCGCGCGGCGGAGGCGGAGAAGCTCCTCGTGGGGAAGACGCTGGATGAGGGGCTCGCACGGCAGGTGGCGAAGGCCGCCGTGAGTGGGGCCACACCGCTGTCGAAGAACGCCTACAAGGTCCCGGTCCTCGAAACGGTGGTCCGCAGGACGGTGCTCGCCGCGGCGGCGGCCTGAGGAAGCGCATGGACTCGAGCAGCGAGCAGAAGCCCCCCCACGTCTGCCGGAGGATGCGTTCGAAGGGAACGCCCGGCGTCCGGTACGACGCGGCGGTGGACTGGGAGACGGGTTACGTCTCGACCGCGACGTTCTGGTGCGTCGCGACGGGAGAGAGCATCGGGCCCGATGACGACCTGGTGCACCCGCACTCCTGCGGAGAGGGCCGCGTGTGCTTCCGCGTCCCCTCCGAGGAGCCACCGGAAGGCTCACGCGTCCTGGAGTGATTCACGCGCGCTTCAGCGAGGCCTGGTACGCCTCGATCTTCGGCAGCAGGACCTGCCGTCGCGCCAGGCTCTCCGCGGGCCAGAGCTTCTCGCGCTCGTAGTACACGGGGAAGGCGGCGGCGCCTGGCGGAATCACCACCCAGGGCTGCTTGGACGCCGTGAAGATGTGGACGTCCGGAGGCAGATGGCTGGGCTCATCGAGCGTCCCGACGCGCACGAAGCTCACGAGCGTCCCGGCGCTGGAGTAGTGGCTCCAGACCGCGACGCGGCACTCGGGGCAGCGGGCAATGCGCTGGCCCTGACCACTCTCCGAGGGGGTGAGGACGAGCTCCGGCGGGGCGCCCAGGTTCGTCACCCGATCGGACTCGATCATGGCATTGAGCGCGAAGGAGGCGCCCGACTCCCGCTGACACCAGCGGCAGTGACAGCAATGCACGAAGAGCGGTCGCGTCTCGATGCGGTAGCGGAGGAGGCGGCAATCACAGCCGCCTTCCAGCGGGAACGGCGAGGTGTCGGTCATGGGGGAGCCCTGCGCGAATCGGAGGTGGCCGCGCATCGTACCCACCGCGCGCCCCGCGACAAGCGCGGCACCGACTGGCGCGCGAGCGGCCACCGATTCGTGAATCCAGGGGAGCGGACCCGTGAGGAGGACCCGCTCCCTGGAGCCGGGCTCAGTGCGAGGAGAGCAGCGGCCGGTCGAGGCGGCGAATCAGGCACGACTGGTTGGCGGTGCTGTCCAGGGTCTGGGCGCGGTCGCGGATCTCATAGAAGCTGCGCACCGTGCCGCTCACCGGATCCGTGACGTTGTAGGGGGTGAGCGGGTTGCTCATGCCCGTGGCCAGGAAGGGCGAGAGCGCGCCCGTGGGGCCCACGTGCGTGAAGCCGGTGTTCGTCTCACGCGCATGGCAGCCATTGCAGGTGTTCAACGAGAACTTGTGCCGCACGTTGATGCCATTGGGCACCGTGGACAGGTTGGGCGCGTTCCAGAAGAAGCCGGTGGTGGGCATCTGCGGCCAGGCGCCCAGGAAGTTGGTGGTGACGCCGTAGTCCAGGGGCACGTCGTGGGTGCCCGCCAGGATGGCCGCGTTGTTGGCGGGATTGGCCAGGAAGCTGGTGAGCGTGGGGGTGTTGTTGAACATGTCGAAGGGGGTGCGCACGGTGACGTGCTCGCTCAGGTAGCCCGGCACCGAGGTGGTGGTGAACTCGCGTGGATTGGCCGCCGTCGAGAAGATGCGGAACTCGCGCATCTCCCAGGGGCTGGCGAGCAGGACCTCGTTGGTCCGCACCTGGTTGATGGCGCTGCCGTTGGGCTTGCTCGGCGCGGCGTTGCGCAGCACGACCGGCTCGGTGAGGCTCTCGAGCTGCGAGTTGTAGGCGGCGCTGCCGAGGATGAGCGACGAGTTGGACAGGCCGAGCCAGGACTGGGCCCACGCCTTCACCTGGAAGCAGTCGGTGCGCGGCACGCCGAACTCGAAGATGACCTCGAAGGAGTTGTAGGGCCTCACGCACGTCGTCGAGTTCATCACCGTGAAGACGAAGCGCAGCTCGCCCGCGCCGCTGGTGCCGTAGGGGCCGCCCTTGCCCCGGCCCAGATCCAACCGGTTGATGATGGCCACCAGCTTGAAGGGCGAGCGGTCCAAATCCAGCTCACCGGTGCTCAGCCGCGGCCAGGCATTGAGGATCTGCGTGGCCATGTTCGTGCGCGCCGGCACGCTGCGCCCGTTGACGGTCTGGGTGGTCAACCACTGCTTCAGCCAGCGATCGGTGAAGGCCGGAGGCGTGGCCGCGGTGTTGGCCATCTCCGTCATCAGGTGCTTGAACGTCCACACGCCGTTCGGGTTGCCCGTGCCCGTGCACGGATTCCAGGTGCGGGTGGGGTCTCCGACGACGGAGGGGTCGGTGATGATGAGGGACTTGTTGGGGGCGACGGCCTGGGAGATGCCCACGGGCGTCAGGGGAATGGTCTGGCCCGGCACGAAGATGTCCGGCGACAGGGGCACGAGCGGGGTCTCCTTCACCAGCACGCGATCATCGATGGTGGCGAAGGTGAGCGGATCGGCGGACTGCATCTGGAAGGAGGCGATGCGCTCCTGCGTCTTGAGGTGCTCGTCGAGGTTCACGACGCCAAAGCCGGAGAAGAGGCCGTCACCCGCCTTCTCGTCTCCGTTGAGGCCGTCGTCGCGCAGCGTCAGCTCCTTGCCATCGTCGCCCGTGAGCTGGAGCAGCTCGGCGCGCTCGCCCTCGGCCAGCTTCGCCCGAAGGAGTCCGGGCGTGGCGGACGAGGTCTTGTCGGAGGGAACGAACTCCAGACTCTCCAGCACGGGGAGGCGCTGCGGAGCGGGTTCTTCGGTCAGGGCCCGCGCCTGGCTCTCCACGGGCTGCTGCGCCGGGTCCGCGCCGCAACCGCTCATCAGCCAGCTCACCAGCAGGCCTCCCGCCAGTGTGCCTACGCCCCTCTTCGTCATACGCTTGCCGTGTCTCATGTGTGTATGCCCCTGAATCGTGGAATCGCCTATTCTTTATCAAAGATAGACGTTCATTAAAAGAAGGCATAACAGGATTATTTGTGTGGCCTTACGAGCTACAAACGACCCGGATGGCAGGGAGTGACAGGCCCTTCATGAGGGTAAGCGCGTGGAATTCCAGGGGCGGTGCCGGGCTGTGGCTTGTCAGGCTACAACTCGTGGCGGAGGCGGCCCGAGCCCGTAGCCTGACAAGCCACAACGGGGAGTCCTCAATACCGGGACAGGTAGGCGCGGGAGTTGCTGTCGCTCGCGCCGTAGTTCCAATAGACCTTGTCCGCCGCGCCGCTCCCGTCGAGGTCGGCGAAGAAGTACTGGGTGTTGGAGGACTGGCTCCAGCCCGTGTTGTCCATGAGGGGCGCGCCCGCGAACCCCGTGGCCGAGCCGAGGTAGATCTGCAGGCGGCCCTCGCGGTAGTCCGGGCGCCAGAAGATCTTGTCGGCGTTGCCATCGCCGTTCACATCCGTGAAGTAGAGGCGCGTCTCGGGCACGCCGCTCGAGCCCCCCGTGTGGATGCTCAGGAGGGTGAACGTGCCGTTGCCGTTGGAGGCGTAGATGCGCGTGCGCCCCGACTCCGCCGCCGGATCCCAGACAATCTTGTCGGCGCGGCCATCACCGGTGACGTCCGCGAAGTACATGTGCGCGTCGCTGTTCGTGCTGCTCCCGGCGTCCGTGTTCGAGTTCGACCAGGTGAAGGTGCCATCACAGTTCGACAGGTAGACCCGCGCATGGCCCGAGTCGAAGGTCGGGTTCCAATACACCTTGTCCGCGCACTTATCGCCCGTCAGGTCCGCGAAGTAGAAGGTGGTCGCACTGGACTCGCTCCCGCCACTGTCGTTCGAGTTCGACCAGGTGAAGTTGCCATCACAGTTCGACAGGTAGACCCGCGTGTGGCCCGTGTCGAAGGTGGGGTTCCAGTAGATCTTGTCCGCGCACGCATCCCCATTCACATCCGCGAAGTAGAAGGTGGTGGCGCTGGAGGCGCTGGTGCCGCTGTCGTTCACGACCCCGGCGGCGAACGTGCCATTGCAATTGGAGCGGAAGACCTGGGTCGCTCCGCCGAGCAGCGTGGGATTCCAGGCGATCTTGTCCGCGCAGCCGTCACCCGTCACGTCGGCGAAGTAGAAATGCGTGCTCGCCGAGCTCCCCGTGCCGTGCGCATCCACCGTCGAGCCCGACTGGAACACCGCGGGCCGGACGGTCGCCGTGATGGCGAAGTGATCGGACGGGCTGATGCCATCGTACGTGCTCGTGTCGATGGCGTAGTCCGACGTCGTCATGTCGCCGCCGCTCACGAAGATGTAGTCGAGCCGCTGGGAGTTCGTGCTCGGGCTCTTCCAGGCGCTGTTGAAGGTCGCGGTGCTGTCGGTCGTGTCGCCGGTGTGCCGCTCCGAGCGGAACAGCGCGGGAGAGCCCCCGGACTCGATCAACGAGACGGAGTCGTCGCCCGCCCAGCTCGGGTTCTGCGGATCGGAGTTGAAGTCCCCGAACACGATGACCGAGCGGCCCAGAGACTTCTCGGTGATGACGGCGCGGATCTGCTCGGCGTTCTTCTGGCGCGCCAGGCCGCAGGAGCCGCCATGGGCGGGGTGCGAGTTCACCACGAAGTACTGGCGGCCCGAGAGCTTGTCATCGAGCTTGATCCACGACGCGGTCCGCCCGGAGGCATTCGGATAGCACGCATCCGACGAGGCATACGGATTGGTGATGCTGAAGTAGCCCTGCACGTCGGTGCCGGCGGCCAGCTGGAAGCGGCTCCGGCGATAGAAGATCATCTTCGGGCTTCCGTTGGGCGGCTTGTAATAGTCGTAGCTGGCCTGGAAGGCATTGATGAGGTCATTTTGAATGACCGTGGCCGAGGCCTCCTGCACCCCGAAGAGGTCCGGGTTGCGCGCGGAGATGAGCTTGATGACGTCCGGGCTGCGCTGCGTCCAGGTGTAGAGGCCCGTGTCCTCCGCGTTCACCTGCCGGACGTTGTAGGTCAGGACCTTGAAGGGCTGGTGGTCCACCGCCGCCAGCGTCACGGCCGACTCGTGCTCGGCGAGCTCGCGCAGCCGGTCATCGTCCAGATTCGTGGGTCCACAGCTCGACCCCAGCAGGGTCAGGGCCATCAGCAAGGGCCCCCGAAGGGCACCGCGCGGCCAGCTCGTCTCGATGGTCATGGATTACTCCCGTTATACCGAAAATTCCGGTTTCACCATGATGAGGGGCCAACTCCCCCGGCGTCTCGAAAAAACGACGGCTTCCCGAGCGCGGAGCCGCCCGGGTCGTGGATAGTGGCGCGGAAAGGACTCCCCATGACCTCCCTCGATGACCTCTTCCCCTCGGACGAACAGATTCCCGCCAGCGTGCGGCTGCCCGGGTATCTCGAGCAGCGCGAGTACCTCGTGGGAGGCAAGCTCCGCCTCTGGGAGGGCGAGCTCAACCCGGTGCGCAGCCCCGTCTCCGTGAAGACGCCCCAGGGCCTGGAGCCCAAGGTGATTGGCGCCACGCCGCTGCTCACCTCGCGGGAGTCGCTCGAGGCGCTCGAGGCCGCGGTGAAGGCCTACGACCACGGCCGCGGCGTCTGGCCGACCATGCGCGTGGCCGAGCGCATCGAGCACGTCGAGCGCTTCCTCGGGGCCATGCGCGCGCAGCGCACCGCGGTGGTGAACCTGCTGATGTGGGAGATCGGCAAGACCCAGCCGGATTCCGAGAAGGAGTTCGACCGCACGGTGGACCTCATCGCCGAGACGATCCGCGCGCTCAAGGAGCTCGACCGCACCTCGTCCCGCTTCGTGCAGGAGCAGGGCATCATGGCGCAGATCCGCCGGGCACCCATCGGCGTGGCGCTGTGCATGGGCCCGTACAACTACCCGCTCAACGAGACCTTCAGCACGCTCTTCCCCGCCCTGCTCATGGGCAACGCGGTCGTCTTCAAGCCGGCGAAGTTCGGCGTGCTGCTCATCCGCCCGCTGCTGGAGGCCTTCCGCGACTGCTTCCCGCCGGGCGTCATCAACATCATCTACGGCCGGGGCCGCGAGACGGTCGGCGCGCTGATGGAGAGCGGCCAGGTGGACATCTTCGCCTTCATCGGCACCAACCGGGGCGCCAGCGAGCTCAAGCGGATGCACCCGCGGCCGCACCGCCTCAAGTCCGTGCTCGGGCTGGATGCGAAGAACCCGGCCATCATCCTCGAGGACGCGGACCTCGAGAACACGGTGAAGGAGTGCATCACCGGCACGCTGTCCTTCAACGGGCAGCGGTGCACGGCGCTCAAGCTGCTCATGGTGCACCGGCGCATCGTCGAGCCGTTCCTGGAGCGCTTCACCGCCGCGGTGGACCGCCTGAAGCCTGGCATGCCCTGGGACCTGGGCGCAGCCATCACCCCCCTGCCCGAGCCTGGAAAGACAGACTACCTGAAGGGCCTGGTCGACGACGCCGTGGCGAAGGGGGCCTGCGTCGTCAATCCGCTCGGTGGGCGGACGAGCCAGTCTTTCTACTCGCCCGCCGTGGTGTACCCGGTGACGGGCGAGATGCGCCTGGCCAACGAGGAGCAGTTCGGCCCGGTGATTCCGGTGATGGTGTTCGACGAGGACGAGGAGGTCGTGCGCTTCGTCGTCAACTCCCACTTCGGCCAGCAGTTGAGCCTCTTCGGCAAGGACTCGGCGCGTATCGGGCGGTTCGTCGACGCGTTCGCCAACCAGGTGGGCCGCATCAACCTCAATTGCCAGTGCCAGCGCGGGCCGGACACGTTCCCCTTCAATGGCCGCAAGGACTCCGCCGAGGGCACGCTGTCGGTGGCGGATGCGCTGCGGGTGTTCTCGATTCGCACCCTCGTCGCGGCGAAGACGACCCCCGAGAACACCACGCTCGTGCAATCCATCCTCACCCGCCGCGAGTCGGACTTCCTCACCACCGACTTCCTCTTCTGACCCTCCATGCGGACGGCGCTCATTCCCCTGCTGGCGCTCCCTGACTTCCCGCTCTCCGAGCATGAGCCCCTGGCCCAGGGCTTCCTCGCGCTCGGGTTGTGGAGCTTCGTGGACGCGGCGCGGGATGTCTGGCAACTCCCCTATGGGCGCAACTCGGACCGGGCGGACTTCCGCCTCGTCCTGCCGGAAGGGCGAGGCACCTGCAGCACCAAGCACGAGCCGCTCTTCGACGCCCCCTGGGGTGACCTGTTCGGGGTGGTGAGCGACGAGCTCGGCATCAACTGGATGTTCAACAGCTCCCGGGTCAAGAAGGCCTGACGAAGTCTCGCCAGGAACCGCCGCCCGTCAGGCCCTCGGAACAACCCCGAGGGCCACGGTCCGGACCCGGTCCTCAGGAAGTCGGGAAGGGATTGCGCTCGACGAACTGCCGCTGGTGCCAGTAGGGATAGGCGGAGGGCCAGGCGCTGGCCGCGTCGAGCCTCGCCACCTGTGCCGGGGTGAGGTTCCAGCCGATCGCTCCCAGGTTCTGGCGCAGCTGCTCCTCGTTGCGCGCGCCGATGATGACGTTGGCGACCGTGGGCCGCTGCAACAGCCAGTTCAAGGCGATCTGCGGCACCGTCTTGCCCGTCTCCTTCGCCACCTCGTCCAGGGCATCCACTACCCGATAGAGGTATTCCTCGGGAACCTGCGGGCCGCCCGCGGCCGTCGAGGCGTTCTGCAGACGCGTGCCCTCGGGCCGGGGCTGGCCGCGCCGCAGCTTGCCCGTGAGCCGCCCCCACCCGAGTGGGCTCCACACGACGGCGCTGACCTTCTGGTCGAGCCCCAGCGGCATCAGTTCCCACTCGTAGTCGCGTCCGACGAGCGAGTAGTACGCCTGGTGGGCCACGTAGCGCGCCAGGTTGTACCGCTCGGAGATGGCCAGCGACTTCATGAGGTGCCAGCCCGAGAAGTTCGAGCAGCCGAGGTAGCGGATCTTCCCGGCCCGCACGAGGTCGTCGAGCGCGTTGAGCGTCTCCTCGACGGGCGTGACGGCATCGAAGCCATGGAGCTGGAAGAGGTCGATGTAGTCGGTGCCCAGACGGCGCAGGCTCGCCTCGCAGGCGCGGATGAGGTGGTAGCGAGAGGAGCCCACATCGTTGGGGCCGGAGCCCGCGCGGAAGGTGGCCTTGGTGGAGATGATGACGCGCTCGCGGCGGCCCTTGATGGCCTGGCCCAATATCTCCTCGGCGACTCCGCCGGAGTACACGTCGGCCGAGTCGAACATGTTCATCCCGGCCTCGAGCGAGATATCGACGAGCCGGGAGGCCTCCTTCACGTCACTCTCGCCGAAGCCCTTGAAGAACTCGTTGGTGCCACCGAACGTCGCGGTGCCCAGGGAGAGCACGGGGACCTTGAAGCCCGAGCCGCCGAGTTGCCGAAATTCCATGGAGTCGACCCTTTCATCCAGACGCGCGTGCCGAAGGGCACGGTGACACGCGTTCTAGCGAATCGCCGAGGCGGCTCAACAGGCATTCACCCCATGACACACTGCCGAGCAGAGTGCCAGGCTCCGAGGAGGACACAGGGTTGCTCCCTGGCACGGTGAGCACGCGGGTGGTGGGGCGGGACAGGCGGTGGTGCTCTGGGGAATCTGCGCGCTCACGCAGCTCGCCGTGTACGGCGCGGTCGCGCTCGTCAGGGACCAGGCGCGTGGCTGGCTCGAAGCGAGCCCCAAGGCCAGCACCGCGGTCGGGCGGACCCTGGGCGCGCTGATGATGCTCGTGGCGGTGCTCACCGTGCTCAAAGCTTGACCGCCATGCACCAAGCCGGTGAAGTCGGTCCGATGCGGTGGATCTTCTTGCTGAACCTGCTGGTCGCCTCGCTTGCCGCCGGCGCGCCGTCTCGGCCTCCGAAGCGGCGGCCCGTGCCCGTCGCGGAACCGGAGCCGAAGTCGACGCCCACGCCGGCGGCCGGCGAGACTTCTCGAAAGTCCGAGCCCTCGCGTGCCGCGGCTTCGACTCGCGGTCCCCAGCCCATTCGTTACGCGCTCGCCCTCGCGGGGGGCGCATTCTACGGCGGTGGCTCCAACCGCGGTCCGCTCGTGGCGGCGGTGTTCTCGCTCACTCCGCCCATCTGGTCCGGGCGGCTCGTGCTCGAGGCCGAGCTCGACTGGCGGTTCACCCGGTTCGTCGCGACAGTGCCCGACACGGGGACGATGACGTCGGCGTTGCACGGCGTGCCCCTCTATCTGTCGGGCCGGCTGAACGTGCTGCGGCTGGGTCCGGTCGGCCTCGATGCACGTCTGGGCCTCGGTCCCTCCTTCGCGCTGCAGTACCTGGGGAGCTCCTTCTCGCAGTCGACCGTCCGGACCGCGGTGGGGTGGGACGCGCTCGTGGCGCTTCAACTGCGGGTGCCGATTTCCGCCGTCGAGCTGTTCGGCGAGGCACGGTTCGCCTTCGGCGAGGCACCCATTCCGTTCGTGCTCGGGCGCGCGACGGGTCTCCAGGGGACGCTCGGGGTGAGGTACTGGCTGCCATGACACGCGTGTCCATTGGAACGTTCCTGCTGCTGCTCGCATCCGGCTGTCAGGACTGGCCGGATCCGGAGATCCGCGCGGTGTCGCCGCCGCAGATGCCCGCGAGCGAGTACACGCCGATCGAGATATCCGCCGACCTGCCTCTGCCGGCCACGGTCGATTACGAAAAAGGCACGGTCGACGTCTCGACCGCGGTGAAGGCCGAGATCGGCTCGCTCGAGCTCGCGGCGCCGACGTTCATCCGAAAGGGCGTGCTCGCGACGCAGGTGCCGACGCTCCTCGCCCCGGGTTCCTACGACGTCCGGCTCACGCTCTCGGATGGGCGCGTCGCGACGGCGCCGTCGGCGTTCACCGTGCTCGAGGGCCAGTGGCCGGACACCTACACGATTGATCCGATCGACACGCAGGCTCCGTTCGTGCCGTTCACGATTACCGTCCGCGCGCAGGGCGCGAACGCGGCGAGCTTCCACGGCAATGTGCGCTTCGAGTCGGGGCCGGGCGTGAACTTCGGGCCGAAGGTGAGCGACCCGTTCGTCGACGGAGTGCTCACCCAGCAGGTGGTGTTCGGGGCCGCGTCCTCCAGCGCGGTGCTCGTGGTGACGGACCTCGCCGGCCATCGCGTCTCGTCGAACACGTTCCAGCTGCGCTGACTTCACGGTTGTTCTTCACAGAGGGGGGAGTTCATGAAGAGTCGTATGCGAGGGTGGCTCGCGCTGGGAGCGCTGGCCGCCTGTGCTTCCACGGGCGCGGGCTGTAGCTGCAACGGAACGGCACAACCACCCGAGAAGGCCGTCACCGTCGCGGCGCCCACGCCTCCCCAACCGCTGCGCGTGGCGCTGGCCGGTTCCTATGTGCCTCTGCACTTCCCGCGCGCGGGCCAGATGGACGGACTCGAGGCGGACCTCGCGCGGCTGATCGGCCAGCAACTCGGGCGGCCGGTGGAGTTCATCAACCCGCGCAGCCTGTCCCTGGACAGCGTGAGCGCCATCGCCCAGGGCAAGGTGGACCTGGGGCTCAACTCCATCTCGCCCACCGAGGAGCGGCGGCGGCAGGTCGACTTCACGCAACCCTATGTGACGATCTCCTACCGCTTCGCGGGTGGGGAGTCGTGCGAAGAGCTGGTGCCGGATGACGCCGCGGCGCTCGCTGGGGTGACGGGGCGGGTGGCGGTGCCCAAGGGGCCCGCGCTCGAGGCCGCCCAACGCGCCCTGCCCCAGGCGACGCTCGTCCCCACGTCCTCGTCCAAGCTGGCGGTGGCGGCGGTCCAGCAAGGCGAGGCCGACTGCGCCCTCGATGAGGACGTGGGCCTCCTGCAGGCCCTCGAGGGAACCTCCCTGCGGCTCATCGGAGTCGAGGCGGGTCAATCCCCGCTGGCCATCGCCGTCCCCAAGGGCCAGGCCGCCACCTACGACGCGGTGTTGCGCGGGCTCCAACCCCGGCTCGCCGAGCTGATGCTCAAGTGGCAGCCGGGCCAGATGAAGGCGCCCATCGCCGGACTGGACGACGCGGAGAATCTCGGCGTGCTGTGCAACGTCCTCCAGGATGAGGTGGAGTTGCGAGAAGCACCCGAGTGGTCCGCATCGGTCCGGGAGTCCTGGCCCTGCGGGACGGTGGTGGAAATCCTGAGAGAGAGCGAGCACCGCACGCCGGCCCGCCAGGACACCAGTACCGGATACAGCGAGAACTTTGGCGGCCAGTGGTTCCAGGTGCGGGTCGCCGCCAATGGCAAACGCGGGTGGGCCTACGGCGACGATCTCTTCAAATGGCTCCGGGCGGACGATCCGGATTTCCCGACGAGCAGGGCCATCGACCGGGAGCTGATCGGGCGCAAGGTCGCGGGCCGGTATGCCTTTGGGCTCGCGCTCGACCAGTACTCTCCGAGCCCCGAGGAAGATGGTCCCGAGATGGATGAAGACATCGCCCTGCCCTTTCTCTACATGAAGGGCGCTCCGTTCGTCGCGCCGATGCACCTTCCCGCCCACGCGGACGCCATGTGGGCCCACATTCCCGATTCCGCCCAGTGGATGTTCCTGGTGCTCAACTCCGCGGGGGGTTCGAGCACTCCCGACTCGATCTCCGCCAGTTCCATGGGAATCGTCAGCTACAAGGTCCGCATGAAGGTGGGTATCGGTTACCAGGACGGAGGAGCCAAGGCGACGTTCACCGGGGAGTTCGCCGAGAACACGCCCCAGGTGAGCCTGACTTCCATTTCCAGGGACGAGTGAGGCACTCCTCCTTCTGGGGGCGAACAGCTCATTCAGGAAAACAAGAGTTGCCCCACCAGTCCCCAGGGCAGCTCAACAGCCCCTGAGCCGACACCCTGAGCCGTGGCGGGTGTGGGAAAGACGGCGCAGAAGCGGCTCGACACCTCGCGAGGACTGGACGTGCTCGCCGAGGTGCTGTGGCGTGGGGTGGTTGCGGGGCTGCTGCCCTGACGTGGCGTTCGTCGTCTCAATCGACGAGCGCCTGATAGACGAGCTGGCTTGGAAGCGGCGGGATTCGAACCCGCATCAAGGTGGAAGCAAAACCCCAAGCAGGTCGCGCTGTTACCGGGTAACGCCTTGATCTCACTTCGGATCGTTCCCCCGCTCCGTCCCGTCTCATCCCGTTCAGTTCCCCGCTGGAGGGGCACACTGGGGGCACATGGTGCCCCTTACCCGTGTGGACCGTGCCAGCCCCGGACTCAGCCCGTTCAGGTGGTGGAGCGGGGCTGACGCCCATCCCCGTCCGCTCGGATGCTCTCCAATAGAGCGATCCTCACTTTACACCCTTCGGCAAGGCTCGGGGGAGCGCTCACTCAGAGTCCCTTTACTGCCCTGTTAGGCCACTCGTCAGACCTTTAGCGAAGTTATGTTCGAAGGCTGAACGAGTTTGATAACTGGTGAATGCGCCATACGCAGCAATGGCCCAAGGATTCCGCAGTCGTCCCACTCTACTATACTCGAAGCGCCACTGCCCGTTGCCAGGGCATTTCCCCGCAGCGTTCTTGACCTTGCCAGATAGAGACAATCGCTCCATTCCTTTGGGGGACTGTGTCGCTGACGCCAGGGAAACTAACTGTTTAGTCTCCTCAAAGCGTTTCTGCCATCCTGGAAGCAGGATTTTGGGGGGCTGGAGAGATGCTGCGAACGACATCTCGCCGCTTTGATTGAAAACAACCAACTCTAGGCAGCGAAGACTTACTGATCCCCATTCAAGAAAATCAAGGCGCCATTCACCCTCACCGAGAATAGATGGCACCTTGAAGAACCGCTGCGGATTCATCTCTTTTGATGATGCCTCTGCACTCTGGGAGACTCGCTTCGCCAGAACTAAGAACGCCTCATCCAAATTCCTCGTCCCATCCTTTCTCACGGCCAGATCGCATGGGGGACCCAACAGGACATAAACTGCATTGCTGTCGGGCTTCCCGAACACGTCGCCACATGCAAGGGGAGAGTGACTAAAGTTAATACGGTCGCGTGAATCAAAGACCTCGTCGTTGCGCCATGCAGAGAGCAGAGGCTTCACGCTAGGACGGGCCTCCTGAACCGGCAGCGAGTCTAGTTCACGGAGCTTGCGCAGCCCTATAAGTTGTTCAATGAGAAATGTGTCCTTGGCAATTTGTTCGTCCACTGTTACGCGCTGCCTTAACAGAAGAATGCGAGCGAGCACGCCGGTCTCTGATGCCCCTTCATCAAGGGAGTTTTGAAAGACGCTGTGATCCAAATCGTATACTGACTGGTCTGAAAGATCCTTGACTGCCTGTTCGACAGCCCTCTTCATAGACTGAGCAATCTTTTCAGCCATGCTGAAGCACGTCTTATGCACAAGGAGATGCCGCAGCGAGCGCCTCAAGTTATCAACTGCCGTGAGGCTCGCCTCTTCATCTGTTCGCTTAGACATAACCGCGAAGCGATGAATAGGTATGTTAGCGGAGCGAGACAATGTCTCGCGGAGTTGTTCGGCCTCTCGCTGGGAAACGCTATGCGTGAGCATCACCAGGCTGCATCCCAACGATGCTTCGAGAGCCAATTCTTGGAGAATGCGCTCCCCCGCCTGATCGCTTTCAGCTCCAATTTTGAACTCACGGTCAATAAGAACAAGGGTAGTACCATCGAGCGCCGCTTTGATGGCGGACTGCTTCTGAGTCCAATCCGTCAGCCCATAGGGCTCAACGCTATTACCCAGAGAAGCCACGATTTCTCCTAGAGGCCCATCTCCGTAGTCGTCCTCGGGAGGAAGGGCTTCCTCGGCTTCTTTTTCTCTTAGTTGGGCGGAGAGAGAGCCCAGAATCTCGGCCCTGGCTGAAGAGGACTCCGCGATTGCAGATTCATAAGCCTCAAGCCATACCTCAAGTTCATCATCGACATTTATTCCATCCAATGCGGGATGGGATGGCTTGAGTTCCATCGCCTTGAACTTGGCGAAAGTGGAGGCTATCTCGATCTCATCCTGTGCTGTTGAGACTGCGGCGCCCTTCTCAAACAAGTCGTCAATCCAAATGACGCGCTTAATGCCAACGATGCTAAGAAGTTCTTGAAGGCTGATGTTCATGCTGAGACTGCTCCTGAGAAATCTATCGAAAACTGATAGTGCCGACCGGCAGCATTGCGTGTCGGGGCTAGCCGGATCGAGCAACCTTCTTGTTCAAGCAATTGGGAAACAATGAAGAGGCCCAGTCCGTTGCCTTCTCCTTTGGGCTTATCCGTCACGAAGATATCAAAGATGGTGTCTTCGATACTGCGCTTCACGCCGGGCCCGGAGTCCCAAAGAATAAGCTTTGGAGAATCCACTTTGACGCCAATTACGAGAGGAGCCTTAGGGTTGGTTGCCGAATAATGCCTCAACCAAAATTCGCTATTGCGAAAGATGTTATCGACCACTTGCGTGAGTTTGCCCTTCGGAAAGGAAACCGTGAAGTCGGCACTGATGTCCTGCTCGATGACGATTCCAAACTTCTGGAGTCTCTCTGCGCGTAGCCCGACAAATTCAGCAAGGAACTCCGACAGTTTGAAGGTATTCTTGGTTTCGCGCGTTGCGCGCAACATAGGATCAAGCAAGCTGAGTTGCTTACGAAGCGAATTCGCAGTCGCTTTGACTGCCTCCAAGTAACTCAAGAGAGTTGGATCTTTGGAAGCCCCCACCTTGCGACTGATCTTTTGTGTTCGGGAAAGAAGATCATCAATTAATGCATGGGCATCATGGGCGAGCGCTTGAGCAACCAGTCCAATGCCGACAGTTTCATACACCTCGCCGATTTGATGCTTCATTTGTGCGAATCGGTCGAGAATTGCGTCTGCAACCTTGGCCTGCTCAGACAATGCGCCCAGCGCTTCAGCAATCTCGCCGCGCCGCTTTTCTAGTTCAGAAGTAACTTGCTGGAGTTGACCCAGAGCGCCCTCGACCTCAGCTCTCAGTGCTGGATCGGACTCAACCTTCTTTAGAGTTCGAGCTAAATTGTCTCGCACTCGCTTGATCGATGAGCGCTGTTTTTGTTCGGTCGCGTCGAGCTTTTGCTTGGCTGAGCGTGCCACTTGAGTCACGTCTGATAGGCGTTGAACCGCATCGCGAGGGCTCCAGTCAGCGGGCAGTTGAGCCTCTGTGGCTTTTTGCGATTCACGATAGACGTTGTAAGTCCTCCGCAGAAAGGTCTGTGAGTCGTTAATGAATTTCACGAACTCGCCTAGAACGCCATTGAACCCCCTTAAGGCAGGCGTGTCTATGAATCCCTCTCTATCAGACTTCTCTGTCAACAGTGGGTTTCCTGCTGACGTTATAGCTACAAACCCAATTGCATTTGAGGGCCTCAGCCCGTAGTAACTGCGTCCAGAAGTCTGAGCCTTTCCAAGACCTAGCCAGTCTTCTTGCATGTGAACAACGAAGCCGTCTCGATATACCGCTACCCCTGCATGCTTCTTTACGTACTCTTTGTAGCTTACCGCCGACGTAAACGCTTTGTCTGGCCCCCAGTCGGTCTCATTTAGATCGAAGCTGTCAATCTCGGCTCTGAATGGGCCAGGTTTTGCCCACGCAACCGCCCCCGGCTCGCGGTTCGCAATCTCTTCCCACGTAAACTTCCTCGACACCTGCAAAAACCAGCCTTCTTCGGTGCTTTTCTTGACGGAAAATCCTTCAGCACCTTTCTGGCTCAATAAGAATTTCAGAAGAGCAGCGCCATTGTCCGCCTCGACCATATCGACATAGGCCGAATCGTCTTTTTTTGTCTCGAAGAGTGAGGCCTTAATATGCCCAGAGCAGGTGAGCGATTGATCGTCCCACTCAAGCGTAAAGCGTGTTTGGGCCATGCTTCGAAGCCGTTTGGTGAGCGCCTCAAGGTCAATCTTCGAGCCGTCTATGGAAATCGACCATTTGAATTTTGATATTCCTTCAAACGGAGACACCAGCTTTGATAACTCAGTTTGAAGTTCACTAAGGCGACGTTCACCTTTCCAATAGGTGGGAGACGTGAGCCCAAAAATCGAAAGCCTTGTGCCCGTCTTTTTTGTTGCGGGAACAGGAGTGATCGTTACTTTTATATCGTTGAGGGGCTTTCCTGACTTGAAGTCACTCCATTTGAGGCGGACGCGAAATCCCTCTTGTTCTACGTGGTGATGCGTCACTATCTCGACCAGATCACCAAGTTTCATGGTCCCAAGGCGGCCTAACCCCTTGTCGCCTAGCGGAGTGCGCCGAAACTTCTTGGTGACTTCCCCTCGATCCTTCATTCCCCGCTTCGGAGAGAGACTGATGGTAAGCCATCCATCTTTTATCCTCTCAAGCGTCATCCCAGATCCATTGTCTTCAATGCTCAGCATGCCCCGGGCATTGGGGTCGAGAGCAAGCGTCGGATCAGGTTCATGCTCGGTGGAGAGTTGGACTCTGGCCCACTCTGCGTCCGCATCGTAGCTATTCTTTATGAGTTCAAGGAGCGCTTGCTGAGCATCGGTTATAAGTTGATCCCCAAGTTGGCGGATAACATGAGCATCAATCCGTAGTTCAGCTTGTTGTGTCTTGGTAGGCTGTACCATTGGTGGTGCCTAACGGGCGAGGGGCGCCCGCTTGTTGCTGCGAAAGATTATGATGTGCTCATGGTGCATCGTTGGGGCTACGCTGTTTCGAATGGCCATTCGCTTGGATCGAATCTGGCGTACAACCGATGTGACACGAACACCGCCATGAGTGTTGACGAGTTCTGTTGTGATTGCATCGAGCGGGACTTCGATCCCTCCAACGCGGCGATTTCCTAGAGTCCAGATGGAGTAGGCGTTGTGCTTGAGCGCTGCGAATGACGCTTGAATTGCGACGTCAAGATCGCTGATGAAAGTTACAACGCGAGAGCTGCGGTCTTTGGGATGCAATTCTAGTTTTCTGAGTGTTTTGTCTAGCGAAGGGGACCGCTCAAGAAGATCGCGAAACTGCTGCCGGAGATTCCCTCTTGCACGTTCTCCGCCTAGGCTCTGTCGATCAATCTCATGTGTGCTACTCAGAAAATCTTCACTCGATGCGCCTGTGTCGATGTCTTTGAAATCGACCCATTGCAATGGTAGATATGCGCTTTGCCCGTAGGGAACAGTGGTCTGATTGTCTCCATATGGGGGAGATGTCACAAGCAAATCATACTGACCGTCGATAGGCAGTCGAGAGTCGCGAAGGCGAATGTCGGCGCTTTGTACAGGGGGCGTGCCTTGAAAGCTGTCTTCCGTTTTGAGGCGCGTTGCAAATTCGAGGTGTTTGGCGAGATTTCGCTCTGCTATGACCCTAAAAACATCTAGCGGCCGTGCAAGTGTTGGGATTTGTTCTCGTGGTCGAATGTGGAGTTTGTATGTCGATGTTCGAGAATTGCTGGTGAGTCTAATTGTTTCTGCAAGACTCACCCAAAGGAAGCGCCGAACCCATCGCTCCTCGATTGATCCTATTGCGCGCTTGAGGCGAGACAAGTCTATTGCTGCGCAGTCTCGAAGCCATTTTCGCCTGTTAGGAAAGTGTGCTTCCAGATGGGTGCTGCGGTCTTCTCGGGCTGCCGTTAAGGCTGTATGTACTCGCTTGTGGAGGAGTGCGTTGTTGAGCGGGCCCGCTTTGGCTTTGCATAGCAGCACTGCTAATGGATTGATATCTTGGGCGCGTACCGATAGCCCGGCAATCATTGCCTCGACTAGAATAGTTCCTGAGCCTGCAAAAGGATCAAGTACCGAAGTGATGTTGCTTTGGAGTTGAAGTATAGATGCTATGAGTTTTCTTTGTACCGATGGAACCATCATTGCTGGGTACTGGAAGTATGCGTGGGCCTCTTCGCGGCGGGAGCCCCCGGCGAATGTCCAGCACTCAGGATCTTGTCCGCTCTGGGCTTCAATGCTGGCGATCAAGGCGTTGTCTACTTCGCGCAGGTCAGTTGCGCCTGGCGAGGACAAAGACCTTGCCCCTTGCATACTACCGGTGGAGGAGGGGTAGCCGGTTGAGCATTCGTAAACTGAAGCGTCGCTATGTTCCATAGGCTCTGGTTCCGGCAATGGCGAGGAGAGTTAACCCTTCTTCGGCGCGCTCTCTCGAAAAGTTCCGGGATTCTACATTTGGAGTGGATAGTCGACCACAAGGAAATCTCGAACATAGTTCTTGACAACTGAGGGTCAACCTTTCTTCTCTCCCGTCCATTCTCGGCTCGCGAGCATGGACGTCGGATGGCGGCGACCAGCTCGGACACGGGCGACTTGGTCCGTGAAGTGCTTCAGAGCAGAAGCCCGCCGCCCTGCGCTTCACTTGCCCGGCAGAAGAAGGGCGACCAATCGCTCTAGTGCCTTTGCCTTGATCCTCGGACTGTCCAGGCGAGCGAGGAGGCGCAATAGGCGGCGCTTCTCGGGGGTGTCACTCAGGTCGGGGGGCACCGTGTTTGCCCCGGGGGCGCTCTGCCCCGGCTCCACCTCGGCAAACCCCATCAGTTCATGGGGTCCGCTGTCGACCTTCACCGCACGAGCGCCGGCTCTACGTCACCTCGCCTTGGTCACCGGAGCTTCGCGGTCTTTGGCCCACTCGCTCCGCTCGGTGCCGCCTCACAGCCGGTTCCTGTTCGTCGCCCCGCGGCTTCGTTCCCCGCTTCCTTCACGCTGGCCTCGCGGTCCCGCGCTCTGCGGTTCCCTTCGTTCGCGGTGACCTGCTTCCGGGAGGACTTCCACCTCCATGTCGATGCCCATGCCGGGCGCACCAAAGAAAAACCCAGCAACCCCTTAAGATTGCTGGGCTTCTCGGGATGGAGGCGGCGGGAATCGAACCCGAGTCCTTCCGATACCCTCACCCCATCCCTCTCCCAAGGAGAGCGGGGTGATTCGCTACACGTACCCGAAGCGGCGGCGCAGGAACCACTCGGTTCCCATCAGCCCGATCATCGCCATCAGGTAGTACCAGCGGTCCCACAGCGGCTTGTCCTTCGCCCGGCCCACTTCCACCACCGGCGGGTCCAGCAGCGGCACGTCATCCGGCAACCCGCTCATCGGCAGCCGGAACGCCGTGCCTCCCGTGTACTTCGCGATCTGCTCCATCAGCTCCGGCCGCACCGACGCGTCCGAGAGCTCCGGGCCCACCGCTCGCACCGCCACCGCGTCCTCACCCTTCCCCAAATCCGTCTCGCCCTTCTTCGCCGTGCCCACCAGCTTGTACGGGCCCGGCGCTGGCGGCGCGAACTCCAGCCGCACCACTCCGTCCGGCCCCGTCTGCCCTGTCTGCACCGCCACCGGCTTCTGCGTGTCCACCGACACCAGCTCCACCCGCACCTGCGCGTCCTGCGCCGGCTGGTAGTCCGACGTCCTCGAGGACACCACCACCCCCACCGGCTTGCCCGGCTCCACCGACGGCGGGTCCGCCGTCACGTTCAGCGTCGTCAGGTCCGGATCCCTCACCAGCCAGCGCAGCGCGTTGCCCCAGAAGCGGTCATACGTGCGGCTCGGCGAGCCCTGCTTGTGCGCCGTGAAGGCCCAGTACCAGCTCGCGTCCGTGGCCACCACCATCGACCGGCCCCGCCCGTAGTCCCACACCGCCACCAGCGGCGCGTTCCTCCCGTCCACCGTCATGAACGGATGGTCCATCAGCACCGTCGCGCCCGGCTTCGCCCGCGTCAGGTTCGCTCCCGGAATCGCCGGCAGCTCCGCCCACGCCGCCTCCGTGCTCGCCCCTCCCGACGCCATCGCCGTCACCGGGTGACGCATTCCCTCCGGTGTCAGCCGCGCCTTGAAGGGCTCCGGGTTCGCCGGGCCCGCGCCCTCCACCGGCAGCGTCTCGTACAGCGTGGGCATGCTCGCGCGGCCCTCGCCCAGCACGCTGTCTCCGCCAATCATCACCAGCGCGCCACCGTTGTGCACGTAGCGCTCGAGGTTGCGCTCGTACTGCGCGATCGACAGCGATTGGTCCGTGTAACCGAAGTTCTGGAAGATGACGACGTCGAACGTGTCCAGCTTCGTGTCGAAGATCTCCTCCATCGGGAAGGGAATCAGCGACAGCTCGCGCTCCTGGCTCACCACTCCCGGGTCATCGGACATGGTGCGCAGGATGTAGAAGGACACCAGGTCCACGTTCGCGTCCTGGCGCAGCAGCCCGCGCAGGTAGCGCTCGTCCCACGAGGGCCGGCCCACCACCAGCAGCACGCGCACCCGGTCCCGAATCACCTTCAGCACGAACGAGCGCGTGTTGTTGTCCCCCACCGCCTCGTCCGGGAACACCGGCATGCTCACCGTGTACACGAAGCGCCCCGTCTGGTCCGGCGTGAAGGTGAAGCCCACCGGCTTCACGTCGTCCGAGGACTCGAAGCGCACCGACTTGCTCGCCACCATCTTGCCTTCCTGCTTGAGCACCACCGGCACGTCCTGCCCCGAGAAGCCCCGCCCGTGCACCTCCACCTCCACCGTGATGGAGTTGCGCACGAAGGCGAAGTCATCCACCTTCACCCGCTCGACGGCCAGGTCCTTCAAGGCCTCCTTGCCCACGAGGAACGTCGACACCGGCACGTTCAGGTCCGCCAGCGCCGCGCGCGCCCGGCCCACCGCTCCGCCCGCCAGCTCCACGTTGTCCGCGCCATCGCTCACCAGCAGAATCCCCGCGAGCTTCTTCGCCCCCTGTGCCCCCGCGCCCGCCGAGCGCAGCGCCGACAGCAGGTCCGACGTGCCCGCGCGCGCCGGCTCCTTCGCGAGCGCCTCGACCGTGGTGGGCGCGAGCTCCGGGTCGAAGCCATACAGCTCCACCGTGTACCTGTCGTTCAGCGCCGCCAGCCCCGGCGCGGCCTTCTCCAGGAAGGCGGCCGCCTGTGCCGAGCGCGTCATGCCGCCGGGCTCCACCGGGAAGTTCATCGACGCCGAGCGGTCCACCAGCACCGCCACCCGGTTCTTCATCCGCGCCACCTGCAGGTTGCGGATGCCCGGCTCGAGCAGGAAGAAGAGCGCCGCGGTGCCCGCGCCCGCGCGCAGCGTCCACAGGGACCAGCGCCGCAGCCGCGCCGGCTCGCGCCGCACGCCCCACGCCGCCAGCCCCACTCCGAGCGCCAGGCCCACGCCCATCAGCACCAGTGCCCACACGGGCAGGGGCGAGAGGCTGACGAGCTTCCAGGCATTGAAGGGGGTGGTGTCCATGAAGGAGTCAGGGGCCTCGGCTCAGCGGCGCTTGTTGAGGATGAGCGGCAGGTGGACGGCGTCGTCCTTGTAGTCCAGGCAGAGGGCGTACATGCACAGGTTCACGCCCAGGCGCACGGCCAATTCGCGCTGCGGCTCGCCACCCGGGGAGACGTCGAACTCGTAGTCGCCCCCCTCGCTGCGGCTCCAGGCACCCGCCACGTCGTTCTGCGAGTACATCACCGCCGCCCGCTTGCCGAGGTTGGCCGAGAGCAACTGTGGCTTGTTGAGCAACCGGCCCGGCGCCGAGTCCAGCAGGAAGAAGCTCTTGAAGACGACGTGCGCGGAGGGCACCGGCGTGAGCGGGCTCTGCGGCAGCACGCGCGCCATTTCCCGGCGGAAGCTCGCGTCGAAGCCGTCCCCGTCGCTGCCGTCGTTGGCGTCCGCCAGCAGGAAGCCGCCGAAGGTGAGGTAGCGCCGCAGGTTCTCCACCTCCGCCTCGGTGAAGGGCGGAAAGCCCCCGTCCCCTCCCAGGTACAGGAAGGGGTACTCGAAGAGGTCCGGGCTGGAGAGGGCGAAGGGCCGCGCATCCGGCACCACGTCCACCGAGGTGCGCCGCTGAAGCTCCCAGGCGATCCGTCGGAGCCCCGACAGTCTGGCATCCCAGTGGCCGCCATGGCGGGCCACGGCGGGGATGAAGCGGCTCTTCTCTCCGAAGGCGGACGCGCGGCCAGCGAGCAGCGGGACGAGCGCCGCGCTCCCGAGCAAGAGGTGGCGACGGCTGAGGGGGCGCGGGGACATGGGGGTCCTATATACCGTCGACGCGCCCTCGCATTCCCCGGTATAGAGATCCCCCATGGCGAAAGGCGGACAGACGCCGAAGGATCCTGCTTCCCCCCGGATGCAGGCGGCATGGAAGCTCAAGGACTCGGGGGACGTGGTCGCCGCCCGGCGCGAGGCCGAGCGCATCCTGGCGGACAATCCCAGCCCGGAGGACAAGGTGCAGGCCGAGGAGTTGTTGCGCCGCGGCTCCACCCCTCTCGCGCTCTACGGCTTCGCGGCCCTGGCCGCCTTCATCCTCGTGCTGCTCGTGGTGCTCGCCGCCACGCGCTACTAGGGGAGCACCGTCATGGACGCGTATCTCGAGGCCCTCAAGGCCTATCAGACCTTCAACCCCGCCGGCTGGGTGGCCCTCTACCGGCTGCTGCCCATGTGGGCCGGCATCGTGAGCTGCGTGCTGGGGCTCGCGCTGCTGCTCTTCGGCGGCGGCAAGCTCTTCCGCGTGCTGGCCGGGCCCCTGGGTGCGCTCATCGGCCTGGGCTGGACGGGCGTGCTGCTCGCGAAGCTCAACATCACCGGGATGGATCCGCGCCTGCCGGGCATCGTCGCCGCGGTGCTCGCGCTGCTGGGCTTCCTCTTCCCCCCGGCCATCGTCTTCCTCGGCGTGGGGATTCCCGTGGGCCTGCTCGGCGGGGAGATCGCCGGACCCGCGGACTACCTCGTCGGCTTCGCGCCCGGCTTCCTGCTCGGGGGCGTGGTGGCCGCGGTGCTGCACCGGCAGGTGGCCTCCATCCTCGCCTCCGTGCTCGGCGCGTGGCTGCTCGTCATCGGTGCCATGGCGGCCCTGCACCAGTTCGGCGGGCTCGTGAGCGCCATGGCCAGCCAGCCCTGGGGCCTGCTCGTCGCCGCGGCCCTCTTCGCCATCGCCGGCAGCGTGTATCAGATCGCCGTGCGCCCCTCGCCCGAGGAGTCCGAGCGACAGCTCGCCGAGCGCCAGAAGTTGAAGGCGCGGCAGGCGGAACAGAAAGCCATGGAGAAGCGCTGGAGCGCCTCCCGGGGCGGCAAGTAGGCACTCGCGCGCGTCCTTTACCTCCACCGGGGTGGCGCGTAGATTCCGCGCCCCTCCCACCCCCCCCGGGAACGAGCGACACCGATGGGCCAGGCCAGACGTAAGGACAAGGAGAAGAACCCCGAGTCCCGGGAGCCACGCCGCCCCGAGACGGATGGCGCTCCCGGCCCGGACGCCGAGGCGGGTCCCCCGGTCGCCTGGAAGAAGCCCGAGGGCCTCACGCCCCGCGGTTGGGCGGTGCTCGCCGCCGTCATCCTCGCCGTCCAGTTCCCCCTCATCCACTACGCCCTCTTCCGGGGCCAAGCCGACACCACCGCCCGCGTGCCCTACGCCCAGGACTTCTCCGGGGGCTCGGCCGTGGTGAAGCGCGACTTCTTCTCCACCGGTGGCCACTGGCGCGTGGTGAACGGGCAGTTGCTCTCGCCCGGCGTGAAGAACAACCCGCTGTGGCTCCAGGCGGCGCTGCCGCGCGACGTGGCCGTCGAGTTCGACGTGCGCTCCGAGTCCCAGGAAGGCGATATCAAAGCCGAGATTTTCGGTGACGGGACGGACCACGCGTCCGGGTACGTTCTCATTCACGGCGGGTGGAACAACTCCATGTCCGTCATCGCGCGCCTGGACGAGCACGGCACCCCGCTGAGCGTGCTCCAGCAGCAGGCGCGGAGCGTGGCCCAGGACAATGGCGGCAAGGGCTCGGGCCTGGTGGAGACGGGCGTGTTCAAGCAGGACACGCACATGCGCGTGGAGGCGCGGCCCTATCCGGTGGAGCTCGGCCGCACCTATCACTGGCGTATCGAGCGCCGGGGCTCGCTGCTACGCTGGTTCATCGACGGCCAGCCCTTCATGGAGTTCGATGACCCCCTGCCGCTCGAGGGAAAGGGTCATGACCGCTTCGGGTTCTCCAGCTGGGAGTCCCAGCTGTACTTCGACAACCTGAAGATCGAGCCGCTGTGACCGCCAGCAGTCCGGCGGAGCCCCGCGGCCCATCCGCAATCCGAGGTAACACCGTGCGCAGAGTGGGAATCTTCGGCTGGGGAGTGGTGGCGCCCCGGTCCCGGAACATCGAGGCCTTCGAGAAGAACCTCGCGTCGGCGGAGAGCTGGCTCTCGGCCTTCGAGGGCTTCGGCCCCAACAACTTCCTCGTCGGCAAGCCGGACTTCGACTTCTCCGAGTACAAGCCGTGGATCGACGCGCGCGTCCCCGCCACGCGCTTCGCCCAGCTCGAGAAGAAGATGGGCATGCCCACCAAGATGGCGATCGGCTCGTTCATCCAGGCGCTGGGGCAGAACCCGGGCGTGGAGCAGGAGCTGCAGGCGCTCGGGCCCCGCGCGCATGTGTACGTGGGCACCGGCCTGGGAGATCTGCCGACCATCCATGACATCACCCTGGGCCTGCACCGCGCCCAGCGCCGGTGGGACCGCTTCTGGGCCGCCCCCGAGCGCAACAGCGCCCTGCGCCGCTGGCAGGAGTCGCACGAGCCCCTGACGGGCATGCCGCCCGAGCCCTCCACCGTGGACGAGGCCGAGCGCGACGAGGCCGAGGAGGCGTGGTGGCACTTCTGGGCCGGCCAGTCCCCGGAGCTGCGCGAGTACCTCGCCGAGCAGAAGGAGATTGAAGGGCTGGGCGTGGAGAGCGGCAACGTGGAGGCCGCCAAGCTCGCCGTCATCAAGGAGAAGCGCACGCGCAACCAGCGCCTGCAGAAGAAGTGGGGCGCGCCCGAGCCGCCGTGGAACGCGGTGCCCTCGGAGATTCTCTGGAACATCCACAACACCCCCGCCTCGCAGATTTCGATGATGGGGAAGATCACCGGCATGACGTTCGCGCCGGTGGCCGCGTGCTCCTCGTTCGGCTACGGGCTGAAGCTGGCGCTCGACGCCATCCGCCGGGGCGATGCCAAGGCCGTGGTGATGGGGATGACGGACCCGCCGCCGCACGAGCTCACCGTGGGTGGCTTCTACAACGCGCGCGTGGTGAGCGCGGACGGCGCCGTGTCCAAGCCCCTCACGCAGCTGCGCGGCACGCACGTGGCCGGTGGCTCGGTGGTGTGGATTCTGGGAGACCTGGAGCACTTCACCGCCAAGGGCTTCACGCCCCTGGGCATGGAGCCGCTCACCGTGGGTGTCACCGCGGACGCCGAGCACATCATCACGCCCTCGAAGGAGGGCCCCACCGTGGCCATCCACGAGGCCTTCGAGGCCGCGGGCCTGACGCCGGCCGACGTGGGCAGCTGGGACCTGCACGCCACCGCCACCCCGGGTGACTTCCTGGAGGTGGAGACGCTGCGCGCGGTGCTGCCCGAGACGGTGCTGGTGACGGCGCGCAAGGGCACCTTCGGCCACGGCATGAGCGCTGGCGGCGGCTGGGAGCTCACGGCCCAGTACCTCAGCTACGCGCGGGGCCAGATGTACCCCACCCCGCTGAGCGAGGCGGAGCTCAACAAGGAGATCGGCCGCGTGCACGGCCGCTACGTCTTCGACAAGCCGGTGGCCGTGCCCCAGGGCTGCGCTGGCAAGCTCTCCATGGGCGTGGGCGGCATCAACGCCTGCGTCATCTCGCGCCCCTGGCGCTGAACGCGGCGCGGACCTACCCGTAAGGGGTCATGGTTCGCGTGCGCGCTCCCGCGGTGGCGGGCTCGTTCTACCCCGCCACCGCTCCCCTCCTCGCCCGTCAGGTGGATGCCTTCCTGGAGCAGGCCCCCGCCTGTCCGAAGCCCCACCCCGCGGCCCTCATCGTCCCCCATGCTGGCTATGTGTACTCGGGCCCGGTGGCCGCGAGCGCCTATGCCTGCCTGAGTGGGTTGCGAGGCCAGGTGCGGCGCGTCCTCCTGCTCGGGCCCTGCCACTTCGTGCCGATGAACGGGCTGGCCCTTCCCGAAGCCGAGGCCCTGCGCACCCCGCTCGGAGACGTGCCCGTGGACGAGGGCCTGCGCGCCCGCGCCGAGGCCACCGCGCATGTCACCGGCTCGGCCCTGGCCCACCGCAAGGAGCACTCCCTCGAGGTGCAGCTGCCCTTCCTCCAGCGCGTGCTGGGCGACTTCGACGTGCTCCCGCTCGTGGTGGGCTCCGCCCGGCCCGAGGAGGTGGCCGAGGTGCTCGACACGCTCTGGACCCAGGACGTGCTGCCCATCATCAGCTCGGACCTGTCGCACTACCTGCCCTACGACACCGCCCGGCGCGTGGACCGCGAGACGGCCGAGCACATCCTCCGGCTCGAGGGGCCACTCGCGGAGGACTCCGCGTGCGGCGCGGCGGCCATCAACGGGTTGCTGCTCGTGGCGCGGCGCCGGGGATTGAGCGCCAGGTTGCTCGACCTGCGCAGCTCCGGCGACACCGCCGGGGACAAGCACGAGGTGGTGGGCTACGGCGCCTTCGCCTTCCACGCCCGCGCCTAACCCATGCGCACGGTGTTGCCGTCTAGGCGCACCTTCTCGATGGTGAGGCCCATCCACTGCTCCATCAGCTCCTTCGCCAGGTCGCGCGCCGCCTTGAGCTGCTCGGTGCTCCCCTCGCTGTAGAGCCCGCGGATGATGGTGCCCGAGAGCACCACCGACTCGTACAGCTCCTGCTTCTCCTTGTCCGACAGGCGCCGATCCTTGAGCCCCATGGCGATGCTGGCGTTGATCTGCTGCAACAGGCTCTCCTGCTGCTCGCCGCTCAGCTCCTGGCCGTCCTTGAGCACGCAGTAGGCGGAGCGGAAGAGGAAGAGGAAGGCCCCCGCGAGGTTGTTCTTCAGCCGCTGCTCGTCGCGTTGATCCAACAGCTGCTCGTAGCCCCTGAGCAGCTCCAGCAGGTTCCCCTCGAGCGCGCGGCGGTGCGGCTCGTCGAGGTCCGGCACTCCCGCGGCGACGCGCCGGGGCATGAGGGGGTCCCCCACGGAGCGGAACGAGGACACCGACAGCGGCAGCAACACCGGCGACACGGTGCCCGCCTCCCCCGGCGCGCCCGGAGCCACCGTGTCGGTGCTCCACTGCCGCTGGAAGGAAAGCCGGAAGTTGCTCGTGACGAACAAGGTGCTGCTGTACGGCCGGTATGGGCTGTCCGCACTCGCCGGCCCCGCGGAGCCGAGCAGGATGCACACCGCCAACGCGGCGAGCATCGCCCTGGAATCGTGCTTCATCGTGCCCCTCCAAACCGCCTTGGGATGTTGAGCTCTCCGGGAGCCAGCCCTCCCACCGCGGCCGCGTCACTCCCGGAAACGGGGGCAACATCCTCGGAAAGCACCCGGGGGGGCAAGCAATCGTGCAGAATACGACACATGCGGGTCACCCTCCACCGGGGCGTCAGCCTCGCCGTCCTGGCCTCCGCGCGTACCGAGGCGGAGCACCACGAGGACCTGGGTTGCAGCATCCAGGGCCCCACCTCCCGGCCCGTGCGACAGGCCCACCTGCCCCTCAAGGAGCGGCTCGCACAGCTCGGCCCCGAGCGCTCCCTGCGCGAGGCGAAGGCCCTCGTGCGCTGGCTGGAGGAGACGCCCCGCTACGCCGCGCTCTGCGACACCGGCCGGCGGCGGGGAGGGCGGCGCCCCCTGCGGCACGAGGTGCTCTTCCCCGACGCGGCGCGGCACAAGCCCCGCTTCCTCCACCTGCGCCAGGAGGAGTTGGGGCTTGATTTCCCGGTGAAGACGCGGGAGTGGCCCGCCCTCGCCGGGCTCTTCGCCTCCCTCGCACGCGGGGCCACGCGCGCCGAGCTGCGGGCGCTCGCGGTGGTACCGGCGGTGGGCGAGCTGCTCGCGGATATGTCGCAGGCGGGCTGGCTGGTGCCCCATGAGGGCCCGGTGGAGGTGCCCACGCCGGGCGCCCTCTTCATCGGCCACAACACCGTGCTGGTGGCGAGCCCCCGCGCGCGCGTCCTCGTGGACCCGTACTTCCGGCCCGCCAGCTCGATGGATCGCCCGGACTACCCGCCCATGCAGCCGGGAGACCTCGGCCCGGTGGACGCGGTGGTCATCACCCACTCGCACGGGGACCACTTCCACCTGGGCTCGCTGCTGCAGTTGCCGCGAGACACGCGCATCTTCGTTCCCGCCGTCGAGCGCGAGAGCCTCTTCTCCACCGACTGCGTGCTGCGGCTGCGACAGCTGGGCTACACCCGCGTGGAGGCGCTGCGCTGGGGGGAGGAGCGGCTCGTGGGCGACATCACCGTGCGCGCCCTGCCCTTCCACGGCGAGCAGCCCACCGACGGAGAGGGCCTCTACCCGGGCCTCTTCAACGAGGGGAACACGTGGCTGGTGCGCGCGCCGGGCTTCTCCGCCGCCTTCTTCGCGGATGCCGGACACGACGTGCGAGGAGACATGCGCACCGTGTGCCGCGCGCTGCGGAAGGAAGCGCCGGTGGACGTGCTCTTCTGCGGCGTGCGCGGCTTCCGGCTCGAGCCCCTCTTCTTCGGCTACACCACGCTGGACGCCTACCTCGTGGACGTGCCCGTGGACGCGCTCGGCACGCCCCAGCAGCTCATGGCGGGGCCGGAAGAGGCCCTGCACTACGGCGAGCTGCTCGGCGCGCGCTACGTGGTGCCCTGCGCCGACGGAGGAGCCCCGTGGTACTGGCGCGAGGGCATGGGCCCGCGCTACCCGGGCTACCCCGGCGCCCCGGTGAGCGGCGCGAGCACCCTGGACGAGAACCCGGACGCGGACCCCTACCCCGAGCGGCTGAAGCAGGTGCGCCGCCGCGTGGGGCACGGGCCCCAGGCCCTGCTGCTACGCCCCGGCGAGGCCCTCGGCTGGCGGGGGCCCAAGGCTCCGGAGCTCGTCCAGTACCCGGGCTTCCGCTGGCCCTTCGGCGGTATGCCGGCCCGCCGGGGCGCGTGACGCGGCACGCTCAGCTGCCCGGAGGCCGCGGCGGCTCGGACTCGAGGTCCCGGATGGGCTCGCCCGGGAAGCCCTTCAGGTTGAGCAGGCCCGCCAACATGTGCAGCTTCTCGTGCACCGACTCGTTGGTGAACTCGTGGAGGTCCATCAACGCCTGGGCGTAGTCCGTGAGCGCGCTCAACCACTCGCGCAGACTCTCCGGAGTGGAGGGTCCCGCGCGAGCCGCTTCGATTCGAGCGAAGGCCTCGTGCAGTCTGTCCGCCGCGTCGTCTACATGCCTGGGGAGTGCCATGGTCGATTCCTCCACCTCACCATGGGACACCCCCGTCTCCGCGTGCCAGGAGGTGCCTCACGCTGGAAGGCCCGACTGACGCGCCGGGAGGCGCTCCCTCCCGTGCCGCGTGGGAAACGGGCGGACAGGCCTCGCGGGTGAGCCGGGCCGATGAGCGGCCATCCGAGCCTCGCGCCCTCGCATGCACCCGCGCCCGAGCGGACAAATCCTGAACCCTTGTGACGCAGGCCAGGACGGCCGCGACGAACCTGGGGAGGAGGTCTGCCATGCGAGGACGTGAGCGCGTGTGCAAGAAACACATCAAGCAGGCGGGCTGGAGCATCGCGAACGAGGGCCAGCAGGAGCGGGGCTACCACCTGGAGCTCCACGGCCCCCGAGGCGAGCGGATGAAGGTCGATGCCGTGTCCAAGGCGCGCGCCTACCACCGGGCGGACCGTCAGGTGAATGGCTCGGAGCCCGGAAGGGCGCTCTGGGCGGGCCCCACCTGATGCCACCCCGTCCGGAAGGCAGCCGAGCGAGCCGCACTACCTGGGGCCCTCCTGTTCCCGGCGGCCCCCGAGCCCCAACCTACCTGCCAGACACCGAGAGCGTGCCATGAACGTTCAAGATACCGACCATCTGCCGGCGGGACAGGACAGCAGCCAGGCAGCCTCCGACGAGCAGCTCCAGAGGCCGAGCAAGGCGCCTCCTCCCATGCAGGCGGACCAGAGGCCGCCCATCGAACGGGGCGCGCACCTGCTCGCGTTGAGCGCGCTCAAGAACGCGGAGATTCCCTTCGTGGTCGCGGGCGCCTACGCGCTGCACCTCTACACGGGCATCTACCGGGACACCAAGGACCTGGACATCTTCCTCAAGCGCGAGCACGTGGAGCGCGCCATGGAGTCCCTGGGCAGCATGGGCTTCCACACGAAGATGCATGACCCGGTGTGGATCGCCAAGGCGTACGCCAACGACGACTACTTCGCGGACCTCATCTTCAGCTCGGGCAACGGCGTGGCCATCGTGGACGACCACTGGATTGATGCCGCCAATCCGGGCGTCATCCACGGGCTGCCCATCCTCGTGGCGCCGGCCGAGGACATCATCTGGTCCAAGGCCTTCGTCTGCGAGCGCGAGCGCTTCGACGGCACGGACATCAACCACCTCATCCTCGCCCGCGGCAAGCAGATGGACTGGAAGCACCTGATGGCGCGGTTCGAGCCGCACTGGGAGGTGCTGCTGGCCCACGTGACGTTCTACCGCTTCAGCTACCCGGGCCAGCGCGACCACGTGCCCCGCTGGGTGTGGGACGAGCTGCTCGAGCGCGCGCGCAACCAGCACAACGAGCCCGAGAAGAAGAAGCTTTGCCGGGGAATGTTGATCGCCAAGGGGCAGTACAAAGTGGACGTCGAGCATTGGGGATACACCGACGCCCGCCTCGAGGAAGTCCCAACGTTCCGCGACTACGTCGCGAAGGAGTGAGGCACACGGCGCGGCCCTTGCCCGGCAGGCTGTCTCCCTCTAAGCAGGGGAGCCGTCGAGCTCTCAGGAAGCCGCGCCCATGTCGTCTCTCTCCACGCTCTGCCTTCACTGCGGCCTGTGCTGTGACGGCACCCTGTTCACGCACGTCCCGCTCCGGGCCACCGAGGCGGGGCCGTTGAAGGCGCTCGGGCTGCCCGTGAAGGCACGCGAGGACGGCACGCTCCTCCTCCCGCAGCGCTGCGCGGCCCTGGACGGCAAGCGGTGCACCGCCTACGCCGAGCGGCCCGAGGGCTGCCGCCGCTACCACTGTCACCTCTTCTCCGCGCTCTCGGAGGGCGAGGTGTCGCTCGAGGAGGCGCTCGCGGTGGTGGACGGGGCGCACGCGTTGCTCGCCTCGGCGAGCGGCGAGAAGACACCCGAGGTGGAGGACTACCTCGACCGGCACTTCCGGGGCCGGCGCCGGCGCTACACGGCGCAGTAGCCGCCGCTTCGTGGCGTGGGCAACGGAGAGGCGCGGGGAAGATGGAGCCGCCCCGGGTGCCTCGTTAGCCTGCGGGGCATGCGTCACTGCCTCCTGAGCGCCGTCGTGTTGCTGGGGTTGTTCTCCTCCGCCTGTAGCCACTCCTCCCGTACGCCCAACGATGCGGGGACGGACTCCGGGCCGCCTCCGGAGCAGACCGATGCGGGCACTCCGCCACCGGGGGCCAGCGTCCAGGTGCCGGTGAGCGTCCCCGAGGGCCTGCGCGACTTCCCGTTCAACTCGGCGCGCTCGCTCACCGTGCCGCCCGGCTTCTCCGTCTCCGTGTTCGCGCGGGTGCCCGAGGCGCGCTTCCTCGCCGTAGCCCCCAACGGGGACGTGCTGGTGTCCCAGCCGGACCAGGGCACGGTGAAGCTGGTGCGCCCGAGGGAGGGACAGCCCCCCGAGGTATTCGACTGGGCCACGGGCCTGAGGCGCCCGCATGACCTCGTCTTCCGCACCGTCGCGGACACCACCTGGGTGTACGTGGCCGAGACGAACCAGGTGACGCGCTCGCCCTGGCAGGCGGGGGAGACGCAGCGCCACGAGGCCGCGGTGCTCGTGAGTGGCCTGCCGGACTCGAGCCTGCCCGAGCTCCAGGGCCGCTACGGGCACGAATTGAAGAACATCGCGGTGGACCCGGCGGGACGGCTCTATGTGTCCATCGCCTCCACGTGCAACGCGTGCCTGTCGGACACGCAGAGCACCCCCGAGCGCGCGACCCTCTACCGCTACGGCCCGGAGGGAGGCGAGGGACAGCTCTTCGCGCGAGGCCTGCGCAACGCCGAGGGCCTGGCGTTCGTACCCGGGACGGACACGCTCTGGGTGACGGTGAACGCGCGCGATAACATTGCCTATCCGTATGACGACAGCACCGGCCAGTACGGCAAGGTGATTCCCGAGTACGTGGACAACCATCCCCCCGAGGGCCTCACCCACGTGCGCGAGGGCGGCCAGTACGGCTGGCCCTTCTGCAATCCCAACCCGGACTCGCCGAGCGGCCTGGAGCAGATGCCCTTTGATAGGGATTACGAGCTCAACCGGGATGGGAGCGTGGACTGCGGGAAGATGGATCGCTTCGACCAGGGCATCCAGGCGCACTCGGCGCCGCTGGGCCTGACGTTCCTCACGGGCACGGCGTTCCCCGAGCCCTACCGGCCGGGCATGGTGGTGGCCTACCACGGCTCGTGGAACCGCACGCAGCGCACCGGCTACAAGGTGACGTACTTCCCGTGGGACGCGGCGTCGGGACAGCCCGGAGCGGAGGTGGACCTCGTCACCGGGTGGGTGTCACCGGATGGCAAGAGCGTGTGGGGCCGCCCGGTGGACGTGGGCGTCACCGCCGACGGGGCCCTGCTCATCAGCGACGACCAGGCCGGAGCCCTGTACCTGCTGCGCAAGCAGTGAGCGCTCGACCCCAAGCAGTGGTTCTTCAGGGAGGCACGGTCATGTCCAATCGAAGCCTGGGGTCAGGAGGTCCGTGGAGGCACTCGCATCAGGGGACGCTTGCCCTGGCCTCGCTCTTGTTGCTGTCGGGGTGCACGACGGTGGAGGGGAGCCTTCGGCCGGAGCACTTCCAATTCGTCACGGTGGTTGCCAAGAAAGGGAAGGGCCCGGGAGGTTGGCGCGCGGCATGTGTTCACGTGGGCATCAGAAGAAGGAGCACGGAAGAACTGTTCCTCTGCAAATTTGGTGTCGAGATTCCCATTGAGAATGGCGAACAGGGCTTCATCCCGGTCGAACGTGCTCAGGGTGTCGCCGCGAAGTGCGCCAATCTGGCCGCTAAAAACATCCTCAGCCTCACCACGAAGGACACCCCCATTGGTATTGCCTGCGAGGTCTTCAAGACCGAGTACGATCTGATTCTGAACGCCACCATCGCGGGAGCACATGCCACGAAAATGTGCAATGCACAGACCAAGCCTGTAGTCGTCATCCCTCCCTGACACCATGCACCCATCCACTGAAGAGTTGTTTTCGATTGCCCGGAATTACTGGCCCTCGACTGAAGAATATTATCTCAAGGGAGAGGCAAGCCCCGAGAATCAAAGGCTCGGCGCACTCTGGCAAGAAAAACTCAAGAGGATAGACCGCTGGTGGGCAATGCTGGATGAGTTGAAGGAAGAGCTACCAGAACTCACCATTGGCGATGCGACCGCGACACTCCATGCCAGTTTTCGTTGCACTGCCTATTCGAAGAAAGTGAATCAGCAGCGCTCCGCCCTCGTCGGCTGCCTCAGCATTATCGCCCCTGTCTTCACAGTCTACGGCCTGGAATTCGAATACCAGGGAGAGACGCGAACCGTCAGCAGGATCTGCTTCGAGCCACTTCCGGCCTACATGCAAGGGCCTGCAGGTGTCATCGCGAGGAAGATCGAAACGATGTTCGGGGCCAGCGCGCTTCCTCGAGAGGTGGCGGACACCCCCGTCCCGCTGTTCGTGGAGTGGAAGAAGCCTCCCCACACGACGCTCTTCCATGCGCTCTTTTCGAGCACGCCCGAGCGCATCCCCTGACCCCAGGGTCCGCTTCCCCCGGGCGTTCGGAGAGGAACCTTCTCGATCCCGCACTCGGTTGTAGCCAGGGGTGGACCGCAAAGGTAGTATCCCGTCACGTTCTGGCGTCACCTCGGGAGTCACGAGGCGGCCCGGGCCCCTGGGAGAATCCATGGATCGTGAGCAGTTCCTGACGTGGGCGGAGAGTGTCCTCGCGCCTTGTGCCACCGCCGGTGCCAGCCCGAGCGGCCTCACGCCCTATCGCAACGTCCGCATCGGTCCCTGGCAGTACCTCGGCGTCGACGCGCTCCACGATGGCACCGTGCGCGTCTACCTCTACTCCACCCGCCCCGCTCTCAAGGCGCGCTGGATGCACCTGCGCAACACCCTGGAAACGCGCGGCTCCCTTGAGCCCCTCCAGCCGCTGCCCCCGGACTCGCGCCCCCGCCTCTTCATGCGCGACAACGGCGAGGCGCACCGCGGCTTCTTCGGCTTCGAGTGGCAGCCCGGACCGAAGAATCTCTCGTCCGAGCAGGCTCCCGTCAGCCAGTACGTGACGTGGCTCCTCCACGTCGCCCGCGAGACGTGAGGGCCCGCTCGCTTCACCCCTACTCCCCCGCGCGCCCTCAGCCCTTGGGCACCGCCACCAGGTCGAAGTCCGGAATGTGCTCGCGCATGTACTCGCGCATCCGGTTGATGAGCCCCGCTTCAATCTGCCTCGCCCGCTCGCGGCTCACCCCGTACTTGTCTCCGATGTCCTGCAGCGTCAGCGGCTCGTCCGAAATCAGCCGGTTCTCGAAGATGTAGCGCTCCTTGCCCTCCAGCGACCTGGCGAACTCCTGGAGCTTCTCCCGGAACAGCGCCTTGAGCTGCTCGTTGCCCAGCCGCTCCTCGGCGCCCACCGAAGCCGACGGCAGGAACCGGTCCATCCGCGTCGCGCCCGAGTCGTCCCCCCCCACCGGCGCGTCCAGCGACATCTCGTCGTGGCCCAGCCGCTGGTCCATCTCCACCACGTCCTGCTCGGTGACGTTGAGGCGCTCGGCCAGCATCTTCGGCGTCACCTCGAAGCCCTGCGCCATCAACTTGTCCTGCTCCTGGCGCAGCTTGAAGAAGAGTTTCCGCTGGGCCTCCGTCGTCCCCAGCTTCACCATCTTCCAGTTGTCCATGATGTAGCGGAGGATGTAGGCGCGGATCCACCACGCGGCGTACGAGCTGAGCTTCACTCCGCGTTCGGGGTCGTACTTCTTGACCGCCTGCATCAAACCGATGTTGCCCTCCTGCACCAGGTCCAGCAGGGCCATGGGGTTGCGGTGGTACTCGTGGGCCAGCTTCACCACCAGGCGCAGGTTGGCCGCCACCAGGCGGTAGGCCGCCTGCACGTCCCCCGTATCCCGGAGGCGCCGGGCCAGTGCCACCTCCTCCTCCCGGGTGAGCAGGGGGTGGCGCGTCACCTCGGCCATGTAGGCCTGGAGGGGGTCGGCCCGGGCCAGCCCCGTCTCGCCCGCATTCACCAGGGCCGCCCGAGGGGGCCCGGGCACCTCCTCCACCTCGGCCTCCACCTCCTCCAGTTCCTCGGGGGCGGGCTCCACGGCGTCCGGTTCCGGCTCGGCGGATTCGGCCTCCACGGCCTCGGCATCCTCGGGGGGCGGGGCAGCGGCGGGCCGCTTCGCCCGGGTCCGGCTCCCTGTCCCTCCCGTCTTCTTCCTCCCAATCGCCATGAGGAGTTCCTTAAGCAAAGTGAGCCGATTGTTGCCAGAGCCTAATGCAGGGGTTATGCCCCAAGCTTGATGAGCGACAACCAATCTCCGGAGCAGCCGGAAACCACTGCCGAAGCCCCGTCCCGCCCCGACGAGTACGTCGCGGACATCAGCTTCGATGACTTGAACCTGTCCGAGCCCCTCCGTCGCGGCATCACGGACCGTGGCTATACCAACCCCACCCCTGTCCAGGCCAAGGCCTTTGGCCCCGTCATGCAGGGCAGGGATCTCATCGTGCGCAGCAAGACCGGCACGGGCAAGACGGCCGCCTTCGGCCTGCCCCTGCTGGAGAAGATCTCCTCCGAGGACAAGCGGGTGCGCGCCCTCATCCTCTGCCCCACGCGCGAGCTGGCGCTCCAGGTGTCCGAGGAACTGGCCGCCCTGGGCAAGTACAAGGGCGTGAAGGTGGCGGCCATCTACGGCGGCGCCTCCATGAAGCAGCAGGAGGACGCGCTCGAGGAGGGCACTCAAATCATCGTGGGCACGCCCGGCCGGGTGTTCGACCACATCAACCGCGGCAACCTCAAGCTCGAGGCCTGCTCGCACGCGGTGCTGGACGAAGCCGACGAGATGCTCAACCAGGGCTTCTACGAGGAAGTCACGCGCATCCTCGACCGCCTCCCCAAGGACCGGCAGGTGCTGCTCTTCAGCGCCACCGTGCCCACGGACATCCAGAACCTGATTGCGCGCTACACCACCAACGCGGAGACGCTGCTGCTCTCCGGCGACGTCTTCACCGTCGAGCACATCCACCACATCCGCTACGACGTGTCGGACGCGTTCCCCAAGCCGCGCAACCTCATCTACGTGCTGGAGGCGGAGGAGCCGCTCAACGCCATCATCTTCTGCAACACGCGGGATGACACGGCGCTGGTGACGGCGGTGCTCAACCGCAACGGCTTCGACGCGGATCTGCTCAACGGGGACCTGCCGCAGAAGGAGCGCGAGCGGGTGATGGGCAAGGTGAAGCGCGGCGAGGTGGCCTTCATGGTGGCCACGGACATCGCGGCGCGCGGCATCGACATCTCCGGCCTCGAGTACGTCATCAACTACTCGCTGCCCGAGGATCCGGCCGTGTACCTGCACCGGGTGGGCCGCACCGGCCGCATCGGCAACAAGGGCACCGCCATCAACCTCTTCTCCGGCCGCGAGCTGGCCACGTACACCACGCTGGAGAAGAAGTACGGCATCAAGTTCGAGAAGCGCGAGATGCCCGCCCCCGAGGAGGCCATGCGCCTGTGGGCCGAGCGCCACGTGCGCGAAATCCGCGAGGCCGCCTCCGGCTCCATCTTCGAGGGCTTCCTCCCCCTGGCCGCCCAGCTCAAGGGACGGGCGGACGCGGATGACCTCGTCTCCTTCCTGCTCAAGTACTTCTTCAGCCACCTGCGGATGGAGAAGGCCCAGGCCGCCGGGGAGCCCGAGCGCGCCGAGCCCCAGGCCCGCCCCGAGGGCCGGCGCAAGGAGCGCGGCGAGCGCGACCGCGAGCGTCCCCGTGACCGGGACCGGGACCGCGACAGGCCGCGCCGAGAGGAGCGCCGTGCGGAGTCCCCGGGCGAGCGTCCGGAGCGCGGCGAGCGTCCGGAGCGCGGCGAGCGTCCGGAGCGCGGCGACAAGCGCCGCCCCGGGCGGGGTGAGCGTCCGGAGCGCGGTGGCTCGATAGAGGCCGCCCCGGGCGAGGCGAAGCTGTGGGTGAACCTGGGCACCGAGGATGGCCTGGGGCCCGGCAGCATCGTCACCGCCCTGGAGGAGGCCGGCGCACCCGCCAACAAGGTGCTGCGCGCGGACCTCAAGCCGGGCTTCTCCTACGTCTTCATCTCCCAGGACGACCTGGCCGGCTTCGAGGCCCTCACCGGCAAGCCGTACAAGGACAAGACGCTGAAGGTGGAGAAGAGCCGGCCGCGCGGCGAGCGAGACCCCAACCGGCCGCCGCCCTCGCCCGACGCCGGCCCCGGCGAGGTGAAGCTGAAGTTCAACGTGGGCATGGACGACGGCCTGGACGAGGCGAAGTTCATCGCCGCCCTGGAGGCCGCTGGCGCCCCCGCGGGCAAGGTGAACAAGGCGGTGCTCCGCTCCCACTACGGCTACGCCTACGTGACCGAGTCCGAGTCCGCCGCCTTCGAGGCGCTCGACGGCAAGGCGCACGGGGAGAAGACGCTGAAGGTGGAGAAGCACCGGCCTCGCGGCACCCGCGAGCGCCCGCCGCGCCGCGAGGAGCGTCGTGAGGAGCGCCAGGAGACGCCCGAGGTGCCCGGCCAGGCGCGCCTGTGGGTGGGCCTGGGCCGCTCGGAGGTGGCCGACGAGGCCGCCCTCACCAGCGCCCTGGAGTCGCTCGGCGCCCCCGCCGGCAAGGTGCAGCGCGTGGAGCTCAAGCCCACGTACTCGTACGTCTTCGTCGCCGACGAGGACGTGGCCGGCTTCGAGGCCCTCAGCGGCAAGCAGCACGGGGAGAAGACGCTCAAGGTTGAGCGCGCCCGGCGCCGCTAGCCGGCTGGCTCGGGGGGCGGGCTCACGCGTCCGCCCCCTTCGAGCACCCCCTTCCCGGATGGCCTAGACTCGCCCCTCCGTGTCCGACGACCGCTCCGCCCCCCCTCCCGACGCCCCCGTCACCGTCACGACGCTCCCGCGTCTGCCGGAGGCGGGCGGTGCTCCAGAGGCGAGATCCTCCGAGCCGGGGGCGCCCGAGCTGAAGCCCACCGGGGAGCTCTTCGCGGGGCGCTATGTCCTCGAGTCGCTCGTCGGCCGAGGAGGCATGGGCCGGGTGTACCGCGCCCGCGACGGGCTCGTCGGTGACGTGGTGGCCCTCAAGACGCTGGAGCTGGGCAGCAACCCCAGTCCGGACGCGCTCGAGCGCTTCCGCCGCGAGGTCCGCCTCGCCCGCCGCATCTCCCACCCCCACGTGGCACGCATGCACGACCTGGGGGAGCACTCGGGCCAGCACTACCTCACCATGGAGTACGTGGAGGGCGAGGACCTCCGCTCGCTGCTCGCCCGCGAGGGGCCGCTGGCACCCGTGCGCGCCGCCCGCATCGCCCAGGCGGTGTGCGAGGGCCTGGCCGCCGCCCATGCCGCCGGCGTGGTGCACCGCGACCTCAAGCCCGCCAACGTCCTCGTGGAGAAGGGCGAGCGCGTCGTCCTCACCGACTTCGGCATCGCCCGCGCCCTCGTGGACGAGGCCGCCCGCCACACCCAGGGCACCGCCGGCACGCCCATGTACATGGCCCCCGAGGTGCTCTCCGGCAGCGAGGTGGGCGCGCGCGCCGACCTCTACGCCGTGGGGTTGATGCTCTACGAGATGCTCACCGCGGCGATGCCCTTCTCGGGCGACTCGCCCATGGCCGTCGCCTTCGCCCGCCTGCGCCAGCCCCCGCCGGACCCGCGCACCCGGACGGCCGTCCCCGACGCGCTCGCCACGCTGGTGCTGCACTGCCTCGCCCGCGAGCCCGACGGCCGCCCCGAGAGCGCCGCCCGCCTCGCCCTGTCGCTGCGCGCGTGGCTGGAGAGCGCGGGAGGTGAGCAGGCCCCCACGAGCCCGCGGCTCTCGTCCCTGCCCGCGCTGGCGGCGGCGCCCGTGTCGCAGGACACGCCCACCGTCGCGCGTACCTCCTCCTGGAGCCTCACCGCCACCCGCGAGCCGGGCGTGGCCATCCTCCCGCTGCGCTTCCAGGGCGCCCGGGAGCGCGAGTTCCTCGGCGATGCGCTCAGCGACATGCTCATCGACGTGCTGTCGCGCACCCGCGGCGTGCGGGTGACGGGCAGCGGCGCCACCGCGCGCTTCCGCGACGAGCGTGAGCCCCGCGCCGTGGGCCGCGAGCTGGGCGTGGGCTTCGTCGTCGATGGCACGGTGCAGGGCTCGGGCCCCACGGTGCGCATCTCCGTCCGACTGGTGGAGACGGCCCACGGCACCCAGCTGTGGAGCGGCCGCTTCGAGGACTCCTCCGAGGACGTCTTCGAGCTGCAGGACCGGCTGGGCCCGCGCATCGCCGAGTCCCTGCGCGTGGAGCTGCGCATCGCCGCCCAGCACGACACCACGCCGCCCGAGGCCCTCGCGCTCTTCCGTCAGGCCTTCGTCCAGGGCTACACCCCGGGCTTCGCCTCGGACGTGGCGATCAGCGGGCTGGAGCAGTGCCTCGAGCTCGCCCCGGACTTCCAGCTCGCGCTGGCGCTCCAGGCCCTCCTCTGCCTGCGGGCCTGGTTCGCGGGCTCGGGCGCGCAGCGCAACTGGGAAGAGGTGGCGCGCGCCAGCGTCACGCGCCTGGAGCAGCGGGCGCCCCAGCTCGCCGAGACGCACCTGGCCCGGGCCATGCTCGCCTCGCAGGAGGGAGACTGGCGCAAGGCGGTGGTCGCCGCGCGGGCCTCGCTCGAGACCGCCCCGACCTTCCCCGTGGCCATGCAGTTCCTCGGCAGCCTCCAGTGCGAGGCCGGCCGCGCCGATGAGGGGCTCGTGCTCCTGCGGCGGGCCTTCGACCTCGACTCGCAGCTGGGATTGAGCCTGTTCGAGCTCGCCCGCTGCAGCGCCCTGCGCGGACGGATGGACGACTACCGCGCGGCCCGGGAGCAGCTCGCGAGGTTCTCCAACTACCGCATGCCCGGGCTGATGCTGCGCCTGCGCGTCTCGGCCTGGATGAAGGATTACGAGGGCATCCGCGAGTGCAAGCGTGCCCTCGAGGACGAGACGTCCGCGATGGCCGCCAATGGCGCGCGCTACGCCGCCACCGTGCTCGGCGAGGTGGACCCGTTCATCTCCATCGGGCAACTGGACGCCATGCTGGAGCGCAGGTTGAGCCCCCGGTTCGCCTCGCTGATGCGCCAGCTCGCCACCGAGCAGCTGTGCCTCACCGGCCACCCGGAGCGGGCGCTGGAGTACTTCCTGCGCGCGGCCGACACGGCGTTGATCGATTTGGAGTGGACCGATCGCTGCCCCGCGCTCGAGTCGATGCGCGCCCTGCCCGGCTTCGCCAAGGGCCGCCGCAAGGTGCGCACCCGCGTGGAAGCCATCTGGAACGGGTAGGGCGCAGCAGACGCGTCAGAGGTCCTCGCGGGCCTCGGCCAGGGTGTACTGCTTCCGGGCGACGACGAGCGGGCCTGTCTTCTCCACCAGCCACGCGGGTGTGCCCGGTGGAAGGTAGAAGGACTCCTCGAAAGGCGACAGCCCCAGGTGATGCAGGTACTCCCGGAGCATGTCGAAGGTGAACCGGTCCCTCACCCGGCGCGCCTGATACTGCTCCAGCTTCTCGAAGGAGAACGGCTCACCGAACTGGTCGAAGACCCAGCGGCCCCCGTCGTTGACCACGTTCACAGCGCGTATGTAGTTGAGCCATTCCGTCTGGTGCGGGCCGTACATGGCGAGCGACACGGCGCCATAGCGGCCTTTGTCCCCGCGGAGGGTATTGGGCACGGCGACCACACGCAGGACTCGGCAGCCCAGCGTCCGGGCCATATAACGCATGGGGCCCGTGGCATCGGTCCCTCGCCACCCGTTCTCGACGAACGCCGTCCAGGGGCTGCGTGTGGGGATGAAGAGGTGCCGCTGCGTTTCGGAATCCGTGAGGGGCAACAGGGCGGAGAGCGCCTGTTCCAAGGAGCCCGCCATCACCGGGCGCACCTCGACGGCGACGCCTCGGAGCACCGGCAGCCCTGCCTGCCACGCCGCGTAGGCGCGAGCGGCGTGCTCCGCATCGGTCTCCAGAAATCCTATCTCCGAAGTGACGGGCGCCCAGCGGTCCTCCAGGAGCAGTCCCTTCATGTTCTCGGTCATCCGGTGAGCCTCGCCCGTCAGGGCACGATGAGGAGAATGGTTTCCGAGTCCGGGTCGTTGGACGTGGTGCGCGACTGGTGACTGGGACCACGGTCCGAGGTGGGCGTGTCGTACTCCACCTGATAGCGGCGGCCGTTATAGTCGAACTGCAGGTCCGGGCGGTTGACTCCGACACGCTGGCCGTTGCGGTACGTGACCTGCTGCTGGTTCACCCGGATGTTTTTGGCGCCCATTTCCTCCAGGTATTTGATGTCCGCTTGGAGCTGTGCGTTCTGGGTGGGGCTGGCGCCAATGGAACGGTTCGTCTCAAGCACACCAGGCACCTTCGGCTTGACCGCGACGTCTCGAGGCAGACGTGGGCCTGCAGCCGCCGGCCGGGGCGGGTTACTGCCAGTGAGCGCCTGGACCAATCCCGGTGAGGGCACGGGTGAGGCGGGCGCGGGCGCCGTCGGAGTGGGAGCGGATTCTGGAGGGGCTTCGGCGGATTTCGGCACCGGTTGTCGCGGCGCTGGAGCTTCACTGCTGAGTGCAGCCTCCCGAGACAACGGACGAAGTGCTGGCTCCTCCGCGCTCAACCGCACCACGCGCGAGAAGACCCCCTGCAGGACCTTGGTCCCTGTCAGGCTCAACAACAGGATCTTCAGCTCGCGTTGGGTCGTGTCCGCCAGGTACTGCCGCACCTCGAGCATCGTCCGGGCGATGCGAGGCGTGGTGGCCGGAGAGAAGAGGGTGGGCACGATGAGTGACCCTCCCGCTCCGCGGTAATAGGCATATCTCGCGGGTCCGGGCCCTGAGGTACTGGCCGCCAGAGCCGCGTCCCGGTCCGGGTAGATGGAGGCATTCAGCGGCTCCGCGCTCGTGAGTCCCAGGTCCACCTGAGACTCCGGGACGAGCACGGGCAGTGGCAATCCCTCGCAGTAGAGGACATACCCTCCCGCGGTGATGCCAAAGCCCACGGCCGTCACTCGGGCGTCGACGAAATCCCGATGCGCTCGGGGGTCGGCCACGCCCTGGGAGACCCGGGGCAACTGCACGCCGCTCCGGCGCAGTTCCTCCGCCCGCCGTGGCGTGGGCACCTCGAGATCAACCTCGACGGCCTGCTGTCCGGAGCCTGACGTGCCAGGGAAGCGCTGAGCCGCGACAGGACTGTTCTGCGCGTACCACCCCGGCCCCATCCGGCCGGGATTCGCGGCACAGGCCGTGAGCAACAACAGGAGCGCAAGCCCACTCCACCCACGGAGCCAGTGCCCCCTGGAATGGCGATACGTCACGAGGCGCATGAGTCCCTTTCCGCTTCCGGGTCGTGCAACAGGGGGCAACCCGAGGCCCGCCCTACCCTCACCCCGACCCTTTCCCAGAGAGCGAGGGAGGGGTCTACGGGTTTGAGGAAGTGGGGGGCGTCTTGGCTCGCCTCGCCCGGTGGTAGTGCGCCACGCACAGCTCCCTCGCCAGCACCGGCTTCTCGCAGCCCGGCTCCTTGCAGCGACGGGCCTCCTCGGTGGGCGCCTGCCCCGGCGTGCGCTCGCCTCCGAACATGGCCTCCGCCACCGCCAGCAGCCGGTCCACCTCTTCCCGCGTCAGTCCTCGCGCCCGCGCCAGCTCCACCAGCCGCTGTGCCCCCGCCTCGTCCTCCTCCACCCGGAAGAGCTCCGCCAGCGGCACCCCCAGCGCCCCCGCCACCTGCACCAGCGTCTCGTAGCTCGGGCTGCGCTCACCCCGCTCCAGCAGCGAGGCGAAGCTCACCGAAATGCCGCACCGGGCGGCGAAGTCCTCCTGGGTCAGGCCCCGCCGCTCTCGTAGCGCCCGGATGCGCCTCGCGAGCCCCTGCAGGTGCCCGCTCGCATCCTGGGCTGACGGGGAACTGGAGCGCATGGCCAACCCATGCTACCGCACCCCATCTGTTAAGGTCTCGCGCCGTCATGGGTCGCCCCCACGCCGGCCGCCCCAGGAGAGCACCCCGGCCATGCATGCCGTCGAAGGGATTCACTACTACTTCCGCAAGGCCGCCCGCATCATGGACGTCGGCGAGCGCATCGAGACGCTGCTCGCCACGCCCCTCCGCGAGGTCAAGGTCCAGGTCTCCATCGAGCTCGACAGCGGTGAGATCCGTACCTTCCACGGCTACCGCATCCAGCACGACAACAGCCGCGGCCCCATGAAGGGCGGCCTCCGCTTCCATCCCACCATCTCCCAGGAGGAGTGCGTCGCGCTCGCCTCGCTGATGACGTGGAAGACCGCCGTGGTGAACCTCCCCTACGGCGGCGCCAAGGGCGGCATCGCCGTGGACCCCACCCAGCTGTCCATGAAGGAAATCGAGCGGCTCACCCGCAAGTACGTGGACCAGATTCAGGACGTCATTGGTCCCACCCGCGACATCGCCGCCCCCGACGTCAACACCAACCCCCAGGTGATGGCGTGGATCATGGACCAGTACTCGCGCTACCACGGGCACTCGCCCGCCGTCGTCACCGGCAAGCCCCCCGAGCTCTACGGCACCCGGGGCCGTGACTCGGCCACCGGGCGCGGCCTGCTCTACATCACCCGCGAAATCCTCCGCGACACCGGCCTGCCCATGAAGGGCACGCGCTTCGCCATCCAGGGCTTCGGCAACGTGGGCAGCCACACCGCACAACTGCTCTGGCAGGACGGCGGCGTGGTGGTGGCCGTCTCCGACGTGTACGGCGGCGTGTACAACCCCCAGGGCCTCGACATCCCCGGTCTCTTCGAGCACGTGAAGCGCACCGGCACCGTCACCGGCTTCGGCGGCGGCCAGGCCTGCACCAACGAGGACGTGCTCGCCGCGGACTGTGACGTGCTCGTCCCCGCCGCCATGGGCCATGCGCTCAACCGCACCACCGCCAACACGGTGCGCGCCCGGCTCATCATTGAAGGCGCCAACGGTCCCACCGATCCCGAGGCGGACGAGATTCTCGAGAAGCGTGGCGTGCTCGTGGTGCCGGACATCCTCGCCAACGCGGGCGGTGTGACGGTCAGCTACTACGAGTGGGTGCAGAATCTCCAGCACCTCACCTGGGAGGAGGACCGGGTGAACGCCGAGCTGGAGAAGACGATGAAGGAAGCCTACGACCGGGTGGCGCAGCTGGCGCGCTCGCGCAAGGTGACGTTGCGCACCGCGGCATTCATCCTCGCCATCGGCCGGGTGGGCAAGGCCACGGTGCTCCGAGGCATCTGAGAGCGGGCGGGCAGACGGCGGCCCGCTGCCCCCTCCCCTTTCGCGCGGGCATCGCATCGGTTATCAGGCGCGACACAGCCCATGGTCACCCTCCAGCAAATCGAAGACGCCCAGCAGCGCATTGGCGAAGCCGTGTACCGTTCCGAGTGCCCCCGGACGGAGCAGTTCAAGGAGCTCACCGACTGCTCGGCGCTCTACTGCAAGCTGGAGAACCTGCAGCGCACCGGCGCCTTCAAGGAGCGCGGGGCGCTCAACAAGCTGCTGACCCTCACGGCGGAGGAGAAGGCCCGCGGCGTCATCGCCGCCTCGGCGGGCAACCACGCGCAGGGGCTCGCCTACCACGCGGGCCGCCAGGGCGTGCACGCCACCATCGTCATGCCCGAGCGCACCCCGCTCATCAAGGTGACGCGCACGCGCTCCTACGGCGCCCGCGTGGTGCTCTCCGGCTCCAACTTCGACGAGGCCTACGCCGAGGCCCTGCGCATCCAGGACAAGGAGAACCGCGTCTTCGTCCACCCGTTCAATGATCCGCTCATCATCGCGGGCCAGGGCACCATCGGCCTGGAGCTGCTCGAGCAGGTGCCGTACATGGACATGGTGCTGGTGCCCATCGGCGGCGGCGGGCTCATCTCCGGCGTGGCGTGCGCGCTCAAGGAGACCAACCCGCGCATCAAGGTCATTGGCGTGCAGGCCTCGGCCATCGCGAGCATGAAGGCCTCGGTGGAGGCGGGGAAGCTGACGGAGCTGCCGGCGGCCACCACCATCGCGGATGGCATCGCGGTGAAGCGCCCCGGCGACTACACCTACGAGATGATCCGCCGCTACGTGGACGACATCGTCACGGTGGACGAGGAGGAGATCGCCAACGCCATCCTCCTGCTGCTCGAGCGCGAGAAGACGGTGGTGGAGGGCGCGGGCGCGGTGGGCCTGGCGGCGCTCATCAACGGGAAGATTCCCGCGGCGCGCGGGCGCAAGGTGGTGCTGCTCATCTCCGGCGGCAACATCGACGTGAACCTCGTCAGCCGCATCATCGAGCGCGGCCTGGTGAAGGACGGGCGACTGGTGCGGCTGGTGGTGAAGATGCCGGACCGGCCGGGGATGCTCGCGCGGCTCACGGCGGAGCTCGCCCAGCAGGGCGCCAACATCGTGGAGATCTACCACAACCGCGCCTTCTCGAAGGCGGGGCTGGGCGAGGTCGCGGTGGAGGTGACGCTGGAGACGCGCGGCCGCGGCCACATCGAGGAGATCATCGGCGGCCTCGGACAGAAGGGCTGGCAGGTCGCCGAGGAGAGCTGAGCGCGCGCGGTGGGGAGACGCCACCGCGACCCCCGACGCCTGCTTTCGTTGTCATCCCTCCGGACGAGCGGATGACGCCGCCGCCGACTGTCAGGGGTCATGTTAGACTGCCCCACTCCGGAGGTCACGCACATGAATCAGGCCGTGGAGGGGCGGGTTGCGGCGGAGCGGGGGTGGAGGGAGGGGAAGCCCCGGCGGCCCCGGCGGGGCCTGGAGGCGAGGGAGGAGAGGTGGTCCCCCGCGCCCGGCCTCCGGGTGGACGGCTACAGGTTGGAGGCGCGGCTGGGCGAGGGAGGCCAGGGCAGCGTGTACCGGGCCCGGCGCGGGGGCCGGCTGTATGCCCTCAAGTTCTTCCCCCTCACCTCCAAGGACTGGGCCTGGCGCGAGCTGGAGGTGCGCCTGCGGCTGCGGCGCGTGGGCTCGCTGGAGGTGCTCGGCTTCGGCCTGTGTCCGCCCCAGCGGCCGGGCTTCGTCTACGTCGTCATGCCCTACGTGCGCGGGCGCCCCGTGTACGACTGGGCCCGGGAAGGGAACGTCCCGGCGCGCGACGTGGCGCGGCTCGTGCTGGAGGTGGCGCGGCAGCTGGTGGGCGTGCACACGGCGGGCGTCGTGCACCGGGACCTCAAGGGCGCCAACGTCCTGGTGCGCAAGGAGGAGGGGCGCCCGGTGCTGGTGGACTTCGGCGTGGGCACATACGTGGGCGCGCCCGAAATCACGCACCCCATGGCGCTGCCGGGCACGCGGCACTACCGCAGCCCCGAGGCCCTGCGCTTCCGGCGCGAGCGGGCCGGCGAGCACTCCCCGGCGCGCCGCTCGGATGACCTGTGGGCGCTGGGCGTCCTGCTCTACTGGTTGCTCACCGGCAGCTACCCCTTCGACGCAGAGGACCCGAGGGCGGACGAGGGCACCCTGGCCAACATCATCCTCCGGGAGGAGCCCGAGCCGCCCCACGTGCGCAACCCGCGCGTGCCCCGGGCCCTGAGCGAGCTGTGCCTGCGCATGCTGGAGAAACGGCTCGAGGCGCGCCCGCCGGATGCGTGGGCGGTGTGCGCGGAGCTGGAGGCGGTGCTGGCGCAGGCGGACGGCACCTGGGACGTGCCGTTGTGCGAGGCCTGGGGCCCCGATGCCGCCACCACCGTCCAGGAAACCATGGGACGCGAGCTGGGGGACTGGCTGGACAAGATGCGGCGGTTGAAGCTGTACGCGCGGCTGCACCCCCGGCGCGGCGGGCCCCCGGCCCCGGCGGAAGCCTCCACGCTCCCGTGCCCTCCCGAGCAGCTACCAGCGGGAGCGCCTGGAGAGGCGGCGGACCCGAGCCCCCCGGCCCCACCGCCCCGGACTCGCGGCGGGCCCTGGCGCACGTGGGCCTGGGGTGGTGCCGTGGGAGTGCTCGCCGTGGGCCTGCTCGTCCTGCTCCCCTCCCCGCCCGGCCCCGCGCCCGAGGGGTCTCCGCCTACCGCCGAGGTGATCTCCGCCCCCACCATGCTGGAGGTCACTTCTTCCGGCCAGGAAGTGGCGTCCCAGGCAAAGCCGCCGGAAGTTGGCGCAGGCGCGGCGCCCGCTCGGGCCTCCACTGCCGCGCCCGTCGCACCCGCGACGCTCCGGAAGGACGGTACACGCGTGAGGACTCCCCCTCGGCAGCAGCAGAACACGGTGCTCGGTGGCGCGGGCAGGGCCTGCGTCCTGGTATGGGCCGCGGGCCAGCTCGCGTGCGCCAGCCCCGAGCCCCAGGTGCGCCCCGTGGCCCCCCCCACCGCCTCGCGCATGCCCCCGCCCGCCGAGTGCCCCGCCGGCTCCGAGCAGACCATGAAGCAGGTGGGGGGACTGAGCATCAGGGCCCGTGAGAACGCGATGTTCTTCATCGATGGTGAGCCCCGCCCCAGTGAACGCATCACCGTGCACCCGGGCCAGGCCGCCACCTTCATCATCCTGGAGCCGTGGGGAGGGTTTCCCACCCGGAGCGTCTTCACCGGGCAGCTCCTCTTCGGGGAGGGACGTGTCTATGGGCGCATCACCCAGGTCCGCACTCCCGACGGGCTGACGTACTCCGTCTGCTTCGACCTCTATGACCTGGAGGACAAACGCGGCGTGTGGATGGAGCCCGGAAGCCGGCAGGACGCGGCGATCATCTGGTCCACGGTGGCGCTCCAGGCGGTGAGGCGCTTCGAGTAGGGACCAACGTGGGAGGTTCCTGCTAACCTCTCCACTTCGGAGGTCTCCTTCCCATGCCCGCCCCGTTCTCCGCCACGGCCCTGCTGCTGCTTCTCCACGCGAATGCCCCGGCACTCGCACCGCCCGCCGCCACGCCCTGGGCCATGACGGGAGCGCCCCGCTTCACGGTGACGGCGGACAGCGCGGGTGAAGCACGGGAAGTGCCCATCAGCCCGAATCGCGTTCTCACGTTCGTCTTCGACACGCCCGCCCTGGGTGAGGACACCGTGGTGGTGGAAGAGCGCGAGCGTTTCCGTCAGGTCTCGTTGTCGAGGGACGGGCTCATGCTCGCCCTGCTCCTGTCGGACGAGTTGCCGCCGGGCACGCGGTTGCGGCTGACGGTGCGCTTCGCGGATGGAGCACCGCCCACGAGCCTGGACTTCACGCTGGTGGTGTCCCCCCGGGCCGAGCCGCAGGTGGAGGTCTACCGCCAACCGCGCCCTGGCGACTCGTACCGGCAACAGGCCGAGGAGGCGGAAGCGCGAACCCGGCAATGCCAGACGGTGCTGGCCCGGGAACGGGCGGAGCGTGATGCTCCCCGCGGCCTCACCGGGCTGCTCGCCTTGAAGCAGATGAACAAACAGGGCATCCGCGCCCAGCGCATCTACAAGGACATCACTCTCCGTCCCGGAGAAGCCTTCCACGTGGTGGATGCGGTGAGCTACCGCGCCACGGGCGGAGAGAAGGAGGCCGGGGTGACGCGGCTCGCGGTGGAGTTGCAGCTCTGGAATCAGGGCACCCGGCCGTGGACTCCCGTGAACGCGCAACTGGTGGGCCCGGCCGGGCGGTGGGACGTCCAGGTGTGGCCACCCGAGCCCCTGGCCCCGGGCGAAACGCGCCGCTTGCTGGTGGAGGTGGAGCAGCCCGGGCTCGCTCCCGCGGGCCCGTACCTGCTGAAGCTCTGGGACGAGCGCGGCACCCGGACGGCCACGCTCTCCGGGGTGACGTTCCCGGAGTACGTGCCCTGACGCGCGGTCCCCTCTCGGGGGCTTTCAGCGGAGATGTGCAGGCGTCTCGAGGTGCTACGGGAAGGGCCGCGCTCAGTGCGCGACCTCCCCTTCCTTCTCCACCGCCACGCTGCGCACCACCTCCATCCCCACCGGCTCCCAGGACTCGGGCAACCCGGAAGACGCACTCCACACCTCGAGCGTGATGAGCCAGTCGTCCCGGTACATCGACCAGCGCGACACCCAGAACAAGTTGCCCGCCGCCATCGACGCGTACACCATCGGATGCCCGTCCACCGTGTACACCTGCGGCATCGACCACATGACACTGTCCGGCTCCTGGGGGCCCTGCGTTTCCTTGAGGAGCCGCTCGCGCAGCTCCCGCGTGGCCTCCTCCAGTCGTGCCTCGGGCATGGCCCGCTCCAACCGCTCGGCGGTGACCTCCACCGAAACCGGCTCCTTCATCTCGTCCCCGAAGAAGACCCGCGAGGACGCGCCGCCTCCCGTGGCGTCCTCGAGGACCTCGACACGGCCCGCGGCCCCGGTGGGCACGGCGACGGTCACCGGCGTCCCCGGCATCCGCAGCCGCACCAGGGGCTGTGCCCACCGCACCTCCCAGGGGTGTCCCAAGACCAGGGCGCGGATCATGCACAGCAGGGTGATGTACACGACGGCGAACGCGCCCAGGCGGACGGACAGGCGCTCAGCCTCCCACGGACGCGGCAGCCTCCAGAGCAGCGCGCCCGACATCCCGAGCCCCAGCCCCATGGCGCCTCCCGCCAGGTGCAGGATGTTGGAGGGCATCTGCTGCGGGCACGCGCACGCACCATGGACCATGGAGGCCACGACGGTGCTCGCGGCCAGCACGCAGACGAGACGGCGTCCTGGCGGGAGCGGGGCACTCGGCCGGGAGGTGAGCGCCAGCAGCGCGCCCACCATCCCGCAGACGCCGCCCGAGGACCCCACCACGAGCCTCTGCGGCAGCACGAGCGCGCCGGCGAGGATCGAGGCCAGGATGCACAGCGTGTAGAGCAGCAAGAGGCGGCTCGGGCCGAGCAGTCCCTCCAGGTACATGCCGCACAGCAGCAACAAGACGGCATTGCCCACCAGGTGCGGCCAGCCCAGGTGCAGGTAGCCCGCGGTCAGCAACCGCCACGCCTCGGCTCCGAGCGAGGCCGGGCTGAACTCCGCCCCCATCCGCATCAGGGTGACGTGGAACGTCGAGCCACCCCACTGCTCCTCCCCCAGGAAGATGGCGAGTTGGACGGCCATCAGCGCCAGGCAGGCGAAGGGGATTCGACGGGGCAGCAGCACCGCGAACAGGCGCCGGGCCGGAAGAGCTGGAAGTGCGACAGGAGGAATCATCGAGGGGAGGGCTCTCATCAGTGGCCCCGGACTCTACCTCCCCGGACACTTTCGCGATACTACCTCGCAGGACCCCCCGCCTCCAGGCCGCCCCTGGCGAATGACACGTCCTTCGACACCTTCCCGACCTTCTGGGACACCTTCTCGGCGCGCGGGAGGAGGAGCGTGAAGACGGTCCCCTCCGGCGCCGTGGACATCACGTCGATGAAGCCGCGGTGGGCGGCGACGATCTCCCGGGCGATGTAGAGGCCCAGGCCCAGGCCCTCGCGCGCTCCTTGCGTGTGCGAGGCCTCTCCGCGCCGGAAGGGATCGAAGAGCGTCGGCAGCGTCTCGGGAGCGATGGGCCCCACGCGGTTGTGATTGTGGACCACCAGGCGCACCCAGGCGCCTTCGCCGTGAAGGCCCACCGTGACGGGCGTGCCCTCGGGACTGTAGGTCAGCGCGTTCTTCAGGAGGTTGCCCACCACCTGCGCCAGCCGTCCCTCGTCCCACTCCCCCCAGAATTCTCCATGGGCCTCCAGCCGGACCTCGCGGCCCGGGGAGGCCATCTCCGCCTCCTCCACCGCGTGGCGCACCACCGGGTAGAGGTCCGAGGCCGTGCGCTGCACGGGGATGCCACCGCCCAGCCGCACCCGGGTGAAGTCCAGCAGCTCGGCGATCATCCGCGACATCCGCTCGGCGCTGCTGGCGATGCGTCCCACCGTGCGCAGCGTCTTCCCGGGCATGCCCTCGGTGCGCAGCAGCAGGCCCGCGCCGGTGGAGATGGCGGACAGGGGCGTGCGCAAGTCGTGGGAGACGATGCCGATGAGGCGCTCGCGGAATTGCGCCGTGCGCCGCAGCTCCTCCTCCGCGTGCTTGCGCTCGGAGATGTCCACCACCACCGCACCGGCCATGAAGACGCGGCCCTCCCCGTCCCGCACCGGGTAGTAGCTGATGAGCCAGTGGCCCTCCTCGCCCCGCCGCACGGGGTGGGGCCCGGACATCTCCTGCCCCAGGAGGGACTCGCCGGCGAGGACGCGCCGGAGGATGGGCTCGAGCGTGGGGGCGACCGCGGGCAACACCTCGGGCAGGGCGCGTCCGAGGTGCGCCTCCACGGGCAGGCCGTTCATGTCGGCCAGCACCTGGTTCACACGCACGTAGCGCAAGGAGGTGTCGAGAAAGGCCATGCCCACGGGAGCCGTGGCCACGAGGGTGTCGAGCAGGGCCAGGGCCGCCTCCGCCTCCCGGCGGGCCTCCCGCTCCCGTGCGAAGAGGGCCGTGCGCTCGGCCGCCACCTGCTCGCGTTGCCGCAGGGCGCGCAGCAGGAGCACTCCCAGCACCAGCGAAGCGGCCACCTCGCCGAGGAAGCCCGCGGCCAACAGCCGCCACGCCCTGCCCGACGCCGCGTCCGCCTCGTGCTGGGCGGTCTCGTAGAGGGCGTGCTCGTAGCGCATCAGCGCTTCCAGCTCGACGTCGAACCGGACGCGCTCGGGCAGCATCTCCTCCCTCACGATGCGCTCGGTCTCGCCCTCCACCTGGCCCGTGCGTTGGCGCGCCTCGGTGGCCCGGTTGGCCGCCGCGCCCGCGATGAACCAGAGCTCGCGCAACCGGGAGAGCCGCTCGCGCTCCTCGGACCGCACCACGCCCCCCGAGCTCAACTTCTCGTGCACCACCCGGAAGCGCTCGCGGGCGGCCTCCAGCTCGCGCAGGTGGGACTCGTCCCCCGTCAGCAGGTAGTCGCGGGCCTTGCGCGCCGCCTCGTTGCTGACGGACACCAGCTCCTCGGTGAGCACCACCTCGCCCAGGTACCCGCTGACGAGCGTCTCGTGGCGGTGCAGGGTGGCGCGCAGCACGGTGAGGGCCAGGCCCCCCAGCAGCAGGGCCACGAGTGCCATGGCGAAGAAGCCGACGACGAGTCTGCGCAAACGTCCTCCCTGAATGAAGTGGGCCCCGGGAGACGAGCCGGGGCGCTACAACGAAGGTGACAACGACAAACGTCCCAACCCGCGCTGCTTTTCCCCGCTGCCCCGCTCGCTGACCAGAAACATGGGCAGGCCCTCGCCCGGATGCCTTGGCTCCCACCATGCCGGCTCGGCGATACTGGGCCCATGCGCGCCCTGCTCCTCGCCGCCCTGCTCTCCGCCAACCCTCCTCCCACGTCCGCCCAGGCCCAGAAGCTCGCCGTCCAGCGCGCGTGGGAGGACCTGTACCTCGCCTGGGCCTCCGTGGACCCCAAGGGCTACCCCGCCCCCGAGCGCCGCACCATCGCCGCCTCGCTCCTCAAGGGCTGCGAGGCCCTCGCCGGCTCCGATGCCGTCATGGCGTATTCGCTCGGCGAGCGCGCCGTCCTCTTCGACGAGAGTTCCCCGGGCCTGCGCTGCGTGGCCCGCACCGCGCTCGCCACCGAGCAGCGCGGCGCCGCCGAGGTCGCCCTGCGCCAGGGCCTCGAGCGCTTCCCCAAGGAGGGCCACTTCGGCCTGGAGCTCGGGCGGCTCCTGCTGGAGGACAAGGATCCACGGGGAGCGCTCGCGGCGCTGGAGAAGGTGCCCCCGCGCTCGCCCGAGGCCGCGAAGGCCCGCGCCCTGGTGCAGAAGGCGCGCGGCGAGTCCGCCCAGGAGAACGACGCCCGCGCCCAGGCCCGCGCCATCGAGCGGCGCTTCAACGGCGAGACGGACGAGCAGGGCTCCAGCGCGCAACCCGCCTCCGCCTCGGGGCTCGCCTACGAGTCCGGCGTGGGCGAGGACGGCATGCGCACCCGCGCCAACAGCCGCTTCGTGGTGAAGTACTTCAACAACGCGCGCGACTTCGGCCAGCGCGCCGAGTACGAGGGCCGCATCGTCTCCGCGCTCGACGAGGCCCATGCCCATACGCGCGAGGTGCTCGGCGAGGCGCGCGAGTCCCCCGTGGACGTCGTCCTCTACACCCGCGAGGAGTTCCGCACCCACCAGGGCGCCGCCCTCGCGCGCGCCGTGGCCGGGCTGTATTCCAACGGCGCCATCCGCATCAACGACGCCGCCGAGCTCACCCCGCAGACCAAGGCCACGCTCGTCCACGAGTACGTGCACGCCGTGGTGGATGACCTCGTCCACGCGGACCGCGGCGGCCAGCAGGTGCCCATCTGGCTCAACGAGGGCCTTGCCGAGCTCGTCGAATGGCGCTACCTGGGCAGCGACAAACCGCCCTACGCGCTCGGCAACCGCCTGCGCGGCGCCGCCCAGTCCGGCCAGCTCCCCCGCCTCTCCCAGATGGCCGGGCAGGCCCTCATCCAGCAGCGCGACCCGGCCCTGGCCTATGGCACCTCGGCCGTGGCCGTCCAAGAGCTGATGCGCGAGGGAGGGCCTGGCCGGCTGCTCGAGCTCATCCGCGAGGTGGGCCAGGGCACCGCCTTCGAGGAGGCCCTCCAGCGGCGCTATGGCCGGAGCGTCCCGGAGCTGGAGGAGGCCGTGAAGGCCGCTCTCTCGAGGAGGTGACGGGCGAGCGGATTCCGCGTTCGCGAAGTTTACCCCTCCAGCTGAGTCCCCTACACTCGGCCACGGAAATTTTTTGCTTTGGCGCTGTGGCTGGAGCCTGGCACCGGGTCCGGGTCCGCAGCGAGGTGACGGATGTCGGACACGCGCGCGGCGATGAGGGAGTTTCGCTTCCTGGATGAGAAGCGGACGCGGGGAATTCTTTCCCCCGCGGAGGAGGCTCGTTGGAACGAGCTGCGGGAGCACCTGGTCGGCCAGGACATGACCTCTCAGGAGGCCGCGGCCGAGGATCCCGCGCAGCAGCCCCAGGGCTACTACGGCGAGGATGGCCAGTGGTACGCCTACCCCGAGGGCTACGATCCCAACGCGCAGGCCTACGATCCCAACGCGCAGGGCTATGACCCCAACGCGCAGGCCTACGATCCCAACGCCTACGCGCAGCAGCCCCAGGGCTACTACGGCGAGGATGGCCAGTGGTACGCCTACCCCGAGGGCTACGACCCGAACGCCCAGGCCTACGACCCGAACGCTCAGGCCTACGACCCGAACGCTCAGGCCTACGCGCAGCAACCGCAGGGCTATTACGGCGAGGATGGCCAGTGGTACGCCTACCCCGCGGGCTACGACCCCAACGCCCAGGCCTACGATCCCAACGCGCAGGGCTATGACCCCAACGCCCAGGCCTATGCGGGTTACGAGTCCCAGCCGGCTCAGGAGCCCTACCCGGCCGAGCCGCGGCAGGACTACGCGGCCGACTCCGCCTCGTCGCAGCCGACGCCCGCCTATGCCTCGCCGATGCCCGGCTACGTGCCGCAGCAGGCGCAGCCGATGCCGGACCCGGTCAAGCTCAGCCTCGAGACCGAGAACCTCGAAGTCCCCGCGCTGAACGAGCCCGCGCCCTGGGAGGAGCCCACTTCGGAGCCCATCGCCGAGCTCGAAGCCTCTCCCGAGCCCGAGTCACTCGACGCCGAGGCCGAGCCGCTCGACGCCGGGCCCGGCACCGAGGACGTCTTCGAGGTCTCCGACACCGACGTCTCGCCCGTCAGCGAGGCCACGCCCATCCCCGACAACGTTCCCGAGTCGGTCGACATGAGCGACTGGAACGACGTCACCACGCCCTCGGCCGCCTCGCTCTCCGCCCGGCAGCACGCGCTCGCGGTCACGGACTCCACCGAGATCTCGGGACCCATCGAGCTGGGCGAGGATGACTTCTCCTCGCTCAACTCCGACCCGTCGTCCTCCACCCGCATCTCCGCGCCGCCCATCGCCGGGCCGCCCGTCGCCGAGTCGCGGCAGGGCTCCCAGCGGACCATCGAGATCAGCGCCTCCGACATCGAGCTGCTCGAGTCCGATGCCGACGTGCCGCTGCAGGCCGAGCCCATCCTCGCCGAGGAGCCCACGACTCCCGCCACCGATGAGTGGTCCTCCGCGCCGCTCGCGCTGGACGCCGAGCCGAACACCGCGCCCTCGCAGCCGGCCTACGGCGCCGGGTCTCCGGACGTCGCCCTGCTCGAGGATCCGGACCGGATGGAGATCACCGCCTCGTACGCGATCCCGGCCACTCCGCCCGACGCCGAGCCCGTACCCACCCTGGACGTGAACGACGTCCAGGCCACGGCCGATGGGACGCCCACGTTCGAGCTCTCCGAGCTCCAGGCCTCGCCCGAGCCGGCCGCCTCGCCGGCGCTGGAGACGCCGTGGGAGACCTCCGCGGAGGACCTGGGCGCGTACGGCACGAGCCCCGACGGAGCGTTCACGGCCCAGGGTGGCGAGCAGCCCACGTTCGACGTGGGGGACCTCGGTGCCGAGATGGAGCCCGCGGCACCCGCCTCGGGTTTCCCGTCCTCGGAGCACGTGACCACGCTGGAGCTGAACCCGGTCCAGGTCGCGCCGGATCTGCACGCGGACACCGTCGAGGTCGCCGACTCGTTCGATCCCGAGGCCGCGCGGGCCTCGGAGTGGGGCGTGCCGGCGAACGCGGAGCAGACGTACGACGCGGGCAACCCGGAAGATCCGGTGCCGCTCACCAGCGCCTCGGACTACCTGGGCCACGCGGAGCAGGGCGGCACGTCGGTGTCGGACGAGCCCGTGCCGCTCGAGGCGACGGGCGCCGAGGTGAGCTGGACCGGGAGCGAGAGCACCGGGGAGGGCCTCCAGTTGGAGAGCGCCGCGGAGTACATGAGCACTCCGCAGTTCGCGGAGGCCAGCGCGACGTGGGGCCACCAGCCCGAGGGCGAGCAGCCCGTGGCGGAGACGGCCGATCCCGAGAGCACCACGGCGTACGGCAGCCGGCTGGGCCATGACGCCGGAATGGAGACTGGCGAGGCGCAGCCCGAGTGGAGCGCGGCCGCCGAGCAGCAGCCCGTGCTGGAGGCGCAGCCCGAGTGGAACGCGGCGTCCGAGGAGCAGGCGCCCGTCGAGGTGCAGTCCGAGTGGATGACGCCCGAGCCCTCCACCGCCACCGAGGCGCAGCCCGAGTGGAACGCGGCGGCCGCGGAGCAGCCGGTGCTGGAGGCGCAGCCCGAGTGGTCGACGGCGGAGAGCGAGCCCGCGGCCACGGCGGAACCGCAGCCCGAGTGGGCCGCTCCTGCCGAAGAGCAACCCGTGATGGAGGCCCAGCCCGAGTGGGCCGCGCCTGCCGAAGAGCAGCCCGCCGCCGAGCAGCAGCCCGTCATGGAGGTGCAGGCCGAGTGGGTGACCGCCGAGCCGCAGCCCACGGAGGCTCAGCCCGAGTGGGCCGCCCCTGCTGAAGAGCAGCCTGTCATGGAGGCTCAGCCCGAGTGGGCCGCTCCTGCCGAAGAGCAGCCTGTGATGGAGGCTCAGCCCGAGTGGGCCGCTCCTGCCGAAGAGCAGCCTGTGATGGAGGCTCAGCCCGAGTGGTCCGCTCCTGCCGAAGAGCAGCCCGTCATGGAGGCTCAGCCCGAGTGGTCCGCTCCTGCCGAAGAGCAGCCTGTCATGGAGGCTCAGCCCGAGTGGTCCGCTCCTGCTGAAGAGCAGCCCGTCATGGAGGCTCAGCCCGAGTGGTCCGCTCCTGCTGAAGAGCAGCCCGTCATGGAGGCTCAGCCCGAGTG
>NZ_JBJMQO010000026.1:0-312541 GCF_045802675.1 Archangium sp. | reverse complement strand
GCGGCCACCGAGCTCGTCGAGTCGATCACGCACCCGGGGCACCTGGCGGATCTCATCGCGGCCAACGTTGACGTCCCCATCGAGGAGAAGCAGGCCGTCCTGGAGACGGTGGACCTCAAGGCGCGCATGAAGCTCGTGCTCGAGCTGCTCAACCGCAAGCGCGAGATCCTCAAGCTCTCCAACAAGATCGACTCCGCCGTGAAGGGCGAGATGTCGAAGACCCAGCGCGAGTACTACCTGCGCCAGCAGCTCAAGGCGATCAAGGAAGAGCTCGGCGAGATGGGCGAGGAGGAGGAGGAGCTCGACGAGCTGCAGGAGCGCCTGAAGAAGGCCGGCCTGCCTCCGGACGTGGAGAAGGTGGCCAACAAGGAGCTCAACCGCCTGAAGACGATTCCGGCGGCCTCCAGCGAGTACACCGTCGCGCGCACCTACCTGGATTGGATCGCCGACCTGCCCTGGGCCAAGCTCAGCGAGGACAACCTCGACATCGAGAACGCCCGGCAGACGCTGGACAAGGACCACTACGGCATCAAGAAGGTGAAGAAGCGCATCCTGGAGTACCTGGCGGTGCGCAAGCTCAAGAACGACATGCGCGGGCCCATCCTCTGCCTGGTGGGGCCTCCGGGTGTCGGTAAGACCTCGCTGGGTCAGAGCATCGCCAGGGCGGTGGGCCGCAAGTTCGTGCGCCTGTCGCTCGGCGGCGTGCGCGACGAGGCGGAGATCCGTGGCCACCGGCGCACCTACGTCGGCGCGCTCCCGGGCCGCTTCATCCAGAGCATGAAGAAGGCCGGCACGAAGAACCCGGTCATGATGCTCGATGAGATCGACAAGCTCGGAGCGGACTTCCGCGGCGATCCGAGCGCGGCGCTCCTCGAGGTGCTGGACCCGGAGCAGAACAACTCGTTCAGCGACCACTACCTGGACGTGGCGTTCGACCTGTCCAAGGTGCTCTTCATCGCCACGGCGAACCAGCTGGATCCCATCCCTGGCCCGCTCCGTGACCGCATGGAGATCATCGAGCTGTCCGGCTACACGTTCGAGGAGAAGCAGAGCATCGCGCGCATCCACCTGGTGCCCAAGCAGCTCAGGGAGCACGGGTTGAGCCCGGACCACATCACCATCACGGACGAGGCGCTGCTGACGCTGACGGTCTCGTACACGCGTGAGGCCGGTGTGCGTAACCTGGAGCGCCGCATCGCGGACATCTGCCGCGCGGTGGCGGTCGAGGTGGCCGGCGGGAAGACCGACAAGCAGAACATCGACGGCAACCGGGTGAAGGAGGTCCTGGGGCCCGAGAGCTTCTACTCGGAGGTGGCCGAGCGCACGGAGGTGCCGGGCGTGGCCACGGGTCTGGCCTGGACGGCGGCGGGCGGCGATCTGCTCTTCATCGAGGCGACGAAGATGGCGGGCAAGGGCGGCATGACGCTCACCGGCCAGCTCGGCGACGTGATGAAGGAGAGCGCCACGGCCGCGCTGAGCTACCTGCGCAGCAAGGCGGAGGTGCTGGGCATCAATCCGAACTTCCTCGAGAAGACGGACCTGCACCTGCACTTCCCCGCGGGCTCCATCCCCAAGGACGGGCCTTCCGCGGGCGTGACGATCCTCACCGCGCTCACCAGCCTGCTCACGGGCATCCGGGTGCGCGGCGACACGGCGATGACGGGCGAGGCGACGCTGCGTGGCCTGGTGCTGCCGGTCGGTGGCATCAAGGAGAAGGTGCTGGCGGCGCACCGCGCGGGCATCAAGCGCGTGATCCTGCCGGAGCGCTGCCGCAAGGACCTGCAGGACGTGCCGGACCAGGCGAAGAACGACATCGAGTTCATCTTCGCCACCCGCATGGACGAGGTGCTCGCCGCGGCCCTGGAGACGTCGCCCTTCAAGACGCCGCCGGAGGGGGAGAAGGCAGTGCCTCCCCAGTCCGAGGCGACCCCCGAGGTCCGCGCCTAGCGCTGGCCTGAAGGGCTGAAGCAAGGACGGGCAGGTTCCCTCACGGGGGCCTGCCCGTTGCTATTTCCCCTCGCCCTCCGGGGGAGGGACGGGGTGAGGGTATCGTGTCCACTCGGGACTTCGAGGAACCGAGCCCCCCTGTCCGGGGTCCCAGACACCATGCCGAAACTCCCCCCGTGGCTGCCGCTGCTCGTCCTGATCCTGATCGCCGTCGGCTGCGAGGATCAGGCCCGGGCGGCGCCCACCGTCCCCGAGCCCTCCCCTCCTCCCGCCGCCCTCACCCCACCCGCCCCGGAGCCCGCTCCCGCGCCCGTGTGGCCGGCCGCGAGCGCCCCGCTCACGGTGGCGAAGGTGGAGTTCCCCGAGGGCTTCGGCCGCAAGCGCCTCTACCTGGACGCGGGGCACGGCGCGCCGGGCAACGAGGGAAACACGTCCGTCACGTGCGAGCACGAGGAGTCCTTCACGCTGCGGGCGGCGCAGGAGCTGGCGCGGCGGCTGGAGGCCACGGGGCACTTCCAGGTGAAGCTGAGCCGGAAGCCGGGACAGAGGCCCTCGTACGCGGAGCGGCTCGAGGAGGCGGAGCGCTGGCGGGCGGACCTCTTCGTGAGCCTGCACTCGGACGCGCGGGGCGAGGCGAGCTGGTGGCTGTGGGCGCCGGACGAGTGGTGCCTGAGGAACGACGCGGCCCCCGGGTACAGCGTGCTCTACGCGGACGACACCGCCGAGCCCCTGCTGTCCCGGCGTCTGGCGCTGGCGCGGGCGCTGGCCCGGCGCATGGGCGAGGCGGGGTTCCTCCCGTATGGCGGCGAGGACTACGTGGGCCTGTACGCCTCGGACCTGGAGCAGCCGGGGACATTCGTGAGCCGGCACGAGCCGGGCAAGCGCATCTTCGTGCTGCGCAAACCGCCCATGCCCTCGGTCATCATCGAGACGCACCACGCGCTGGACTTCGAGGAGGTGGCGCGCTGGCGCGAGGAGCGGACGCTGGAGGCCTTCGCGGCGGCGGTGGCGCAGGGAGTGGTGGACGCGCTGGTCCCGGCACGGGTAAGCGCCCTGCCAACCAAAGGAGTGACGAGCCGATGAAATACGCCAACCTGGGCCATACGGGCCTGAAGGTGTCTCGGATCTGCCTGGGGTGCATGAGCTACGGCACCCCCACCTGGCGTCCGTGGGTGCTGGACGAGGAGGCCTCGCAGCCCTTCTTCCGACGCGCGGTGGAGGCGGGCATCAACTTCTTCGACACCGCGAACATGTACTCGCTCGGGGTGAGCGAGGAGGTGACGGGCCGGGCCCTGCGCAAGTACGCGAGGCTGGAAGAGGTGGTGATCGCCACCAAGGTCTACTTCCCCATGAACGAGCGGCCCAACATGGGCGGCCTGTCGCGCAAGAACGTGGTGCAGGCGTGCGAGGCGAGCCTGAAGCGGCTCGGCGTGGAGACGATCGACCTGTATCAAATCCACCGGATGGATCCGGAGACGCCGCTGGAGGAGACGCTGGCCGCGTTGGACCAACTCGTGCGGCAGGGGAAGGTCCGCTACCTCGGCGCGAGCTCGTCGGCGGCGTGGAAGTTCGCCAGGGCGCTGAGCCTCTCGGAGCGCAACGGCTGGGCGCGCTTCGTGTCGATGCAGAACCACTACAACCTCGTCTACCGCGAGGAGGAGCGCGAGATGATGCCCCTGTGCGAGGCGGAGGGCATCGGGGTGATCCCATGGTCGCCGCTGGCGCGCGGGCTGCTCGCGGGCACGCGCAAGACGCTGGATGACAAGCAGGCCACGACGCGCGCCGGCTCGGACGCATACGCGACGGCGCTCTACGACAACCCGCACGACTGGGACGTGGTGGAGGCAGTGAAGAAGGTGGCCTCGGCCAAGGGCCACTCGCCCGCCGAGGTGTCCCTGGCGTGGCTGCTGTCCAGGCCGGCCGTGGTGGCCCCGATCATCGGCGCCACGAAGCTGGAGCACCTGGACGCGGCCATCCGCTCGGTGGACGTGACGCTCACCCCGGACGAGGTGAAGGCGCTCGAGGCGCCCTACCAGCCCCACGCCGTGCGCGGCATGTAACGCGCGGGCCCGGCGCGAAGGTCAGGGCCGCTCCTTCGCGAGCGCGTCCACGTCCTCCTGGAGCTCCTTCGAGTCCTCGAAGAAGGAGTCCACGGGCTTCGCGGGCGCCACCCGCAGCGCCGGGGGCAGCAGCGTGCGATCGAACTCCAGGTCGGGCGAGAAGTCCTCGTCGCCCAGCAGCGAGTCCGCCTGCGTCAGCACCCCGAAGCACACCAGGATGATGCCGAGCACGATCCGCAGCCGCTTCGGGTGGGCGCGCGTCACGTAACCCAGGTGCCAGAAGAGCACGCACCCCACCCACCCCAGGAGCCCCACCAGGTACAGCCAGTGCGTCCACGGCCCCAGCCCGAGGCTGTACTTCACCAACCCCACCAACAGCGGAATCGCCAGCACCCCCACCAGCAGGCCCAGGCTCCCGATGGTGCCGTGAGAGCCGAAGTGGAACTGCCGCCGCGCCACCTTACTCGCCACGGACCAGAACCCCGCCCAGGCGAAGGCCAGGAGCACCGGCCCCAGCACCGCCAGCGCCAGCGAGCCCCAGTCCGTCTTCTGGTAGCTCGTCTGGTATTGGTAGAAGAGGAAGGCCACCACCGTCACCGCCAGCATCGCGGGGAAGGCGAAGCGCCGATCGAAGAGCCGGTGGCGCGGCGCCATCGGCACCGCCGTGACGAGCGTGTCCTCCACCGGGTGCGACCGGCTCCGGAAGCGCAGCACCGTGTCGCCCACCGCCACCCGCGCATCGTCCGTGAGCTCCAGCTCCGCCAGCCGCGCCCAGGGCTCCACCCGGAACGTGCCGTTGCCGCTGCCCACGTCCCGCAGCACCAGCTTCCCGCCCTCGGTGCGCTCGATTCGCAGGTGCGAGGCCGACACCTTCGGGTCATCCAGGATGACGTCGTTGCCGTACCCGCGCCCCACCGTCGCCGGGAAGCGCTCGAGCCGGTGCCGCGCCTGCACCCCGTCCCCCTCCAGCACCTCCAGGAAGATCACTTCGTCCATGCGAGCGCCTCCAGGTAGCGGCGCGCGATGGCGCGTGCGTTGTCCGCGGAGAACCCCGCCAGATCCAGGCTCGTCTGCACTCCCGAGGTGCTCGCATCGAGCGTCGCCGCCCGGAGCGACAAGTCATACAGCCCGGGGAACTTCTTGTAGGCGCGCAGGCACAGGGCCACGCGCACCGGCAGGTTGCCCACCTTCACGAACTCCTCGCGGCAACGGAAGTTCGTCACGTCCTCCTTGGTGGCCTCCACGCCGCCCGCGTCATCGCTGAAGTGCGCCGAGTAGAGCGCCGAGAAGCGCAGCGGCCCGAGCTGATCGCTCGACACGAAGGCATGGTCGTACGCCAGCACGCCCGTGCGGTGATCCGAGCTCAGGTAGATGTCCTCCTCGGACGAACACTGGTAGCTGGTGATGGTGTACGGGTTCTCCGGCTCGTGCGGGGTGTCGCCCCAGCACTTGAGGAAGGGCAGCCAGCGGCCCGGCACGCGGTAGTTGCCGAGCGGCTGCGGTGGCACGGGCGTGGCCAGCAGGCGCTCGGTGATGCGCTGCTGGTTGTCCATCAACTGCGCGCCCACCACGGCCAGCAGCGCCGGGGGTGTGCCCTCCTTCGCCTTGCGCGCCCGCGTGAGCAGCTCGTGGGCGTGCTCCACCGGCACCAGGAAGCCGAGCTGGTTGCCCAGCGTGGCCACGTTGACGCCCACCACGCGGCCCTCGGCCGTCACCGTGGGGCCACCGCTCATGCCGGGGTTGATGGCGCCGCTGAAGTGCACCTTGTCGTAGAGCGCGTCCTGGATGAGCCCGTTGTACGTGCCCTCGACGATGGTGGTGCCCAGATCATGCGGGTTGCCCATGGCGTACAGCCGCGTGCCCTGCGGGGGCTCCTTCGCCGCCAGCTCGAACCAGTCCTTCACCAGCGCGTCCTGCTGGATGACGGCCAGGTCGTGCACCACGTCCACGTCCACCACCCGGACCGGCACCGCCTCCGCGTCGTTGCCGTTGCGCACCAGCTCGGCCGAGTAGTCCTCCGGCTGATGAACGATGCTCGAGATGACGTGGTAGTTGGTGATGGCGTGCCCGTCCGCGCTCACGAAGAACGCCGAGCCGATGGACGACTTGGTGCCGCTGCGCCGCTCGATGATGCGCACCTGGGCCACGCGGCCCTTGATCCGCTCGAAGAGCTCGTGGGTGGCCGGGGGCAGCGTGGCCACGGGCAGCGGAGGAACGACGGCCGATACGCCCGCGTCCGGAGCGTCACCGGCCTCGTCCTCGGGGAGGTCCGGCACCTGGGCCAGCGCGGCGAGAAGGAGGAGCGTCACCATAGGGGGCACCCACACTAGCGGAACCGGCGCGAACGCCCGGCCCTCATCGCCCCTCCCCGGTCCCTTCCCGAAACGGAGCGAGCAGACAGCCTAGACATAAAAAACTGCAAATAGCGTAATTCCCGTAAATAGAGCGGGCAGGCGGCCGAGGCTCCTCCCAGGGTGGACCTCCCTCGCGCCTCCCAGGCAGGCGGCCATAGTCCCAGGGTGACTTCCGCGTCCCGTACGGTAACCTTGCGCCCGAGATGAACGTCGAAGCCCGCGCCGAAATGGTCGCCCATGCCGAACGCGCCCTGCGCCGCGGTGAGCTGAGTGAGGCCGTGAGCCTCTACGAGACGCTCTGCCGGACGTTCCCCGAGGACGAATCGCTGAGCCTCCGGCTGTCCAACGTGCGCGAGATGCTCCAACCCCAGGAGCTCCAGACACTCCGCGCCCTGCAGGCCAGCGCCCAGCCCGAGGCCATCCCCCAGGGCCCCTCCTCTCCCGCCACCGAGGGCGAGCGCCTCTTCGTCCTGGGGGACTACACCGGGGCCGCCGCCGCCTACCGCCGCGCACTCCAGGAACGCCCGGATAACGAGTTGATCCGCGAGCGGCTCGTGGAGCTCTACCGGCTGGCGCGCGCACTGCCCGTGCACTCGCCCACGGATCGCAAGCTGCCCCGCCAGGCCGAGCCGCTCCTCAACGCCCTGTTGGATCGGCTCGCCGCGCGGCGCCGCCTCAAGCGCGAGTGATGTGCGTTGCGCCCCATGGGGTCGGCTCCTAGAATCCCAACCCCGACGTTCCTGTCATACTCGCGTCATCCACCCTGACACCCGCGTCCTCATGTCCACCCTCTCGCGCCTCGGCGTGAGCAGCCACCCATGACGCTCATCGGCCGCAACATCGGGCGCTACCGCATCCTCGAGGAGCTGGGCTCCGGGGGCATGAGCGTCGTGTACAAGGGGCTCGACACGGCGTTGGACCGCGAGGTGGCGGTGAAGGTGCTGCACCCGCACCTGGCCAACAAGTCCGAGTCGCGCCGCCGGCTGGCGCGCGAGGCCAAGGCGGTGGCGCGGCTGCACCACCCCAACATCCTCGAGGTGTTCGACTTCTCGGCCGAGGGCGCGCAGGACGCCTTCCTCGTCACCGAGTACGTGCGCGGCCGCACCCTCAAGGAGTACGTGGACGAGCTGGGCCACCTGGAGCTGCCCGAGCTGGCCGCCATGGTGGTGCACGAGCTCGCCGCCGCGCTCGCCCACGCGCACGAGTCCGGCGTCATCCACCGCGATCTCAAACCCGAGAACGTGATGATCCGCGAGGACGGAGTCCTGAAGCTGATGGACTTCGGCATCGCCAGGCTGCTCGACATCGAGGAGCGGATGACCGTCACGGGCGCGCTGGTGGGCTCTCCGGCGCACATGGCCCCCGAAATCATCGAGGGCCTCGACGCCGGCCCCGAGACGGACATCTTCTCGCTGGGCACCATCCTCTACTGGCTGATGGTGGGCCGGCTGCCCTTCGTGGCCGCCAACGCCACCGCCACCCTCAAGCGCATCCTCGATGGCAACTACGAGGACCCGCGCCAGCGCGTGCCCAGCCTCTCCGACGAGCTGGCGGACATCTGCGCCACCTGCCTCGCGAGGGACCCGGCCCGGCGCTACGCCAACGCGGGCAAGCTGCGCGACGCGCTCGGGGACTACCTCGCGGGGCTCGGCTTCGCGCGCGTGGGCGAGGAGCTCACCTCCTTCTTCGCGGACCCGGCCTCGTACCAGAAGCTGATGCGCCCGCGGATCATCGCCTCGCTGCTCGAGCGCGGGGAGCGGCTGCTCGCGGACAAGCGCATGCCCCGGGCGCTCGCCTGCCTCAACCAGGTGCTCGCGCTGGATGCCACCAACACGCGGGCGCTCGCGCTGCTCGGAGGCCTGGAGCGCCAGCGCCGCCTGAAGCTGTGGCGCGCCCGGGGGCTGAAGCTGGGCGCGGGCCTGCTCGTGGCCTCGGTGCTCGGCGTGGGCGTCCACCTCTTCCAGCAACGCACCCCGGACGCTCCGCCCACCACGGCCCCGGCCGCCCCGGACGTGAAGCCCACCCCGCCGAAGCCCGGAGCCCAGGTGACTCCCACGGTGAAGCCACTGGCCGAGCCGAACGCCACCGAGCCGCACACGCCTCCGGTGCAGACCGCCCGGACGACGCCCGACACCCGGCGGCTCGCCACGCGCGCCGAGCCGGCCCGGGTCGAGCCCGCCCGCTTCACGCCGGTGCCCATCTCCATCCTGGTGCGCCCCTACGGCTACGTCCGCGTGGACACCGGGGCCCCGAGCGCCCAGCCGCTCGCGCAGCACACGCTGCAGGTGGCGCCCGGCAAGCACACCGTCACCATCACCTGCGACTACTGCGAGTCCGCCCAGGAAACCATCGAGGTGCGGCCCGGCGTGGAGAACGTCTTCCGCCTGCGTGCCCAGCTCAAGGCCTCGCGGCTGTCCTTCGCGTACGAGCCCGCGGACGCCGTGGTGCGCGTGGGCGGCGAGGCGCGCACCGTGCGCGAGTCACAGGAGCATCCCTTCGACATCCAATCGCCCAAGGGGCAGGCGAGCTTCCAGCACCGCGTGGAGTACGAGGTGAGCCACAACGGGTACCTCACCGAGAAGCGCGCGGTGCTCCTCGAGCCCGGCAAGTCCACCACGCTGCGCGGATCCCTCGTCGCCGAATGAGCCGCTGCCTCCGCCTCCTGGTCCTCCTGGGATTGCTCGCCCCCGTGGCCGCGCTCGCCGACGAGCCGGCCGACACGGAGGTGTCCGCCCTGCGCGCCAGCTACGAGTACGGCCGCTACGCCGAGGTGTTGGCGCGCGCGGGCCCCCGCATCGACCGGGGCCGGCTCTCCGACAAGGACCTGGCGGAGCTGCACAAGCTGGCCGGGCTGAGCGCCTTCAACCTCAACCGCCCCGAGGACGCCGAGCGCCACTTCCGCGCGCTGCTGCGGCTGGAGCCGGACTTCAACCTGGATCCGTTCGCGGTGCCCCCGCCCGCGGTGACGTACCTGGACAACATCCGCCTGCAGATGTCGGCGGAGCTCGTCCTGGTGCGCCAGGAGCGCCAGCTGCGCGTGGAGCGTGAGCGCACCGAGGCCGAGCGCCGCGAGCGCGAGCGCGCCACCGCCGAGGAGCAGCGCCGGCGCGTGGAGCAGCTCTCCCATCAGGTGACGGTGCGGCAGGTGGAGAAGCGCAATTTCATGGTGAACTTCGTCCCCTTCGGCGCGGGCCAGTTCCAGCAGGGCCGCACGGGCCTGGGCACGCTCTTCGCCGCCTCCGAGGGCGCACTCGCCGTCACCAGCATCATCGCCTTCCTCGCCTACGACTCGCTCGTCCAGACGACCAAGGTGGCGGTGGACGACATCGGGGGAACCCGGAACGTCCCCGTGCACTACATCCCCACGGACAGCCTGGGGCAGGCCCAGAACTGGACGACGCTCAAATGGGGCTCGGCCGCGGGCTTCTACGCCGTGTACGCGGCGGGCGTGCTCGATGCCCTCCTGCACCACCAGGATCAGGTGGTGGAGACGCACATCGAATCCCTGCCCTCGGGTCCCACGAGCCCCTCGGTCCCCTCATTGCGCGAGTCCGCGCCCGACCCGGCCACGCCCCGGGCCAGCCTCCATCTCTACCCCACCTCCAGCGGAGCCGGCGCCGGCTTCACCCTCGCCTTCTAGGAACGCGTCGACATGGCCAGCCTCACCGTCCGCACCCCCGACGGCAGGACCCGCACGGTCCCCCTCCACAAGCGCATCACCAGCATCGGCCGCTCGGCCGACAACGACGTGCAGCTGGAGGACGCCTCCGTCCCGGACAGCGCCCTGCACCTGCTCTTCGATGGCACGCGCTACCAGCTCGGCAGCCTGGGCGCGACCTTCCAGGTGAACGGCAAGAAGCGCGACAACCACGTGCTCGCCACCTCCGACGTCATCCGCGTGGGCGGCACCGAGCTCGTCTTCGCCCGCGAGGACGCCTCGCCCGCGAAGCCGGCTCCCGTCCTCGCCGTCACCCACTCCACGGACGGCACGACGGATCCGGACTCGCACACCCGGGACATGCCCGGCGTGGTGGGCCGCGAGCTGCTGCTGCTGCGCCGCCTCACCGCCTTCAGCGAGCGGCTGCTGGGCAGCTCCAGCCGGGACGCGCTGCTCGAGGGCCTCCTGGACGAGGCCATCGAGGTGACACGGGCGGACAAGGGCGTCCTCATCCTCCGGGAGAACGGCGAGCTGCGCATCAAGGTGGCGCGCAACGTCACGCGCGAGAACCTCATCGACGCCGAGGAGCGGGTGTCCGACTCCATCGTCGAGAAGGTGGCGCGCACCCGCAAGCCGCTCATCGTCAGCGAGGCCCTGGACGATCCCGAGTTCAAGGCCAGCAAGTCCGTGGTGAACCTGCAGCTCTTGTCCGTCATGTGCGTGCCGCTGCTGCACAAGGACGAGCTGTTCGGCGTGCTCTACGTGGGCAATGACAGGTTGGTGAACCGGTTCGAGCCCAAGAGCCTGGACATGCTCACCATCTTCGCGGCCCAGGCGCTGCTGCTCATCCACAACGCGCTGCTGGTCAACGACCTGAAGCTGGACAACACCGAGCTGCGCAAGCGCCTGGACGACACGCGCTACGGGGAAATCGTCGGCGCCTGCCAGGGCATGCTCGACGTGTACAAGCGCATCGACAAGATCGCCCCCACGGACATCTCCGTGCTCATCACCGGCGAGACGGGCACGGGCAAGGAGCTCATCGCCCGGGAGCTCCACCGCAACTCGCCCCGGGTGAAGGGGCCCTTCGTCACCATCAACTGCGGCGCCATCCCGGAGAACCTCCTGGAGAGCGAGCTGTTCGGCCACGTGCGCGGCGCCTTCACCGGCGCGGTCAACACCAAGGTGGGCAAGTTCCAGGCGGCCATCGGCGGCACGCTCTTCCTGGATGAGATCGGCGAGATGCCGCTCCAGCTCCAGGTGAAGCTGCTGCGCGCCCTGCAGGAGAAGATCGTCTACAAGGTCGGCGATCACCGCGGCGAGCCCGTGGACATCCGCGTGGTGACGGCCACCAACCGCGTGCTCGAGGACGAGGTGCGCAAGGGCACCTTCCGCGAGGACCTCTACTACCGGCTCAACGTGGTGACGCTGAAGCTGCCGCCCCTGCGCGAGCGCGGCGAGGATCTCTTCGTGCTCGGCAAATACTTCCTGCAGAAGTACTCCAAGGAGTTCAGCTCGAAGAGCAAGGGCTTCTCGCCGTCCGCCACGGTGGCCATGAAGAAGTACGGCTGGCCGGGCAACATCCGCGAGCTGGAGAACCGCATCAAGAAGGCGGTGGTGCTCGCGGACAAGCCGCTGCTCGGGCCGGACGACCTGGACCTGCGGCCGGAGAACCTGGAGCCGGTGCTGCCGCTCGCCGAGGCGCGCGAGCGCTGGCAGAAGCAGTACATCCAGGAGGTCTACGAGCGGAACAACCGCAACAAGACCAAGACGGCCAAGGATCTGGGTGTGGACCCACGGACGATCTTCCGCCACTTCGAGAAGCTCGAGGCGGAGAAGAACGGCGGGCCCATGCCCCCCGGCGAGGACGGCGACGACGAGCTGCTGTGACAGGGCCGTCGCGGTTTTCCGTTCTCCCCCACCCAGGCCCCCCGCCAACCCCCCGTTCCGACGATGAAATCCCCCCTCCGCCGACTGGCCAGCGAATTGCTTCCCCTGCCCGCCATGAAGTGGTTGGGACTCGCCATCAGCACATGGGCCCTGGGGGGATGCATCCTGCCCCAGGACGAGGAGTACCTCAGCTCGCTCCCCGTGCCGCTCAACCATCCCCTGCGGATCGTGGAGCAACAGGTGTCGCCCCCCGAGCGCATCCTCCGCGGCTACGGGAACGATCTGTGCGAGCTGGAGTTCTCGGTCATCGTCGAGGACCCGGACCTCGGGGACACGCTCGTCGCGTACTGGTTCGTGGACTACGACGCCAGCCAGCCGCGCATCGACGCCGAGGTCTCCATCGAGCCGAAGGGGAACAAGCCGGTGCGTGACGAGCGCGCCTCGTTCCACGTGAGGGTCAGCGACCTCAACCGGCTGAACGTCCCGGGAGACCACGTCGTCGAGGTGGTCGTCACCGACTCGTCCCTGGTGGGCCGCGAGCCGCAGCCGAAGAACATCATCCACACGGACGACGGCACCGACTACCGGGACCCGGGCTACACCGCGACCTACGCGTGGTTCGTGAGGACCGAATCCGGAGGCTGCCCATGAGACGGCTGGCCACGTCGATGCTGCTGGCGGCGCTCGTCACGGGCTGCGCCGCGGGCGACTCCGGAGACACCTTCCTCGGCTGCCGCAGCGACGACGAGTGCGGCGACAACAAGGTGTGCTTCCCCGACGGGTGCGGAGACCCCGGGAAGAACATCGTGGTGGAGGTGGTGCCCAACCCCAAGGGCGGCCTCTACGCGCAGGACTTCCGGGTGGACGATCTGCGCAGCCAGCAGAACATCGAGCTGTTCGACCCGGCCACGATTCAGGGCCAGGTGCTCGTGCAGGGGACTACGACCAGCAGCAGCTACACCTCCTCCATCACCCTGCGCATGACGGGCGAGAGCCTGCTCATCCCCGGCGTGGTGCGCCGCCACGAGAGCACCCTGGTGCCCATGGATGGTGCCTATTCGCTGCCGGTGGCCTCGGGGCGCTACGCGGTGACGCTGCTCGCCGCCGATGCCCAGCAGCCGCCCCTGTTCAACAACCGCGACGTGCAGCCGGGCGGCATGGTGTCCCTGGACTTCACCCTGGCCGATCCTTCCCGGCTCGTCCGGCTCTCCGGCGGGGTGGTGGGCCCGAGCGGGATGCCCCTGGACGTCGACCTGGAGGTGCAGGCCCTGGACGCGGCGCTGCGCCCGCTGTCGCAGCGCGTCCCGGTGACGCGCGCCACGGGCCAGTTCAATCTGGCACTCCCGCCCTCGGCCGCCCTGGGGGACGCGGTCGTCCTCCAGGTGCTGCCCACCTCCGCGGACGCCCTGGTGCCACAGAAGCTGTTCACCGTGGCGGACCCGCTCCAGGGCCTCCAGGCGCCGCTCTCCATGGGCGACTATGGCGATCCCGTGCGCTTGCAGGGCCGCGTGCTGGGCCAGGACGGAAAGCCCGTGCCGCAGGCCACGGTGTACCTGGTGGGCAAGGTGGGCGGCAGCGGGCAGTACCGCAGCCAGAAGGTGCTCACCACGGCGGACGGCTCCTTCGAGCTCCTCACCCTTCCGAGCGCCCCCGACTCCGCGATGACGCTCTCCGTCATTCCTCCGGCGAGCTCCCACGCGGGCTACACGCAGAAGTTCGTCACCGTGCCCCGCGCCAGCGTCACGCGGACGCCGGACGTGGTGTGCCTGGAGCGGATGAAGGTGCGCGGCACCCTGCAGCGGCCCAGTGGCTCGGTGCCGGCCGCGGGCGTGAAGGTGGTGGCCGAGCCCATCGAGGAGCTGCCCGGCTGGCCCCGGCCCGCGTTCAGCTTCGATGCCCCCCGCCTCACGGATGACCAGGGCCAGTTCGAGATCACCCTGGACCCGGGCCGCTACCGCTTCGACTTCATCCCCACCGAGGATCTGCCGCGCGTGAGCCGCATCGTCACGGTGCGCCCGCAGGAGGATGGCGCCTCCATGGATCTGCCCCTGGAGCTCTCCGCCTTCACGCTGTCCAAGGGCCGCCACGTCACCGGGGAGGTGGGCTTCAGCGGCGGGAGGCTGGCCCAGACGACCGCGCCCTACGCCTCCATCCGCTTCTTCCGCGTGGTGGACGTGGAGGGCAAGAAGACCGCCCTGCTGCTCGCGCAGACGCTGACGGACCAGAACGGCACCTACTCCACCACCATGCCCACGCGCTGAGCGCTGGCGCGGAGGACCCGGCGGGAGCGCGAGGGCCCGCCCGCCGGCCCGCTCTCCTGGAGTGGGACGGAGCCGATGCAGGGGCGTGCCTACCTTGAGCGGAGGAGGCCCCGCATGGACGACGCGCGCCGCTCCCAGGTTTCCGCTCGCACCGTCTGGACGGTGGGCTTCAACGCGCTCGCCCTCCTGCTGCTGGCGTGGGTGCTCATCCAGTTGCGCGCCGTCTTCGTGCTGCTGGCGGTGGTGCTGCTCGTCGCCCTGGCGTTGGATCCGCTGGTGCGCTGGTTCGAGCGGCGTGGGCTCCCCCGGGGCTGGAGCGTGCTGGTGACCTTCCTGGGCCCGTTCGGGCTCGCGGCGCTGATGGGGGCCACGCTGGTGCCGCTGGTGGTGCAGCAGGCGCGCAGCCTCATCCTGGCCGCGCCCAACCTCGTGGCCCAGGTGCGCGCCTGGGAGTACACCCGGTGGCTCGAGCAGCGCTTCGACCTGGAGCAGAAGGTCCAGGCCACCCTGGCGCACGTCCCGGACATCGTCGCCGCGTCGCTGCCGGGCGTCGTCTCCACCACGGTGAATGGCGTGGTGGTGTTCATCACGGTGCTGACGCTCAGCCTCTTCGCCCTGCTCTTCGGGAAGGATCTCTACGCCCAGGCCTTGAGCTGGGTGCGTCCCTCGCGCCGGCCGCCCATCCGCCGGCTGGTGGGGAACATGCACAAGGCCGTCAGCGGCTACCTGGCGGGCACCTTCCTCACCGTCACGCTGGGCGGCATGGTGACGGCGCTGGGGACCTTCCTGCTGGGAGTCCCCTACTTCCTGGCGCTCGGGAGCCTCTACCTGGTGCTGGGCCTCATCCCGTACATCGGCAGCCTCCTGATGGCGGTGCTGGTCTCCTTCACCACGCTGACCACGGTGGGGCTCAAGCGGGCCCTCATCGCCCTGGGCGTCTTCCTCGTCTACCAGCAGGTGGAGGGCAACCTCATCCAACCGCTCGTCCAGCGCCACTCCATCCGGATGAATCCCCTGCTCATCTCGGTGGTGATCATCATGGGCGCGGCCCTGATGGGGCTCATGGGCGCGGTGATTGCCCTGCCGGTGGCCGCGGCGCTCCAGGAGTACCTGCGCGAGTTCCAGGAGGAGCAGCGCCTGCGCTGGGGCACCGAGACCGAGGACGACGCTCGAGAGCCCACCGGTGGCCCGCGTCCCGAGGACACGCTCGAACCCGTGACCCGGGCGCACGACCCGGGGGACCCGCCCGACACCGCGGGCCCCACTCATCACTAGGGTTCGTCGTGCAGCCGCTCACCCCTGCGCCGGAGGCTTCTCGCCGGAGGCGCTGCCCATCTTCCGGGAGTGCTCCTGGAAGTCGCTCCAGGCCTGCTCGAAGCGGACCTTGGCCTGGTCCCAGCCGTCGTCGGCGGAGTGCATCAGCACGGAGAGTGACTGCCGGACGGCACTCAGCGAGCGGCGCATGAGCTCGAAGTCCTCCTGCGTGAGCCGTAGCGCCTCGGCCGAGTGCCGCTGGAACAGGGCCTCCATCTGGGTGACGTGGGAGTCGATCTGCTGGAGCTCGCCCTCGTGCTTCCGGGCCAGGACTCCCTGCTGCTCCTTCTCGGTCATGGGACGGCCTCCTCGCGGGAAGGTACGGGGAGTGCGGGCGCGCGGCACCTGGGACGGCCGTCGCCAGATGGGCACGGGAGAGGATCGGGAACCGCTCGGACGTCCCCCTGGCGCGGGGGGAATATGCACTTGCCGCTTGCTTGTATGCAGGGCAACGCATATTCATGCACACTCATGCATAAGACGGCGATCGGCATCATTGGCGCGTCCGGCTACTCCGGCGTCGAGGCGACCCACCTCCTGGGGGCCCACGAGAAGGTGGAGCTGCGGCTGGTGACCAGCGACAGGTGGCAGGGGGACGCCGTGGGCCGCCGTCTGGGCATCGCGGGGCCCCTCGGGCAGCTGCGCTATGCACCGCTCGACAAGAGCGCCGAGCTGGCCCGCGAGTGCGAAGTGGTGTTCCTCGCCACGCCCGCCGAGTCCTCCCTGCAGATGGTGCCCGGGCTGCTGGAGGCCGGCGTGCGGGTGATCGATCTCTCCGGCGCCTTCCGCCTGCGGGACACGGCCAGCTACCCGGCCTTCTACAACTTCACCCACTCGGCGCCCGCGCTGCTGGAGCAGGCCGCCTATGGCCTGCCGGAGCTCTTCCGCGAGCGCATTCCCAGCGCGCGGCTCGTGGCCAACCCGGGCTGCTACGCCACCGCGTGCGCGCTCTCCGTGGCGCCGCTGCTGAGGGCCGGGCTGCTGGACGAGGGCTCGGTCATCTTCGACGCCGCCTCGGGCACCACGGGCGCGGGCCGCAAGGCCTCCGAGGACATGAGCTTCAGCGAGGTGGACGAGGACTTCCGCGCCTACCGCGTGCTGCGCCACCAGCACACGCCGGAGATCGCCCAGACGCTCGCGGGCGTGGCGGGCCGCACGGTGCCCCTCACCTTCACCGCGCACCTGCTGCCCCTCAAGCGCGGCATCCTCGTCACCGCCTATGGCCGCCTGCGCCCGGGCGCCACCGCCGCCGAGGCCCGCGCCGCCCTCGAGCAGGCCTATGCCTCCAGCCCCTTCGTGACGGTGGAGGCCTCGCCGGACGCGGTGAGCCTCAAGAGCGTGGTGGGCACCAACCGCTGCGCGGTGGCCGTGGCCGCCGACACCTCCGGCTATGACCCGGGCCGCGTCGTGGTGACGGCCGCCATCGACAACCTGGTGAAGGGGGCGGCCGGACAGGCCGTCCAGAACCTCAACCTCATGATGGGGTGGGAGGAGACGCTCGGTCTCTCCACCCTGCGGGTGTTCTCTCCGTGAAGGTACCGCTCGGCTTCTCGTTCGCCGGTCTGCACGCCGGCATCAAGCCCCAGCGCAAGGACGTGGCGCTCGTCTACAGCGACACGCCCTGCTCGGCCGCGGGCTGCTTCACGGCCAACAAGGCCCGGGCCGCACCCGTCCAGGACGCCGAGCCCCGCCTGCCCGCCACGGGCATCCAGGCCGTCGTCGTCAACTCGGGCAACGCCAACGCCCTCACCGGCCCCGCCGGACTCGAGGCCGTGCGCACCGTGCGCGAGCAACTGGGCCGTACCCTGAATATCCCCGCGTCCGCCGTGCTCTCCGCCTCCACGGGCGTCATCGGCCATCCCCTGCCCGTGCCCAAGGTGCTGGCGGTGCTCGGCCCGCTCAAGGACGCCCTGCGCCCCGAGCCCGATGCCGCCGCCGAGGCCATCATGACCACCGACACGCGCGCCAAGCAGACGTGGCGCTCGGTGCGCATCGGCGGCCAGAACGTGACGGTCTCCGCCATCTTCAAGGGCTCGGGGATGATGCACCCCTCCCTGGCGACGGTGATCGCCATCATCACCACCGACTGCGCCATCCAGCCCGGAGCGCTCGCGGCCGCCCTGCGCGAGGCGGTGTCCAACACCTTCAACAGCCTCACGGTGGACGGGGACATGAGCCCCAACGACACCGTGTACGCGCTGGCCAACGGCCGGGCGGGCAACGTGCCCCTCACGGACCCGGGGCCGGAGCTGCGCGTCTTCACCGCCACGCTCTCGGACCTGTGCCTGGAGATGGCGCGGGACATCGCCGCCGATGGCGAGGGCGCCACCAAGCTGCTCGAGGTCGAGGTGACGGGCGCGCCCACGCAGGCCATCGCCCAGGACCTGGCGCGTGCCGTGGCGGGCTCCACGCTGGTGAAGGCCGCCGTCTTCGGAGCGGACCCCAACTGGGGCCGGGTGCTCGCCACCGTGGGCGCGCGCGCGGGCACCCAGGGCTATGACATCGATCCGTACTCGGCGCACGTGCGCATCCAGGGCATCTCCGTCTACGAGCGCGAGCCGCGCCCGTATGACACCGCCCACCTCAAGGCGCGCATGCGCGAGCCCGAGGTCCGTATCGAGGTGTGCCTCACCGGGGGCGGGGCCTCGTCCGTGGCGTGGGGGTGCGATCTCTCGTACGACTACGTGAAGATCAACGCGGACTACACCTCGCTCATCGTCCCGAGGCCGGACGGCGGCGTGGGCCGGGACGACCGGCTGGCCAACTACAGCCCCGCGTTCAAGACGACGCTGCTCGTCGAGGCGCTCTCGTACATCTCCCGCTTCCGCGGCAAGCGCTGCGTCATCCGCTACGGCGGCGCGGCCATGGTGAAGGAGAACCTCAAGCAGTCCTTCTGCCGCGACATCGAGCTGCTGCGCTCGGCGGGCCTCCAGCCCATCATCGTCCACGGCGGTGGGCCGGAGCTCACCCGCACGCTGGACAAGCTCGGCCTGCGCCAGGACGGCGAGCTCATCACCGACGACTCGGGCCTCAAGGTGGTGGAGATGGTCATCTCCGGCTCCGTCAACTCGGAGCTCGTCACCCTCCTCAACAACATGGGGGACCGGGCGGTGGGCCTGTCCGGCAAGGATGGGGCGCTGCTGCGGGCGCGGCGGATTCCCGGCGACGACGGCCGCTCCAAGGAGCACGTGGGCGAGGTGACGCGCGTCAACCACGAGTTCCTCGAGATGCTGCTGGGCCAGGGCTACGTGCCCGTCATCTCCCCCATGGGCCTGGGCGAGGACGGACAGACGTACGACCTCGGCTCGGACGCGGTGGCCGCGGAGATCGCCAACGCCCTCAAGGCGCACAAGCTCATCTTCCTGCACGACGCGCCGGGCATCCTCCGGGGCGAGGAGCTCTACAACGAGCTCACCTCCGCGCAGCTGCAGGCCCACCTGTCGGCCGGAGCGTTCAGCGGCAGCATGCGCACGCGCGCGACCATGGCGCTCAAGGCGCTCGACGGCGGCGTGGAGCGCGTGCACGTCATCGACGGGCGCGTGCCGCACAGCCTCATCGCCGAGCTCTTCACCGACAAGGGCGTCGGGACGCTCGTCACCCGCTGAGAGCGCGCACAGGGGGAGCGAACGTGAGTCCGCATCGGAACAACGGAGACAAGGCGGCGCGCCAGGAGGCCATCCGCCGCATCATCCGCGCGCGCAAGGTGTCCACCCAGGAGGAGCTGGGGCAGCTGCTCGCGGACGAGGACTTCGACGTCACCCAGGCCACGCTCTCGCGAGACCTGGCCCAGCTCGGTGCCATGCGCGTGTCGCTGCCCGAGGGCGGCACGGTCTACGGGCTGGAGACCGCCCCACCGCCCACCAGCGAGGACCGGTTGCGCGAGCTGGGGGAGATGATCCTCTCGGTGGAAGACAATGAGATGTTGGTGGTGGTCCGCACCCGCCCGGGCTCCGCGTCCCTGGTGGCGTCGGCCATCGATCAGGCCCGGCTGCTCGAGACGCTGGGGACCATCGCCGGAGATGACACCATCTTCGTCGCCCCCGCCCGCGGCAAGCCGACCCGCACAGTGTCCAGGAAGTTGAAGGCTCTCTTCGGAAAGGAAGAAACCCCGTGACGATTGCCAAGACGGCCGCCTCCGGTGGGCCCGGCCTCCACCCCGAGGTGCTGGCATTCACCAGCTCGCTGGCGCTCGACAAGGCCCTCCTCAAGGAGGACCTGGTGGGCAGTCTCGCCCACCTCACCATGCTGTCGCGCACCCGCCTCATTCCCTCGGAGGACGCGCGCGCCATCCGCGAGCAGCTCGTGGCCATCTGGAAGGGCTCGCAGGCCGGCACGCTCGTGCTCGCCGACGAGGAGGACGTGCACATGGCCGTGGAGGCGGAGATCACCCGCGTCCTCGGCGAGCGCGCGGGCCTCCTGCACACCGCCCGCTCCCGCAATGATCAGGTCGCGTTGGACTTGCGCCTGCACGTGCGCGAGCAGGTGGCCGGGGCGCTCGGCGTGCTGGCGACGCTGCTGGAGGGCCTGGCCGCCCGGGCCGAGTCCGAGCGCGAGACGCTCCTCCCCTCGTACACGCACCGGCAGCGGGCGCAGCCCATTTCGCTGGCGTACCTGCTGTGCGGCTACGGGGCCATGTTCACCCGGGACGTGGACGCGCTGGGCTTCGTGCTGGAGCAGGTGGCCGCGATGCCGCTGGGCGTGGGGGCCATTGGCGGCACGTCGCTGCCGATTGATCGCGAGGTGACGCGCGAGCTGCTGCGCTTCCCGCGCCTGACGATGAACGGGCTGGACACGGTGGGTGACCGTGACTTCGCGATGGACTTCGCCTACGCGGCCATGCGCTCGCAGCTGCATGCGAGCCGGGTGGCCACGGACTTCTACGACTTCGCCTCGCCCGAGTTCGGCTTCGTGAAGCTGGACGGGGAGATCGCCTGCGGCTCGAGCATGATGCCGCAGAAGCGCAACCCGGACGTCTTCGAGCTCATCCGCGGCAAGTCCGGCCGGGCGGTGGGCAACCTCAACACGCTGGCGGTGCTGGTGAAGGGGCTGCCGGGCGGGTACAGCCGGGACCTGCAGGAGGACCGGCAGGTGCTGCTGGAGACGGGGCCGCTGCTGACGAGCGTGCTGGCCATGCTGCACCTGGCGCTGGGCAAGGTGCACTTCGACAAGGAGCGGTGCTTCGCGGCGGTGGAGTCGGACTACATGCAGGCCACGGACGTGGCCGAGGCGCTGGCGATGAAGGGCATTCCCTTCCGCACGGCGTACAAGGCGACGGGAGCGCTGGTGCGGGCGTGCCAGGACAAGGGGTTGCCGCTGGCCAAGGTGACGCTGGAACTGGCACAGTCGGTGGACCCGCGCTTCGACGCCGAGGTGCTGAAGAGCGCGGATCCGCGGCGCGCGGTGGAGCGCAAGGCCAACGCCGGAGGCACCGGACCGGCGTCGGTGGAGAAGCAGATTGCCGAGCTGAAGTCCCACGCGGCCCGGGCCCGGACGATGGCGGATGCCGTCCCGAGGCTCGCGGCCCTCTTCGATTCCCTGCAGGAGGCTGCACTGTGAAGCGCGATTTCCTCACCCTGGCGGACCGTACCGAGGCCGAGTACCGCGCCATGTTCGATCGGGCCCACGCGCTCAAGGCGAGCCGCAAGCGCAAGGAAGTGGTGACGTCGCTGGCGGGGCGGCACCTGGTGCTGGTGTTCGAGAAGGCCTCGACGCGCACGCACCTGTCGTTCGAGGCGGCCATGTACCAGCTGGGCGGCACGGTCTCGACGATTACGTCGGGCAGCAGCCAGATCGCCCGCGGCGAGACGATCGAGGACACGGCGCGGGTCATCTCGGGCTACGCGGACTGCATCATGTTCCGCACGTTCGGGGATGATCGGCTGACCGCGTTCGCGAAGGCGTCGCGGGTGCCGGTGATCAACGGCCTGAGCGAGGGCGGGCACCCGGTGCAGATCGCGACGGACCTGTTCACGGTGGAGGAGCGGCTGGGGACGGTGAAGGGCAAGACGATTGCCTTCGTGGGCGACTGCGCGAGCAACATGGGCCTGTCGTTCGTGGAGGCCACGGGCATCTTCGGGTTCAACCTACGGCTGGGTTGCCCCGAGGGCTACCGTCCGGCGGCGGAGGCACTGGCGAAGGCGGGAGCGCGAGTGCACGTGACGGCGGACGCGACCGAGGCAGTGCGCGGGGCGGACGTGGTGGTGACGGACGTGTGGACGAGCATGGGCCAGGAGCAGGAGTCGGCGAAGCGCAAGAAGGACCTGCACGACTACCAGCTGAACGAGGCGCTGCTGGCGAAGGCGAACAAGGGCGCCATCGTGCTGCACTGCCTGCCCGCGCACCGGGGCGAGGAGATCACCGACGGAGTCGTCGATGGTCCGCAGTCGGCGGTCTGGGACGAGGCGGAGAACCGCATGCACGTGCAGAAGGCGCTGCTGGAGCAGCTCATCCTGGGCTGAACGGCCCCCACTGTGGCGTGCGCGGCTGAGCTGAGCCCGAGCGCCGGTGTCCGGCAGGGTGTATAGGACACCGGTCATCAGGCACGGAGGTCGCGCATGGCCAGAGGAGTCTTCTTCAACGTCCCCCTTCACGGGCACGTCAACGCAACGCTGCCCGTGGTGCGGGAGCTGGTGAACCGAGGCGAGGAGATCTCGTACTACCTCACCGATGCGTTCCGGCCCCAGGTCGAGCGGGCGGGTGCGCGGTTCCACCGCTACGACAGCACGCTGGAGAAGCCGGGAGGCATCGGAATGCTCCCGGCCCGCATGCCGGCCGAGAGCCGCCACGTGCTCCCCCAGGTGTTGGAGGCCGTGCGCGCCGAGCGCCCCGACTACGTGCTCTATGATCCGATGTGCCTCTGGGGGCGGATGATTGCCCAGCTGCTGGGGATCCCCGCGATCATCTTCCGCCCCACCATGGCGATGAGCGGCGGCCCGTCGAGTCCGTACGCGGCCTTCTTGCGGAGCCGGATGACGCAGTTCGCGGGAGCGTTCGAGCAGGCCGGGAAGGACCTGGCGGCGCTGATGCAGGAGTACGGTCTGCCGCCCATCGACATGCGGCAGATGATGAGCCATGCGGAGGCACTGAACCTGGTGTGCGTGCCGCGCGCGTTCCAGCCCGGGGGCGACACCTTCGACGAGCGCTTCGTCTTCGTGGGCCCGTCCATCCAGCCGCGCGGGGACGCCGGGGACTTCCCCTTCGCGCACCTCGAGGGAGGCCCGGCGCTCTACATCTCGCTGGGGACGGTCTTCAACAACTGGCCCGAGTTCTACCGGATGTGCTTCGCGGCCTTCGGTGGGACGCCGTGGCGCGTGGTGCTCGCCACGGGACACGCGGTGAACGCGGAGCAGCTGGGGCCCATCCCGGACAACTTCCTGGTGCGTCCCTCGGTGCCTCAGCTGGAGGTCCTCGAGCGCACGTCGGTCTTCGTCACCCACGGCGGCGCCAACAGCCTGATGGAGTCCTTCCACTACGGCGTGCCGGTGGTGGTGATTCCGCAGATGGCGGAGCAGCCCCTGAATGCCATGCGCGTCTCCGAGCTGGGAGTGGGACTCGCCCTGGAGAAGGAGGCCGTCACGGTGGAGCAGCTGCGCCAGTCCGTGGACCGGGTCGCGAGCGAGCCGGCGTTCCGGGAGAAGGTGCGGACGATGCAGCAGGAGGTCCGCGCCTCGGGAGGTTACCGCCGCGCCGTCGACGCCCTCCTCGAGTTCCGCGCCCGCCGTTGACGCTCAGCGCAGGGGCAGGGACACCATGGCCTCGGCGAAGCGCTCGAACACCTGGCTCGCCGTGAGCGCCGGCTGGTCGTCGATGTTGCCGAGCATCAGCGCGAAGACGACGCGCGGGTGCTCGGGATCATGGGGGCGCTCGGCGACGCCCACATAGGCCTTCTGTCCCGACAGCGTCCCCGTCTTGGCGCGGATGAGCCCGCGCGTGCCGTTGGAGACCGCGCTGCCCGCCAGCGTGCCGTCCACTCCAGCGATGGGCAGGCTCTCCAGCAGCGCGGGGGCGTACGGCTCCTTGAGGCTGGTGTAGATGACCTCGGCGAGCCCGCGCGCGGTGGCCACGTTGTAGCGGGACAGCCCGCTGCCATCCACCGGCCGCAGCAGGCGCGTGGAGATGCCCCGGCGCGTGAGCTCCTGCGCCATGGCGTCGCGCAGCGCGGGATAGCTCTCGGTGCCCGTGCGCTCGCGGGTGAAGCGCAGCCCGAGCCGCTCCGCGTAGAGGTTGAGCGACTCCTTGTTCGTCACCTTCACCAGCTCGGCCAGCGAGGGGCTGACGAAGTCGAGCAGCGGCTCGCTGGTGGTGGCCGAGGGCACGGGGGCGAGCTGCGGCGGCACCGGCACGCGCCAGATGCCCCGCGCGGCCAGGGCGTCCTCCACGCACGAGGTGAAGAGCGCCTGTGGCTCGTCGATGGCCACGCGCATGAACGCCTTCTGCGGGCACTGCTCCGCGCTCGAGCGCCACACGCAGCGCATGCGCCCGGTGCCCCGCTCGCGCATGCACGAGAGCCCGGGCTTCTGCGCGTTCGGGTCGAGGTACACGACGGTCGGCAGCGCGTCGAAGGACGGGGTGTAGCGCACCGTGATGGGCCGCCGCGGCTGGGACTTGCAGTCCTGTCCCTCGGGGCGCTCCAGGGAGAGGTCCACCACGTTCTCGCGGAAGACGAAGGGCGTGGGAGGGGCGCTGTAGGCGTAGGCCGCGTCGTCCCAGGCCCAACCCGGGCCGAACAGGCCGTAGGGCCCCTCGTCGGCGTTGCTCACCCGCACCGCGCCAACCCACTGCCGGATGCCGCGCGCCTGGAGTGCCTCGGCGAGCTGCTCGCAGGCCATGGTGGTTTCCGGGAAGCGCCACGAGCCCAGGGACGGATCTCCGGACGCCTCCACCACGAGATCTCCGAGGTAGAGGTTGCCCAGCTGCGTGCCCTCGAGCGTCACCGGGGTGTGGAAGCGGAAGTCCGGGCCGAACGCGGCGAGCGCGGCGGAGGTGGACACCACCTTCATCGTCGACGCGGGCAGCAGGCGCACGCGCTCGTGGCGCGCGTAGAGCGGCGTGCCCGTGTTCGCGTCCACCATGAAGACGCTGGCCATGGTGCCCTCATCCTCGACGGAGTCGAAGAGCGCGTTGGCCACCGAGAGCACCGTGGGAGGCGGCGGACGGTTCACGGCCGCACGAGGGAGACAGGCCGACAGGGAGAGGGCTGCCAGGAGCGTCGCGAGCGGGAGACGGCGCATGGCGGCACCGTACCGTCCCCTCCCCCGAGTGTCGACGCTGGAGCACTTCACCCTGCCCGCCTCCGGTGCGAACGTCCACAGAGCGGCCGAGGGGGCAACCCGGCCCCACGGGCTCGGGCTCCTCGGGAATTCGACTGGCCAACAGTGCACGGCCCCTCACGAGCGAGGATCGCGAGTCACCGGGCGCCAGCACCCGCCGGCCCGTTGCACACCGAACGGGAGGGGCCTCGCCTCCGAGCGAATCCGACTGGCGGCATTACCTTGCGGACCATGACCTCCTTGACTGTCGACAATCCGTACACCGGAGACGTCGCCTGCTCCGTCCCTCTCGCGGACGAGGCGACCGTGAACACCGTTCTCGATCAGGCCCGAGCCGCCGCCCGGGCCGCGCGCGCCCTCCCGCTCTCCGAGCGCAAGGCCCTGTGCGAGCGCATGGTCGCCGCCATGGAGGCGCGCGCGGACGAGATCGCCGCGGACATCTCGCGGATGATGGGCAAGCCACTCGGGCAGGCGCGCGGAGAGATTCGCGGGATGGCCGAGCGTGCCCGCTACATGATCTCCATCGCTGACACGGCGCTGGCGGACATCGTGCTGCCGCACAAGGCGGGCTTCGAGCGCCGGATCGTCAAGGAGCCGCTGGGCGTGGTGTTGGATCTCCCCGCCTGGAACTACCCGCTGCTCACGGCGGTGAACGTGGTGGTGCCGGCGGTGCTGGCGGGCAACGCGGTGGTGGTGAAGCACTCGCCGCGCTCGCCGCTGTGCGGAGAGCACTTCGCCCGGGCCTTCGCCGAGGTCGGTGCTCCCAAGCACCTCGTGCAGGCGATGCACTGCGACCACCCCACGAGCGAGCGCATGATGGGTGATTCGCGCGTGGACCACGTGGTGTTCACCGGCTCGGTGTACGGCGGGCAGAGGCTCGTGCAGGCGAGCGCCGGGCGCTTCATGCACATGGGCCTGGAGCTGGGCGGGAACGACCCGGCCTACGTGGCGCCGGACTGCGACTTCGAGAAGACGGTGGAGAACGTGGTGGACGGCGCCATCTACAACGCCGGCCAGAGCTGCTGCGCGGTGGAGCGCGTCTACGTGCACCGCTCGCTCTACAAGCGCTTCGTCGAGGCCTGCGAGACGCTGGTGCGCGGGTACGTGCTCGGGGATCCGATGAGCGACAGCACGACGCTGGGGCCCATCGCCCAGCCGAACCACCCGGCCGAGCTGGAGCAGTTGGTGGAGGATGCCCGCCGCAAGGGGGCCCGCGTGGTGGCCGGTGGCAAGCGGATCCAGGTGAGCGGCAAGGGCCGCTTCTTCGAGGCCACGCTGGTGGCGGACCTGGACCACTCGATGCGGCTGATGCAGCAAGAGTCCTTCGGGCCCATCCTGCCGATTGCCCCGGTGGACTCGGACGAGGAGGCACTGGCGAAGATGAACGACTCGGCGCTGGGGCTGACCGCCAGCGTCTGGACGAAGGACCGCGAGCGCGCGGCCCGCTTCGCCACCCAGCTCGAGTGCGGCACCGTCTACATGAACCGGTGCGACTCGGTGGACCCGGCGCTGCCGTGGATCGGCGTGAAGAACTCGGGACGCGGGCACAGCCTGAGCGCGCTCGGCTTCGACCAGCTCACCCGGCCCAAGTCCATCCACTTCCGGCTGTCGTTCTGACGCTGGAAGCGTGAGCCCCACACGGCCCGGGCGCCCCATGTTCTGGGTGCTCGGGCCGTTGTGAGCCTGCCCCGATTTTGTGGCTTTCCCGCAGTTTGTGTGAATCTACGGCACATCTTGATGGGCTGCGCGAATGAAGCTCGCCTACTCGCCGCCGCTGAACCACCCGAATTACGGGAGAGCCACGTAATCGGGGCAATCCAAGTCCCGCGGTGGAGCGCTCTCAACACATCTCAGCATGGGGTAAGGGGGCGGCGTAGACGCTATGCCGCTGGCGTCATGTCGACGAATAGGTGGCACAGACGAATTGTGTGCCCCGACTTCTGGACTAAGTGGCCGACCTGAATTGCCAGCGCGTCCTTGTGGCATGCCCTGGGTGAGAGCTTGGCATCCTCGCCGTAGTCCTTGCAGACGCGGGTGTCGATGGTTTTGACAACCTTCTCCACAGGAAGCGCCAGGATATAGCCAAGCATGAACCCCCAAACGTGGCCAGCCGCGTACTGCTCACTCACAAAGCGAGCCACGCCCTCGGAGACGTAGCGCCCATTGAGCTGGCTGTAATCGCCACCAGCGCCCACGCGCTTACACTCCATGGCGACGTAGTCGTCTTCGTCCCCGAATTGCCGACGGAACTTGAGGATGATGTCGATCCGCCCCTGAAGTGAGGAATCGTTGGCGGCCATGTTCTCCAACTCGCGCTCGCCTTGGATTTCGAGGTTCGTCAGACCGAGTTCCTTCTTCACTCGGCGCATCGCTTTGCGCACGATAATGGTGATAGGGACCTCCAGCTGACCCGGGGTGACGTGTGTACGGGCCTCGCGCGCGCCCTGGCACGCAACGGCAATGACGGTCTCGACCTCGTCCTCAGACAGGTCAAAGGAAGGAACACCCTCCGGGAAATCAAGCGTGAGCTGCATTCCGCTTTCCCAACCAGTGATCAGCCAGAATGACATCGGCGTCGTTGAGGCCCGCGGTTCGGCTCCAGTAGCGCGCCTCGCTGGGCTTCACGACATAGAGGTCGTGCTGGAGGTAGATGCGCAGCTGACGCCGCTCATTGAGGTAAGGTGGCAGGTCTGCAGCCAGCTTCCCGCGAAGGCGTTCCGCGAGCATGTCGAGTTCTGCACCCGTGCTCAGTCTGACAGCGGGCGTGCGGGTTGGAGCGCCAGCCACCATCGTGAAGCGGACTGTAGTGAGGCCGGCGGAAGGGGCATCCCAGGTCGCGGCCATCAGCGGTCGCGAGTAGATGGTCGCCTCCATGTGCCTCTCACCCTTGGCTCGCAGATAGGCATCCACGACCTGAACGACGGAGGCGGCGTATTCCTTCAACGTCTCACGCTGCGGTGGCCTGACGAAGACCTCTCTCTGGGCGCGGCCCTCGAAGACCAGCATCTGGGATCGCTGGACGCTCTCTAGGGCGAGAAGGAGCTCGTCCCGCTCCAAGCCATAGAGCTCGCCAACCGCCTCGTCGAGCTCGCTGAGAGCCTTCGGATTCGGCGCCTTGGCGGCGCGGGCTTCCGCGCGGAGCACCCGCTGCAGTGCCTCGGCATCCACCTTCCTCAAATCGGGCACACGGAGTGAGAGGAGATCCTTCGGCTCCACCGTTGGGCGCTCAAGCCCCCAGATTCCACCGCCAAACGCCAGCTGAAAGGTCGTGAGGCTCGAATTGAGAATCCCGCTGAGGACGTAAGGCCACTCGGAGGGCTTCCTGGCAAACGAGATGCCGTAAAAGTTCTCGGTGTAGAGCAGGTCGTTGGCGCTGATCGCCGCGCCGTAACGGCCCCTCTCTGCCGCAAGCTTGAAGCTGCCTTTGGGGCACACCAGCAAGGGGCCGCCATAAATACCCTCTTCCCGGGGCCTGTGAAGTGTCTTATGGGTGAAGCGCTCCAGCCGGTCTTCGACTAGCCGAAACGGGCTGTATTGTTTCGGTATCAAGGTCTTCAGCTCATAGAAACCCTTAGGGGGAATGTTGAGGTCCCCTTGGACCTGAAAGCCTTGTCCTCTGGATTTCTCCGCGAGGATGCCGACACTGTCCAGCCAAGTCTCCAGGGTCGAGAACTCTCGCTCCAGTCTCTCGATCAACCAGCTATCCCGGAGGGTGCCAAATGTAGCGGCCTTGAAGACCGCCGGCGTCTTGAGCACGCGCGCCAGCGGCACGGAGCGCAGCTCACCAGGGCCCACTTGGAAGATCCCGTTGCGTCGGAAGTCAGGCGTCCAGGGAACTGAGCCGACGAGGACCTGATCTCCGCGCGGCATGAGGGCGCAGCGCGCGAAGAACAGCAGCGCGGGTCCATCCGCATCTGGAAAGAGCGATTCCTTCCTGAGCGCGGAGAGGTTGACGATGGCGGCGGGACGCAACCTCTGGAGCAGGCTGTTGCGCGCCTCAATGGCGTGTTTGTCCTTGGAGAAGAAGGGTGAGGCCTTCATAACCATGCCTATGCGACCGGCATCGCCAGCTAACGTGGCGGCGACATTCAAGAAGGCTTGATCCGGGCTGCGCCGCGGGCGGGGCGTTCCCTTCTCGCCGCTCTTGCGCGGCTTGGCTTTGTTTCGGCTGTCAAAGGTCCAAGGCGGGTTGCCGACCACCGCCTCGAAAGGCTTGGCTGTTACGTCCGCTGGGAGTGTGTCCCCAATCGCATCGGCTTCAAACAGCGTGGTGCCGATGAGGCGATCGAACCTCAGGTCGGCAACGTCGGTGATGGGCTCCTCGTCGAGCTCCAGCGCGGCCAGATACAGGCTAAATGCAGCAATCCCCAGGGCTGAGCGGTTGATGTCGATGCCGAAGAGGCGGGTGTAGAGGATCTCGCGGACAAGAGTCCGTGAAGCCGCCTTGCCACTCGTCTTCGCCCACACCAGACGCCGGAATGCCTCGACGAGAAAGGCCCCCGACCCGCATGTCGGATCAATGACGCGGGCCGATGCGGGCAGGCCCTCGAAGACCGGGTCGAGCGTGAGATGGACGAGCTCGACCGGCGTGTAGTGCAACCCCTGGACGCGCGCCGCCTCCTCGGCACTTGAGCGCGCGAACTGCTGGTAGATGGAGCTGATCAGGTCGACAGGAATGGCGTCGAACCGGAACCGGAACAGCCGCCCCTGGCCACCACTGCCGGGGACCAAGCTGCGGCCCTGAATAAACGCCTGGATGAGGGCTAGGTGGGCTTCGCTCAGGCGGGTGCGCTCTGCCCCTGGATCGTTCATGGGAAAGAGGTCGCCATTGAAGGTCCCTCGCAGCCAATCGAAGAGCTGAAACGCCCGGTCAGGTGTCCCAAAAATCTCCTCGAGGCTGTGACGCAGCGTCTTGGGCAGAAACGGCTGGGCAATCTGCCGGTCGAGCAGGTACCAAGTAAAGATGCACCGCCCGATCAGCCGCTGGGCGAAGTCCCGCGACGCCTTGACCTCTTCGGCGGCGCTCTTGGCTCGCGAGGCTTCCCTAGCCGGTGGCAGTTCGGTCAGCTTTTCCTCCAAGGCGTTGATCTCGCTCAGGAGCTCACGGTCTACGCGATGCCTGCGATCGATGTGCCTACCAAGAGGGCTAGACCAGAACGCGCCCGTCTCGGTCGCAAGGCGACCGCACATGGCGTCGAGCGTGCGGAGGCGCTCTTCGACATCGAGCTCGAAGCGGTCGAGCGGGTTGGCCGCTCCCAGGGTGCCGTTCTTCGGCGGTGACGCATAGCAATCGTAGAGCCGGACTTCGGTAGGCGTCACAATCCACAGAAGCGGCGCAACGCCAACGTTCCATGCGGCCTCGTGCCACCTCCGCACATCTTCATCTGTCGGGATGCAGTCTCCCGAATCCTTGAAGACGGCGGCGGGCGTGCTCTGAGCCGTGAACACCGCATCGGCCTGCAAGCCGACCTTCGGGTCTTTGAGAACGACCCGGAGACGTGCCGCTGCCGGGTCGGTAGCGCGCAAGAGTCCAGGCGCGGGTTTGCCGCTAGCGGTCAGATACCCGGTGGCGGTGAGGGCGCGTTTGAAGGCGGCACTGCTCACGCGCTCCTCCGCCGCCGATGAAGAGGGGCGCTTCTGCGGGCCGACATCGTGCCTTCACCGGGCGAAGACCAGCGAGAGGCGCTGCGCTCCGGATATATGTCGCATCCGTCCATTGGGTCGTTGAACTCGGCGAGGCGGGCTGAACCTAGGTTCGGTCTTACCTTCTGGAGTGTCGGCACGCTACACCTAGCTGAACCCCCTCTGCTACACTCTGTCGCAGGGGCGGCTCTGAGTGGGCTTGCCTCGGTTACGTAGCTCTCCAGCAGTTTGTGTGAATCTTGGGCACGTGTTGATGGGCTGCGCGAATGAAGCTTCACCTACTCGCCGCCGCTGAACCACACGAAGTGCGGGAGAGCCACGGAATCGGGGCAGGCTCAAACAATTCGCAATAGGGCCTAACCCGCTTGAATCACTGGCTCTTTCAACAAAACTCAACGTATCCCTCTCCCGGTGGGAGAGGGAGAGGGCTCCGGGTTGGGTTTCCTTCGACTACTTCTTCGCCAGGTAGTCCTGGAGCGGGCGCACCGTCTGCTCCTTGCTCAGCAGCGCCTCCAGCGCGCTCACCACCATGCGCGCCGCCTGCACCGTCGTGTAGTACGGCACGCCGTGCATCAGCGCCTCGCGGCGGATGGAGAAGCTGTCCGCGATCTCCTGCTTGCCGAACGTCGTGTTGATCACCAGCACGATCTGCCCGTCGACGATCTTGTCCACGATGTGCGGCCGGCCCTCGGTCACCTTGAGCACCTTGTCCGTCTCGATGCCCTTGGTCACCAGGTACTGGTGCGTGCCGCTCGTGGTCACCAGCTTGAACCCCAGCGCCCTCAGCCGCCGCGCCAGGTCCACCACCGCCGGCTTGTCGTCGTTCTTTACCGAGATGAAGACCTTGCCGCCCCTCGGCAGCTTCACGCCCGCCGCCTGCTGGCTCTTGGCGAAGGCCGACGGGAAGTCAGCCGCGATCCCCATCACCTCGCCCGTGGACTTCATCTCGGGCCCGAGGATGACGTCCACCCCGGCGAAGCGCGCGAACGGGAACACCGACTCCTTCACCGCCACGTGCTTGAACTCGGGCTCCTGCGTCGCGCCCAGCTCCGCCAGCGTCTTGCCCACCATGCACAGCGAGGCGATCTTCGCCAGCGCCACGCCCGTGGCCTTCGAGATGAACGGCACCGTGCGGCTCGCGCGCGGGTTCACCTCGAGCACGTAGATGGCCTTGCCCTGGATGGCGAACTGCACGTTCATCAGGCCCACCACGCCCAGCTCCTTCGCCAGGGCAATGGCCTGATCCTTCATGCGCTCCACCAGGTCCGGCGACAGCGAGTGCGGCGGGAGCGTGCACGCCGCGTCACCCGAGTGCACCCCCGCCTCCTCCACGTGCTCCAGCACGCCGCCCACCAGCACCGCGCCCGTCTTGTCCGCCACCAGGTCCAGGTCCACCTCGATGGCGTCCTTGAGGAAGCGGTCGATCAGCACCGGGTGCTCCGGCGACGCGCTCACCGCCTCGCGCATGTAGCGCTCCAGGCTCTGCTGATCGTAGACGACCTCCATCGCCCGGCCGCCCAGCACGTACGAGGGCCGCACCATCACCGGATAGCCGATGCGCTCGGCCACGCGGTAGGCCTCCTCGTGGCTGCGCGCCACGCCGTTCTCCGGCTGATTCAGCCCTAGCTTCTCGATCAGCTGCGCGAAGCGCTCGCGGTCCTCGGCGCGGTCGATGGCGTCCGGCGGCGTACCGAGAATCGGCAGCCCGGCCTTCTCCAGCGGCACGGACAGGCGCAGCGGCGTCTGCCCGCCGAACTGCACGATGGCGCCCACCGGCTTCTCGCGCTGCGACACCTCGAGCACGTCCTCGATCGTCAGCGGCTCGAAGTACAGGCGGTCCGACGTGTCGTAGTCGGTAGACACCGTCTCCGGGTTGCAGTTGACCATCACCGTCTCGTACCCGGCCTCGCGCAGCGCGAAGGCCGCGTGCACGCAGCAGTAGTCGAACTCGATGCCCTGGCCGATCCGGATGGGGCCACTGCCCAGGATGAGCACCTTCTGGCGTGAGGTGGGCGGCGCCTCGTCCTCCTCCTCGTACGTGGAGTAGAGGTAGGGCGTGTACGCCTCGAACTCGGCGGCGCAGGTGTCCACGCGCTTGTACACGGGGCGGATGCCCTTCGAGTGCCGGCGCGTCCGCACCTCGGCCTCGGTGCAGCCGAGCAGCTGCGCCAGGTACTTGTCCGCGAACCCGTCCGCCTTCGCCGCGCGCAGCACCTCGTCCGGCACCTTGTCCAGCGTGCCGAACTCCTGGAGCTGCCGCGACTCCTGCACCAAGCCCTGGATGTGACGCAGGAACCACGGGTCGATGGCCGACAGCTCGTGGACCTCCTCCACGCTCATGCCCTCGCGGAAGGCCTGGGCCACGTAGCTGGGCCGCTCGGGACGAGGCACGCGCACGAAGTCGCGCAGCACCTTGCGGCGCTCCTCCTTCTCCTCGGGCAGCTCGGGCGGCTCCAGGCCAGTGCGGCCGGACTCCATCGAGCGCATCGCCTTGAGGTAGGCCTCGCGGAAGGTGCGGCCGATGGCCATCACCTCGCCCACCGCGCGCATGCTGGTGCCGAGGGTGCGGTTGGCGTGGGGGAACTTCTCGAAGTTGAAGCGCGGCACCTTCACCACGACGTAGTCGAGCGTGGGCTCGAAGGAGGCCGGGGTGTCGCGGGTGATGTCGTTGCGCAGCTCGTCCAGCGTGTAGCCCAGGGCCAGCTTCGCGGCGATCTTCGCGATGGGGTAGCCCGTGGCCTTCGAGGCCAGCGCGCTGGAGCGCGACACGCGCGGGTTCATCTCGATGACGACGATGCGCCCATCCTGTGGGTTGACGCCGAACTGGATGTTGGAGCCGCCCGTGTCGACGCCGATTTCGCGGATGATGCGCAGCGAGGCCTCGCGCAGCCGCTGGTACTCGCGGTCGGTGAGCGTCTGGGCCGGGGCCACGGTGATGGAGTCACCGGTGTGCACGCCCATGGGGTCCAGGTTCTCGATGGAGCAGACGATGATGACGTTGTCCGCCGAGTCGCGCACCACCTCCAGCTCGTACTCCTTCCAGCCGAGCACGCTCTCCTCGACGAGGATGGTGGAGTTGGGGCTGGCCTTGAGGCCCGAGCGGCAGATGGCCTCGTACTCCTCGCGGTTGTAGGCGATGCCGCCGCCGGTGCCGCCCAGGGTGAAGGAGGGGCGGATGATGGCGGGGAAGCCGATGTCGTCCGCCAGGGCGAGGGCCTCCTGGATGGTGGTGGCGTAGCCGCTCCTGGGCAGCGCCACGCCGATGCGCTCCATGGCCTGCTTGAAGAGGAGCCGGTCCTCGGCCTTGTTGATGGCCTCGAGCGAGGCGCCGATGAGCCGCACCCCGTACTTCTCGAGGATGCCCTGCTCGGCGAGCGCCTTGGCGAGGTTGAGCGCCGTCTGGCCGCCCATGGTGGGCAGGACAGAGTCGGGGCGCTCCTGGGCGATGATGCGCTCGGCGACCTCGACGGTGATGGGCTCGATGTACGTGCGGTGAGCGAACTCCGGGTCCGTCATGACGGTTGCCGGGTTGCTGTTGAGGAGGACGACCTCCACGCCCTCTTCACGCAGGGCCTTGATGGCCTGGGTCCCAGAGTAGTCGAACTCGACCGCCTGCCCGATGACGATCGGGCCAGAGCCGATGACGAGAACCTTCCGGATATCGCTTCGCTTTGGCATCGAGGGGGGGCCAATAGCAACGTTCGCCCCGGCTTGCATCAACCGTGTGAAAGCGGTAGCCGGAGAGTCGGAAAACGCGCCTGCCCGGCGGCAGAGAGGGTCGGTCCCAGGCAGCCGGGCGCTCTGCTAGGCTGCGCTCGGTTTTCCGGAGGTTTCATGCGTCGTTGGTCCCTGGCTCTGCTCCTCACCGCCGCGTCTCCCGCCTTCGCCCAGGAGGCCCAGGAAGCTCCCGCCGCTCCAGCGGCCGAGCCGGCCCCCGCCGCTGCTCCAACCGCCGAGCAGGCCCCCGCCGGAGACGCGGCGCCCGCCGAGAAGCCGTCCCGCCGCCGCGCGAAGCAGGAGGCCCCGGCCGAGGCACCCGCCCCCGAAGCCCAGGCCCCCGCGGTGCCCGAGCTCCCCCTCGATGAACGCATGCGCAACACGAACGCGCAGATCGTCCCTCCCCAGCCCGGCAGCCCCGCGGACCGGGTGCGCGACGAGGCCCGCTACCTGCTCAGCTATCTGCTCACCGGTGACGTGCGAGGCAGCGTGCCGATGCTCTCGTTCCCCTTCCAGCTCGAGGAGCGGAGGTTCGACGCGCCCGAGTCGCTGGTGGTGACGTGGGTGAAGCAGCTGCGCAACAAGCGGACGGACCTGGTCACGCTCTACGACATCGAGGTCCTGCCCTACGCGGAGATGGAGAAGAAGTACGGCAAGCCCCCTGCCCGGCTCGGCGCCATCGCGCCCGCGCGCGGCACCGAGGTGTACGCCGCCGTGGCCAACCTCTCGGGGCACGCGGCGGTCATCCTCTACCGGCAGGAAGGCTCGGAGTGGAAGGCGTTCGCCTATACGGACTGACTCGAGTCCGGCGGGGCCTCACCCGCCACAAGGCTTCCCTCCTATCATCAGGGTCTACCTGAAAGAGGGGGAGGCATGTGCATCAGGGTCTTATTGCTCGTCGGCTCCATCCTGTTCAGCATGGGGTGCAGTCACGATCGCTCGGTTGCTGTCCGAGAGACCTCCGATCCTGCCTCGCAGGAGCGCGGCGGGCCCGGCTTCGATACCGGGGAGGAGGGTGTGCGCGTCAAGGGCAGCACCCTCTCCTCGCGCATTTCGGTGCTCATCGCCAATGGGGAATTCGCCCAGGCGGAGGCCCTGATCGCGGATGGCACGGAATCGGGGCTCCTCTCCCAGCCCCAGGCGGCCCGGTTGTTGGAACGAATCGCCCAGCTGAACACGAAGTTGGGCGAGCTGCCCGCGAGACTTCAGCGCGCTCCGGACTTCCCCTCGCAGCTCAAGGACTACACCCTGTTCCAGATCAAGCGGATGCTGGACTCGGGCGACTTCAGCCTGGCAACGGAAGCGCAGTTGAGAATGGCCAAGAAGCTGCTCGAGAACCCGGATCGCTTGATGGACAAGGTGAGGTGAACCGTGGCGCATCCCAGTCTCGACGAATTGACGGCGATGCTCCAGGCGGCACGAAAGGCGGGAGAGCCCGACAAGAACAATCCCGAGCAGCTTCGGCTCCACCATGAGCTGCTCGCGGCCTGCCCCGCGTTCACCCCCAATCTCCTGAGACTCGCCCGACTGCTTCAGCTCATCGATCAACCCAACGTGGACGCCCAGGAGTCGTTCGCGGAAGCCCAACGATTGCTGGAGCAGGCCGTACAGAGCTCGGAGAGGAGCGCGCCCTCGCTGGTGGAGCTCGGGTATTTCCTGGACGACCTCCGCAACGCCCCCGAGGACGCGTTCGTGCTCTACCAGGAGGGAGCGGCGAAGGCACAGGAGACACTCGAATACTCGTGGGCGGGGATGATCCGGTACTGGACCGACCAGCGCACCACCGAGTCGCTGTCACAGGCCCTCCGTCTAGGGGAAAGGGCGTTGAAGGCCTTCCCCGAGTCCGAACGCATCCTCTACTACGTGACGGACGCGAGGCGTTACGCCGAGCAGCAGGGCCTCATCCCATCAGTAGAAGACTGAAGCCCGGCTCCTGGGCGGGTGAGGCGTCAATAATCTTAAATCTGTGGGCCAACACGCACGCGCCATAGCCAAAGGACAATCACTTCTGCTCCTGCCGATCCGGCCTAATTAGCTTACCGACAGCTGCGGTCGCATCGCGCCACCCGCGCGATTCCGCCTTGGCGAGCTCAAGCTCAATGCAGGATGGCTCAGCGCACGCTGCCCACGAAGTCGCGGAAGCGCTCCAGGCCCTTGCGCAGCTGCTCGCGCGAGGTCGCGAAGCTCATGCGGATGTAGCCCTCGGCGCCGAACGGGGTTCCCGGCATCGCCGCGACGCGGAAGTCGTTCAGCAGGATCTCGGAGATCTGCATCGCGCTCGTCACCGGCTCGCCCTTGTACGAGCGCCCGAAGAGGCCGCGCACGTTGGGCAGCACGTAGAAGGCGCCCTCGGGACGCCGGCAGCGCACGCCCGGCATCGAGTTGAGCGCGTCCACGACCATGTCCCGCCGCCCCCGGTACTCCTGCACCATGGGCACGAAGATGTCGGGCGGGCCCTTGAGCGCCGCCACCGCCGCCTTCTGCGAGAACGACGGCGCGTTCGAAGTGGACTGGTCCTGGATCATCTGAATGCCCGAGATGAGCCACTTGGGCCCCGCCACGTAGCCCATGCGCCAGCCCGTCATCGAGAAGGCCTTGCTCATCCCGTTGATGACCACCAGGCGCGGCACCAGGTCCGGCGCCACGTTGCCGATGTTGAGGAACTCGCCCTCGTAGAGCAGCTTCTCGTAGATGTCGTCGCTCACCAGCAGGCAGTCGTGCCCGCGCACCGCCTGGGCGATGCCCTCCAGCGCGGCCCGCGAGAACACCGCACCCGAGGGGTTGCTCGGGCTGTTGAGCACCAGCGCCTTGGTGCGCGGCGAGAGCGCCCGGCGGATGGCGTCCGGATCCGGCGCGAAGCCGTTCTCCTCGCGCGTCTCCACGAACACCGGCTTGCCCCCCGCCAGCTGCACCATCTCCGGGTAGCTCACCCAGTACGGCGCGAGGATGATGACCTCGTCGCCCTCGTTCAGCAGCGCCTGGAAGATGTTGTAGATGGCCTGCTTGGCCCCCACCGACACCTGCACCTGATCCGGCGCGAAGGTGAGGCGGTTGTCGCGCTCGAACTTGGCGCAGACGGCCTCGCGCAGCTCGGGGATGCCCGCGGTGGGCGTGTACTTGGTGAAGCCCTGGCGCAGGGCCTCGATGGCCGCCTGCTTGATGAAGTCCGGGGTGTCGAAATCGGGCTCGCCCGCCACGAGACTCGCCACATCCACGCCCTGGGCCACCAGCGCCTTCGCCTTCGCGTTGAGCGCGAGCGTGGGTGACGGCTTGATGGCCTTCAGCCGGTTCGCAAGATTCATGGTCGGTGCCTAGCAGCGCGCCCCCCGGGCGGACAAGAAGCCAACGCGCGCCCGAGGGCCGGGAGTGAACAGATGCGTGTACTCGCGAGTAGAGTTCGGCTCACGCCTCACCGCGTCATCGCATTGCGTCATCGAGAAGCCGTCATCGAGAACTCCCCCATGCATACCGAAGCGGGCCCGAGCGTGCCGGGACGCCCTCGGGGCCTGCTCGGACAGTTCCTCCGCTACGTCCTCGTGGGCGGCACGGCGTTCGTGGCGGACTTCACCACCCTGGCCGTCCTCAAGGAGAGCGGAGCGTTCGGGGTGCTCGGAGCCGCGGCCCTCGCCTTCCTGGTGGGCACGCAGGTGAACTACTTCCTCTCCACCCGGTGGGTGTTCTCCTCACGCCGAGTGAAGGATCGCCGGCTCGAGTTCGCGCTCTTCGCGTCCGTGGGGCTCGCCGGCCTGTGCCTCAACGAGCTCATCCTCTGGACGCTGCATCACCGATTCGGCCTGCACTACCTGCTGGCCAAACTGGTGTCCGCGGGGCTGGTGCTCGGCTGGAACTTCTCGGTGCGGCGGCTGACGCTCTTCCGCGCGTAGCGCCCCGCCCTACTTCTTCGCGTACTTCGCGCCCAGGGCCTTCCACACGTTCGGAGGCACCAGGGCCTGCACGTCCCCGCCGAAGGAAGCCACCTCGCGCACCAGCTGCGACGACACGTAGAAGTAGTCCTCGCCCGTCATCATGAAGACGGTCTCGATGCCGGGGGCCAGCTTGCGGTTCATGTTCGCGAGCTGGAACTCGTACTCGAAGTCGGAGACAGCGCGCAGGCCGCGCAGCAGCACGTTGACGCCGCGCGCCTTGGCGTACTCCACCAGCAGGCCCTGGAAGGCATCCACCTCCATGCGCGGATCCGGGCAGGCCTGGCGGATGAGGTCCTTGCGCTCCTCCTCGGTGAAGAGCGGCACCTTCTTCGGGTTCACCGCCACCGCGACGATCACGCGATCGAACATCTGGAGGGCGCGCTGGATGATGCTGAGGTGGCCGTTGGTGAGCGGATCGAACGAGCCCGGGTAGATGGCGGTGCGCATGCACGCCCAGTGTCGGCGCACCCTGGCGGGCGGTCAAGGAATGCGGAAGATACTCACCAGCGTGTCCCCGAAGCGCCGCTGATCCACCCGCTCGAAGCCCTCGTGGGACTCGGGGGCGGCCTCGCGCTTGTCGTGCTCGATGACCACCGCGCCCCCGGGCGCCAGCACACCGCTGCGCGCGATCCCCTCCAGCACCGTCTCCACCACCCGCGCCGCGTACGGCGGGTCCGCGAAGACGAGCTCGAACTTGTCCCCCCGACGGCCGAGCGTCTGGAGCGCCCGCTCCACCGGCTGCGCGATGAGCTCCACCTGGGCGCCGAAGCCCAGCGAGTCCGTGTTCGCCCGGCAGAGCGCCAACGCCTCGCGATCCGAGTCCACCAGCACGGCCTTCGGGGCCCCGCGCGACACGGACTCCAGGCCGAGCGCTCCGGTGCCCGCGTAGAGGTCCAACACCTTCTGCTCCTCGAGCCACTGGCCGAGCACGTTGAAGATCGTCTCGCGCACACGGTCCGCCGTGGGGCGGATGTGCTTCGACGTCGTCTTGGGACCCGCCAGGGCCCGGCCCTTCGCACTGCCCGCAACAATCCGCATCAGTCGCCCCGGTTCTCCGCGAGGAAGAGCATGGACTTCCACCCCGTACGCGACGCGCCCAGCGCCGCGAGCACTTCGCAGGCCTCGGCGAACGTCAGCGCCTCCAGCCGGGACGCGTCCTGCGCGTCCAGCGGCGCGAGCTGCTCGCCCACCACGCCCAGCAACTCCCCCGCCCCCAGGCCCGCCTTCTCCGCCTTCTGCTCCAGGCTCGCGCGCACCGCCTCCGGGTACGAGGCCAGCGCCAGCTTCTCGAAGGGGGCCGCGCACTCCACCTTCTTCACGCCCGCGGCCACGTACGTCGGCAGCACCCGCGCCGAGCGCCGCCCCGCCTCGCCCACCGCCACCCCCGCCCCGTACTGCGCCGCCAGCTCCACGAGGCTCTGGAGGAACTGCACGTCGGGCTCCTCCTCGCCCAGGATGGACGCGGACACCCGCAGGAAGCGCACGCCCACGCCCTGCCGCTGAAGGCCCGCCAGCAGCGCGCGAGCCCCTTCCAGCTCATCGCCCACGGAGACCGCGGGCAGCGACACCTCGAGCGCCAGCTCTCGCTCCACCACCGGGGTGGAGAGCCTGCGCACCACCTCCGGGGCCGTGCCCACCTCCAGCCGCGACACGTCCAGCGACACCAGCGAGAAGCCCGCGTCCACCAGGCGGAAGAGGCCCTCCTGGAGCTGGCCCACCGCCTCGGGCTCCACCTTGGAGACCCGCACCGGGCCGGCCTGCAGGAAGAGGGGCCGCGAGTGGCCATCCGCCTCCGCCACCTGCTGTACCCAGGTCACGAAGCGCTCGGCTGCCCCGCGGTCCGCGAGCGGATGCGGGCACACGAGCCCCAGCACCGCGTCCTCGCCCCGGGCCGCCGCGAGCAGCCCCGGGAGCATCGACCGGTTCGGCACCGGCAGACACGGCAGCGCCGCCGGCAGCTTCTCGAGCGCCTTCACCAGGTCGCGGGGGTTGAGCACGGGCAGCCGCGAGGCCGTCCCCAGCCGAGCCACCACGCTCGTCGGCCGCAGCGTCAGCACCTTGTCGAGCACGTTCATCCAGGGCCGAGAATCATCCGCCCCCGAGGGAAGCCGCAAGCGCGATGTGGGGAATTTCGTTCAGCCCCTCACCCACCCGGCGATTCCGGGGAGCGAGGTGTCCGCCAGGCACGGCCTCGACTCCGGCGAGCCGGGCGGAGACACTGTTCCAGAAGGAGAACAATCGTGAGCGCTTCCCTCGACGATCTCGTGGCGATGACCGTCTTCGCGCGCGTGGTGGAGGCGCACTCGTTCTCGGGCGCCGCGGCCCGGCTCGGCCTGTCCAAGTCGGCGGTGAGCACCCGCGTCGCCGCGCTCGAGCGCCGGCTCGGTGTCAGGCTCCTCCAGCGCACCACGCGCCGGCTCTCCGTCACCCACGAGGGTGCCCGGCTCTACGAGCGCTGCGCGCAGCTGCTCTCGGTGGCGGACGAGGCCTCGGATCTGCTCGGCCACGTGGGCACCATCCCCGAGGGCATCGTGCGCGTCGCGGCCCCCGTCGGCATCTCCCTGCACCCGCTGGCCTCCGTGCTGGAGAAGTTCTCCGAGCGCTACCCCCGCGTGCACGTGGAGCTGTCCGTGTCGGACCGGCACATGGAGCTGCTCGCCGAGGGCATCGACGTCGCGGTGCGGCTCTTCCCGCAGACCCATGATCGCTCGCTCGTCGAGCGGCGGCTCGGCACCGAGAAGGTGCTCATCTGCGGGGCGCCCCGGTACCTCGATCGGCGCGCGCCACCCGGGGCCCCGCACGACCTCACGAATCACAACTGCCTGCTCATGAAGGGCAGCAAGTGGACCTTCCGGACGCAGGAGGGCCCCGTGGTCGTCCCGGTCTCGGGCTCGCTCGTCGTGGACAACATCGCCGTGCTGCGCGAGGCGGCGCTCGAGGGCATGGGCCTGGCGCGGCTGCCCCGCTCCCTCATCGACTCGGACCTGCGGGAGGGACGGCTGCGCACCGTGCTCGATGCGTACGCGCCCGACCCGCTGGCCATCTCGCTCCTCTACCCCCAGCGCCAACACATGCCCCAGCGGGTGCGCGTGTTCATCGACTTCATGACCGAGCACTTCCGCAAGCTGTTCCGCGGCGAGTGACCGGGGCGGGAGGCACGGCCCCTCAGGCCGGGGAGGTGGTGGCGTCCTGGGGCTCCTCCCGCTTGCGCGCGGGCAGGAGCAGGGCCGACACACAGGAGGCCGTGGCGCACACGGCCATCACGGCCGCCATGGGGAGCATGGTGCCATCGTTGAAGAGGCCCACGCACGCCGAGGCCGCGGCCGACACGGCGAACTGCATGGAGCCGAGAACGGAGGACGCCACCCCCGCCCGCGAGCCGTGCTCCTCCAGGGCCAGCGCGGCCGTGTTCGGCGACACGAAGCCGATGCTCGAGATGAACAGGAACAGGGCGGGCGCCAGGGTGGCGACACTCCCGAGCCCGCTCACGGCCAGCACCAGGAGGACCGCGCCCATGCAGACGGCGAAGAGCGTCGCCGCGACGGAGAGCCATTCGGGCGAGCGCCGGGCCAGGAATCGCCGGTTGAGCTGGCTCGCGCTGATGAGGCCCAGGGCGTTGAGCGAGAACATCCACGAGAAGTGCTTCGGCGAGACATGGAGGATCTCCATGAACACGAAGGGCGAGCCGGAGATGTAGGCGAACATGCTGGAATACACGAAGCCACCGGCGAGCGTGGCGGCGAGGAAGCGCCGGTCCGTGAAGAGGATGCGCAGGTTCGTTCCGAGCGAACTGGCGCCCACCGGAGGCCCGGAGCGCGTGGGAGCGGGAATGGCCACCAGCGTGAGCACCAGGGCGATGGCGCCGAGCACGGTGAGCACCCCGAAGATGGCCCGCCAGCCGGCGAAGCCGAGCACCCAGCCGCCGAGGAGCGGCGCGAGGATGGGGGCCGCGCCCATGATGAGCATGAGCAGGGAGAGCACGCGGGCGATCTCCCGGCCGCTGTAGAGGTCGCGGACGATGGCGCGAGCGATGACGGCTCCGGCGGCGCCGCCCAGCGCCTGGAGGAACCGGAGCGCGATGAGCCAGTGGACGCTCGGAGCGAACGCACAGGCGGCGGACGCGGCGATGTAGAGCACGATGCCCGCCAGGAGCGGCGCCCTGCGGCCGAACCGGTCCGAGAGCGGCCCGTAGGCGAACTGGCCGATTCCCAGCCCCGCCATGAAGGCCGCCAGCGTGAGCTGGACCAGGGAGGCGGACGTCCCCAGGGTCTCCTGGATGGAGGGGAGACTGGGAAGGTACATGTCGATCGACAGCGGGGCGAACGCGGTCAGGGTGCCGAGTACGAACAGCAGCAGGCCACGTCGCCGGGCCGAGGGGGCGGAGCTCATCATGCCCCTATAACGGCCGGCCCCAGGCACACCAAGGCGCGCCTGGCGGAATCAGTGTTCGGCCAGGAGAACAATGCTCCGGGGGCGTCAGGGCGGCGTCTCGCCTCTCACGAGCGGAATCACCCCAGCGGCGAACCGTACCCGCGGCGCATGACCGAGCGTCTTCAGCCGATCATGGGCGATGACCATCAGCAGCGCGTAGAACCCGCAGGACACGAGCACGTGCCACCACGCGTGGAACTGCGGGTTGGGGACGCCGTACGCGGGCAGCGTCTCGTTGAGCGTGGCGCAGAACTGGTTGTCGCTCATCCACAGCACGATCGCGAGCGCGTAGGAGCCAATACCCACCTGGAAGATGCGCCTCGCCAGCCTGTCCTGGCTGCGGCGATGGATGAGCCAGACCCGCGCGAGCGCGAAGAACTCGAGCGACGCGAAGCTCACCTGGAAGAGGAAGAACTGGAGGCGCCCCCGCGTGAACGCCGACAGGCCCGTGGAGAGCACCGCGTAACCGAACAGGGCGAGCGGGAACCAGCTCCCGAAGCGCCGCTCGGGGCGGTTCTCCACCAGGATGTAGACCATCAGCAGCGCGAGGTAGAGCATCGGCAGCTCGTCCGTCATCTGGAGCTGGAAGAGGAGCGTCGCGTGGAACGCGATGCTGCCAAGCCCGACCACCGACACCATCGCGAACGCGAACAGGAACCGGCGCTCCAGCACCCGGTGGTGCAGCGCGATGCCGAGCACCCCCGCGAGCACCATCGCCAGACTGGAGACCGAATTGAATAGCTCGCAGACGTACGAGACGTGCTCGTAGTTCGTCTCGCACCAGTCCACCGTCGCGGTCGCCGCGCCCCAGAAGCCCGTGTGAAGTGTCGGCATACGGCCGGCCACCCTACCACCGGGCCCACGCGTGCGCCCACCACGCCCCAGGGAGCAAGGCGTATCTCAGTGAACCTCGCCCAGGTGGGCGTACGTCTCGCTCTCGATCTGGATGGTCGTGTGATCGATCCCGAAACGATCGAAGAGCTCGTGCTTCACCGCGGAGAGGATGTCGTCGTTGTTGCAGACCATCGGATCCGCCACCACCAGGTGCGCCGAGAGCGCGTACATGCCGCTCGCGATGGTCCACACGTGAAGGTCGTGCACGTCGCGCACCCCCTGCACCTTCACCAGCAGCTCCTTCACCGCCGCCATGTCCACGTGCGAGGGCACCGCCTCCAGCAGCACGTCCACCGCGTCGCGCACCAGCTTCACCGCCCCCACCACGATCACCACCGAGATGAGCAGCGAGATGAGCGGATCAATCGTGTACCAGCCCGTGAAGTACATCACCCCGGCGCCCACCAGCACGCCCACGCTCGAGAGCGCATCGCCCAGCACGTGCAGGAAGGCCCCGCGTACGTTCATCGAGTGCGTACGGTGCAGGAAGGCGAGCGCCGCCAGGTTCGCCAGCAGGCCGATCGTCGCCACCACCGCCATGGGCCCCAGCCTCACCTCGGCCGGAGCACGGAAGCGCTCCCACGCCTCCACGACGATCACCACGGTGATTCCCAGCAGCAGCACCCCGTTGAGGAGCGCGCTGAGAATCTCCATGCGGTAGTAGCCGTACGTCTTCTTCAGATCCGCCGGCTTGCCCGAGAACCACAGCGCCAGCAGGCTCAACCCCAGCGCGCTGATGTCCGTGAGCATGTGGCCCGCGTCGGACATGAGGGCCAGCGAGTTGGTGATGTACCCGCCCACCGCCTCGGCCACCGCGATGGTGCCCGTGAGCGCCAGCGCGAAGAGCAGCCGGCTCCGGTCCTTCCGCCGCTCCTCCTTCAGGGAAGGAGACGGACGCTTCGTGCGTTTGCCGTGCCCGTGCCCCCCATGCTCGTGGTCGTGGTCGTGGTCATGGTCATGACCGCCATGGCTGTGGGGAGATGTAGTCACGTGCGGGAGATGTGCGGACGCTCCTCCACGGAGACGCGCGAGCAGATAGAGTCCAGAAACCTCGCAGGTTCAAGGTTTTTCACTTGTTGAGCATCCCCAAGCCCCGGCAGATGGACCTCGAGAAGCACCCGAACCTGCACACCATCATCATGCTGCGGGAAATCATCCGCAAGTGGTGGAGAGCGGAGCTGCACTTCGCGGATCGCCACGGGCAGGTGATGGATTGGCAGGGTGGCCGGGATATTCCCCCGACGCCCAACGCGTGCTGCCGCCTGTCGCTCAGCTCGCGCGAGGGCCTGCGGCGCTGCAACCAGTCCGTGCGCCAGCTCCACGAGCAATTCCGGGCCAACCGCCGTCTGCGCCGCGCCCTCACCCACCCCTGCCACCTGGGGTTCAGCCTGGTGGGCGCGCCGCTCTACGTGCAAGACGAGTACGAAGGTTTTCTCTTCGTGGAGGGCTTCCTGCGCGAGCCGTTCTCGGAGCGGGAGCGCGAGGCGCTCGCGGTCCGGTTGCGCGAGCTGCAGCCCTCCAGCTCCGAAGTGGAGCGCGCCGTGGAGCGGCTGCCGGTGCTCGGCGACGGCAACCAGGAGAAGCTGGCGGATCTGCTGGAGTACGGTGCCAGTGAGATCTCCGCCTTCGAGGCCGGGCGCGCCCGCGGCGAGGATCGCGGCCTCCAGGCGGCCCCGCAGGGGGGCGGCGAGCACGCGCGCTTCGAGGACATCATCGGCCGCTCCGGGCCGATGCAGGAGATCTTCAAGCTGCTGGAGAAGGTGTCCAACTCGGAGGCCACCGTCCTCATCAACGGCGAGTCGGGCACGGGCAAGGAGCTGGTGGCGCGCGCCATCCACTTCAACGGCCCGCGCAAGCAGGGCCCCTTCGTGGTGCAGAACTGCTCGGCCTTCAACGACAACCTGCTGGAGAGTGCCCTCTTCGGCCACGTGCGCGGCTCGTTCACCGGCGCCATGCGCGACAAGAAGGGCCTCTTCGAGGTGGCCGACAACGGCACCTTCTTCCTCGACGAGGTGGGCGACATGTCCCCCGCCCTGCAGGTGAAGCTGCTGCGCGTGCTGCAGGAGGGCACCTTCCTGCCCGTGGGTGGCACCGAGTCGCGCGAGGTGGACGTGCGCGTCATCGCCGCCACCCACAAGGACCTGGGCGAGATGGTCAAGCGCGGCGAGTTCCGCGAGGACCTCTACTACCGCATCAACGTCATCCGCGTGCACCTGCCCCCGCTGCGCGAGCGCCGCGACGACCTGCCCCTGCTCGTCGACCATTTCATGCGCAAGCACCTCCGCGAGGGCCAGCGCGCCCGGGGCCTCTCCACCGAGGCCATGGCCCTGCTCGGCATGTACGCCTGGCCGGGCAACGTGCGCGAGCTGGAGAACGAGATTGAACGGCTGCTGGTGCTCGGCGGAGACCTGGAGTGGCTGCCCGCCGAGCTCATCTCCAGCCGCATCCGCGACGCGGTGACGCCCGGGGGCCTTTCCATGCTCACCGCCCGCGCCGCCGGCAAGCTGCACGAGGCCGTGGAGACCCTCGAGCGGGAGATGATCCACCAGGGTTTGTTGCGTACTGGGAACAACAAGAGCCGGCTGGCGCGCGAGCTTGGCATCAGCCGCTCCAACCTTATCTTGAAGATCGCCAGGTACGGACTGGACAAGGGACTGCCGCCCGACACCGAGGCGGATGCGTGAACGCATGAGCCACTATTTCCGGCAGGACTTCCTCACCGTGCCCGACGGGGCGTCGCTGTACTACCAGGTGCAGGGCGAGGGCGAGCCGGGAATGGTGCTGTGCGACGGCCTGGGCTGCGACGGCTTCGTCTGGAAGTACCTCGCGCCCTACCTCCAGCAGCGCTACCGGGTGCTGCGCTGGCACTACCGGGGCCATGGCCGCTCGGGGCTGCCCCGCGAGCGCCACCGCATCGGCATGCTCTACACCTGCGATGACCTCAACCGGGTGATGGACGCCGCGGGGGTGGAGCAGGCCGTGCTCTTCGCCCACTCCATGGGCGTGCAGGTGGCGCTCGAGTTCCACCGCCGCTACGCCCACCGCGTGAAGGGGCTCGTCCTCATCTGCGGCAGCTACGGCAACCCGCTGGACACCTTCCACGACGGCAACTGGCTCAAGCGGCTCTTCCCCTTCATCCGCTACGGCGTGGAGCGCTTCCCCCAGCCCGCCGCCCGGCTCACCCGCACCCTGCTCAGCACCGAGCTGGCCATGCAGGTGGCCCTCTCCGTGGAGCTCAACCGCTCGCTGCTCTCCAAGAGCGACCTCGTCCCCTACTTCACCCACCTGGCCAACATGGATCCGGTGGTCTTCGTGCGGACGCTGGACTCGGCCTCCACCCACAGTGCGTGGGACCACCTGCCGCATGTGGACGTGCCCACGCTCATCATCGCGGGCGAGCACGACAAGTTCACCCCGGCGTGGCTCTCGCGCCGCATGGCCGCGCACATCCCCGACGCCGAGTTCATGATGGTGCCCCAGGGCACCCATGCCGCCCCGCTGGAGCACCGGGAGCTGGTGGAGCTGCGCGTGGAGCGCTTCCTGCGCGAGCACCTGCCCGCCTCTCCTCCGGCGCCCTACCGGGCGGATGGGCTCGCGGCCCGGGAGGCCTCCTCCAAGCCTGGCCGGCAGGCGGAAGAGCCGGTGGTCGTCCCCCTGTCGAGGTGAAAAAGGCGTGAATTCCGGGGTATTGGCCGGTCCTACCTGATTGGCCGCTCGCGGGCCCTCCTTCCAGCCACGTTGCAGGAGGAAGACCCACGGCATATAAGCGCCCGCCCTTCGCGTTCCTGTGGAGTTCACACAGGGTCCCTCACGCGGGGCCTGGGCGCCTTTGCCCCCATTCACGATTTTCGCCGGTTCAAGCCCGGCCCTTCGACTTCATGATTGCACGAGAGAACATTCGCAACGTCGCCATCGTCGCCCACGTCGACCACGGCAAGACCACCCTCGTCGACCACATGCTCCGCCAGGCGGGCATCTTCCGCAGCAACGAAGCCGTGACCGAGCGGGTGATGGACTCCAACGACCTCGAGCGCGAGAAGGGCATCACCATTCTCGCGAAGAACACGGCCGTCACCTACAAGGGCGCGCAGATCAACATCATCGACACCCCGGGCCACGCGGACTTCGGCGGTGAGGTGGAGCGCGGTCTGCGCCTCGTGGATGGCGTGATTCTGCTGGTGGACGCCGCCGAGGGTCCCCTGCCCCAGACGCGCTTCGTGCTCAGCAAGGCGCTGGGCATGGGCCTGAAGACGGTGCTCGTCATCAACAAGATCGACCGTCAGGACGCGCGTCCCAAGGAGATCCTGGACCAAGTCTACTCGCTCTACATCGACCTGGGCGCGGACGACACCCAGCTCGAGTTCCCCGTGCTCTACACGGTCGCCCGCCAGGGCCAGAGCTCGCCCTCGCTGGAGCAGCCGGGCAAGAGCCTGGAGCCGCTGTTCGAGGCCATCCTCTCGCACATCTCGCCCCCTCCGGCGCCGACGCAGGAGCCGCTGCAGCTGCTGGTGGCCAACCTGGACTACGACGACTACGTGGGCCGCCTCGCGGTGGGCCGCGTCCAGGCCGGCCGCCTGACGCCCAACATGCCCGTGGTGGTGATGCGGGACGGCGGCAAGGTCGAGCAGGGCAAGGTCGTCAAGCTCTACGGCTTCCAGGGCCTCAAGCGCACGGAGATCGCGGACGCGGGTCCGGGTGAGATCGTGTCCATCGCGGGCATCGAGGCCATCTCCATCGGCGACACCATCGCCGACGTGGAGAAGCCGGTGGCCCTGCCGCGCATCACCGTGGATGAGCCCACGATGATGATGATCTTCAAGGTCAACGACGGGCCGCTGGCGGGCAAGGAAGGCAAGTACGTCACCAGCCGCAACCTGCGCGAGCGCCTGTACCGCGAGTCCTACCGCAACGTGTCCATCCGCGTGGAGGACACGGAGACGCCGGACGCGTTCCGCGTGGTGGGCCGTGGCGAGCTCCAGCTGGCGGTCATCATCGAGACGATGCGCCGCGAGGGCTACGAGCTGACGGCCTCCAACCCGGAGCCGGTGACGAAGACGATCGACGGCCAGGTGCACGAGCCGATGGAGCTGCTCTTCTGCGACGTGCCGGAGAACAGCGTGGGCGCGGTGACGGAGCGCCTGGGGCCCCGCAAGGGCCGCATGTCGGACATGACGCAGCTGGGCGGCGGGCGCACCCGTCTCCAGTTCCGCATCCCCGCGCGTGGCCTCATCGGCTTCCGCTCGGAGTTCCTCACCATCACGCGCGGTGAGGGCATCATGAGCAGCCAGTTCGACGGGTACGAGCCGTGGTTCGGCTACATCCCGAAGCGCGCCAACGGCGCCATCGTGTCCGACCGCCTGGGCGAGACGGTGCCCTACGCGCTCTTCAGCATCCAGGAGCGCGGCCACCTCTTCGTGGGCGCCGGCGTGACGGTGTACGAGGGGATGATCATCGGCGAGCACGTCCACCCCTCGGAGCTGAACGTGAACGCCTGCCGCGAGAAGAAGCTGACGAACATCCGCGCCGCGGGCCGCGACGAGAACGTCATCCTCACCCCGCCGCGCGAGATGGGGCTGGAGAAGGCGCTCGAGTGGATCGCCGACGACGAGCTGGTGGAGGTGACGCCCAAGTCGGTGCGCATGCGCAAGAAGGCGCTGAGCTCCGGCGATCGTTACCGCGCCGAGCGTGACCGCAAGCGCGAGGAGCGCAGCGAGGCGTAATCACCCCTCTCCCACCGGGAGAGGGACGGGGTGAGGGGGCGGGCCCGATCGGGTCCGGTCCCCGTGCCTCCCAGAGAGGGCCGGAGTGAGGGTCTACGGGACTCGCACTCGCGGCCCTCTCGGCGTTCAAGGGCTCACAAGAGGCCCCCGGGGCATGTGCGGCCCAGGCGCGAGCCGGTTACATCTCCGGGTCCGATGTCCAGCCTCGCCCGTTTCCGAAACCGCTACCAACTGCTCGCGACCGTCCTCGTGACCGGGGTCCAGCTGCCGGCCGTGCTCTGGCTGTGCTGGCTCACCCGCACGCCGATACCCGCGATCGCGGCGGTGCTCATCTCACGGCCCTACCTGCGCCAGTTCGAGGCGCCGTGGCAGACCATGCAGCCCGCGCGCTCCGTCTACCTGGCGCTGGGCTGGTGGGCCGCCTGCGCGGTGTTCGACGTGCTCATGCTTCCCGCCGCGCTGGCCGTCCGGGCTGGAGTGCCCTCCGTGGCGGCCTGGAGCCTGGCCGGGGCCTTCGCGCTCGGGATGGGGGTGGACTCGGTCCTTGGGAGGCCGCGGGTGCGCCGGAAGGCGGTGCGCATCGCGGGGCTGCCTCCGGAGCTGGACGGCTACCGGATCGGCCAGCTCTCCGACGTCCACTGCGGCCCCTACGCGACCGAGAAGCAGGTGGCCTCGTGGGTCTCGCGCCTCAACGCGCTCGAGCTGGACCTGGTGACCGTCACGGGCGATCTCATCACCCATGGCTCCACATACGTCGAGGCGGTCGCTCGGGCGCTCGGCGGCTTGCGAGCGAAGGACGGCGCCTTCGCGTGCATGGGCAACCATGACTACTTCACCGATGGCGAGCACCTCGTGCGGCAACTGAGGCACAACGGCCTCACCGTGCTGCGCAACGAGGGCGTGGTGCTCGAGCGCAACGGGGCCCGCCTCTACGTCGCGGGCGTGGATGACACGTGGACCCGGCGCGATGACCTGGACCGGGCGCTCGCGAAGAGGCCGGAAGGTGTGCCGACGGTCCTGCTCGCGCACGACCCCGACCTGTTCCCCGAGGCCGAGGCCCAGGCGGTCGAGCTGACGCTCTCGGGCCACACCCATGGAGGCCAGCTCGGCGTTCCGGGTGTGCCCCGTCTGTCGCTGGGGCGCTTCGTCACCGTCTGGGCCGCGGGGCTGTACCGCCGGGACCGCTCGTGGCTGTACGTGAATCGCGGCGCGGGCACCACGGGTCCGCCCGCGCGCCTGGGTGCTCCCGCCGAGCTGGCGGTCATCACGCTGCGCCGGGCGTGAGCGCTCTCGCGGCGTGAGGCGGCACCCGTGCGCGGAGTGCTGCTCGGCCGCGAGGGCATCCGTCGGTGGGAGGACCCGTCTTGCGCGGGCCTCGACGGGCTTGAGAGAGTCGCGGCGGGTCCGCCTGTCCCCGACCCAGGGAGCTCGCTCGGTGAAAGTCGCTCATTCCCCCCTGCACGCCCGCCATGACGGTGGAAAAGAGCTCCATCGCGGCGAGCTGGTGCCGTGCTTCGAGATGCCGGTGCGCGCCGACTACATCCTGAAGGCGCTCCAACGCGCGGGCTTCGAGCTGAGCGAGCCGCGCGCGTTCCCGCACGAGTCGCTCCTGCGCGTCCATGACGCCGCGTTCGTCGAGTTCCTGCGCACCGCGCACGCCGAGTGGCGCGCCGCCGGCAAGGAAGGCTTCATGCTGCCGAGCGGTTTCCCCGCCCGGAGCCTGCGCCGCGACCACATCCCCTCCGGCATCAACGGGAAGATGGGCTACTACGCCTTCGACGCCAGCACGCCGATCGTCGAGGGCACCTGGGAGGCCGCGCTCGCCGCCGCCCACTGCGCCCTGACGGCCGCCGCCTGGGTCGCCGAGGGCGAGAAGAGCGCCTATGCCCTCTGCCGTCCGCCGGGACATCACGCCGGGCACTCGCTCTACGGCGGCTACTGCTTCCTCAACAACGCCGCCCTGGCCGCGCAGTACCTGAGGGATCACGGCTTCGCTCGGGTGGCGGTGCTGGACGTGGACTACCACCACGGCAACGGCACCCAGGACATCTTCTGGGAGCGCCCGGACGTGCTGTTCGTGTCCATCCACGCCACCCCGGAGACCGAGTACCCCTACTTCCTCGGCTATGCCGACGAGCGCGGGGCGGGCGCGGGCGAGGGCTCCACGCGCAACTTCCCGCTGCCGCGTGGCACCGCCTGGACGGAGTACAGCACCGCGCTGGCGGCCGCGATGGACGTCATCGGCGGGTTCTCGCCCGACGCGCTGGTGGTGTCGCTCGGCGTGGACACCTACGAGGGAGATCCGATCAGCGCCTTCAAGCTCGGCACCGAGGCCTACCCGCTGATGGGCCAGCGTCTGGCCGGGCTGAAGCTCCCCACCGTGTTCGTGCAGGAGGGCGGCTACGCCGTGGAGGAGATCGGCACCAACGTCGCCGGAGTGCTGGAAGGCTTCCTGGCCCGCCGCTGAGCCACCTCTCCATCCGGGCCCTGCAGATCCAACTCGGCGACCTGGAGAAGCTGGAGCGGAACCGGTAGAGCATGAAAACACGTATCCACCAACGGAGGCGTCCATGTCCGTATCCAGCCGTGTTTTCGAGAAGAGCAGCCCGGTGCATTGCCTGCTCGCGGTGCTCGTGCTCCTGGGCTCCGCGTGCGCTCATGCCGATGGCAGCATGAGCCTGGCCGAGGCCTACAAGGTCATCTCCACCCGCAAGCTCGTCGACCTCACCCACAGCTTCAGCCCCAGCACTCCGGTGTGGCAGGGCTTCGGCCAGGCCAGCTTCACCGCCGCGTCGGATCCGAAGACGTACCGGCCCTACGGCCTGGCGCAGGACGGCTTCCGGACGACCTACTACTCCATGGTGGGCCAGTACGGCACCCACGTGGATCCGCCCGCGCACTTCCACGAGAACGCCCTCACGATGGATCGCATCCCCCTCGAGGAGATGATCCTCCCGCTGGCCGTCTTCGACATCACCCCGCTGCTCGGCGCGGATCCGAACCACGCGCTCACCGTGCAGGACATCCTCGAGTGGGAGAAGAAGCACGGCCGCGTCCCGGCGGGCGCCTTCGCCGCGCTGCGCACGGACCTGTACAAGGACTGGAACAACCCCGAGCGCTTCAAGCGCTTCCCCTTCCCCGCCTGGTCCCTCGCCGCCATCCAGTTCCTCTTCAATGAGCGGCACATCACCGCCATTGGCCACGAGTCGCTCGACACCGACACCACGGAGAAGATGGAATCGGAGACGTGGGTGCTCGGCCAGGGCCACTACCAGATCGAGGTCATGGCCCACCTGGACGCGGTGCCTCCCGCGGGCGCCCTCATCGTGGTGACCTGGCCCAAGGTGGAGAACGGGTTCGGCTTCCCGGCCCGCGCCTTCGCTATCCTCCCCTGAGCCCGGACGGGCGGGCCTCTCCGGGCGGACATCTCCCCACAGGGGGGACCCTCTACCTCGCGGCCGTCCCACTCTGTTAGAAGACGAGTCCCGGCAACCCCCATTGCCGCGAACGAGGACGCCCAGGGAGGGAGAGCGTGGACGACACCTGGATCAACTGCCCTCATTGCGGACTCAAGCACCGCCCCCGAGCCCAGGCCCTCTGCCCTCGGTGTGGCCGGGGCGGCGCCTCGGCCGGCCGTGAGTCCGCCGTCTCCCTTCCGAGCATCCCCGCCGCCGCCCGCGCCTCCTCCACGGGCATGCCGGGCATCCCGGTGGCTCGCGCGTCCTCCACGGGCATGCCGAGCGTCCCCGTGGCCCGCGCCGCCGCGGCCAGCGCCCCCGTGAGCGCCCCTCCCGCCCGCGCCGCGGAGTACGTCCCCACCGTGGAGTACATCCCGTCGCTCGAGCCCACCCCGGCCGCGACGAGCACCCCCGCCCCGGCACCCCAGGCCGCCCCCGCCTCCCAGGCGAGCTCCATGCTCCTGCTCGGCGGCGGCATCCTGCTGCTCAACGCGGTGCTCCACCTCTTCGAGTTCCTCTTCCTGCCCTCGGTGTCCACGGACCCCTCGCTCCGCGCCGCCCAGCTCGCCGGCACGCTCGTCGGCGTGGGCCTGGATGCGGTGCTCGGCGTCAGCTTCCTCCTGGGCAGCAACCGCTTCCGCACCCTCGCCTTCGTCCGGCTGGTGCTCGGCATGTTCCTCTTCGGAGGCATGAGCCTGTACCAGGTGCAGTACCTCTTCACGCTCGTCGTCTTCGCCTTCTCCTGCGGCGTGCTGGTGCTCGTCTGGAGCAAGCCCTCGTCCTTCCTGGGCGGCGTGGCGCTCACCGCCGTGCTGCTCAGCGTGGCCGTGGAGCTCATCGGCTTCACCCGGCTCGCCTCCACCCAGTCGCTCGACGAGCGGATGAAGATCGCCCTGCGGCCGGACCTCGAGGGACGCCAGCTGGGCGCGGAGGACTCGGTCGTCGGAGACCGCCACCCCTACAAGCTGCGAATCCCCTCGGAGGGCTGGTTCCGCCGCAAGGAGTCGGTGGTGCGGGCCGCGGACCCCGACATCGACCTGTGGCTGTCCCACCCGGACTACAACGCGCACCTGACGGTGGCCGTGCGCGGCTGGAACGAGGCCCAGGCGGAGAACCTGCGCGAGGCGAGGGACCTGGCGCTGCACGACCTGCGGCTGCAGTACCCCGACTTCCAGGTGGCCGAGACCTCCGACAACGGCACCCCGCTCCTCGACGCGAGCCTCGCCACCCTCACCGGCAGCGCCACCCGCGCGGGCAAGCCCTTCCAGTTCGAGCTGTCCCTCTACAAGACGGGCAATACGCTGCTGCGGGTGATGGCCTTCGGGCCCACGCGCTCCTTCGAGTCGCTGAAGCTCGCGGGCGCGACCACGGGGCTGCGGCCGGACTGAGCGCCGGGCCCCTCCGTCAGGACCCGGACTCCCGCTCGGACTCCTCCAGCACCTGGGACAGCCCCGCCTGGAGCTTGCCCAGCAGGCGCATCAGCTCGCGCACCTCCGTGGCCGTGAGGTACTTGTCCGCCTCGGCCTGCACCCACTGATCCGCCTCGTCCAGGACCTCGAGCTCGCCCCGGCTGGACTCGGTCACCTGGAGGCGCACGCAGCGGCGATCCTCGCCCGCGCAGCGCTTCACCAGCCCATCCTCCTCCAGGCGATCCACCAGGCGGCTCACCGCTGGGGCATCCATCAGCATCCGCTCGGCCAGCTCCGCCTGGGTGCGCACCCCCAGCCGGGCGATGAACTTCATGGCCAGCAGGTGGTTGAAGGGTCGGCGTGTACGCCCGCTCAACCGGCGGCCAACCAGCCGGTGCAGGGTGCGACGCAGGGATCCCACTTGCTCGGGAAGGGTCATCTCGCGTAAGGATGCTTGTCAGTGACAACTGTTGTCAATGGTACCGAACAAGGCTGGCCGTGCCGGGGGGCGACCGGACAGCGCGGACGGTACCCGAAGCCAGGACTCCTCAAGGGTATGACCTACCGTCTCGCCTTCCTCATCGCGGTGCTCACCGCCGCCCCCTCCCTGGCCGAGCAGGATCCGCTCGTGCCGGCGCCGCCCGCGTTCCAGCCGCAGGTGGATGATCCGATGCTCACCCCGGCGCCCCCCGCGTCCAAGCTGGTGGGGAGCTGGGAAGAGACGCTCGGACTGGCGCGCGAGCGCTCCACGGACCTGCGCATCGCGGAGGCCAACGTGCAGCGCGCCGAGGGCCGCTGGCGTCAGGCCCTGTCGACGCTCCTGCCCAACGCCCGCGCGTCCGCGGGAGTCGCCTACGACATCCTCAACCCCGGCACCTCCGTGGGCCTCACCGGCACGCCGGTGACGGTGCCGCTCACGGCCGCCCGCCAGCCCACCCTGCCCCTCGCCTCGGCCTCGGTGTCGCTGACGCAGTCGGTGGTGGACCTGGGGGCCTGGCGCGGGCTGTCGTCGGCCCGCTCGGCCCAGGGCAGCGCCGAGGCGAACCTCCAGGACATCCAGCGCCGCCTCACCCTGGGGCTGGCGCGGACGCTGGTGGCCACCGTGGCCGCCGAGCGCGCCGCGGAGATCAACCGCGTGGGCCTGCGCCGGGCCCTGGAGCGCGCCGCGCTCGCCCAGCGCTCCTTCGAGCTGGGCGCGGGCAACCAGTTGGACGTGGTGCGCGTGCGCCAGGACGTGGAGGTGGCACGCCAGTCCCTCATCGCCGGTGACGAGCAGCTGCACCGCGCCCGCGAGGCACTCGGCCTGTCGCTGGGCCTGCCGCAGGAGGTGGGCGTGAGCCCGTCCTTCAACCTGCAGGGGCTGGTGGACCAGACGCGCGCCACGTGTGCCCCGCTGAAGGCCCTGATGGAGCGGCCGGACCTCGAGGCCGCGCGCACCCAGCTGGAGTCGGCGCGCGAGAGCAAGCGCCAGGCCTCGGCGGGCTACCTGCCGACGATTGGCGTCAACACCTCGGCCTATGGCTACACCACCGAGCCCGCGCCCGGGCGCGTCGCCACCTGGAGCATCGCCGCCGTGCTGTCGGTGCCGCTCTGGGAGGGAGGCCTCCGGGGAGGGCTGGTGCGCGAGCGCGCGGGCCTCGAGCAGCAGGCGGCCGAGACGCTCGAGCGCACGCAGCGCGACGCGACGGTGGAGGTGACGCGGGCGCGGCGCAACGTAGGCGTGAGCGAGTCGCTGGTGAAGACGGCGTCCGACGCCCGGGAGCTGGCCGCGAAGACGGATCAGCTCACCCGCCGCGCCTTCGAGGTGGGCCGGGGCAGCAGCCTCGAGCTGGTGCAGAGCGGTGCGGCGCTGCGGCAGGCGGAGCTGTCATTGGCCCTGCGTGAATTCGAGCTTGTCCAGGCGCGCCTGGACGCATTCCTGACGGAGGCACGGTGCGACTGGTGAAGAAGGGACGACCCATGAAGACGTTGGTGGTGGGACTGTGGGGAGCGGCCCTGGTGGCCGGTGCCATCGGCTGCGGGGACAAACAGGTGGCCAAGGCGCCTCCCCCACCCCGTGAGATCGAAGTGGTGCAGCTGGCCCCCAGCCCGGTGCGCGATGCGAGCGAGTACCTCGGGACGCTGATGTCGCGTCAGAGCGTCACGGTGCTGCCGCAGGTGGCCGGCTACGTGCGCAAAATCCACGTGCGTCCGGGCCAGAAGGTGGAGGCCGGAGCACCGCTCCTCGACGTGGATTCGCGCGAGGAGACCGCGGCGCTCGAGACGGCCAAGGCCCAGCGCACCTCCTCCGAGGTGAACCTGGAGCAGGCGCGCCGCACGCGCACCCGCCTCGAGTCCCTCTACAAGGAGGGCCTGGCGAGCGCCCAGGAGTTGGAGCAGGCCCGCGCCCAGGTGGAGGCGCTGGAGGCCAACACGCGCGCCGCCGCCGCCACGGAGACGCAGCGCGAGGTGCAGCTGCAGTTCAACACGGTGCGCGCGCCGTTCGCCGGCACCGTGGGCGACGTGTTGGTGCGCATGGGTGACTTCGTGAGCGCCACCACGCCGCTCACCAGCGTGGCCCAGGCGGACGTGCTCGAGGTGAGTGTGTCGGTGCCCGCCGAGCGCGCCCGCACGCTGCGCCCGGAGACGCCGCTCGAGGTGCTCGACGAGAGCGGCAAGGTGCTCCTCACCAGCACCGTCTTCTTCGTCGCGCCCCAGGCGGATCCGCGCACCCAGCTGGTGGAGGTGAAGGCCGCCTTCCGCAACACCGTGGGCCTGCGCCCCGCCGAGCTGGTGCGCGCGCGGCTCGTCTACAACACCCGCAACGCCCTGCAGATCCCCGCGCTCGCGGTGGTGCGCCAGAGCGGCCAGCCCTTCGCCCTCGTCGTGAAGGAGAAGGAAGGCAAGACGGTGGTGGAGCGCCGCCCCATCCAGCTCGGGACGCTCGGAGAGCTGGCCTACGTGGTCGAGGGCGGGCTCAAGGAGGGCGAGCAGGTGGCCGTCACCTCGCTGCAGGCGCTGAGGGATGGCGCGCCGGTGAAGGTGAAGGCGCAGCAGTCCCCCGCCGCCGCTCAGGCCGGGGCCGTCGCTGGCGGTGGTGCCGCCGGGGGCAGCCGCTAAATCATTCGCAGGACCGGGCGCCTCGGGGAGGGGGTGGGCGCCCGGCCACAGCCATCAGAACGAGGGCTCCACAGCCGTGTTCGTCGATTTCTTCATCCGCAGGCCCGTCTTCGCCGCCGTCTGCTCCATCCTGCTGACGCTGGCGGGAGCGGTGGCCATTCCCACCCTCCCCATCTCCCAGTACCCGGACCTGGCGCCGCCCCAGGTGACCGTCACCAGCGCCTATGTGGGCGCGAGCGCCGAGGAAGTGGAGAGCGCCGTCACCATCCCGCTCGAGCAGGAAATCAACGGGGTGGAGGGCATGCGCTACATCAGCTCCACCAGCAGCAACGACGGCACCAGCACCATCACCGTCACCTTCGAGCCCACGCGCAACATCGAGGTAGCCGCGGTGGACGTGCAGAACCGCGTGAGCCGTGCCGCCTCGCGTCTGCCCTCGCAGGTGAACCAGACGGGCATCGTCGTCAACAAGGCCTCCAGCCAGATGCTGCTGACGGTGGGCCTCTCCAGCCCGGACAACCGCTACGACGCGAAGTTCCTGAGCAACTACGCGGACGTGAACCTCAAGGACGCCGTCAAGCGCGTGAAGGGCGTGGGCGAGGTGCGCATCTTCGGCGAGCGCAAGTTCTCCATGCGCGTGTGGCTCAACCCCACGGAGATCGCCCGCCGCGGCATGACGGCCCAGGACGTGGTGCGCGCGCTCCAGGAGCAGAACGTCCAGGTGGCCGCGGGCCAGGTGGGCCAGCCCCCCTCCAGCACCGAGCAGCCCTATCAGATCGCCGTCCGGGCGCACGGCCGGCTCGTGGAGCCCGAGGAGTTCGGGGAGATCGTCCTGCAGCGCAGCAACGACGGGAAGATGGTGCGCGTGAAGGACGTGGCCCGCGTGGAGCTGGGCGCGGAGAACTACGGCACCATCCTGCGCTTCAACGGCCGCACGGGCGTGGGCATGGCCATCTTCCAGCTGCCCACCGCCAACGCGCTCGACGTGCGTGACGCCGTCTACAAGGAGCTGGATCGGCTCTCCACGCAGTTCCCCCCGGGCATGGAGTTCAAGACGGGGACGGACACCACGCTCGCGGTGCGCGCCTCCGTCGACGAGGTGATGCACACGCTGGTGGAGGCCATCGCGCTCGTCATCCTCGTCATCTTCCTGTTCCTCCACGGCTGGCGCAGCGTGCTCATCACCGCCATCACCCTGCCGGTGTCGCTGGTGGGTACCTTCGCCTTCGTCTACCTGATGGGCTTCTCCATCAACACGCTCACCCTCTTCGGCCTCACCCTGGCCACGGGTCTCGTCGTGGACGACGCCATCGTGGTCATCGAGAACATCGAGCGCTTGATGGCCGAGCGGGGCCTCACCCCTCTACGGGCGGCGAGCGAGGGCATGAAGGAAGTGGCCGGTGCGGTGGTGGCCATCTCCATCGTGCTGGTGGCGGTGTTCGTCCCCGTGGCCCTCTTCCCGGGCACCACCGGCGCCATCTACCGCCAGTTCGCCCTCACCATCGCCGCGTCGGTGGCCCTCTCCACCTTCTGCGCCCTGACGCTGACGCCCGCCCTGAGCGCCCGCCTGCTCCGGCACCACCACGGGGAGAAGTGGATCTTCTTCCGCATGATGGACAAGGCGCTCGACTGGACGCGCGACACGTACAGCAAGAGCCTGCGCGTGCTGCTGGCGCGCCCCCTCCTCATCCTGCTCGCGTTCCTGCTGTGCATCGGTGCAACGGTGATGCTCTTCCGCTCCGCGCCCACCGGCTTCATCCCCGACGAGGACCAGGGCTACCTGATGATCGGTATCCAGGGCCCCGAGGGCATGGCGCTCGCGCAGACGGAGAAGGTGCTGATGGAGGCGGAGAAGGTGCTTCAGGCCCAGCCCGAGGTGGTGACCATGTTCGCCATCGGCGGGTTCTCCTTCCAGGGGACCGGCGCCAACTACGCCAGCATCTTCGTCCCCCTCAAGCCCTGGGGGGAGCGGCCGGGCAAGGAGCACTCCGTGGCCGCGCTCGTGGAGCGGCTGCGTGGCCCCCTGGGTCAGATTGGGGGCGCCCGCGTCATCCCCTTCCAGCCTCCGGCCATCCGCGGCGTGGGCTCGGTGGGCGGCTTCCAGTACATCGTCGAGGACACCGCCGGTGGCCGCCCCCTGGGCGAGTTGGCCTCGTCCGCCCAGGAGCTCGCGGCGGGCGGCAATGAGCAGGGCCAGCTGCGTGGCGTCTTCACCACCTTCAACGCCGACACCCCGCTGCTGGACGTCGAGGTGGATCGCCAGAAGGCCAAGGCGCTCGGGGTGCCGTTGGATCAGGTGTTCGGCACCATGCAGGTCTACATGGGCAGCCAGTACGTCAACGACTTCAACTACGCCAACCGCACCTACCGCGTCTACGTCCAGGCCGAGCAGCAGTTCCGCAACAGCCCGCAGGACATCGGCGCCTTCTACGTGCGCAGCGACAGCGGCTCCATGCTGCCGCTCGAGTCGCTGGTGCAGGTGGCTCCCACCGTCACGGCCCAGTCCATCCGCCACTACAACCTCTTCCGCGCGGCGGAGATCAACGGCCAGGCCGCTCCGGGCGTCTCCTCCGGCCAGGCGATGGAGCTGATGGAGCAGCTCGCCGCGGAACGGCTGCCCCAGGGCATGAGCACGGAGTGGACGGGCATCAGCCTCGAGCAGAAGGAGAGCGGCGGGCAGACGATGATCATCTTCTCGCTCGGCCTGCTGTTCGTGTTCCTGGTGCTCGCGGCCCAGTACGAGAGCTTCACCCTGCCCTTCGTCATCATCCTCTCGGTGCCCCTGGCCATCATGGGAGCGCTGGGCCTGCAGGTGGCGCGCGGCTTCGCCAACGACGTCTTCTGCCAGGTGGGACTGGTGATGCTGGTGGGTCTGGCGAGCAAGAACGCCATCCTCATCGTGGAGTTCGCCGAGCAGCTGCGCGCGAGCGGCAAGAGCGCCGTGGACGCGGTGGTGGAGGCGGCCGCCGTGCGCCTGCGCCCCATCCTCATGACGTCCATCGCCTTCCTCCTGGGCGTGGTGCCGCTGATGACGGCGAGCGGGGCCGGTGCCGCCGCGCGCAACTCGCTGGGCACGGCCGTGTTCGGCGGAATGCTCGTGTCCACCGTGGTCAACTTCGTCTTCATCCCCGGCCTGTACGTGCTGATGCAGCGGCTGCGGGGCCAGACGAAGCCGACGCAGCAGCCCGAGCACCACGACGGCGAGCACGCCGCCCCCGCTCCCGCGCCCTGAGCCCGAGCGAGGCCCGGGTCCCCTTCCCTCGGGACCCGGGCCCGTGCCGGGTATGTCACTCGCGCGAGGCCGACGAAGGCCAGGAGGACGAGGCTTCTGTCCGTTGGGTGGCGTCGTGCCGCTCCTCTGGCGCGGGTGCCAGGTTTCCTCGCGGGGCTACAGCTTCCCTCAGGTCCGGGGCATGCCGTGCCTCGGGGGGGGGGGATGACCATGAAACCGGGATTCAGCCGGCTGCCGATGCTCTTGCTGGCGCTGGGCCTCACCCACTGCGGGATGTCCTCCGGGGACAGGGAGGAACCGTCCTCGGGCGTGGCGACGGAGGCGGACGAAGCCCTGGCGTCAGTGGACTGCGTTCCGGCCACCCGGGTTCTGGAGACCACGCGCATCCGGGGGCCAGAGGGAATGGTCGCCGTGGGCGACCGGCTCTTCTTCATCGTCGTGAACCCCACCACGGGCTGGTCCCTCTGGAAGAGCGACGGGACGCGCGCGGGCACGGTCAGGGTGAAGACGATCGCGCCCATCACCGCACCCGCGGGCCCGCGAGCGCTCACGGAAGCCGGGGGGCTCCTCTTCTTCTCCTCCAATGGCGTTCTCTGGAGGAGCAATGGGACGGCGTCCGGTACGCACCCGGTGGACGTGCCGCAGCTCACGAATGCCTTTCCCCGGCGGGAGTACCGGGGCCGGCTGCTCGTCATCCGGCCCGTGCCCGGGCGTGGGGACGAGCTGTGGCTCACCGACGGCACGCGCTCAGGCAGCCACCGCATCCTGGGAGCGCCTCCCGCACTCGCCATCAACGTCTTCTCCTCGGGCATCGTGGAGACGGAGAGCGGGGATCTCGTCTTCACGGCGGAGACGCTGGCGGACCCGGGCACGTCGCGGCTGTTCCGGCTCCCCCGCTCGGGAGCCCTGGTGGAGCTCTTCCGGGCCTCGGCGAGCGGCATCGGCATCGGCCAGTTGACCGCCGTCGGGGACCGGGTCTTCTTCTTCACCGACGAGCTGTCACCGGGCGAGCCCTCCCACCTGTGGAGCAGCGACGGCACCCCGGGGAGCGCCGTCCTGCTGCGGAACTTCGGGCTGATCGCCCCGCCCTTCGGGCTCACCTCGTTCGACGGGCGGCTCTTCTTCACCGCCGGCGCCGAGGACGGGCCCCGGGGCTTCGAGCCGTGGGTGAGCGACGGCACGCCCTCGGGTACCCACCCGTTCGTGGACATCCGGCCCGGGGAAGCGGTGGGCTCGCTCCCGACGAACATGACGGTCCTCGGCGACCAGCTCTACTTCGTGGCGGATGATGGCGTGCACGGCCGTGAGCCGTGGGTGACGGATGGCACGGTCGCGGGCACCCGGCTCCTCATCGACATCCAGCCTGGAGCACCCTCCTCGTTCCCCTATGGGCTCGCGGCGGCCAACGGGAAGCTCTACTTCGCGGCGGATGACGGCGTTCACGGGACAGAGCCCTGGAAGGTGTTCGAGGATCGGCCCCGGCTGGTGGCGGACATCGTCCCCGGCAGTGGCTCGGCGCCGATAGAGCCCGGCGTAGGGCCCTTCGATGCACCGGCCGCGTCCTTCGTCCGCGCGGGGGGCTTCGTCTTCTTCCTCACGGCGTCCGGCGAGACCCCAGACAACGCGCTCTGGTCCATCAAGACGGGCTCGTACTGCCCGCCGCGCTGACGTCCGCTGGCCAGCGACCCAAAGGATTCACATACGAAAGCGTATCCTGAGGGCCCGGGGCCCACGGCTACTGGATGAGCACGGCGAGGAGTCTGTCGAGCTCCTCCCGCCTGAAGGGCTTGAGGAGCCGGGGATTGGGCACCCGCTCCAGGAAGGCCTGGGTCGCTGGCGTGAAGGCGCCGCCGGTCATGAAGATGATCCGCTCGGCCTGCTCGGGAAGGAGCCCCGAGAGCGCCTCGTGGAACTGCCCCCCGGTCATCTCCGGCATCATGAGATCGCAGAGGATGGCGTCGTAACGGGCCCCCTGGAGAAGCTGCTCCAGCGCCTCGCGCGCACCCCGGGCCAGGGTGATGTCGTAGTCAATCTCCAGCAGCAGCTCGAGGCTCTGCGCGAGCAGCGGCTCGTCATCCACGATGAGCAGCCGTCCCCGCCGTGGAGCCACGAGGCGCGGGGGCTCGGGCGGAGGTGGCTGCGCGCGTGGCCTCGCCGCCGCGGGGAGGCGGACGCGGAACACGCTGCCCCGTCCCAGCTCGCTCTCCACGGTGAGCTCGCCCCCGAGCGCCCTCACCAGGCCATGGCTGATGGACAGGCCGAGCCCCATTGCCTTGCCCACCTCCTTGGTGGTGAAGAACGGATCGAAGACGCGGCCGAGCAGCGCCGGGGGGATGCCGGACCCCGTGTCCTGGACCTCCACCACCACCCACCCCTCCACGTCCCGCACGCGCACGCGGACCTCGTGTTGATCCGCCCTGCCCTCCGGGAGGGCCTGGGCCGCGTTCATCAGCAGGTTGAGGAAGACCTGGCCCAGCCGGGCGCTGTCGGCGAGGACCTCCGGGACTTCGTCGTAGTCGAGCACGAGCCGGGCGCGGTGGCGCAGCTCCACCAGGGCCATCTTCACGGACAGCTCGAGCACCTGCCGCACGTCGATGGGGCCCGAGGTGCCCTCCTCGGGCCGGGAGAAGCTGCCGAGGTCCCGGACGATGCCGCGGATGCGCTCGGCGCCCATCGAGGCATCGGTCAGGCTCTGGAGCGCCGTCCGCACGGGCTCGCTCGTGGGCAGTTGCTGGAGCTGCTGGGTGGCGTGCTGGAGGTTGGCCATGAGGAAGGCGAGCGGGTTGTTGATCTCATGGGCCATCCCCGCCGCCAGCGTGCCCACGGTGGCCAGCCGCTCGGTGAGGCTCAGGCGGAACTGCATCTGCCGCAGCTCGGTGATGTCGAGGATGGCCGCGCGGCACAGGGGCCCGTGGGGCTCTCCACCGTCGAAGGGAGCGCTGTGGATGCGCACCTCGAAGCGCTGCTTGCCCACCCGCAGCCCCAGCTCCGTGCTCACGCGGTTGCCCAGCAGGCAGTGGCGCACGTGCTGGAGGAACCGGCTCAGGTCCGGCGGGTCCACGAAGGGCACGAAGGGTTGACCGAGCAGGTGGGAGCGAGCCTGCCCCAGCAGGGAGGCGCCGGTGAGGTTGAGCTCGCGGATGCAGGCCCGGCCATCCAGGCTCACGCAGGCCATGGGGGCGAAGTCGTAGAGGTCCACATAGCGTGCGCGCGACTCCTCCAGCTCCTGCTGCGCCTCCCGGAGATCGCGGTTCTGCAGCTCCAGCTCCAACTGGTGGCGTTGCAGCTCCCGGAGCAGGTGCTTGAGCCTGTCCGGAGCCACGGGCGTGGATTCCATGGCCTCCAGCGCCCGCGCAAGCTCCGCACGGGAAAGGCTCGCGTAGTCGGACATGCCTCGGTCTAGCACCAAAGGGTTAGTCGGAACCACGTACGACCCAGGAGCTATGTCCGGCCGGTGACGTCCATGATGGCGAGGAGGATGCGCTGAGTCCCCAGCTCCCGGCCGGAGATCCTCCGGGCGTTGAGCAGCATCCGCCGGTGGCCGAGGTGCTCGAAGTCGTGCTCCACCTCGAAGTCCCGCACCCGGGTGTTCTCCGGGAGGATCTCCTCCAACACGTGCCGCAGGGCGGGGATGTTCCACTGGCCGTTGCCGAGCTCGTAGAGGAGGTGCCCCACGGTGCGCGGCTCCGTCTCACGGAAGGCCGAGTAGAAGGCGCTGTTGGCGGTGAGGACGCGCAGGTAGCCGTCCAACACCAGGAACGGCTCGCGCATCGTCTCCACGAGCGCCTCCGCGTACTCCCGGGCCTGGTTGGACTCCTCGAGGCTGAGCTTGAGCCGGTCGATGTCCAGCAGCGTCATCACGGCGCCCTCGAGCCTGTTGTCCAGCGTCTTGTAGGGCCGCAGCCGCAGCGAGTACCAGTGCCCGGACGAGGAGCGCACCTCCTGCTCGAAGGGGGTGAACTCCCGGGTGACCTCGGAGACAGCGCGCTCCAGGCCGGGCAGATCGAGCGCGAGCCGCACCTCGCGCAGCGAGCGGCCCACGTCCGCGGCGGCGAGCCCCAGCACGCTCTCCGCCATGGGGGTGAAGCGGCGGATGCGCAGATCGCTTCCCAGGATGACGGTGGCGGTCCGCAGGCTGCCGATCAGGTTGTTCAAGTCGCTGTTGATCTGACTCAGCTCGAGGTTGCGGTTCTGGAGCTCCTCGTTGAGGGTGGTGAGCTCCTCGTTGGTGGACTGGAGCTCCTCCTTGGCCGTCTCCAGCTCCTCGTTGGTGGACTGGAGCTCCTCGTTGCTGGACTGGGTCTCCTCGGTGGCGGCGCGCAGCTCCTCGGAGGTGGTCTCCTGCTCCTGCAGCAGCATCCGCAGGTGCTTCCGGGCGCCGTGCAGCTCCTCGCGTAGCCGCTCCACTTCCTGGCGCGTGGCGGAGCGCTGGCCCAGGCCCGCCTTTTCGCGGCCCTTCCGGGGAGCGGGAGGGGCCGGGGGCTCCACGACCTCCTCGAAGAGGACGAGGTAGTAGCGCTCCCGGAGGCCCGAGGAGGCGGACAGGGGTTGCACCTCGAGGTTGAGCCGCCGCTGTCCGTCCCCGGCGGACACTCCGAGCCGCTCCTTGCGGACCGGGCCCTGGCCCCGCTGGGCCTCACGGATGGCCGCGCGCAGCTCCAGGGCCAGGTCCTCGCGCGCCATCCTCAGCAGGTGGAGGCTCGCCACTCCGGGCACGGGCTCGAGGTAGGGGCCCGTATGGCCGCGGAAGTGGAGGATCTCCATCGCGTCGTTGATGATGACGCCCGGGGGGCCGTAGCGGGCGAGCACGAGCCGGTCCGCCTCCCGCTGCGGATCCTGCTCCAGCACGCCGCGCTTGGGCCGGGGACGCCCGTCCTCGTGCCGTCCGGCCACGGGCTCCCGGTAGGAGAAGGAGAGGCTCGGCCGGTAGGAGACGGCCTTCTTGCGGTAGAGCTTGTGCCGCCGGTCCACCAGCGAGAAGAGGTCCGCCGAGGCCCCCACCGTCTCGGACGTTCCCAGCAGCAGGTAGCCCTCGGGGTTGAGGGCGTAATGGAAGACGGACAGCACCTTCTTCTGCAGCACCGGATCCAGGTAGATGAGGACGTTGCGGCAGCTGATGAGATCCATCCGGGAGAAGGGAGGATCCGCCAGGATGTTCTGCCGCGCGAAGATGCACAGGTCGCGCAGGGACTTGTGGATTTGATAGCCGTCCTCGGTGCGGACGAAGAAGCGGCGCAGCCGCTCGGGGGAGACGTCGGCGGTGATGGACTCGGGGTAATGGGCGAGGCGGGCCCGGGTGAGGGCCTGTTCGCTCAGGTCGGTGCCGAAGGCCTGGATGGGCGTGGAGATGGCGTGCTCCCCGAGGTACTCCAGCAGGCACATGAGGATGGAGTAGGCCTCCTCCCCGGTGGCGCAGCCCGGCACCCACACGCGCAGGGGGAGCTCGGGGGGCCGGTTGCGCAGGAGCTCGGGGAAGACGCGCTGCTGGAGCCCCTCGAAGACCTCCGGGTTGCGGAAGAAGCTCGTCACGTGGATGAGCAGCTCCTGACCGAGCGCCTCGCACTCCTCGGGATGCGCCTCCAGGTAGCGGACGTAGTCGGAGAGGCTGTTGGCGTGGTGGAGGCGCAGCCGCTGCTCCAGGCGCCGCTGGAGGGTGCTCGGCTTGTAGTGGCTGAAGTCCACCCGGGTGGTGGTGCGCAGCAGGTGGAAGACGCGAGCCAGGTCTTCCTCGGAGTGCTGGGAGAAGGGAGGGGGGGCGGAGGGCACGAGGCCGGAGCGGGAGGTGGGAGCGAGCCCGGCCAGGTTCCTCGCGATGTCCTCGGGGACGAGCACGTGGTCCACGCAGCCGGCGTTGATGGCGCTCAGGGGCATGGCGTCGAAGGCGCAGGAGGCCGGCTCCTGGGCGAAGGTGGTGCCCCCGGCGTCGCGGATGGCCTCGAGGCCGCGGGTGCCGTCCGAGCCCGAGCCCGAGAGGATGATGCCGATGGCCCGGCCCGGCGCCAGCTTCGCCAGGGAGAGCAGGAGATCATCGATGAGGCGCAAGGAGCCGTGGGGGCGGGACGTGCGCGCGCCGATGTGCAGCGAGTCCTGTTCGACCGTGAGGCGGACACCGGGCGGAGTGACGTAGACGTGGTCGGGCGAGAGCGTCAGTCCTTCGCGGGCCTCGAGCACGGGCATGGCCGTCCTCGAGGCCAGCAGGGCGGGCAGCACGCTCTCGTGGTCGGGCGAGAGGTGCTGCACGATGACGAAGGCCATGCCGGTATGGGGGGGCAGGGACTCGAGCAGGAGCTGCAGGGGGCGAAGCCCGCCGGCGGAGGCTCCGATACCCACCACGGGAAAGCGCTCCAGGGGGTGGGCCTGCTGCCTGGCGCCGCGCCGGGGCGTACGGCTCTGGGTGGTGGGTTGTTTCTTCCTCACGGGCCCCTCGTCATGACTCCGGACGGGCCTTCTTTATCACCTGTCCGAGCCCGCCACGGCCTCCCTGACCTCCGCTTGTTGCCAGGGGGCTGGACCGGGAGGAGAGTCACCGGCCATGCGAACCCTGGTGGGCTTGGGCTACTCCGGTTGGACCGAGAAGGCGCGCTGGGCGATGGATCACCACCGCCTGGCGTACCAGTACCGCGAACACATTCCGCTCCTCGGCGAGCTGCGCTTGCGGCGCCATGCGCCTCCCGGGCAACGCGGCACCGTGCCGCTCCTGCTGGAGGACTCGGGCGCCACGATGGGCTCCTACGCGATCGCCCAGCGGGCCGAGCGCGAGGGCCAGGGCGCTCCCCTCCTCCCCGCGGCCTCGCTCCCGGAAATCGAGCAATGGGAGCAGCTCAGTGACGCGATCCTCCGCGTGGGGCGCGCGTACATGGTGCAACGGCTCATCCAGTTCCCCGACGCCCAGACCGAGAGCCTCCCCTCGTTCATCCCCGGGTGGACACGGGGCGCGATGAAGCCCATGGCGCGGATGGCGGCGAGCTTCCTCGCGAACAAGCACGAGGCGGCGTCGGATCCGGAGGCGGCCCTGCTCGCCACGGCGGTGCCCGGCTTCGAGCGGCTGCGCACGGCGCTCCAGCGAGGGCCCTTCCTCACCGGCACGTTCTCGTACGCGGACATCGCCATGGCGCTGACGCTCCAGTTCATCCAGCCCGTGGATGATCGCTTCATCCCACTGGGGCCGGGCCGGAGGAAGGCCTGGAGCCACCCGGCCCTCGCGGAGCGGTTCGCGGACCTGCTCCGCTGGAGGGACCAGCTCTACGCCGGGCATCGCCCCGCTCCGGCGCGCTGACCGCGGGTGGGCGCCCCCTGGCTACAGCTTGCAGAAGGGCTGCAGGTTCACCTCCAGGGGCGGCGGCGCGGCGCTCGACACCGCCATGGCGGGGTCGCGCTGGTAGACCACGTAGTACGGGTCCCCCGGCAGTTGGACGGGCACCTCGGAGAAGGTGGGCGAGCTCGAGAGCGACAGCGTGGCGACCTTGTCCACGATGTCCGACGAGAACGAGAGTCTGGCGGCCTGGATGTCGCGCGGGGCGGAGTCACGCTTGTTCCGCCAGGACCAGAGCGCGAGGCTCGGCATCGGGGCCCCCGCCGGCGCCGTCATCTGCATGCGCTCGATGAAGCCGGCATGGGCGTAGGGTGCCGGCGAGAGGAACGTCCCGTTGTCGTACGTCTGGATGCTGAGATACGACGTGTTCTCGAGGGAGTCGTACCGCACGTAGAAGAGGCTGTAGTCCGTCTCGTTGCCGACCGTCGGAACGAGGAACGGCGAATGCGTGTCCGGATCCCGGAAGAGGGTCATGGGGTTGCCGACGAGCGCGCCCTCGTTGGAAATGGTCGCCACGTTCCGGACCAGGCCGCTCTCGTACGCCACCAGGAACCGGGTCGACATGCCGTTCTCCGTGGCATGCAGCCCGAAATTCGTCTGCGGGTTGGCGAGCTTGAAGGCGGTGCTCGCATCCTGGTCGAGCCCGACGGGAATCGTGAGCGCCCAGATTTCGGGGACGGGTGCGGAGGCCCCCCCCGTCGTCCGGACGAGCACCAGGATATGGGTCGAATTGACCGCGAGCCTGACCTCCGATGCATTGGGGGAGGCACCGCCATTGGTGTAGGGGATCTCCACGGGAGCGCGAAGGATGTCGCCGCGCGCATCCAGCAGGGCCACGTAGAGCTTGATCTGGGTCCCGCCAAGCACCCCGGGCTGTTCGAGCCAGGCGACCGCGGCCAGGCCCGCCGACGCGCCCGCGACAGCCGTGTTCCTGCCACCCGAGGTGGCGGGCGGGAACGTCACCCCGTCGCGCAGGGTTCCACCAGGCGACAGGGTGCGGGTCACGACCTTGCCGGACTCCGTCGTGACGATGAGCGTCACCTCCGGCTCGTCCGTACCCGGGCCCCCCAGGGGAAGGGCGACCAGCGAGGCGTCGGCGTCCTGGCTCCGGGTGATGTTGAGGGACGCCTGGTTGTCCGGCGTGCCGTCGCAGTCGTTGTCCAGGCCGTCGCACCGCTCGAAGGCCGGCTTCTTCTTGCTCTCACAGGCGCCGAAGGTTCCCTCCGCGCCACACACACGCGCGCCCGCGACGCACTCGCCCAGTCCGGAGGAGGTGCAGTCCTCGGCCGTCCCGGGCTTGCAGACCATGTCCGAGGTGAGCTGGATGCAGCGGTTCTCGTAGCAGACGAAGTCCGCGGGACACGTGTGGTCCGTGGCGTTGCAGCCCGCGGGGCCCTCCTCCTGCTCGACCTCCTCGATGGAGGGGACGGTGCAGGCAACGGCGCAGCAGGCCAGACAGGACAACAGCAGAAGCTTGGACAGGGGGCTCACGGCGAACCTCCTCCCGTGGAGGCGGAAGCGGTGGAGCTCCCGGGAATGAGGAAGGTGGCGAGCGCACCCAGCGCGGCGGCGCTCGCGGTGCCGAACAGGATGTTGGCGACGAGGGCGTTGCTCTCGGCGCGATTCAGGTACGCGACGCGCTCGTCGTAGAAGCCGGCCTCGCGCGCGTGCGACACCTGGGTGGCCGATTGCAGGCCGAAGAAGGCCGCGGCGCCGCCCGCCACCGCGGTCGTCCCCAGCAGCACCGCCGGCAGCACCGAGCGGCCGGACGCCTTCTGCTCGTTGACGGAGGGCACGTAGGCGGGAGTCTGGGGCCGCGGCTCCACGCGCGGGGTGAGCCCGGGGGTCTGCACCGGGCGATCCGCCGGAGCCTGCGCGGTAGCCCCGGAGGCCGGCTCCTGGACGCCCAGGTCACGCCGCACCGACTGGCGCACGTCCTCGAAGTCGCGCTCCACCTTGGGGGAGACCTTCACCGGCAGCCTCGCGTCCGGCTGGAGGTAGAGGCCGGTGCGGAACGAGGCCAGCGACTCGTCGTGCTGGCCGAGCTCCGCCTGCACGATGCCCTGGTACAGGGCCACCGGCACCTCCTGCTCGACGCCGTGCGCCAACGCCTTGGCCCGCGACAGCTGCTCCAGCGACTTCTCGTACTCGAAGTTCTCGTAGAGGCTGACGGCGGCGGAGAACACGCTCTGGAAGTCTTCCTGGGGGGCCGGGGCCTTGCGATTCGGAGTCTTCCGGGCCGGGGTCTTCCGGGCGGGCGCGGCGGAGGCGAGCGCCTGGGCAGGCAGGCAGGCCGCGAGGCAGAGGGCAAGCGCCCGTGCTCGTCCTGTCCGGGGGGAGCTGGAATTCATGGTGCAACACCGTAGCAGGAGCAGGCCCGCTACTGGCAGTCCTCCCCCTCCCGCTGCTCCACCCAGGGGCGTGCGCTTGCCTGTTTCGAGTCCACGGCCCTGGTAGGTTGGGACCCATGCGCAAGCAGCGACCGAGGCATTGGGTGCTCGTCCTGGGCGGGTGGACGCTGGCGTGGGGATGCGGCGGTGGAGCGGAACCGGAACCGCTAGCGACGCCTCCCACCTTCAGCCGTGACGTGGCTCCCCTCCTCCAGGGCTCGTGCGGCTTCGGCTCGGGGTGCCACGGCACCGCCCAGCCCGCGGGCTCCGTGCAACTCACCCTCGGCACGGGAGACGCCGCCGCCCTCCTGGAGCGGTTGAAGGCGAAGAGCGTCCGCGAGCCCTCGCTGCCGCTGGTGGACCCGGGAAATCCCTCGGGGAGCTTCCTGCTGCGAAAGGTGACGGGGGACTTCACCGGCCTGCCGTGTGCTCCGAGCGCCTGTGGCGAGCGCATGCCCCAGCGCGGCACGCCGCTTCCGCGGGAGGACCTCGACTTGCTGGAGCAGTGGATCCAACAGGGCGCCGGCCTCGAGTAGGGCGATACACTCCGCACCATGGCCTCATGGAGATTCCTCGCCTGTCTGGGCGTGCTGTCCGCGGCCGCCGTGCATGCACACGGCGGCTTGATGGAAACCCAGAGCTACACCTCGCGCCGCGGGCATCCGGAAGATCAGGTGATGGGCTTCAGCCGGGGCACGCTCATCTCGCGCGACAGCGGTAGCTCGTGGCGCTGGGTGTGCGCGGAGGCCATGGGCTACGGCAGTTGGACTCCCGAGCGCTACGTGTGGCTCTCGAGCGGAGAGCTCCTCACGGCCACCGGGAAGGTGCTGTTGCGCTCGCGCGACGGAGGCTGCTCCTGGGCCCCCTCCCCCGCCTTCCAGGACGCCTGGGTCACCAGTCTCGCCGAGCACCCCACGGACGACACCGTGCTCTATGTGGCCACGGGAAGGCCCGCGGTGAGCAATCTCCTGTACCGCTCGGAGGATGGCGGGGAGACGTGGACGCCCACTCCGCTGAAGCGCGACGCCGTCTTCTCCACGGTGCGCGTGGCGCCTTCCGATCCGAAGCGCCTCTATGTCAGCGGTTGGATGGGCTACGCGATGTACCTGTTCCGCAGCGGCGATGCCGGCCAGACGTGGGAGGACCTGCCTCGAGCGTTCTCCGGGCCGCTCGAGGGCGCATATGACTTGAAGCTGCTGGCGGTGAGCCCGGCCCATCCCGACGTGCTGTGGGTGCGCGTGTCCTCGCTGAGGGCGGCGGGCAACATCGTCTACACCGTGCTGCGCAGTGACGATGGCGGCCGCACGCTCACGTCCGTGCTGGAGGTGGACGAGCCGCTCGTCGACATGGACGTCTCGGCCGATGGCCAGACCGCGTGGGTGGCGAGCTACACGCGCCTGTACCGGGCGCGCGAGGGTGAGCCCTTCCTTCCGTTGCCCCTGCCCACGGGCAATGCGTGCGTGAAGCGCGAGAGCGGTGCCCTCTACGCCTGCGGCTCCACCTGGCTGCACGATTGGGCCCTGGCGCGCAGCACCGACGAGGGCAACTCGTGGGAGCCGCTCTTCAGCCTGCGTGAGGTCCAGGGCGTCCACCAGTGCCCGGCGGGTACGCCCGTGAGCGGGCTGTGCACGCCGCTCTGGCCCCAGCTCGCCGCTCAGCTCGGTGCACCTGTCTCGCCCGCGCCACCGGATGCCGGAACGCCCGGGGAACAACCCCCTCCGAAATCCGAGGGGTGTGGTGCCTCGGCCGGGAGCGCGGGGATGGCCCCGCTGCTCCTCGTGACCCTGCTAAGCCACGGACGGCTTCGAACGCCCGGTTCTTGCTGTCGTGGTCGTTCGGGCAGATGCTGAAAAGGCGGAAACGCGAGCGCCAGAAAGCGAGGGAAAGCCGATGGCAACATCACTCTACGACCTCAGCGTGCCCACCTTCCTGCAGACCGTGAGGGCCGTCGCAGGCTTTCTCGACCGTGCGGCCAGGCACTGCGCTGAGACGGGTGTTGATCCCGACGACTTCGTGAACGCGCGCCTTTTCGACGACATGGCGCCCTTCCACTTTCAGGTCGAAGCCACATGGCACCATTCCGTGTGGGGGGTGGAAGCCCTCAAGACCGGTGTGTTCGCCCCGCCGGCCTTGGTCGGACCGGTCCCTTTCGCCGACCTGCAGGCGATGATCGGCAAAGCGGAAGTGGCGCTGGAGGCGTTCACGCCCGACGAGGTCGACCAATGCGCGGGCAAGGACCTGGACCTTCAGATCGGGCCGCGGAGGCTCGCCTTCACGTCGGAGACGTTCATTCTCTCGTTTTCCCTGCCGAACTTCCATTTCCACGCCGTCACTGCCTACGACATCCTCCGCTCGCGCGGTGTACCGCTCGGCAAGCGTGATTACGAAGGCCGGCTGCGCACCAGAGCAGCCTAAGAACCAGTTTCGGTAGGAGCTTCCTGAGCAGATTGGCTCCTACCGAAACAGGTTCTTAGCCGCGGTGGGCGGCGAGCGGAGGGAAGGGCCCTCCATTGGCCACGCTACGGGGTCGGGCAGGAATCGGTCGACTTGTAGCCTTGCTTGCACAGACACAGACAACCCGCTTCCTGCCCTGGCACGTTGCAGGCGGGGCGGATGGTGAGGATCTTCTGGAGTTTCTTGCCCCGGCTATCCTGGAGGCGGACGATGAGCTCGTAGTCCTGGTTGAAGATGTCCCGGCTCGACCATGGGTTGGGACACAACGGCACGTTGGAGAACGAGGATTCGTCCTCGTCGAGGGTGTACCCCCGGCCGTCCGCACCCCGTTGCAGGTTGATGGTCCGCGTGTCGAACTGGGGCTTGCCGTTGAGATCCGTCACCACGCCCTGCAGGACCACTCCACAGGGATCCATGTTGATCACGTCACGCACCCCGATGAACGACACACGCCCGCCCTGGGGGGGAAAGATGAGCGAGACAGTGCTCCCGTTCGTGATCGTTGACGACTTCGCATCCGGCCACAGCGACGAGAGCGCCTTGGGAGTGAAGTCGGGTTCGCCATTGAGGTCTCCCAGGTAGGGGATGCCACACGAGGTGGTGACCGTGCCCGCGTCCGGAGTCGTGCCCGCGTCCACAACGGTGCCCGCGTCCTGGCTCGTCCCCGCGTCCTCGACAGTACCCGAACCCGCGTCCTGACTCGTCCCCGCGTCCTGACTCGTCCCCGCGTCCTGACTCGTCCCCGCGTCGTGGCCCGTGCCCGCGTCGTGGCCCGTGCCCGCGTCCTGACTCGTCCCCGCGTCGTGGCCCGTGCCAGAATCCTGACCCGTGCCCGCGTCATGGGAGGAGTCGTCGCCCTCGGAGCCACAGCTCATGGCCAGACAGAGAGACAGCAGCACCAGGGGGACATACTTCATGGAATACACTTGCATGACACGATTCCCGTCAAAAGCAGGTTACGTCATCCTGCTTGGGATAGTAATAGACGAAGGCATTGCAGTGCTCGTTCTGATCCACCTGCGGTCCAAAGGTGTAGCAGCAGTCGAGCAGGCGATCAGGGGTCGAGTATTTCTTGCGATCGAACTCGTCCAGGGCCTGGCAGCCCACGGGAGGAGGCGTCCACTCGTAGGAGCACGTGTACCAGATGCCACCTTCCGCGGGCACCGTGATGTCCAGCTCGGGCGAGTGCGTCATGGGCGGGTCATCCCACGACTCCGAGGTGTAGAAGCGCTGGCCCTCCGCGGGCCGCTCGGTGCTCTTGCCATCCCAGGAGTAGATCCGGAACTCCCTGCCGCGGCTGTGGAAATGGCCGTTGGCCCCGATGATCTGCACGGGGCTCGGGCTGTTGATATGGCAGCCGCCCTCGAAGGTCGGCGTGAGGAGCTTCGAGCACACCCGGATGGATTGCTTGGTGACGAAGAGGGTCCCCAGCTCGTCCTTCACCTGCTCCTTGGGGACGGTCCAGAAGTTCACCCACACCCGGCCGTAGTTCTGTGGCGTCTTCTGGGTGGAGGCATTGACGAAGTGCGTCTGCAACATCAACCATTCATCCGGTTGGATGACATTGGCCACCCCCTCCGGATACGTCCAATCGACGGTCCCCTCCTGCTGGGTGTTGGCCAGCAGGGGCCAGTCCGCCCAGTTCGCGCTGTTGAAGCAGGGACCCACGCCGTTGGCGGCGGGCTGGAAGGTGCCATTGGCCGGATCCAACCCCGAGATGGTGCGCACCCGGAAGATGTTCATGTGGTGCGAGCCATCACGCTGGGAGATCTGCACGCGATGCAGGTTGATGGGCTCGTCCGGCAGACCGTTGGCCGCGGCGAGCTCGCCCGCCCGGAAGAAGTAGCAGTCCTGCTGTTCGACGCCCTGGGGAACCTCGGTCTCCCGGGTGCTGAACTGGAAGCCCTGCCCCCGCGGGACGGGGTCCAGCGCATAGGTATCCGTCGTGCCCGGGTCGGGCGGCTCGACAGTACCGGAACAGGCCGTCAGGGCAATCCAGGCGATGAGAGCGAGCGGGGTTCTCACGGAGGACCTCGGGTTGGAGGGAGTGGGACGGCTGGCGAGCATCCTGCACTTCTCCGCGAAAAGCACTCCCACTCGCCTCTCACCATTTGAGAGCGCCACTTCGCATCGCGCGGTGGAGGTCCCTACCGGTACGCGCTCGCTGTCCTGAGTGCCTTGCTGGCGCTGCTGTGCCAGGGGCGGGGAGATTCACGTCGAAAGCTCGCCCGGTCAGGGATCCACCTTCACCGTGAAGCTCTCCCTGGAGCAGCGGCCCGCGCCGGCCGAGCCGCGGTAGCCGCTGAAGCGCAATGCCCATGGCAGGTGCGCTATCCTGCCGCACAGCATGCGCGCCAACCCTGGCTTCGACTCCGCCTCCCGGGGGTTCGATTCCCTCTTCGAGGAAACCATCCTGCACCTCGAGGCGCGCATGGCGCGCATCGTCGCCATCGGCGGAGCCGTGGTGACGCTGCTCGTGCTCGGGGGGATTCGCCTGGGCTCCCCCACGCCGCCCATCATCCTCGCCGTCCCGGTGACGTTCTTCGTGTGGTACCTCGGCATCCGCCTGCTGCTGAAGGCCGGGCTCTTCCGGCCCTGGATGCGCTACGCCTCCTCGCTGGTGGACGTGTCCCTGGGCAGCGTGGTGACGCTGCTGGACGTGCACGCCAATGGCTCGCTCTATACCGTGACGGCCGCGGGGCCCGCCTTCTACGCGGTGGGCGTCGTCATGGCGACCCTGCGCCTCCAGCCCGGGCTGTGCCTCTTCGCGGGCCTGGCCGCCGCGGCCCAGCTCGTGGCCGTCATGATGCTCGCCGTGCGCCCGGGCCTCTCGCCCGAGCTGCTCGCCACCGGCGTGGGGGACCTCACCGTCGTGCTCGGCAAGGCCATCTTCCTGGTCACCATCGGCGTGCTGGGCATGGTGGCCAGCCGCTCCATGCGCTGGATGCTGCTGCGCCTCACCGAGAGTGCCCTGGAGCGCGAGCGCGTGCGCAGCGTGCTGGGAATGCATGTCAGTGAGCAGGTGATGGAGCACCTGCTGTCCGGCCACGTGCCCGGCGGAGTCGAGCGGCGCGCCATCACCGTCTGTTTCACCGACATCCGCGACTTCACCCGGCTCTCCGAGTCCCAGCCCGCCGAGGAGACCGTGCGCCTGCTCAATCTCTATTACGGGCGCATGTGTGAGATTGTCGCGGCGCACGGGGGACTGGTGAACAAGTTCCTCGGAGACGGGATGATGATTGTCTTTGGAGCGCCCACGCACCAGCCGGACGATGCGCAGCGGGCGCTCGCCGCCGCGCGCGACATGCTGGCCGAGGCGGACCGGATGCGCGAGAGCGGCGAGTTTCCCGGACTGCGCATTGGCGTGGGCCTGCACCGGGGCGAGGCCGTGGTGGGCAACGTGGGCGGCGCGCAACGCCAGGAATACACCGCCATTGGCGACACGGTGAACACCGCCTCGCGCGTGCAGGATTTGACCAAGGTGCTCGGGCGCTCGCTGCTGCTCACCCGCGAGTGCCGCGAGGCCCTCGCGGACAGCACCTTCGAGCCGCTCGGCTCCCACGCCGTCAAGGGCCGCCTCCAGCAGCTCGAGCTCTTCAGCCTGCGCGAGTCCGAGGCCCAGCAGGCCGCCTGAGCCGGGGCCGGAAGCACGCTCGTCGTACTCGCCGCGCCGCGGGTGTGGTGCGGAGCGTGGCGTCTCGCCGACGTCTTCGATCCGCCGGGAGAGACAGAAGAAACGCGGAAGCCTTGGCGAGCGTTGGTGCCGCGCTTCGAGTACCTGCCAGATGACCTGATAGCCGAGCGGAAAGGGGCGCTGAAAGCACGGCCCGGCCCACCACTGGCACGGCTGGCGTGGCGGGGGCCTGGAGCGCCCTCGTCGCGGGGGGACTCGCAGGGCGCTTTCCAGTGGCATGCAGATTTTCTGCATCAATTTCTCATTCGTCGGCTCCTGTATTTCACGGGAGACGTGGTTGGCCCCGTGGAAGCGAACCCGGGTCGATCCCAGTCCCCGGGTTCCCGGAAAGGTTCCCCATGACGCGAATGAGAAAGCACGTGTGGCTGTACCTGACAGCCTCCCTCCTCGCCCTCGCGGTTGGCTGCGGCGCGCCCCCACAGCAGGAGGAGGACAGCACCGGCTCGGCCCAGTTGTTCGGCACCACGGAGCAGGCCATTACCTCCGCTGACGTCACCTCGGTGCGCGTCACGGTGTCCGCGGCCGACATGCCGGCGCGCACCTCCGAGCTCGTGAAGACGAACAACCAGTGGAGCGGCCTCGTCGGCAAGCTGCCCGCGGGCACCGGCCGCACCTTCTCCGCCGAGGCCTTCAACAGCAGCGGCACGAAGCTGTACGCCGGCTCGGCCACCAGCGTCACCATCCTCGCCAGGCAGACCACCGCTGTTTCCATCACCCTGCAGGAGGTCAGCCCCGCGGCTCCCTTCTCCAATGCCGCGCCCATCATCTCCTCGCTGTCCGCCGCCCCTGGCACCGTCGAGCCCGGCGGCTCGGTGACGCTCAACGCCTCCGCTTCGGACGCCAACCCGGGCGACACCCTCACCTATGCCTGGAGCGCTCCCTCGGGCACCTTCGCCCAAGCTGCCAGTCTTTCCACCACCTGGACGGCACCCGCTGCCGCCGCCACCGTCCCCCTGACGCTCACGGTGACGGACTCCAAGGGCCTGCAGGGCAAGGTGACCTTCAACGTCAACGTCACCTCGGGCAAGGGCGACGCCGCCGTCAATGCCTCGCTCAATACCTGGCCCCAGGTGGGCAACCTCTCCGCCAGCACCACCGCCCTCGAGGTGAATGACTCCACCACCGTCTCCGCCACCGCGTCCGACAACGACGGCGACACCCTGGCCTACAGCTGGACGTCCTCTTGCACTGGTACCTGGAGCAACGCCACCTCCGCCACCGCGCAATTCACCGCCACCGCCCTGCCCGGCAGCAACGTGTGCAACAACTGCAATCTCACCGTCACCGTCACCGACTTCCGCAATGGCCAGGCCATCGGCGGACAGACGACGGGCACCCTCTCCCTCTGCGTGGGCCCCAAGAAGACGGCTCTCTTCCCTCCCGATATCACCGAGACGTTCCAGTCGGCGGCCTCCACCTCGGCCAACGGCACCGTCACCTTCCGCGTGAAGGCGGTGGATCCGCAGAGCAGCGCCATGAGCTTCTCCTGGGCTTCCAACACGGGCACCACGGGCTCGCCCACCACCAGCGCGAGCACCAGTGACGTGGTGTGGACGGCTCCAGCCTGTGTTTCTTCTGGCACCTCTCCGACCGTCACCGCGACGGTCACCAATGCGCTCGGCCTCTCCGCCAACACCGCCTTCACCGTCTCCGGGCTCCCCGCGTGCAGCACCGCCCCGGCGGCACAAGTCCTCGATGCTGGAGACGACCACACGGTGATGCTGAAGCCGGACGGCACCGTCTGGGCCTGGGGCTACAATGGCTACGGCCAACTGGGCGACGGCACCACCGGCTATCGCGGCACCCCCAGCCAGGTGCCGGGCCTGTCCAACATCATCTCCATCGCCGCAGGCAGCAATCAAACCCTGGCGCTGAAGCAGGACGGCACCGTCTGGTCCTGGGGCTCCAATGTGAACGGCCAGCTGGGCGATGGCACCTCCACCAGCCGCGCCTCCCCCGTCCAGGTGACAGGCCTGTCCAACATCACCGCCATTTCCGCGGGCGGCGTCCACTCCCTGGCGCTGAAGCAGGACGGCACCCTCTGGGCCTGGGGCGCCAATGGCCAAGGCCAGCTGGGCGACGGCACCACCAACTACCGCGCCTCCCCCATCAAGGTGCCGGGCCTGTCCAATATCACCGCCCTCTCCGCGGGTTACCTCCACTCCCTGGCGCTGAAGCAGGACGGCACCCTCTGGGCCTGGGGCTACAATCAATACGGCCCACTGGGTGACGGCACCACCACCAACCGCAGCTCCCCCGTCCAGGTGTCCGGCCTCTCCAATATCATCGCCATCTCGGCGGGCACTTCACACAGCGTGGCGCTGAAGCAGGACGGCACCGTCTGGGCCTGGGGTTACAACAGCTACGGCCAGCTGGGCGATGGCACCACCACCAACCGCAGCTCCCCCGTCCAGGTGCCCGGCCTCTCCAATATCATCGCCCTCACCGCGGGCAACTACCACTCCCTGGCGCTGAAGCAGGACGGGAATCTCTGGGCCTGGGGCTATAATGTCACCGGCCAGCTGGGCGACGGCACCACCACCCAACGCACCTCCCCCGTCCAGGTGTCTGGCCTCTCCAACATCACCGCCCTCTCCACGGGCCAGTACCACACCGTGGCGCTCAAGCAGGACGGCACCGTCTGGTCCTGGGGCTACAATCAATACGGCCAGCTCGGCAATGGCACCAGCGTCCATCGCATCGCGCCCAGCCAGCTGCCTGGCCTGTCCAACATCATCTCCACCGCCGCGGTCGGCCACGTCCTGGCGGTGAAGCAGGACGGGACGCTCTGGGCCTGGGGCAGCAATTACAACGGCCAGCTGGGCGACGGCACCACCACCCAACGCACCTCCCCCAGCCAGGTGCCCGGCTTGTCCAACGTCATCGCCGTCTCCGCGGGCCAAGTCCATTCCCTGGCGCTGAAGCAGGACGGCACTGTCTGGGCCTGGGGCAACAATAGCGACGGACAGCTGGGCGACGGCAACACCATCGGCCACTTCTCTCCCGTCTTGGTGCCCGGTCTGTCCAACCTCACCGCCATCTCCGCGGGCATCTCCCACACCCTGGCGCTGAAACAGGACGGGACTGTCTGGGCCTGGGGCCTCAATGACCATGGTCAGCTGGGCGACGGAAGCACCACCCGACGCACCTCTCCCGTCCAGGTGCCCGGTCTGTCCAACCCCATCGCCATCACCGCGACCTTCAACTACTCCCTGGCGGTGAAGCAGGACGGGACACTCTTGGGATGGGGCAACAATAACTCCGGCCTGTTGGGCAATGGCGGCGTCCCCGCCGTCTACTCCTCGCCCATCCAGTCCCAACTCCCCTGACGCCCTCCCGCGTGCGCCCGCGTGCCATTGACGCGCGGGCGCACGCCATCGCCTCCAGCAGCATTCACCGGCTTTCGAAGAGATACCCCATGACTCGAATGACAAAACACGTGTGGCTGTACCTGGCAGCCACTCTCCTCGCGCTAGCAGCTGGCTGCGGCGCGCCTCAGCAGGACGAGGACACCACTGGCTCGGCCCAGTTGTTTGGCAGCGTGGAGCAGGCTATTTCCTCCGCTGACGTCACCTCGGTGCGCGTCACGGTGTCCGCGGCCGACATGCCGGCGCGCACCTCCGAGCTCGTGAAGACGAACTACCAGTGGAGCGGCCTCGTCGGCAAGCTGCCGGCGGGCACCGGCCGCTCCTTCTCCGCCGAGGCCTTCAACAGCAGCGGCACGAAGCTGTACGCCGGCTCGGCCACCAGCGTCACCATCCTCGCCAGGCAGACCACCGCCGTTTCCATCACCCTGCAGGAGGTCAGCCCCGCGGCTCCCTTCTCCAATGCCGCGCCCATCATCTCCTCGCTGTCCGCCGCCCCCGGCACCGTCGAGCCCGGCGGCACGGTGACGCTCAACGCCTCCGCTTCCGACGCCAACCCGGGCGATACCCTCACCTACGCCTGGAGCGCTCCCTCGGGCACCTTCGCCCAGCCCTCCAGCCTCTCCACCTCCTGGACGGCACCCGCTTCCGCCGCCACCGTGCCCCTGACGCTCACGGTGACGGACTCCAAGGGATTGCAGGGCAAGGTGACCTTCAACGTCAACGTCACCTCCGGCAAGGGAGATGCCGCCGTCAATGCCTCCCTCAACACCTGGCCCCAGGTGAGCAACCTCTCCGCCAGCGCCACCGCCCTCGAGGTGAATGACTCCACCACCGTCTCCGCCACCGCCTCCGATAACGATGGCGACACGCTGGCCTACAGCTGGACGGCCTCCTGCCCCGGCACGTGGACCAATGCCACCTCCGCCACCGCGCAATTCACCGCCACCGCCCTGCCCGGCAGCAGCACCTGCAACAACTGCAACCTCACCGTCACCGTCACCGACTTCCGCAACGGCCTGGCCATTGGCGGCCAGACGACGGGCACCCTCTCCCTCTGCGTGGGCCCCAAGAAGACGGCCCTCTTCCCTCCCGACATCACCGAGACGTTCCAGTCCGCGGCCTCCACCTCCGCCAATGGCACCGTCACCTTCCGCGTGAAGGCGGTGGACCCGCAGGGCAGCGCCATGAGCTTCTCCTGGGCTTCCAACACGGGCACCACCGGCACGCCCACCACCGGCGCGAGCACCAGTGAGGTGGTGTGGACGGCCCCCGCCTGCGTCTCCTCGGCTACCACTCCCACTGTCACGGTCACCGTCGCCAACGCCCTGGGCGCTTCCGCCTCCCAATCCTTCACCGTCACGGGCTTGCCCCCCTGTGCTTCCCAAGAGACGACCACCCTCCTGGCCAATTACCATTCCGCCCTCGTGAAGCAGGATGGCACTGTCTGGGCTTGGGGCTCCAACGCCTATGGCAATCTCGGGGATGGGACCACCACCACCCGCAAATCCCCGATGCAGGTGCCGGGCCTCAGTGGTGTCACCGCCATTGATGCAGGGGTTGCTCACATGTTGGCACTGCGCCAGGACGGCTCCGTCTGGGCCTGGGGCTATAACCTCTACGGCCAACTCGGGAATGCGACAAACACCGACCGCTCCTCCCCGGCGAGTGTGCCAGGCCTGAGCACCGTCACCGCCATTGCCGCGGGTGATTACCACTCGGTGGCGCTGCGCCAGGCCGGCACCGTCTGGACCTGGGGTTACAATTTCGGCGGTCAGCTCGGGAATGGCTCCACCACCGACCGCACCTCACCGGGACAGGTACCCGGCCTCAGCGGCATCACCGCCATTTCCGCGGGCGCCTACCACACCGTGGCGCTGCACCAGGACGGTACCCTCTGGGCTTGGGGTAGCAACGACGGCCAACTCGGGGATGGAACCACCACCCGCCGCACTTCCCCGATACAGGTACCGGGCCTCAGCGGCATCACCGCCATTTCCGCGAGCCACCTCCACACGTTGGCGCTGCGCCAGGACGGTACCCTCTGGGCCTGGGGCCAAAACGCCCAAGGCCAGCTCGGGGATGGAACCACCCTCAACCGCACTTCCCCGGTGCAGGTGCCGGGCTTGAGCGGCGTCACGGCCATTTCCGCGGGTCAGTTCCACACGGCAGCGCTGCTCCAGGACGGCACCGTTTGGACCTGGGGCCGCAACAACCTGGGTCAGCTCGGGGATGGGACCACCACCGACCGCGCCTCCCCGGCGCAGGTACCCGGCCTCAGCGGTATCACCGCCATTTCCGCGGGCGCCTACTACATGCTGGCGCTGCGCCAGGACGGCACGCTGTGGGCCTGGGGTAACAACGGCACCGGCCAGCTCGGAGATGGAACCCTCACCAACCGCCTCTTGCCGATGCAGGTGCCAGCGTTCTGAGGCCCTCCGGGGCCTGAAAACACCCAAGGCCGGGAGCCGCTGGGACTCAGCGGCTTCCGGCCTCCCCTGGACACCACCTCGGATGGACTCAACCAGCCCCCGCCCTGCTCACGCCTCGCGCACCCGGGCCTCGCTCCGAGCCCACAGCTCAGCGGCCAGGGCCTCGAAGCCGGTCGAGCAGCAGCGTGGTGAAGAGGAAGGGGCCCAGGTGGTTGGTCCCAAAGGTGAGCTCGAAGCCCTGGGGCGTCAGCCCGCTCCTTCCCGCCACGCCCGCGTTGTTGATGAAGACGTGGAGCGGCTCGCCGGTAGCCAGGAAGCGCCCGGCCGCGGCGCGCACGGAGGCGAGGTCCGCGAGATCAATCGAGAGGAACTCCACGCCGCCACCGCTCGCGCGCAGGCGCTCGAGGACGGGCCGGTCGCGCTCCTCGGAGCGGCAGTCGAGCCACACCCGTGCGCCTCGCGCGGCGAGCACTTCAGGCGTGGCGAGCCCGATGCCCGTGTTGGCACCGGTGAGGAGCATCGTGCGACCCTTCAGCGACGTGTCCTGAGCCACATGGGGCGCGGACGGTACCACGAGCGACAGGAGTCTCCCGCACGCGGAGGCAGCGCGGTCCCACGCAAATCCTCGCGGCCTGGTCGAATCGGCTGTACGGGCTCGGGCGGATGAGCTGGTGGCCCCGGAGGGTAGCGTCTCGCCGACGGGACGAAGGGGCGCGCGAGCGGACGTACACAGCCTGCTGGCTCCCTGAGCGCTGGTGCTGGCGCGCTCCGTGCTTGGGCGCCGTGCGCCATGCCCGGACCTCATGACCTCTTCGCCCGTTATACCTTTGGCCGCCCCGAGCGGGCGGAGGCCGAGCTGCGTGCCGTCCTCCCCGCCCATGTCGTCTCCGAGGTGGACTGGTCGAGCCTGCGCCTGGAGTCCGGGAGCGTGGTGGATCCGGAACTGCGCGAGACGGAGAGCGATCTGCTCTTCACCGCGCGCCTGCGGACGGGCCGCTCGCTGCTGCTGTACGTATTACTGGAGCACCAGTCGACGGTGGACAGGTGGATGGCTTTGCGCATGCTGCGCTACGTGGTGCGCCAGGTGGAGCGCTGGCGTCAGGAGCATCCGGAGCGCTCTCTGCTGCCAGTCATCATCCCGCTCGTCATGTATCACGGGCCAGAGGGGGCCTGGACGGCGCCGCAGCGGGTGGAGGACCTCTTCGAGTTGCCGGGAGAGACAGAGGAAGCGCGGAGGTACTGGCGAGCGTTGGTGCCGCGCTTCGAGTATCTGCTCGATGACTTGACGGCCGAGCAGGCGGAGGCGCTGCGAGCCCGGCCCGGCCCGCCTCTGGCCCGATTGGCGTGGCTCGTCCTGCGCTACGGACGCACCAAGGAACTGGCCCACCGTCTACCGGAGTGGACGGCTTTGTTCGCACAAGTGCATGCCACCCCCGAGGGCACCGAACATCTGGTGGTGGTCATCCGTTACCTCCTCTGGATTGGGGACACAGCCACCCACGCAGCAGCGGGGCAGGTGCTACATTCGGTGATGGACGCACAGCAAGCGGAGGCGCTGATGGGAAGCTGGGCCGAGGAAATGATTGAGCGGGGCTTGGTGCGAGGCAGGGAAGAAGGGTTGGCGCGCGGCAGGGAGGAGGGTCTGGCACGAGGGCGTGCCGAGAGCATCGTGCGAATCCTCACCCTCCGGGGGATTCAAGTCGACGAAGCGGCCCGGCAGCGCATCCTCGACTGCACGGAGCTGGAAACGCTCGACCGCTGGTTCGACCGGGCCCTCCAGGCCACGAGCATTTCGGAGGTGCTGGACGGCGGGACACAGACGCCTCGGCGGAAGGACTCATGACACCAAGGCCGTGAGCCGCTGGGAATCAGCAGCTTCCGGCCTCTGTGTCTGTGTTTCTGCCGGGCTTCGAACCGTCTGGCTCAGAAGGTGTATTTCACTCGCGGAAACAGCGCGAAGGTCGGGATGTTGGGCCCGATGAGGTAGCGGGCCAGGAAGTCCGCGCCCACGGAGAAGTGGTCCATCGGCGTCGCGTACTCGATGCCGATGCCCACGCCCGCGTTCGGCGCCGTCAGGGCCTGTCCCGGATCACCACTGCCCACCGGCGCCGGGTCCAACCGCGACAGGCCCGCCGCCACCTTCGGCATCAGGTAGAGGCGATCGGCGAGCGGCACCATGTACGCCGCCGTCACGTCGGCGAACGCCACGGTGAAGTTATCGGACATGCTGCACATGTCCGTGCCCGGCAGGTACCCGGCGAAGCAGTTCGCCGCCGACGATCCCAGTCCGAAGTGCACGCCCAGCGAGACCTTGTCCGTCAGGTCATACCCCACGCCGAGCTGCAGGTACGTCTGTGCATTCGAATAGACGTTCTCGCCCCCGAGCGTGAAGAACGTCCCGATGTCGGCCTCGGTGAAGAAGCCGCGGCGGACCTCGAGCGGGACTCCTTCGGGCGGGGTGGCCGCCAGGGCGGCGGTGGGCAGCATCGCGAGCACGGCGACCAGCAGCGGCTTCTTCATGGCGGGGCAATCCTCGAAAACGGCCCTCTCCCCCGGAGGGGAGAGGGGTTCTGCACGTGGAACTCCAGACAGACGCGAGCGGCTACTCGGTACCCGCGGGCGAGAAGAGCCACGGGTACGTCACCGCCACCACACCGCCGCCCTTGGGCTCGGGGAACTTCCAGCGGCGGATGCGCGAGAGCATGCACGCCTCGGCCGTGGAGCTGTTCAGCGTGGTCTCCGTCACGTTCGCCTCCGATACCGCGCCCGCCGGGTCGATCGTGAAGGCCACCGCCACCTTGCCCTGCAGGTTCGGGTTCTTGTTCAGCTCGGTCTCGTAGCAGTACTTGATCTCGTTCTGGTGGCTCCGGATGATCTTGGCGATCACGTCCTTGTCGAGGCCGCCAACCACCGTCGTCTTGCCGGGGACGATCTTGGTGATCGTCTTGCCGCGGCCGGACAGGTCGATGCCGCCGGCGTCACCCAAGCCCCGGCCGTTGCCCTTGGTGCCCAGGCCGCCCAGACCCAGCGCGGTGCCGCCGCCCCCGGTGCCACCGCCGCGCGAGCCGAGCCCGCCCACGCCCTGCGCATCCCCGACACCCGCACCGGACTTGAGGCCGCCCAGCGCGTTGTTGATGCCGGTGCCCAGGCCGCCCGGACCAAAGACATCCGAGGCGCCGCCCTTGAGACCCTTGAACGCGCCGAGCAGGCCCACCTTGCCGACCACCTGGCGATCCTTCTCGCGCTTGTTCTTGTCGACGACGTTGGTGCCCGGCTTGGAGGGATCGGCCTCGGCCTTCTTGGCCTCCTCCTTGCCGAACTTGCCCTCCTCGTCCTTGGCCTTGGCGCCCTCTTCCACGCCCTTCAAATCCAGACGCTTGGTCTCGATCTTCTTCTGGGGCTGGACGAGGAACTTCGCCACGCGTTGCTGGCTCTGGAAGATGTCGTTCTCGGACACGCCCTCGGAGCGCGGCATGAGCAGCATGGCCGCCACCACCGCGCCGGCCGCCACCAGGCTCAAGCTCAGGATCTTGAACCAGCTGTAGTCCGCGTCCTCCAGGGTGTTCACCGTCACCATGGGGGAGGGCTTCACGTAGCGCACCACGAAGGTGAGCGTCCCGAGCGACACCTCCGCGCGATCATGCAGACCGAGCGTGTACGCGTGCTCGCGGCCCGACATCGTCAGCTTGCCCTCGGCGCGCAGGCTGTCCTTCGTCCGCACGTCCCCGTTGCGGGTGACGATGACGCCGGCGGATTCAGGGACGTGCAGCTCGAAGAGCTCGCCGCGCGCCACCGCCAGCACGTGACGGGCTCCGACGTCGGAGTCATACACGTGGAAGAAGTTCTTCTTCGCCTCGCCGATGGTGACCGGCACGCCGTCGCGGAAGTGCTGCACGCCGAGCATCTGGTCGCCCCAGCTCAGCTGCACCTGGAGGACCTTGGAGTCCTGGGTGGGCAGCGCCTCGGGCGGCAGCGGCTCCTGCATGTGCGCCGCGACACGTGGCCTCGCACGCCGGGCCGCCGTGTTGCCCGGAGCCGCGCGGGTGCGCAGACCGGGAGGCGTGGCCCGGGTGATGCTCTCCGGGGCCCTGGGCGCGGCGGGCTCCACCTGCGCGGGCGGATGCAATACCGAGCCCTGCAGCGTCCCGCCGTTCACCTCCGCGCCCGCGGGCCCCGAGTCTCCGAAGACCACCTCCACCCGTGAGCTGCCCACCATCAGCACGTCACCTGGGGAGAGCGTCCGCGGTCCCACCACCCGCTGGCCCCCCACCTCCGTGCCACTCTCGCTGCCGAGATCAATGGCCGTCACCGAACCGGTGGACTCGACCTTCAACATCACATGAAGGTTCGAGACCCTGGGGTCCAGGATCTTCACCGCCGCCTGCGCTCCCGAGCCCACGATGACGCTCTCCGACTCGGAGACCGCCTCGTGTACGGAGCCGTCCGGCCCGGTGATCCGCAGCGTCAATCCGTTCTTCTTCCCCGCCGCCATAGAGGATCCCTCCTCCTCCCTTCCCGTTCCCATGCCCGCCCTTTAGAGGTTGTCGACCGACTTCTGCAGCTCGGGATTGAAGTTGTCGCGGACCCGGATGAGGCTCTGGAAGTCCGTCTTCTTGCGGTTGAGGACGTACGAGCCTTCCGGTTTGGTGAGCTCGCCTTCCACCGCCATGTCGGTGAAATCAATGGTTGTCTTCTTGCGAACGACAACCTTGTCCTCTTCCTGGATGACCTTCACCTGGGTCTGGTTCTTCGGCTCGTCCTCCGCGAGCGCCGGCCCCGCCCACAACGCCACCACCGCCACTGCCGCTGCCAGTCGTCTCATGTCAGCCTCCTCGTCGGGTGGGACAGCGGGTCCCAGGAGAGGTTCCCCCATGCTTCCTTGCACGCCCTGCACCAACGTCTGGGGTTGTGGAAGGCCGCGAAATCCCAGCAGCGCGTGCCCACCACCCCCCCGCGAGGCCCCAGTGAGTGGAAAAATTTTCCCACTGGGACCGGTAGGTTATTCGGCCCGCGGAGCCTCGGACGAAGGCTCGGCCGCAGGCCCGCCCGAAGTGTTCGGCGGGTTCTGCTCGGGCGCGGCTTCACCCGACGGCGCGGCTTCCTGGGGAGGAACGCCCTCCTGCTGCGCCGCCTCGTCGGACACCTTGTCGAGCAGCGAACCACTCCCCCCGACCGCCGCCGGATTGTCAGTGTTTGGCTTCTCCTCGGCCGCGGGCTGGGGCGGGGCATTCTTGCGCATGGCGGCGAGGCCCTGGAGCTTCGCGTCGATCATCTGCTTGTCCTGGGCACTCGTGGAGCCCAATTCCTTGCAGCGCTGGAGGAAACCCTCGGCCTTGTCCCAGCCGGTGCGCTCGACGGCGTAGGCCCAGCCCGCGCCACAGAGGGCCTCGGGCTGATCGGCGCGCAGCGAGAGCACCTTCTCGAAGGCCTCGCCCGCCTTGAGGCCCTTCTGCGCGTCCCTGCCCTTCTGCCCGTCCAGCGAGTACGCGTAATACAGCCACGCCTCGGAGGAGCCGGGCTCCAGCTCGACGGCCTTGGAGAAGGAGCGCTCGGCACCGGCGTAGTCGCGCCAGGCCAGGGCCATGGCGCCGAGGTTGAGGTGGCCGGGGGCGAAGCGCTCGTCGAGCGACACGGCCTTCTGGAACTGGGCGAGCGCGCGGCCGCGATCCTCCAGCTTCAGGTAGATCATCCCCAGGTTGTTGTAGATGCCGGGGTCCTTCTCATCGAGCTTGCGCGCGTTGGCGAGCACCAGCTCGGCGAGGCGGTACCTGCCCTGGTCGTAGTAGACGAGCGCGAGGTTCTTGTAGGCCTCGGCGTCGTCGGGGTGGCGCGCGAGCACGCGGCGGGCGGTGGCCTCGGCCAGCTCGTGCTTGCCGGCGAGCCGGTAGGCCACGGTGAGGTTGTTGAGCAGCGAGGCCTCGTGCTCATGGCCTGGCGACTTCAGGCCCGTCTCGTAGAGGGCGATGGCGTCCGCGTACCGCTCCTGCACGCGGTAGAGCCGGCCGAGGTTGAGCAGGGTCGGCACATGGCCGGGCTCGAGGAAGCGCACCTTCTCGTAGGCGGCCTGCGCGTCGGCGGGCCGCCCCTGACGCTCGGCGATGACGCCCAGGTTGAACTGGGCATTGAGGCTCTGCGGGGCCTTCTCGAGCACCGCGCGGAAGCCCTGCTCGGCCTTGGCGTAGTCGCCAGCCTCGTAGGCGGCGACGGCCTCGACGAAGAGCGCGCGGGCCTGCTCGTCCTTGCGGTTGGGAGGCTCGGGAGCGGCCTGAGGCTCCGGAGCCGGTGCGGCGGGCACCGGGGCCGCGGTGGCCACGGTCGTCGTGGGCTTCACCTGCTGCGAGGTGGTGGCGCACGCGGCCGTGAGGGCCAGCGTGGCGGCGGCGAGGGTGCGGCGGAACGCCATGAACGTCGTCCTCCCTGCGGAATCACGCGGATGCATGTGCGTCACCTTCACGGCTGGGCCTCCCCCGAAGCGGTGGTCGGCAAGGGCGCCGCGCCCGTCGTGGACGGAGCGGACCCGGGAGCCGCCGGAGCGGCGGGCTCCTGAGCGGAGGGCGTGGCCGGAGCGGCGGGCGCCGGAGTAACCCCGGCCTGGCTGGTGTCGGGAATCCCCGGGTCCCTGGCCATGTCGGCGGTGACGAAGAACTCGCTGCCGCGGAAGGGCACCTGGCGCACCTGGGCGTAGGCGCCCGGGTGGAAGCGGTTCACCTGCTCCTGCGCGGCGAGCGTCCACTCGTTGTAGAGCGACAGCTCATAGGCCTTGGTCAGCGCCTTCTCGAGCGCCTCGTTGGACTTGTCCTCCAGCGGGAGCGCGAGGTTCTCCAGCTCGCCGCGGTACATGGAGAGCTGGTCCTCGTCGAGCCCGGCGGGGTCTGGCGACTCGGTGATGTTGCGGGCGAAGTCCGCGTAGGCGAGGCCGATGCGGGTGAGCGCGGCGATGCCCCACTCGCCCGAGCCGGTGGCGAGCACGTCGACATAGGCCTTCTCCAGCTTCTGGATGGCCTGCTGCTTGGCGGCGAGATCGCGGCGGATGGTGGCGACGCGCTTGAAGCGGATGTCCACGTAGCGCTGCCAGTCGGGCTCCACGGCGAGGAAGCGCGCGTGGCCGTAGGCGTTGAGGAGCTCCGGCTTCTGGCGCTCCTGCGGGGAGAGCTTCGCCCAGTTGCGGACGAGCTCGCCCTGGACGCGCTCGGTGTCACGCGCGTTCTTCAGCTTGCGGTAGGCGATGAGCTGCCGGTAGCGCGCCAGGTACACCTGTCCGCCCGCGGTGCGCGAGTCGCGCCCGTACGTCTCGGCGAAGGAGTCGAAGGCGCGCGCGGCCTCGGCCGTCTTGCCGTCCTTCTCCAGCACGAGGCCGATGTTGAAGGCGAGCTGCGGCACGTCCGGCCGGTCCTTGAAGCGGCTCATGTACGAGCGGTAGGCGGAGATGGCCTTGTCGGACTCGCCGACGCCCTCCCACCAGAGGCCGGCGTTGAAGAGGGCATCGGGCACCCACTTCTCGGACTCTGCGAGCAGCGCGCGGCGCTCCTCGTCCTTGTGGGCGCGGGCCTCGTCGGCGCTCGGCACGCCACCGGACATGGACTCCTTGTCCTTCGCGTCCTTGCCCGAGTCCTTGCCCTTCCTGGGCTCGGCCTTGGCCTGGGCCTTCGCCTTGCGGGCCTCCACGGCGCGGGAGGCGGCGTCCTGGGCGTCCACGAAGGCGGCGTACATGGCGGCGGCCTTGCGGAACTCGGCGACCTTCTCGTAGAGGCGCGCGAGCGTGTAGCGCACCTTGGGCTCGAAGATGCTGGCCGGGTAGTCGGTGAGGACGCGCTCGCCAGCGGTCACGCCGCGGTCGATCTGCCCGGCCTCCTGGAAGATGACCATGGCCGAGGTGAGCGCGCGGTCGGCGTTCTCCGACTTGGGGAACTCCTTCACGTAGTCGAGGAAGAGCTCGGCGGCCTTCGCCGGGTTCTTCTCCTTCTGGTAGACGACCTCGTGGATCCACTTGTACTGCGAGCCCTCGACGACGCGGGCCACGCGGGCGGCGAACTCGGGGCTGGGCTTGAGCAGCTTGTCGTTGGCGAGGAACTGCCGCGACAGCTTGTTGAGCTCGAGCCACTCCTCGCGGGACTCGAGCACGTACATGGTCAGGTCGGCCGCGTCACGCGAGCGACGCTCGGCGGGGAACTTGTTGATGATCTCCCCGAAGCGCCGGGCCGCGTCGATGTAGTGGTGGCGGTCGTAGACGACGAGGGCGGACTGGTAGCGCAGATCGATCTCATCCGGGTTGTCCGGGAAGAGGCGGTTGTACGTGTCGCACGCGGCCACGAGCCGGTCCTCGAAGCGCGTGAGGGGCTCCTCGGCCTGGTCGGTGTCCTTCTTGGTGATGCGGCCCTTCTTCTCGATCTGGCCCTTGGACTTGTTCTCGTCGACCTTCTGGCCGTCCTTGAGGTCGCTCCTGGTGAGCTGGCCGCGCTCGATCTTCACGAGCTTGTCGTAGGCCATGATGGCGGCGAAGGAGGCGCTCTTGCGGTACTGCTCGTTGGCGACCTCGCGGGCCGAGTCCCGGTCCGGAATCTTGAAGGCCACGACGGCGTCGTACTGCGCGGCGGCGGCCTCCCACTCCTCGAGGGCCCAGAGGATCTCCGCGTAGAAGAAGCGCATGTTGAAGGCGGAGTCGGAGACGAACTCGGGATCCTCGCTGGTGGCGAAGGTGTCGACGTATTCCTTGTAGATGTCGCGGGCGAGCCGGTACGTCTCCACCTGGCGCGTCTTCTGCGCCTCCTGGTGGTAGTCCGTCACCATCACGCGCATGGCCTCCTCGGTGACGCTGAAGGCGTTGCGCAGCACGGGCTTGTTGCCGGCGTTGGCCTCCCACCACTCGCTGCCGGGCCGGTAGAGCTCGACCATGTGCTTCATCTCGGCGCGCACCTGGTTGCGCTGGCGCAGGCCCTCGTAGGAGCGGACGATGGACTGCTGGTAGTCGGGCGCGCCGGGGCCCATGGGTTTGTCGTGGATGAGGACGCGGTACGTCTCGATGGCGCTGTCGTAGAGGCCCACGTCCATGAGCTGGGCGGCCATCTTGGAGATCAGCCGCTCCTGGCGCTTCTCGGGAGCCTTCTGCTTGAAGTAGGCGATGCCCTCCTTCGCCTTGTCGAGCTTGACGTAGAAGACGATGACGTCGTTGAGCGCCTCGGTGCGGAGGTCACCCATCTCCTCGCCGCGCTGCCCGGCGTAGTCCACCACCTCGTGCAGCCGGGCGAGGCCCTCGTCGTAGGCGCCCGCGTTGTAGTCGCACCACGCCAGCTTGTAGACGGCGTAGGCGTAGATTTTGGGCACCTTCGAGGCGCGGGCCTTCTCGTAGTAGTCGCGCGCCTCCTTGAGCTTGTTGTTGTCGAAGAAGTGGTTGCCCAGCTGGACGTAGGTGTCCGGGACGAACTGCGACTGGGGGAACTCCTCGATCAGTTGCAGGTAGCGCTTCACCGCCTCGTCGCGCTTGTTGAGCTCCTGCAGGTTGTAGCCGAGGTAGAAGAGGATCTCGTCGCGCTGGGGCCAGTCCGCGTAGTCGCGCAGCAGGTCCTCGTAGATGTGCATCGTCTCGGCGCGGTAGCGCTCGCTGTCGCGGTGCTCCTGCTGGGGCGCGTCGAGCTTCTCGCCCCGGGCGGTGGCGGCGTCATAGGCCTTCTCCGCCGTCAGGTAGCGGTTCATCTCCTGCTGGTAGAGGTACTTGGACTTCTCCCAGTAGAGCTCGGCCAGGCGGTACATCATGTCCGCGCGGCGGTGCGAGCCCTCCTGGAGCTTGGGGATGAGGCGCTTGAAGCCCTCGATGGCCTCGTCGCGCTTGCGATCGGCCAGCCCGTCCTTCTGGGCGTCGGCGATGCGGGGCGTGTTGTCCGAGGACGAGGGGCCGATGCGCGCGGGACCCATGCGGGCCGGCCCCTGCCGCTCGGGCTCGCGCTCCGAGGACTCCTGGCGTGCCGCGGACTCCGGACGCGCGGCGTCCTGCCGGGCGGCCTCCGGCTTCGAGGACTCCTGCTTGGAGGCCCCCGGACGCGCCGCGCCCTTGCCGCCCTTGCGGGACTCCGCCGCCTGCGCGGGTTTGCGCGAGGGCTGGGCCGCCTCCCCTGCTCCGCCCGCGGTGAGCGCCACACCCACCGCCAGCGCACCGAAACGAAGGACCGCCTTCATGCGAGCTCCTGGGGTGGGTCCAATTGAAACGAGGGCGCCCGGCGGCAGGTCCGCGACGTGCGCGTCCCATCCGCCCCGAGCTCCAGATGAAGCCGGGTCGCCCCCATCGCCTCCCTCACCACCCACCGAAAGGGACACCGCAAAGTAGAAACGCGGTGTTGGAATGAGAAGTGCTGAGGGGCGGCACCCAGCGCGGAATTGCGCGGGCCCGCCCCTCGAGTGTTTGTCATTGTTCAGCCGGCGCTACTTCTGGGCCTGGCCCTGGAGCTTCGCCGGGCAGCCGCGCTTGAGCGTGTACTGGTAGTAGCCGATCTCGTCGCGCCAGAACTCGCCCTGGAACTTCCAGTAGTTCCACGCGGCCCCGGGCATCTTCGGCCGATAGATGGACTGGCTCTTGAGCAGCGCCTTCTGGTCCACCCCCGCGAGCAGCAGATCCTTCTCGTCGAGCGCCGTCTGCACGCGGATGATCTCCGCCTGGTCGGCGAAGGTGCGGAGGTTCTGCGCGGCCTCGAGCAGGCGGCTCTTGGCGAAGGCGCCACCGATCTGCATCAGCGTGCCGCGCACCTCCTCGAGCGAGGAGCCCATCTCCGGCGCCATCCCGGTGCCGCGCCACATGCTCTCCTCGTTGACCATGCGCTTCTCCGCGTCCACCTGGGCGATCATCCGCATCACGTCCTGGATGCGCTCGTTGTTGCGGATCCACAGGTACACGGGGCCTGGCAGGCGCCGGTTCTCCGCCGCCACCAGGTTGTAGGCGCTCAGCAGTTCCATGTTCTCGTCGGCGAACGGCTCGAGCTGCTTCGCCATGGGCTCGTAGAGCTTCTCGTAGGCGGCGAGCGTCGTCTTCACCTCGTCGAAGAGGCAGCTGTAGTAGTAGACGGTCGCCTTGAGGATCCACGACTCGGGCTGGAAGGCGCCCTCGAACTGGGGAGCGTGCAGCGCCTGGAGGCTGCCGAGCGCCCCGCCGAAGTCCTCGCCCTGGAAGCGGGCGAAGCCATTCTCGAAGAGGGCCTGATCCCAGAAGCGGGCGTAGCGCGGCACGGCCTCGTAGGCGGCCACCGACCGCGGATACTCGTGGCGGCCGTAGTGCAGGCGGCCGAGGCCCAGCTGCGCGAGCTGCTTCACCTCGTCATGGCCGAGCTGCGGGCCCTTGGCGTCCAGCGCGGCATGGAAGGCGGCCAGGGCGTCGGCGTCCAGCTTCTCCGCCTCGGTGGGGCGGCCCGGGAAGTGCGGGTCGGCCAGCACCACGCCCAGCAGGTAGCGCGCCCGGGCGTAGATGCGGCTGTCGGACGGCACCGACTCGAGCAGCGCGCGGGCCTCCTCGAACTTGCCGCGGCGCTGGCGGATGGTGGCCACCTGGTAGTTGACGCGCGCGAGCACCTCGCGGGGCAACTTCACGAACTGGTTCTCCACCTCGGGCGTGTACGCCTTGTCGAGGAGGTTGGGCACGAGGTTCTGCTCGTTGAGCTTCTGCTGGACGTCCACCAGCCCCTCCACCGCCTGGAGGTACGAGGGGTGCGTGGGGCCTGCCTTCACGATCTGCGCGTAGGTGACGAGCGCGCTGACGTGCATGCCCTTCCGGGCGAAGGCCTGCGCCAGATAGAGCTCGGAGCGGTCCCGGACGTCGGAGTCCGTCGCGTTGGAGGCCAGCTCGAAGAAGCGCGAGGCGGCGTCCTCCAGCTTGCCCGCGTTGAGGGACGCGAGCGCCTGGTTGTACGCGTTCATGTCGTGCTGCTGCGCGGAAGCGGCCAGCGGCGCGAAGACAACGAAGGTGGCGAGAATCAATCGGTGCATGGCGCGGGCCTCAGAAGAGAAGGGAGAAGCCACCGTAGAAGCTCAGGTTGTTGAGCACGTCCGAGGAGGGGTTGCCGACCAGGTCCTTCCCCAGGACGATGTCCTCGCGGTAGTTCTTGTGTGTCTTCGGGTCCACGCCGTCGAACCGCTGGTACTGGCAGCTCCCGGTGAGCCCCAGCTCGGAGAAGGGCGTGCCGCTGCTCCGTCCGTCCTCCAGCTTCTGGAAGTCCTGCAGGCTGCACCCGTCCACGCGGTCCACGCGGGCGGTGTAGACCTGATCGCGCACCTCCAGGCGCAGGGCCATGGAGTCGCCGAACTGCACGCGGAAGCCGCCGCCCACCGAGCCGAGGAACTTCGAGCCCGTGTCACCGAAGCGCGCCGGGACGGTGAACGTCTTGCCGTCCACCTCGTTGGAGACCTCGGGGCGGACGAGCACGCGCGTGGAGCCGAGGCCCGCGCCGCCGCTGAGCACGAGGCTGAACTGCAACAGGTGGTTGTCGTAGAAGGCGAACTTGCCGTAGAGCGGCGTCACCTCCACGCCCGCCTGCACGCCCCAGAGCAGCAACAGCGCCGAGGCCGCCTGCGCCTGCTCGCGCACCTTGTCGATGAGCTCCAGGTTGAAGAGGCTCTCGTTCGAGTACCAGTTGTACTGGGTGGACAGCTGCAGGCCGAAGTTCTCCTGCAGGTGGTAGGTGTAGTGGAACGCGGTGCCGAAGTGCTCGGTGAAGCGGCCATTCACCTGCGCCACCATCGGGTAGAGCGTGAGCTCGTGCCGGCCCTCGTCCGCGAAGCGCTTCTTCTGCACCACGTGCACGGACACGTTCGGGTTGTGCAGCGGAGCCCCGTTCACCAGCACCTGCTCCTCGGGAGCGGACACCGGCTGGAGCCCGGTGGGCTCGGAGGTGGCCAGCGGCGCCACCGGCGGCGCCACCGGCGGCTGGGATTCGACGGAGGGCGCGGGCTCCGCAGCGGGCTGCTCGGGCTCGATGGGCCGCTGCTGCCGGGGCTCCGGCTTCACGGGAATGGGCGCCGTTTCCGAGGGCGTGGGCTTCTCGGACGCGGGAGCCTGGGCGAGCGCCGGCGCGGCGGCCGCGGCCAGGAGGAACGCGAAGAGCGAAGTCGATCGCATGTGAGACGTGAGCCTCAGAAGAGGAAGGAGTAGCCGAGGTCGAACTGCACCAGGTGCGTGAGGCCGGGGTTGCGCGCGGGCGCACCACTCTCCCGCCCCGCCTCCCAGTCCTCGCGCGACACGTTCACGCGGTACTGGTCCGCGAAGACCCAGTCGCGCAGCTCGAAGCGGACGGCGTGCCCGCTCGACACGAAGAAGCGGAAGCCCACCGCGCCCGACACCACCGGGGCGATGCGCGACTCGGTGCGCCAGTAGGACTGCGTGGCGGTGGAGGCGTCGTCCGGGTTCGTGCGGTTGTCGCAGATGCCCAGGTCGCGGTTCACCACCTGCGTGCACTGGATGACGGACTGGCGCTTGAGCGAGGCCAGCCCGCCGCCCGCCCAGAGGTACGCCTGGAAGTGCGCCGTCTGGTCGGCCAGCAGCGACAACTTGCCGTAGATGGGTGCCCAGCGGGCCCCCAGCACGCCGTGCGCCCCCATCTCCCACATGTCCTCGAGCTCGTCGGTGATCTTCTTGTCCTCGCGTGCGAGGAAGCTCTCGGAGAGGGAGCGCGCCAGTCCCGTGTGGCGGCTGAGCGCGTAGCCGGCGCGTCCCTCCAGGGCGAACGTGTTGAAGAGGTTGTAGGCGACGCCGACGTTGAGGTTGTAGTGCGCCGTGAGGTACTCGCGCGCGGGCAGGCCCACCGTGATGGACGCCTCCAGGTGCTCCTCGGGAGAGAAGAGCCGGTGGCGCACGGCGGTGGGCTCCAGCACCTGCTCCTGGGCGGAGGCCGTCAGCGCCGTCAGTCCCAGGGCGAGCGAAACGAAACGGAAAAGGAAGCGTTGAGTCATGGCCGTGTGGCGCATCCATGTGGGCATGCGATCACCCGGGAGCAAGGGACCAGGCTTCACCGCCCGTGTGCTTTCGAATGCACACGCCCTCGCAGCGCCCGCTGGCCAACGTTTCGGGCCTGCTTCCGTGGCCCGCAACACGAACGCCCCGCCCGGTGGGTAGCCGGAGCGGGGCGTTCAGAGGAACCCTGTGGCGGTGCCTGGAGTCGCGGTAGGACGATGATCCGGCCCTCCCCCTCATCGAGGGAGGGAGCACACACAGGGCTTACGGCTTACTTGGTGCGAGCCGCCTTGTGCTGCTCGCGCAGCGCCACCTTGATGCTGGGGCGCACGATGATGATGCCGTCGTTGTGGCCGGGGATGGTGCCCTTGATGAGCAGCAGGCCCTTCTCCACGTCCACGTCCACCACGGCCAGGTTCTGGGTGGTGACCTGCTCCACGCCGTAGTGACCGGGCAGCTTCTTGTTGGGGTACACGCGGCCAGGCGTCTTACGCTGACCGATGGCGCCCGGGTGACGGCGGTACTCGTGGGCACCGCGCGTCTTCGTCTGCGTGCCCTTGAAGTTCCAGCGCCTCATGACGCCCTGGAAGCCACGGCCCTTGGTGACGCCCGTGACGTCGACCAGCTGGCCCTTGGTGAACAGGTCCGCCTTGACGGCCTCGCCCACGGTGAAGCCGGCGGCCTCCTCGGGAGACACGCGGAACTCCTTCAGGTGACGGCGCAGCTGCGCGCCGCTCTTCTTGAAGAAGCCCACGTCGGCCTTCGTCAGGCTCTTCTCGCGGACCACGCCAAAGCCCAGCGTCACCGCCGAGTACTTGTCCTTCTCGGGGGTGCGCTTGCCCACGACCTGGCAGGTGTTGACGTCGACCACCGTCACGGGAACGAGGTTGCCCTCGTCGTTCCACACCTGGGTCATCCCAATCTTCTTACCAATCAGACCCTTCACGTCGTCCTCACAACTCGTGCGTCTCGCACGAAAACATCAATGTTTTCAACGGTTTGCGTCCGACTTCAGTCCCCGGACGCCAGGAAGCGGCGCAATGTAGCAGCTTGCCCCCCACCGTCAAGCACGCAGGGAGGGGGGGTGCTTCACTGCGCGCGATCCAACCGCGGGTAGAGCGGGACGAGCTGCGCGTCCTGGATGCGCTGCGCGTACACGTCCTCGCCGAGCAGGAACAACGCCTGGTCCAGATAATCCTCCGCGGCCTGGACCTCGGTCTCCTTCTCGGCGATCGCCTGGTCGAGCTCCGCCATGGCCTGGTCGCGCGCCTCCTTGCGGGCCGTCTGCTCGTCCTCCAGCTCCAGCATGCGCTTGTGCGCCAGGATGCCGGGTGAGCCGGGCTGGCCGGGCTTGGGGGTGAGGGCCGTCTCGACCTGTCGCTCCAAGTCCTCCACCTCGCGCGCCAGGCGCATGGCTTGGATGCGGTTCTTCTTCAGGTTGTCGCGGCCCAGGGCGAGCTTGGACGCATCCGTGGTGGAGAGCTCCACGTCGGCCAGCTTCTTCTCGAGCTGCTTGAGGGCGTCCTGGGCGTAGCGCAGGTCTGCGCGGCGGTTGGTCAGCGTCTTGCGGAGGGTCTTCGTCTGCCCCTCCACGGCGTCCACCGCCTTCTTCCACTTCTTGACGATCTCCAGCTGGCCCGCCCGCTCCTCGTCACACTGGGCGACGAAGTCCTGGAAGGCCGCGTCCTCGTCATTCATCTGCTGCTCGAGCGCGGCCAGCTCGTCGCGCCGGGCCACGAGGGCCGCCTCGGCGCGGTAGACGCGGTCCATGGTGCGGGGGCAGTTCGGCTTGCCCGCCAGGCGATCCCTCGCGAGGTCGCCGAGTTGGAAGATCAGATCGTTGTAGCTCTCCGCCTTGGGCATGCCCCCTTTTTACGCCCAAGGCGAGCGGGCTGTCAGCTATCCGCCGGAGCGGCGGCCATCGAGGCTGTCGTCCCCTCGGCGGCGGCCTGGGCGGCCCCTTCGGCCAGGGCGAAGAGCTCCCGGGAGCGATCCTGCTCCTCGGTGCGGTTGAGCTCGCAGACCCAGGCGCTGGACAGGTCCGCGTGCTGGCGGGCCAGCTCGGCGGTGGACTCGTACCGGGCGGCCGAGGCGCGGGCGAAGGCCCCCTCCCGGCGCAGCTCCAGCACGGTGTCGTCGTCGAGGCTGATCTCCTCGGGGGGAACGGGCAGGGGCCCGCGCCCGAGCGCCGCCAGCCGGGCCAGGAGCCGGGAGGCGTGTGCTCTACAGAACGCCGCCAGTACCATCAGCCGCGCCCGCCCGCGGCTATCGCCCAGGCGCTCGGCGAGCATCGTCATGCGCCGCGCCGACACCACCTCGGATTCCCACGCCGCGGCCAGTGCCGCAGCCAAGCGGGTATGCCTTGCACCCATCGGCCCTCCCCAGGTCCTGCCCCCAATCCCGGGAGGAACCTAGGGACGAGGGCGCCAGGATTCAACCGATCGGCCCCAGAGCGCGTTCCATCAGCCAATACCCTCCGGCCGAGAGGATGAGGAGCGACAGGGCGCGCACCGCCCTGCGGTGCAACACGGGGCGGCGCTGCACCAGCCAGACGACGGGCAGCAGCACGGCGACGATCGCCGCCTGTCCCAGCTCCACGCCCAGGTTGAAGCCGAACAGGCCCGTCACCACCGAGTCCCCCAGGCCATAGCCGCGCAGCACGCTGGCGAAGCCGAAGCCGTGCACCAGCCCGAAGAGGAAGGTGAGCAGGGCCCGGTGGCGGTGCTCGCGCAGCACCAGGTTCTCCAGCGCCACCCAGATGATGGAGACGGCGATGGCGGCCTCCACCCAGCGCGCGCGCGCCTCGTCCAGGGGGATGAAGCCCAGCGCCGTGGCCCCCAGGGTGAGGGAGTGCGCCACGGTGAAGGCCGTCACCAGCAGCAGCACCCGCCGCCAGCTCCCGCCCACCAGGAGCAGGGCCAGCAGGAAGGCCAGATGATCCATCCCCCCGAAGATGTGGGTGAGACCCAGGCCCACCCAGTCGAGCAGCCCCGAGACGGCCTGCCGCTCCGGCTGTCCGGGCTCGGACACCACGAGTGTGGGCTGGGAGGCATCCGCGAAGGTCTGCCCCTGCTCGCCCTGCACGTCGCTGCCGAGCACCACCCGGTACTGGGACGGCAGCAGGGACAGCAGGGAGAAGCGCTGGCGGAGCGCTCCAGGGGCGCAGGAGAAGGTGGCGCCGAGCTCCACGTAGGACTCGCGCGCGAGGGCGGTGACGCCGGTGCGGGTGCAGGGCTGGCCCCCGGCGCTCAGGGGGAGGGCGTCCCAGATGCCCACCGCGAGGGCCGGGGCGCGCGCGTCCAGGTCCGCCTGGGTGAGCACCCCGTCCCCATCCGCGTCCGCGGGGATGAGGCGGGCGAGCGTGTCCGCCGTGAGGGTGAGGCGCTCGCGCACCTCGGCACCGCCCGCCTGGGGGCGCCAGAGCTGGGCGTAGAGGATGTCCGCGTCGTGCGCGCCCGCGCTCGAGGCCACGAGCAGCAGGGCGAGCGGCACGCCCCAGTGGAGGGTTCGCGACATGGGCCCCGAGCCTGCCCGGGTGCCCCGCCCGCGTCCACTCCGTGCCTACTCCTCGACGAATTGCAGGTGGATCTGCTGCCGGCCGCTCAAGCCCCCGTGCCGGGAGCCGCAGCGCGGGCAGTAGAGCGGACCTTCCCAGTCCCAGAGCGCCTTCACCTCCTCGCCACAGCACACCAGGGGGAGGATCCGCAGGTCATCCGTGTCCTGGGGCATGGGCCCGGGCAGCGCCTCCGGCTCCACGCTGACGAAGGTGGGCCGCGGGTTGAGCGACAGGGTGCGCGACACGTAGGCGAGCTGCTCGTAGCGCACGTGGTTGGCCCAGGCGCGCGCCAGGGCCTCGACGTGGGCCTGCTGCGCGGGGGTGAGCCACTCGTCCCCCGGCGCCCGGTGGCCACAGTAGAGGCACCACCCGTCGTGCACCTCGTCGAAGCTCTCGTGCGCGTTCTCGAACGGGAAGAGCGAGGCCAGGCGCCGCTGGAGGATGCTCGCGTCGTGGCGGCAGGGGCGCGTCTTGAAGTCGCGCCGGCACTGCGGGCACTCGCGCCGCACGAAGCCGCTCGCGTCCCGAGGCAGCTCCAAGTCGATGATTGCGGGGACCCGGCGGCTCATGCCAGCGCCCCGCGGCCCCGGCGAGCCAGGGCCAGGATGAGGGTCACCATGGAGAAGATCAATAAGAGGTGGACCCACCGTCCCTCGGTGGAGCCACTCACCAGGCCGAGCACCCACAGCACGAACAGGATCGCACTCATCGTCCAGTACACGCCGCCCACTCCTCTCCCCATAGCCCGCGGGGACCGGGCGCAAAGCTGGGTCGCCCGGCTGGCCCCGGCAACCCCTCGTTTCGACAGTCCCGTTGTGGGCAGTGCCGTTCCCAATCCGGACTTTTTTTCCGGAAGGCCCCTTCCCACCGCGCCGGCGCCCTTCGTGATTCCAGGAGGTTGCCCGCATGGCACGGTGACTGCTTTGTGCGGCGGCATCGGCCACACAAGGGACGCACGGCCCGTTGGGCGTGCGTGGGGAGGGTTGAATGAGAGGGTGGACGGTGGCGATGGTGATGGCGGGGGTGTTGGTGGGGACGGCGGCGTCGGCCTTCCAGCCCTATTTCCCGGGGCAGAACAGTCAGGAGATGGTGGAGCTGCGCGCGAAGCTGGCCGAGCAGGAGGCCAACCTGGCGCGGCTGGAGGAGGAGGCCACGCTCTACGCGGAGGCCGAGGCCATGGGGGTGACGGCGGCGGTGCAGGCCTCGCAGCTGCCCGAGCGCCAGCAGCGGCGGCTCTCCATCGCGATCGTCCGCGAGGCCAGGCGCAACGGGGTGGATCCGCTCCTGGTGGTGGCGGTCATCCGCTGCGAGAGCTCCTTCAACAACTACGCGCAGTCGAACGTGGGGGCCATGGGGCTGATGCAGGTGATGCCGGACACGGGCATCTACCTGGCGGACAAGGCGGGCTTCAAGCTGCAGCGCCACACCAACCTCTTCGACGCGGAGACGAACGTGGAGCTGGGGACGGCCTACCTGGCGGACCTCATCGAGCGCTTCGGCTCGCCGGAGCGGGCGCTGGTGGCCTACAACGCGGGCCCGGGGCTGGCGAAGAAGATCCTCGCCAAGCGCGACGTGCGCGACCGCTTCATGCAGGGCTACCCGGCCAAGGTGATGCGCGAGTTCCGCCGCCTGAAGGCCCAGCAGGCACGCGAGCTGACCCGGCTGGAAGAGCAGAAGAAGACAGTGGGCGACCCGGGATGATGACTGGCCAACACGGGGTGCGCCCTGTGTCAGACAGTAAGTCGGCTTTTTCAGGGATGTGACTGTCTTTCCCAACGAATTGGACGCACTGTGCGCTGGCCGGTTTTGTGCGCCGGGGTGGGTGGTTCCACCCCGGACCGGGCTGCCCGACACTGCCCGGCTCCGAGGGACGCATGCGGCTCAATGGAGAGAGACGAACCATGGCGGGGCTGGAGATTCAACGGGAAGAACTCGCGGGGCGGTTGACCCTGCGACTCACGGGCACGCTGGATGGCCGGACCGCGACGCTGCTGCGCAGCTCGCTGGAGGAACTGGGTTCGCGCGAAGTGGTGGTGGATTTCACCCACCTGCGCGAATTCCGTGACTCCGCGGTGGCCGTCATCACCCACGGACTGGAGGACCGCAAGGTCCAGTTCCGGGGGCTGGCCGGGCACCACGAGCGGATGTTCCGCTACTTCGGGATGAGCCTGGGCAGTGTCGCGCCGCCGCGCGCGTACTACACGCCAGAAGAAGTTCTGGCCTGAGCAATGCGCGGTAGTGCCGTCCCGTGAGGGGGGATTCCGGGACGGCATGGCTGGGGTAGAGTGGCGGCCCAGATGAACGCCCCTGCCCGAGCAGCCCTCACTCCCCTTCCCTCCCCCGCCAGTGCGAGGACCACGCTCGAGCGCGTGGCCGCCAATCTCTCGCTGGCCGTGCAGGGCAAGGAGCAGGAGGTCCGCATCGCCGTCACCTGTGTGGTGGCCGGTGGTCACCTGCTCCTGGAAGACGTCCCCGGGGTGGGCAAGACGACGCTGGTGGAAGCCCTCGCCCGCTCCTTCGCCCTCTCCGCCTCCCGCATCCAGTTCACCGCGGACCTGATGCCGGCCGACATCCTCGGCGCCCAGGTGTTCCACGCCCAGACGGCCACCTTCACCTTCCGGCCCGGCCCGCTCTTCCGGCAGCTGGTGCTGGCCGACGAGCTCAACCGCGCCCCGCCGCGCACCCAGTCCGCGCTCCTGGAGGCCATGGCCCAGGGCCAGGTGTCCCTGGACGGCGCCACCCACGCCCTGCCCCGCCCCTTCACGGTGGTGGCCACGCAGAACCCCGTGGACTTCTCCGGCACCTATCCGCTGCCGGACTCGCAGTTGGACCGCTTCCTCATGCGGCTGTCGCTGGGCCACCCCTCGCCCGAGGTGGAAGCCCGCCTGCTCACCACCCGCGACGCCCACTCGCCCATGGACGCGCTGGCGGCGGTGAGCACCCCCGAGGAGCTGAGCGAGTTGCGCGCCCAGGTGGCGGCGCAGCGCCTGGACGCCGCCGTGGCCGAGTACGTGGTGCGGCTGGCCCAGGCCACGCGCGCCCATGGGGATATTGAACGCGGCGCCTCCACCCGCGCGGTGCTGGCGCTGGGCATGGCCGCCCGGGCCCACGCGCTCTGGGAGGAGCGGGACTTCGTGACGCCCGGGGACGTGCGGGCGGTGCTCGGGCCGTGCCTGGCCCACCGGCTCCTGCTGCGCAGCGCCACCCAGGGCGCCTACACCCGTGACGAGGCGGCCCACCTGCTCGAGGAGGTCTCCCGGAAGGTCCCGGCGCCCCGGTGAGCCCTCCGCCTGCCTCGTGGTGGCGGCGCCTGAAGGCCGCCCTCCGTCCGCCCCGCACCCTCAAGGTGACGGGCATGGGCCGCACCTACCTCGTGGTGACGTTCGGCGTGGGCCTGGGCGCGCTCAACACCGGCAACAACCTGCTGTACCTGGTGCTCGGCCTGCTGCTGAGCGTCATCATCCTCTCCGGCGTGCTCTCCGAGCGCTGCCTCCGGGACTTGAAGGTGCGGCGCGTCGGCACGGACGGAGCGTTCGCGGGTGAGCCCTTCGCCTTCCGCTGGGGCGTGACACGCCAGAAGGGGCACGCCTTCGCCCTCACCTTCTCCGAGGAGGACTCGCCGCTGAGCGGCCAGGGCGGCGTGGGCTACCTGCCCGCGGGCGTGGAGCACGTGGTGCGGGCGGACCTCACGGCGCCCCGGCGCGGCCCGGTGAAGCTCACGGGCGTGCGCATCACCACCACCTGGCCGCTGGGCCTCTTCGCCAAAACGCGCGTGCTGCCACTGGAGGGCACGCTGCTCGTCTACCCGCGGCGCGGTTTCGGGTGCGCGGACCCCGGGGAAGCGGCCGTGGGGCACGTGGGCGAGGCCAACAACCCCCACCGGCAGGACGGCACCGGGGACGTGGCGGGCCTGCGCGAGCTCGGCGAGCACGAGGACGCCCGGCGGGTGCACTGGCTCAAGAGCGCCTCGGCGGGGAAGCTCCTCAAGGTGGAGCGCGAGCGCGAGGAGCGCCGCACGTACATCCTCGACGTGAAGGCCGGGCTGGCCGGGGACGCGCTGGAGCGGCGCTGCGAGGAGGTGGCCGAGCAGGCCCACCGTCTCCTCGAGGCCGGCCATGAGGTGGGGCTGGAGGTGCCCGGCCAGCGGCTGCGTCCGGGCGCGGGCAGCGGGCAGGAGCGCACCCTCCTCCGGGCCCTGGCGTGGTTGGGCTTCGAGGAGCAGCGCGAGGAGGCGGCATGAACCGGCCCCACCGGCTGCGACTCCTGTTGAGGGACCTGGGCACCGGGGCGGCCTTCGCCTCCATGGCGGTGTCCGGCCTGGTGCCCGTCTGGGCGCTCGGGCTCGTGGGGGTGGCGCTGCTCACGGCGTTGCTGGGCCGGCGCCCCTTTGCCCGTGCACCCCGGCTGACGGCGGCGCTGCTGCTGCCGGTGGCCGGCGCGCTGTACCTGGCGGTGGCCGCGGGGCAGATGGACCTGGTGGTGGCCGCCTGCTCCTTCGCGGGCCTCGTGGCCTCGCAGCGGATGCTGTCGGAGACGAGCCCCTCCACGGACGGGCAGGTGCTGCTGGCCGGCCTGTTGATGATCGCCGGCGGCGCGGCACTCTCCGGTGAGCTGCTCTTCGCGGTGTGCCTGCTGGCCTTCGCGGTGCTGGCGAGCCTCTCGCTGGGCCTGGGGGTGGTGGAGGCGGCGGTGCCCCCGGGCGAGCCGGTGCCGGTGCCACAGGTGATGCGCCCGCTGGCGAGGGGCACCGTCATCGCGATGATGGGCGCGGTGGCCTTCTTCGTCCTCTTCCCCCGCCTCAACTGGAACATGGGCGTGCGCCGGGCCTCTCCGGGACTCGGCACGGCCACCAGTGGCTTCGCCGACACCGTGCGCCTGGGCGGCTCGGGCACCCTCAAGAGCAACCCCCGCGTGGTGCTGCGGGCGAAGCTGACGCCGGACCCCGTCGCCACCGAGCAGCTCGGCTCCTATTGGCTGGGCCGCACCTACGACACCTTCGATGGGCAGGAGTGGTCGACGATCGGCGCGCCGAGCAAGCGCAGCCGTACGCGCGTGACGCTGCGCCCGGGCGCGGAGAAGCAGGTGTACCAGCGGATAGAGCTGCTGCCCGCCTACGGCAGCCGCACGCTGATCGCCCTGGAGACCCCCGCGAAGCTGGGCAATGCGCTGGTGCACACGTCCACGGGCGACAAGCGCACCCAGCTGCAGGAGCTGGGCGGCGACGAGCTGCGCTTCGTGGTGGAGGGGCTCGGCTACGCCTACGAGGTGTACAGCCTGCCGCCGGACGTCCAGGCCGATCCGGGCAAGTTGGCTCAGCTGGAGATGGATCAGCTGCTGGCCCTGCCGGACAACCTGGATCCGCGCGTGGAGCAGCTGGCCCATCAGGTGGTGGGCGACGAGAAGGATCCACTGGCCGCGGCCAACAAGCTCTCGGGCTGGCTGCAGCGCGAGTACACGTACACGCTCGAGCTGGGCGGGGACGTGGCGGATCCGCTGGTGGACTTCCTCTTCGTGCGCAAGGCGGGCCACTGCGAGCACTTCGCCACGGCGCTCACGCTGATGCTGCGCACCCAGGGCTTCGAGGCGCGGCTCGCCACGGGCTTCTTCGGCGGCGAGCGCGTGGGAGACGAGTACATCGTCCGCGCCGGAGACGCGCACGCCTGGACGCACGTGCTGGTGCCCGGGCGGGGCTTCGTCACGGTGGACGCCACGCCTCCGGCGTTCCGCGCCAACCAGTCGCCGCAGATGCTCGAGTCGCTCATCTCCCTTTACGAGGCGATTGAGTCGGCGTGGCGTACGTCGGTGGTCGACTACTCATTCCGCGACCAGATGAACTTCATGCGCGAGCTGACCCGCCCGCCCAAGCAGCCCGAGGAGCAGGAGCGCATGAAGTTGCCGCCGCTGCGCGCCTGGCTGGCGGCCCTGGTGGTGGGTTGGGGCGTGTACCGCGGGTGGCTCGCCTACTCGCGGCGCAAGCCCCGGGCGCGGACCCGGGAGGCCACGCGCTTCGTGGACGCGGTGGAGCGCCGGCTCGCGGCGGTGGGCCTGCGCCCCCAGGACGGCGAGCTGCTCGAGGACGTGTCCGCGCGGCTCACCCGCGAGGCGCATCCGCTGGCGCCCGCGGTCTCCCCCCTCACGCGCCGCTACCTCGAGGCCCGCTTCGGCCAGCGTCCGCTGGAGCCCGGTGAGTCCGCCCGCTTGTTGAAGCAGCTCGAGCAGGCGATCGCCGTGCACAAGCAGCAGACCCCGAGAGCCCGCGCCTCCTGAGTCCTTCCTCGCGTCCCAGCGAGGCCCCGTCTCCCTGCCCGCCCTCCGGCGCGACACTCGCCCCCCTCCCTTCGAGGAGGGTGAGGATGGGTGGCGCGCCCATTACCCGTTGGGACGAAGGGAGACGATCCACCTCCTCCCTCGAAGTCCTTGGCCGTCAGTTCAATGGCGAGCAGGGCACCAGGAGGCCATTTGAGGACTGAGGCGAATTATTTACTTCCTCCGTCGACAGGTGGAGCCGATCCGGGCCTGTAACGCTTACGGGCTTCCGTCCACCGCAGTGCGGTCGCATCGGCCAAGTATGCGTTGCGACTGGTGAAATCCCGCGTGCGAGGGTGGCACATGCGTTGCTCTAGGCACCCTCCATCCCGTTGTCACGCGGACCCAAATCACTTCTCACCGGCCTCGGCGCGAGGCCACTCGGGAGAATCCATGCAGCTCTCTACTGAGCAATCCTCCAACTCGGGCTCGCTGGCGATGTACCTCTCGGAGATCAACCAGTACGCCCTGCTCTCGGTGGATGAGGAGCAGGCCCTGGCCCGACGTTTCATCAAGGGCGATCTGGCCGCGGGCCACCGCCTGGTGACGAGCAACCTGCGCTTCGTGGTGAAGGTCGCCTACGAGTACCGCTCCTACGGCATCAAGATGTCCGACCTCATCCAGGAGGGGAACATCGGCCTGATGAAGGCGGTGCAGAAGTTCGACCCGGACAAGGGCATCCGCCTCATCTCCTACGCCGTGTGGTGGATCCGCGCGTACATCCAGAACTACATCCTCAAGAGCTGGAGCCTGGTGAAGCTCGGGACCACGCAAGCCCAGCGCAAGCTGTTCTTCAGCCTGGCTCGCACGCGCCGCGAGCTGGAGAAGCTCGGCGACGCGGACGGTTCGGTGGTGAACGTGGATGAGATCGCCAAGAAGCTGCACGTGAAGCCCGGCGAGGTGCGCGAGATGGAGCAGCGCATGGGCGGGCGGGACTTGTCGCTGGACGCGCCGATGGGCGAGGACGGCGGCAACAGCCACGTGGACTTCGTGGTGAGCGCGAGCGCGCCACAGGACGACGAGTTCGCCGACAAGGAAGAGGCGGGCCTCATCAACGCCCGGGTGCGCACGGCCCTGATGCGGCTGGATCCCCGCGAGCGGTTCATCATCGAACAGCGCGTGATGAACGAGCGCCCGATGACGCTCAAGGAGCTGGGTGAACACTTCGGCTTCTCGCGCGAGCGCGCCCGCCAGCTGGAGATCCGCGCCAAGGACAAGCTGAAGGCGGAACTGGCCGCGCTGATGGCCGAAGTGGATCCAGATACTTCCGCTGCCGCGCAGTAGTGCTTAGATATGTCTGGTGCGTCCGGGGGGACGCTCTCGCCGAGGCGCTTCACTCCGATGAGGAGTGGGGCGCCTCGGTTTTTTTGCTACAAGGGCCGGGTTCCCGCACGCAGCGAGGAGAACCCCCGTGTCCCACGGCCAACCGCCGATCTCCGAGGACCGCGTCCCCGTCGCCCAGGCCACCCCGGCCCCCGTCCACAAGCCCTATATCCCCGCCACCGAGTCGCGCCCGGAGCTCACCGTGCGCGGGCTGGTGTTGGGTTCCGTACTGGGCATCGTCTTCGGGGCCTCGTCGGTGTACCTCGCGGTGAAGGTGGGCCTGACGGTGTCGGCCTCCATTCCGGTGGCGGTGCTGTCCATCGCCCTCTTCCGGGCCCTGGGCCGCTCCAACATCCTGGAGAACACCATCGTGCAGACGGTGGGCTCGGCCGGCGAGTCGCTCGCGTTCGGAGTCGCCGCCGCGCTGCCCGCCCTGCTGCTGCTGGGCTACGACATCGACCTGGTCCACGCCTTCCTGGTGGCGTCGCTGGGCGGCGTGCTGGGCGTGTTGATGATGATTCCCCTGCGCGAGGGCCTCATCGTCCACGAGCACGGCAAGCTCACCTACCCCGAGGGCACCGCCGCGGCGGACGTGCTCGTCGTCGGCGAGGAGGGGGGGACGAACGCGCGCACGGTCATCCTCGGCTTCGCGGTGGGAGGCCTCTACAAAATCGCCTACCAGGGCATGCACCTCTTCAAGGACATCGTCGGGGTGGCGCTGAGCTGGGTGAGGACGACGGCGGCCGGGGCGGTGCGGCGCGTGGGCTATACGGGTGGCTCGCTGTCCATGGAGGTGAGCCCGGAGCTGCTCGGCGTGGGCTACATCATCGGCCCGCAGGTGGCGGCCATCACCTTCGCGGGCGGCGTGCTCAGCTACCTCATCCTCATCCCGCTCATCACCTTCTTCGGCAGCGGGCTGGAGCACCCCCTGCTGCAACCCGAGGGCGTGCTCATCCGGGACATGGATCCGGACACGGTGCGCGACGCGTACGTGCTGTACATCGGCGCGGGAGCGGTGGCCACCGGAGGGCTCATCAGCCTCATCCGCTCGCTGCCCACCATCGTCAACGCCTTCCGGCGCGGGCTGGACACCTTCCTGGCCTCGAGGCGCAAGGGGCCCGCGCCGGTGATGCTGCGCACCGAGCAGGATCTGCCCATCACCGTGGTGTTGGGGGGCAGCGCGCTGCTCGTGCTGGCCATCTGGCTGGCGCCGCCGCTGCACGTCAACTTCATCTCCGCGGTGCTCATCGTGGTGTGCGGCTTCTTCTTCGTGACGGTGAGCGCGCGCATCACGGGAGAGATTGGCTCCTCGTCCAATCCCATCTCGGGCATGGTGGTGGCCACGCTGCTCATCACCTGCCTGGTGTACCTGGGGCTGGGGTGGACGAGCTCCGAGGATCGCTTCATGGCGCTCACCACGGCGGCCATCGTGGGGATTGCCGCCTCCAACGGAGGCACCACCGCGCAGGATTTGAAGACGGCCTTCCTGGTGGGCGGCACGCCGAGGCGACAGCAGGTGGCGCTCTTCGTGGGCGTGCTCACCAGCGCGATCTTCATCGGGCTGGTGCTGGTGGTGCTCAACCAGGCCTTCACCGCCATCATCCCCGAGTCCCACCCGGGCCAGAAGGTGAGCGTGCTGAGCGACAAGACGCGCACGCAGCACACCTATGCGTGGGCCGTGTCGGAGCAGCAACTGGCGGCGCGCGGCGTGAAGCTCGCCGAGCAGAAGGGCCCCTTGTGGTCGCAAGGCCTGGAGGTGGTGCCGGCGCCGGGTGGTGGGCTCGAGCTGCACGGCTGGAAGGAGCTGTCGGCGGAGGGCGTGGGGGCGGTGAGCCTGCACGTGGGCTCGGGGCAGACGGTGAAGGTGGCCGAGCTGGGCGCGGTGACGGCGGGCCCGGAGCGCCTCTGGCGCGTGGGTTACGTCCGGGGCGCGGAGACGCCGGTGCCCACGGGGACGTACCTGTTGGATGACGCGGGGAGCATCCACTACCTGGTGGACCCGGGCATCGGTGGCCGCGTCACCAGCTACGAGGGACAGACGCGCACGCGCTTCCCCGCCCCCAAGGCACAGCTGTTCGCGCTCATCATCGACGGCATCCTCACGCAGAAGCTGCCGTGGGATCTGGTGCTGGTGGGCGTGTTCATCTCGCTGATGCTGGAGCTGTGTGGCGTGTCCTCGCTGCCGTTCGCGGTGGGCGTGTACCTGCCCATCTCCAGCAGCGCGCCCATCTTCGTGGGCGGCATGGTGCGCTATGTGATTGATAAGGCGCGCGGAGGCACCGCCGCCGAGGCCGAGTTCTCCCCCGGCACCCTGCTCTCCTCGGGCTACATCGCCGGCGGCGCCATCGCGGGAGTGCTCCTGGCCATCCTGGAGATCGGCGCCTGGACGCGCGCCATCGACATTCCCGAGCTGCTCGGTGACACGCCCTTCTCACGCTTCCTGCGGGAGTCGGACGTGTGGGGCCTGGGCTTCTTCGCCGTCCTCACCGCCCTGCTGCTCTACACGGGCCTCAAGGGCGAAAGCGGCGCACAGGCGGCCCCGCCCGCGAAGTAGCTCACTCGGGCTTCCAACGCCTCCAGGGGCCGTGCGCCTCGCGCCTGGAGACGTGGAGCCTCACTCCTCCCCGCCCATTCGCTTCGCGATGTAATCCTCGTAGCTCGCGTATTGCCCGGGGGACGAGAGGTAGTCGGCATAGCCCCGGAAGTGTCGCTCGCACTTGCGCAGGAAGTCCGCGTACCGCTCGTGCTCTCCGAGGAACCGCTTCTGCTCCGCGTACAGCGCCAGGTAGCGCAGCAGGATGTGGCACTCCTCGACGCTGGCCCCGTTGAAGCAGATTGACCTGTATTTGACACATGCCGGACGGGACGGTTATGGGAGCCCCGCGCTCACGCTCCCGTGGGCGAGAGGGGGATTTCATGGCACTCGTCATCAAGTCGTGGACCGCGACCGAGACTCCGGACGCGGATGGCATCTACGTTTCCATCGTGGGCCGGCAGGAGGGCTTCATCTCCTGGCTGCTGTCGGTGATGGGCATCGACGCGACCACGACGCTGCGCATCGACCGTGAGACGGTCTACTTCGAGGCGGGCTCGCTGGCGGGCTTCCAGCAGCGCGTCATTCCGCTGTCCAGCCTGAGCTCCGCGTACTTCGGCTACGCCAAGCCGTGGCAGACCGCGCTGGCGATCGGCCTGATGCTCGCGCCCTTCATGGGCCTCGGCCTCATCGTCGGCCCGCTCTACTACTTCCTCAACAAGACGCTCAGCCTGGGCGTCATCGAGAACGCGGGCGTGCTCAGCGGCATCGAGTTCAAGCGCTCGGTCATCGAGGGCCAGAACATCAACGAGCAGCAGGGCCGCCGCGTGTGCGCCATCGTCCAGCGGTTGATGACGGAATCCCAGCCCGGGCAGAAGCAGCTCAACGCCTCCTCGGCGCTCGCCCCGCTGCGCCAGACCGGCACCTGACCGACAGCCGAGGAGGGGCGCCCGGACCCTACATCCCGGGTCGCCCCTCCCCGCCCGGGCCGGACAGTCCTAGGGGGTTTCCAGTACCTCCCAGGGAGGCGAAACGGGAAGAAACGGGGTAGACTGAACTCCCCCCTCCCCCGGCTCGCCCATCAAGGACGTCATGGCACAGCCTCAAACCGCCAGCACCCCCTCCCAGGAATCCGCGATGGATCCCGCCGTCCAGGAGAAGGTGGAGGCGGCGCGCAACTTCACGTTCCATCTGCTCAAGGGCATCAAGCAGATCGGCATGTACCGGCACAACGAGGCGCGCTTCCCCGAGTTCCTCGGCCGTGCCCACGAGGCCATCGCCGCGTACACGGACAAGCACGGCCCGCTGTCGCTCAAGGTGGAGCAGCAGAACTTCATCCTGAACGGCGAGCCCATCTTCTCCGAGGACACGCCCCTTCCCTACAAGTTCTACCGGGACGGCATCCGCCAGCTCATCTTCCGGCCGGGGCTCGGGCTCGGGGAGCTGGTGACGTTCACCCTCATCGCCCTGTCCGATCCGGACCGTGGCGCCGAGGACGTGCTGGCGCAGCTGTGGAGAGCCAGTCTGGAGCACCTCGAGTACGTGGTCGTCGAGGGCTTCAAGATGGACGAGGTCGCCGAGTCCGAGGTCGAGGTCGAGGTGGACAAGGTGGTGGGCTACCTCTACTCGCGCCTGAAGACGGGCTCGGACGACTTCCTGCGCTTCGCGCGCGTGAGCGCGGACGACCTGGACTCGCAGCTCGAGGGCGTGGAGCAGATGCGCGGCCTGGTGGTGGGGGGCAACTACGCCTCCGACGATCTCAAGGCCCGGCTCCAGCGGGAAATCATGGAGGAGGAGCACTCGCGGCTCTTCCCCAAGCTGGTGAGCGCCATCTTCCAGGTGATTGAAGGCGGCGTGGACGACACGGCGCTGCTCGAAGAGGTCTTCCTGCAGCTGCTGGACGCGATGCTCCTCCAGGACGACTACGGCACCATCAACCAGATGGTCCTCAAGATGCGCGCCATGGCGCAGCGCGATCCGGGGGACAGCATCACCCGGCTGCTCGAGCACTTCGTGCTGAAGATGGGCGAGGAGCAGCGCGTGATGCGCGTGGCGGAGTCGCTCAAGACGACGCGCCCGAAGCTGCCGGTGGACATCTCCCGCTACCTCCAGGCGCTGGACGCCTCCACCATCGTCACCCTGCTCAACGCGCTGGAGACGATTGAAATCCCGGACAACCGCGTCCTGGTGTGCGACGTGCTGGCGCGCTTCGCCCAGGAGAACCCGCAGCCCTTCGTGCAGCGCCTCGAGTCCGAGCGCCCGCAGACGGTGCGCGACATGGTCTACATCCTGGAGAAGAGCAACCACCCGGACCGGGTGAAGATGTTCGGCCTGGTGCTGCTCAACAAGAACCTCGCGGTGAAGCTGGAGGTGATGAACATCATCGCCCGCGGCCGCACCCCCGAGGCGCGCAAGCTCATTGTCGAGGCGCTCAACGACCCGGCCACCCAGGTGCGCATGCTCGCGGCGCGGCTGCTGCCGGAGATCGACCGCGACAAGGCCTACGTGGACCTCATCCGCCTGATGAAGGATCCGAACTTCGAGAAGAAGAGCCTCGAGGAGCGCTCGGCCTACTACACCGCGCTCGGCTCCACGGCGCTGCCGGGGGCGATCTCCCTGCTGCTACAGATGCTCGCGGTGAAGCCCACGCTGCTCAACAAGAAGAAGGTGCTGGAGGACAAGCTGCTGGCCGTCGCCGGGCTGGCGGGGGCGGGCTCCATCCAGGGGTACAAGGCGCTGCAGGGCGTGTCCGAGGACAAGAGCCAACCCATCGAGGTGCTCAACGCCGCGCGCAAGGCCATGTACCAGACGAAGAAGACGCTGTTCGGCGAGACGGCCACCACCGAGGAGGCGTGAAAGCCATGCTGGACAACCTGAAGGTGAACCAGGGCCAGGAAGAGAACGTCGGCGAGTTCGGCCGCGGCTACTCGGAGAAGCTGCAGACGCTGGCGCGCGGGCTCGTGTCGGGCCTGTACATGCTGATCCGCTCGGTGAAGATGTACGACCCGGAGAACGCCGTCTTCGAGAAGCCGCTGCTGCAGCTCCAGGACATCGTCAACCAGATCATCTCCAAGGAAGGCCGGCTGGAGCTGGTGGGCGTGAAGGACTCGTTCTACCTCAACAACATGCTGGTGAAGGTGGACCTCAACTCCATCGACAACCAGCGCTACCTCTTGGGGGAGATGCGGGCCAAGGACGTGGGCGGCATCTCGCTGAACAAGCCCGTCACGGTGCCGGACCTGAAGAACTTCATCTGGATCTTCAGCAAGGAGCAGTCGTCGTCGGCCGAGGAGGATGGGCTGTCGGGCCGCAAGCTGCTCAACATGAAGGTGGCCAAGTTCTCGCGGCTGCGCGAGAAGCTCAAGAACGACGAGCTGGCCAACCCGGATGATCAGAAGGTGGACCGCAAGAAGTACGCGATGACGGTCTACGCGCGCGCGGTCTTCTTCCTGGCGAAGTACCTGGAGTCCGTGCAGCAGGGCAAGCCGCTGAACACCTCGAAGGCGCTGCGGATCGTCCAGGACTTCGTGGACATCTCCTTCGAGCAGACGACGCACTTCCTGGGCATGACGACGATGAAGCGCGAGGCGGAGTACCTCGTGTTCCATCAGGTGAACGTGTGCCTGATGAGCATCGTGTTCGGGCAGGAGCTGGGGCTGACGAAGGCGCAGCTGCGGGACCTGGGCTACATCGCGCTCTTCCACGACGCGGGCATGGCCACCATCCCCGAGGAGCTGGCCACCAAGAAGGGGGCGCTGAGCGCGGACGAGAAGGCGCTCATCCAGAAGGCGCCGCTCGTGTCCATCCGCAACATCCTGATGGAGAAGGGCTTCTCGCGCTCGACGCTGCTGCGCGTGGTGACGACGTTCGAGCACAAGGCGGACTTCGGCACCGCGGTGCGCGACGGGCGCGGCAACATCGAGATGATCATCCCGAAGACGAACCTCGGGGTGTACGCGAAGATCATCGCCATCTGCGACACGTACGACGCACTGACCTCGAGGCGGCCCTTCCGCGACGCCTACGGCCCCGAGGTGGCGCTGATGCTGATGTGGACGGAGATGCGCAACAAGTTCGATCCGGAGCTGCTCCAGGTCTTCATGCGCGTGATGGCCATCCAGCCGGTGAAGGTGCTCAGCAAGCGGCAGCAGACGGTGACGCTGGGCGGGCTCTGAGCCCGTCGCCGTTGTTCAGCGTTGCAGCAGCGCGATCTTCCGGGAGAGGGCCACGCCACTCAACCAGGCGCCCTCGACCCGCGAGCCCGCGCACCAGTCGCCACAAGCCCCCAGCCCCCGCTCCGCGTCGAAGAGCGCCCCCTCGGTGAGCGGAGGTTCCGCCCGGGCGTAGCGCCAGCGGTGGGCCACTGCTTCCCGAGGGCGTAGCTCCAGGCGGGCCGCACGAGAGAACGCCTCGACGAGCAGCGGCGCCACGGCCTCGGGAGCCTCCTCCAGGTGCTCGCGGGTGAACTCCGGCGCCGCATGCAGCACCCAGCGCTCCCCGGCGGAGCGGCCCGGCTTGCTGCTGTCTCGCGCGGCCCAGGACAGCGGCGAGCCTTGGACGAACACCCCATCGAGTGGGAGGGGCACGGGAGCCTCGAGCTCCATCATCACCGCCCAGCACGGCTCCATGACGACCCCGGCCGCGCGAGCCGCCAATCCGGGCGCTCCGGAGAGCAGCGGCACGGCCTGCGGCGCGGGAACGGCGGCCACCACCACCTCGAAGGTACCGAGCGCCTCGCCCGCGTCGGACGCGAGTGCCCAGGCAGCGCCCTCGCGCCGGACGTGCTCCACCCGCACGCCACAGCGCACGTCCACGCCCGAGGCGAGCCCCTGCGCCACCGCGCTCATGCCGGGCACCCCCACGTAGCGCACGGGATCCTCGCTCCCGGGCGTTACCGTGCCGTCCTCCAGGGAGCCGAAGCGCCCGCGCCACTCGGCGGCGATGCCCCGCTCCACCCACGTGCGCACCATGCGCTGGAAGCCAGGGTCGCGCGCGGTGAAGTACTGGGCCCCATGGTCGTAGGTGCCTCCGTCCCCGCGGCGCGTGGACATGCGGCCCGCGGGGCTCCGGCCCTTGTCGAACACCTTCACCGGAAAGCCCGTCTCGGTGAGGAAGCGCGCCAGTGTGAGGCCCGACAGGCCCGCTCCGATGACCGCCACCCGGGGCGGCGTCACGGTGCTCGAGTGGCGGGAGGAATCCGAGGGCTGGGAGGAGGCCATGGCCGCCCTCCATAACGGAGCGGCCCGGCGGGCGCACGGCTCACGACTGCACGCCGCTCGTGAGCTTCAAGCCGATGATGGCCGTCAGCAGCAGCGCGAGGAAGAAGACGCGCGCGGGCGTAACGGGCTCGTTGAACAGGAAGATGCCCAGCACGGCCGCGCCCAGGGCGCCGATGCCCACCCAGACCGCGTAGGCCGTGCCGATGGGCAGGCTCCGGGCCGCCAACGCCAGCAGCACCATGCTCGCGATGATCGCCAGCACCGTCAGCACGGTGGGAAGGGGGCGCGTGAAGCCCTCGGTGTACTTGAGCCCCACGGCCCAGCACATCTCCAGCAACCCCGCGATGACGAGCAGTACCCACGCCATGACATGCACTCCCCACGGCCCGCCCGAGCCGGCAAGCCATCCAAAACAACTCCTGGCGGGTGGAGGCTCCGGGCGCGTTTTCCCGCAACTGGTCCGATGGTCGTACCAGTCGGGACGAAACGCGACCGGAAGGGGCCTCGCTCCTGGCAGCAAGAGCACCCTGACAGAAACCTACCCCACCTGGCTTAGCGGCCTCGCAGCACCTTCAACGCCGCCTTGAAGTCCGCGGGCAGCGGCGCCTCCACGTGCAGCACCTTGCCCGTGCGCGGGTGCGGGAAGGCCAGCTTCCACGCGTGCAGCGCCTGGCGGCCCAGCACCTCCTGCGCCTCGTCCGCCCTGCCCTTCGCCTTGCGCCCCGCGCCGTACATGCTGTCGCACAGCAGCGGGTGGCCCGCCTCCGCCAGGTGCGCGCGAATCTGGTGCGTGCGGCCCGTGAGCAGGTCCACCTCCACCAGCGCCGCGCCGTCGAACGTCTCGAGCACCCGGTACACGGTGATGGCCGGCTTGCCCTCCTTCACCTTGCCGGTGAAGCGCTGCCGGTTCACCGGGTGGCGGCCGTAGAGCGTCTCGATGCGCGCCTCGGCGGCCTTGGGCGCCCCGTGCACCAGCGCCAGGTACGTCTTCTCCACCTCGCGCGTCTTGAAGGCCTTCTGCAGCGCCACCAGGGACTTCTCGTGCTTGGCCACCACCATGCAGCCCGTGGTGTCCTTGTCCAGGCGGTGCACGATGCCCGGGCGCAGCTCGCCGCCCACTCCGGCCAGATCCTTCACCCGGTGCAGCAGCGCGTTGACCAGCGTCCCCGACGCATGGCCCGCTCCCGGGTGCACCACCATCCCCGCCGCCTTGTCCACCACCACCAGCTCACGGTCCTCGTGCAGCACCGTCAGCGGCAGCTCCTCGGCCACCGGCACGGCCGCCACCGGAGCGGGAATGGTGAGGGTGAGCAGCTCGCCGCCCTTGAGCCGCAGCGCGACCTTGGCGGGCTTGCCGTCGACACTCGCGTGACCGGCCTCGATGAGGCCCTGAATCCGCGAGCGCGTCAGATCCGGAAACGTGCGCGTGAGGTATTGATCCAGCCGCTCGCCACGGGCCTCGGGCGGGGCACGGTGCTCGCGCGCGTCGGGGGTCACCAGATCTTCGACTTCACGTGCGCCTTGGAGCGCAGGACGATGTCGTTGATGGCCCGCTCGAAGAAATTCATCTTCTGGAAGATCTCCTGGCTCACGCGGCTCTTGTAGAGCTCGCGGCCCTCCTCGAGCTCCTCCTTGAGGACCTCGAAGAGGTTGTCCTGCTCGATGCCCTTGATGATCTTCTGCTCGTTGTAGAGCGAGATATCCGAGGCAATCGCGCGGGCCAGCCGCATGGCCTTGATCTTTTCTTCTTCAGTCATCCTGGACCTTTCTAAGCAGCCCCCCCGGGGGTGTCAACTTCGTTGACAGGAGATGCACACCCCGGGGGCCCCCGACTGCTCAGTGCCGTCTCAGCGCCGGGCTTTCTCGCCGTTCGCGACCAGGCCCATGTAGCTGCGGGAAACCCGCAGCGGATCCAACCCCAGCTCGCGGGCGATGCTCATCAACATGCCGCGCAGGTAGACGGCCGCGGGGAGCGTGTCGTAGCGGTCCGCCTCGATGCTCTCCACGTGCCGCGAGGAGATGCGGGTGCGGTCCGCGAGCATCTGCAACGACAGGTTGCGGCCCTCGCGCACGCGGCGCAGCAGCTCACCGTTGAACTCGGCGTCGGACGGGATGTCCACCACCGCCTTGAGCCGGGTGCGCGAGTCGCGCGCCATGACCGACACCTGGGCGAGCGCCGACTCGGCGGTGGCGATGGCCGAGGCCTGGGCGAGCACGGGAGCCTCGCCGAGCTGCTGCTGCCCGTTGGGCGCGCGCAAGGGCGACCGGGTGCCATTGCGCGGCGGCAACGGGGGCGGCACGGACACGCCATGGCGGGCCACCGGAGCGGTGGGCCGGGCATGGGCGGCCGGCCTCATGGTGCCGGGCATCGGCGTGAGGGAGCGGCTCAGAGGCCGGGAGCCGGCGGGCTTCGCCGCCATGGGCACCACCGGGACGGCGGGCTCGGGCGCGTGCTCCTCCAGCGGGGGCGGCGGCGGGGTCACGGGGGCCCGCGGCTCGGGAGGATTCGCCTCGGCCGACAGCTCCGGCTCGGGGATCGGCACCGCCTCGGACACCGGCTCCACCTCGGACACCGGCTCCACCTCGGTCACCACCACCTCGTCCAGCGGCTCCTCCTCGGCGGCGGAAAGCGCCTGGGCTTCCACCCGAGGCGGCTCCTCCGGCTGCGCCTGGGCCACCGGCTGCGCTTCCACCGCGGGCGGCTCCTGGACGGCGGGCTGGGCCTCCACCACCGGAGGCTGCACCAGGGCCACCGGCCGCGCTTCCACCGGCTCCTGGGCCACGGGCGGCTTCACCTCGGCCGCGGGCGGCGCGTCCGGCGTGGACTTCGCCTCGGGCTCGGAGCCGGCGGCGCGCTTGAGGGACTCCGCCCGCAGACGGGCCACCTCCTCGGCCGAGCGCGTGACGCCCATCTTCCGGTCGTACTCCAGGCGCAGGTCCAGGGCGCAGAGCACCTCCATGGCCTGGGTGAGCCGCTGGCGCAGGGCCTCCAGCTGCTCGGGGTCCACCAGCGTGTACACGGCGATGGAGTCGGGCGAGTACGTCTCCATCGCGCGCGCGTAGGCGTCGAGAATCTGGTCTTCCGAGGCGGTGACGGGCACCTCCAGAAGCTCGTAATAGGACTGTTGCTCGAAGTGCTTCATGGCGGACATCACCCCGTCACCCCGTCGAGCGCCAACAGGCGATCGGCGATGCTCTGGATACCCAAGGCGGCTGGAGATTCGGGCTTGTCGATGACGATGGGCCGGCGTCTGCGCACCGCGCGCCAGGCCTCGTCGTCGTAGCGGATGGCCCCGAGGTCATCCATCTCCAGACCGAAGAACCTCTTCCACGCGGACACCACCGCGGCGCCCACGTTCAGGTCCCCATCGGAGCGCGCCTGGTTGAGCACCAGCTTCACGCGGAAGGCGGCCAGCTCCTTCTCGAGCCGCTCGGCGAGCGCGGCGTTGCTCTGGCGCACGTGCTGGATGATTTCGAAGGGCGTGCGCACGGCGCCTTCGCGGGTGGACAGGGCCTTCTCCACGAGCCGCTCTATCCCGTACTGCGACTCCACCTGCTGGAGCCGGCGGTAGAAGGCGGCCTTGACGAAGCGGTAGGCGTTCTCCACCGAGGTGGGCTCGGGCAGCAGCACCAGCAAGCCGTGGTCGGCGATGATGAAGAAGTCGAGCGTGTTGAAGCTCGAGCCCGCGCCCAGGTCGAGGATGAGGTAGTCCACCGTCTGGGTCTGCAGGCTGCGCAGCAGCCGTTGCTTCTGGGCGTACTTGATGTTGGCCGCGTCCAGCACGTCGAGCGCGCCGGCGATCAGCGACAGGTTGGGCACCCCCGTGGGGACGATGACGTCCTCCAGCCGCGCCTTGGGACGCAGCATGAAGTCCGACAGGGTGGCCGTGGGTTGGCCGACGCCGAGACAGGTGTGGAGGTTGGCGCCGCCGAGGTCCGCATCGACCAGGAGCACACGTTGGCCTCTCGTGGCCAGCGCGACACCGAGGTTGGCGGAGACGAGCGACTTGCCGATACCACCCTTACCGCCGCCCACCGCGATGATGCGGTGGGGGCGGACCCGCGCGCCGAGCCCCAGGGAATCGGGGTCCGGGCGCGCGGCCCCGCCCGCGGGTTGGGCGGGCGAGGACGAACGGGCGGGCTGCGACGCGGTAGCGGGACTGGGGGAGCTCAAAGCACCCGTATCAAAACCCGTCCTGGGCTCCGCGTCGACTCCCTGGCCAAAACGGTCAGTTGATGGGCACCACGCAGACGCACGCGGAGGTTCCATCACACGCCAGTCCCGAGCCATTGCGGCACGACAGGCCGGTGCAGCACGGGTTGCCCTGCGTGCACGCCTGGCCGCTGGACGAGCAGGTAGACCCCATCTCGCAGGTGCCCACGTTGCTGCCCAGGGGGACGCTGCAGCTCAGGCCCGTGCAGCAGTCCGCGTTGGTGGTGCAGACGCCCGTCTGGGGCTGGCAGGCGGCCGGAGCGGTGCACTTGCTTCCGGAGCAGATGGCCGAGCAGCACTGCGAGCCGCTGGTGCAGGTGGCACCGTTGGCCGAGCAGGTGCCGCCCGAGCCACCGTCCGAGGTACCGCCCGTCCCGCCGTCCGCCGCCGTGCCGCCATCCGTGGTCCCCGGTCCCGGGGTGAAGGGCACCTGGCAGGCCTTGGTCAGCTCCGAGGTGGCGAGGCACTCGGTGCCCGGGCAGCAGCTGGTGCCCGCGTCCCCATCGCACGACGTGCCCAGCGCGCCGCACGTACCGCCCGTGCCGCCATCCGCGCCGCTGCCCGTGCCCGGAACCTGACACTTCAGCACGCCCGTCGAGTCCGGAATGCACAGCGAGCCGGTGCAGCACTGATCCGTGAACTGGCAGCTGTTGCCCGTCTTGATGCAGCAGTTGGGGTCCGTCGAGGTGTAACCGTCGGGGCACTTGGTGCTGCCGCCGCCGAAGCAGCGCGGCACGCCGGAGGAGTCCACCTTGCAGACGTCCTTCTGGCCGTCGCAGCAGTTCTGCGAGGCGTTGATGTTGATGACGCCGCCGTCGGGCAGCTTGCCCGCGCCACAGATGTTGCCCGTGCCGTTGCAGCTCACGCCGTTGTCGCAGCGGCCGTCCGAGCAATGGACCTTGCTGAAGGCGTCGGCGCCGCAGCAGAAGGGGTCACCGGTGCAGAAGTTGCCCGTCAGCTTGCAGCCTCCCACGGGCTGGCAGACGGTCCCGCCGTAGCCAAGGTCCACGCAGGTGCGCGAGCAGCAGCCGGAGCCGCCGGAGCACGGGTTGCCGTCCTGGGTGCAGCCACCGCCACCACCGCCGGTCACGTTCAGGCAACGGCCGACGCCCCCATCATTCACGGAGCAGGCGTTACCGCAGCACTCCACGTTCCGGGTGCAGATGTCGCCGTTGGCGGCGCAGGTGTAGGAGCGGGTGCAGACGCCGTTCTGGCAGTTCTGCGAGCAGCACTCGGCCGAGGCCGAGCAGGACTGGCCGAGCACGTCGCACGTGGACGAGGTGTTCGGGACCGGGGCGCACTTGCCGCCAGTGCACGTCCTGGTGCAGCACTGCTCGGCGGTGGAGCACGTGGCGCCCACGTCCTGGCACAGGGTGGTGGCGCACTTGCCGCCGATGCACGAGTTGCTGCAGCACTCGGTGCCCACCGTGCACGTGGTACCGGCGCTGTGGCACAGGTTGTTCTGCTGGGGACACAGGCCGTCCGTCCCGCACACGCCCGTACAGCAGGCGGCGCCCTGGGTGCGAGAGCACACGGCCCCCGCGGCCACGCAGTAGGAGCCCGGGCCACCATCCAGCTCCAGCCCACTGGTGCCACCGTCCGGCAGGTTGTTGTTCACCCCGCCGTCCGGCTCGCCCGGGTTGATCACCCCGCCATCGGTGCTCGCGTCCGGAGTCGTGTTGCCGCCGCCATCGTCACCCGGAGTCGTGGTGCCGCCGTCGTCCACGACGCCGGCGTCATCCCCGGTGTGCTGCGGACCGCAGTCACAGGCGTTGACACTGAAAACCACTGCCAGGACTCCCAGCAGCAGCAACCGATTTCCTCTGATCACGAGTGACTCCCTTGGGTGACGGCCGGCCCCGGCTCACCCCCCCCAGGGGACGAGGATCCGGCCATGCCGAACACGCACCGCGATACTGCCACGGGCGAAGGGAGACTCGTCGAGGACCGTTACGGCCACGAAATACAGGTCCTCTGCAAAGCTACAGCCCCGGGGAGCCGGGGCCGTCAGTCGTCGAGCAGCTCGACGTTCCAGTACGAGGCGTCGGCCAGGTTCAGGAAGGGCAACCACTCGCGGTAGGTGATGCGGCGCGAGGCCCCGCGGAAGAAGGGCGTCCAGCGGGGCCGCACGGGCACGCGCAGCAGCTTGATCCCCGCCTGCTCCGGCGTACGCCCGCCCTTGCGCAGGTTGCAGGGCACGCACGAGCACACCACGTTCTCCCAGCTCGTCTTGCCCCCCTGGGAGCGAGGCACCACGTGATCCAGGTTCAGCTCCGAGCGCGGGAGCTGCCGGGCGCAGTACTGGCAGGTGTCGTGGTCGCGCGCGTAGATGTTGAGGCGCGAGAAGCGCACCCGGCCGCGCGGCAGGTACTCGTAGGCGGAGAGCACCACCACCCGGGGCACGCGGATGCGCCGATCGATGGTGCTGATGCTGTCGTGCGGGGCCGCGGCGCTCAACGCGGCCCAGTCCTCGAACTCATAGAGGCGGTACTGCGAGTCGATCGCCTTTGCCACCCCGAGGTACAGCAGCGAGACGGCTCGCTTCACCGAGGTGACGTGCACCGGCTGATAGTTCCGGTTCAGGACGAGAACGGCGCTGTTCAACATGGCTGCCTTCCCTGTGAGGCCGTAGCAACGGCTTCAGCGACCGGGCCAATGTCCTCCTCTGCCAGGCACCGGACGTCCATAACCACCTCGCCGTCCGAGATCCGCCCGATCACCGGAACTTCCGCCCCCCGAAGACATTCCAGGACGGCTGCTGGCTCACCAACAGTGAGGATGCAGGCGAAGGAAGGCAACCGGGCCAGGGGCATCGCTCCCCCGCCTACCTGCCCCGAAGTAGGGGCCACCCGGGCCTTGATTCCCTTCACTGTCAGGAGGGCGAGCAGCCGCTCGGCACGGGCGCTCAACACCTCCGGGGACCAGGTGAGCATCCGGTACGTGGGCACCGCCTCCGGCCGCCCGTCCCGGTAGAGCTCCAGCGTGGCCTCCAGGGCCGCCACCGTCATCTTGTCGATGCGCAATGCCCGCGTGAGGGGGTGCTTCTTGATGCGGGCCATCAGCGCGGCGCGGCCCACGATGATGCCGGCCTGGGGCCCTCCGAGCAGCTTGTCGCCGGAGAAGGCCACCACGTCGGCGCCCGCGGCCACGGTGGCCGGTACGGTGGGCTCCTCGGTGAGGCCCTCGCCAGTGAGCGGCACCAGCGCCCCCGAGCCCAGGTCCACGAACACCGGCACCCCGCGCGCGCGGCCGAGCCCGGCCAGCTCCTTCACCTCCACCTCCTCCGTGAAGCCCACCAGCGCGAAGTTGGAGCGGTGAACCTTCATCAGCACGCCGGTGTCCGGCGTGAGCGCCGACTCGTAGTCCGAACGCCGGGTGCGGTTGGTGGTGCCCACCTCCATCAGGCGCGCCCCGGACTGCGCCATCACGTCCGGCACCCGGAAGCCGCCGCCGATCTCCACCAACTCCCCGCGCGAGACAATCGCCTCGCGGCCCGCCGCCAGCGTGGCGAGCACCAGCAGCGCCGCGCCCGCGCAGTTGTTCACCACGAGCGCGTCCTCGGCCCCGGTGAGCTGGGTGAGCAGCTCCACGACGGGGGCATAGCGGCTGCCGCGCTCACCCTCGTCCAGGTCGTACTCGAGGTTGGAGTAGCCGCGCGCCACGGCGGCCACACGCGCCACGGCCTCGGGAGCCAGCGGAGCCCGGCCGAGGTTGGTGTGCAGCACCACGCCGGTAGCATTGAGCACGGGCCGCAGGTGGGGCGTCGCCAGGGTGCGCAGCGCCTCATCCACGTCCGAGTCCTCGAAGGGCCGGGGCTCGCCGCGCAGCAGCCGCCCGCGTACCCGGTCCACCGCGAGCCGCAATGCCGCCACGGCCCGGGCCCGGGGGATTCCCAACAGCCGTGCCTCCAGGGAGGGACGGCGCAGGAGCTGCTCGATGGAGGGGAGCGCTCGCAGCAGCGCGTTCTTCCCTCCGTCATTCGCCGAGGGTGTACCCACGGCCCCCAGTGTAAGGGGGCGGGGGCGCTCACGCCAGCCAGCCCGCCTGCCCTTTACTCCTGGTTCACATCACCGGCTGGCCGCCTGAAGGCTGGCCGCCTGGACGGCGGGCGCCTTGGCGGGACGGCCGTAGAGGAGCTGGTAGGTGTTGTAGGAGCGCAGCACGCGCTTGATGTAGCCGCGCGTCTCCGCGATGGGCACCTCTTCCACCCACGCGTCCAGCGGCATCCCCGGCCTGTCCGAGCGCCACCGGTCGATGGCCAGCGGGCCGGCGTTGTAGCTGCCCACCGCGAACGGGGTGTGCCCGGAGAAGCGCTTCACCAGCGAGCCCAGGTAGTGCGCGCCCAGCTTGATGTTCGTCTCTGGCTCCAGCAGCGACTGGGTCGTCACCTTCTTGAGCTTGAGCTGCCGCGCCACCGCCTGCGCCGTGGAGGGCATGAGCTGGGTGAGGCCCAGCGCGCCCGCCCACGAGAGCGCCTTCGGGTCCAACGCGCTCTCCTCGCGCATCAGCGCCTGGAGCAGATCCGGCTCCACACCGGCCGCGGCGGTGTGCTTCTCGATGAGCTCGCGGAAGGCATTGGGATACGCCACCTCCCACACCGGCCGGGTCTCCGGGGTGATGCGGCCGCTCAGGTCGCGGCGCAGCGCCACGCGGGCCACCGCATGCGCTCCGCGCTCGTCGCCGGACAGCGCCAGCATGAGCACGAGCAACCGGACGTTCTCCGACGGCAGGTTGGTGCGGTTGACGGCGAGCAGCTCCGAGGACACGGCCTCGGGGAAGCCCAGGCGCAAGAGCTCCACGGCGGCGGTGAAGTGCGGATCCTTCTCCATCGCCCCCGCGTGCATCGGCCAGGGCGCGCGGCGCTCCTGCTGGGTGAAGTCGATTTTCGACGCCACGCGCTGCATGCGCGCCGGCTCCAGCTCGCCGAGCATCGTGCGCGCCATCAGCCCGTAATAGGTGGCCGGGTGCTCCACCGCGAGGTTCTCGAAGAGCTCCGCGGCGGTCTTCGCGTCGCCCTTGTCCTGGAGGGTGCGCGCCCTCCAGTACCGTGCGCGCTCGAAGTCGTACGTCTCGTCCGCGTCGGCGAAGCGCTTCTCGATCTCCTCGAGCATGGGCAGCCCACCGTCCGCGGCCTTCAGCGTGCGGGAGATCCAGAAGTCCTTGAAGAGCGCCTCGCCGAGGAAGTCGCCCTGGGGGTAGAGCTTCGCGACTTCCTCGAGCCGCTGCGAGGCCAGCTCCAGGCGGCCCGTCTTCACGTAGAGGTCCGCGGCGTAGAAGAGCGCGTCGTCGGCGAAGGAGTGCTCCGGGAACTCACGGGCGAGCCGCTCGTACGTCTCGGGGCCCTTCTCCTGGTCCACGATGGAGCGCGAGGAGCCGAGCACGTAGAGGGCGCGCGGCAGCAAGTCCTTGTCCTGGCACTTCTCCACCACGGGGGTGAGCGTGGAGATGGCCTTCGAGTGCTGACGCTCCTTGCGCATGCCCTTGCCGTAGGCGAAGTGCGCGCGGCAGGCGAGCGCGTCCGGCAGCTTGAGCTTGGGCAGCAGCGGCTCGAGCACCTGGAGGCCCTGGCTGTTGCGGTTGAGCTCGATGAGCTGCTCGCCGCGCACCACCTTCATGTCCAGCGGCGCCTGCTGGCCCTTGAGGCGCTTCTCGGCCTGCTGGGCCAGGGGCGTGAGCGGATGGCCGGCCCACAGGCGCCAGAGGAACTCGCGCTCGCGCGTCTTGTCCTTCTTCTCAGCGGCGATGTCGGCGCTGGCCATGAGGGCCTCGGCCGCCACGTTGCGGCCCCAGGACGGCGAGGCGCGGCTGACCAGCGGCTCGAGCGCGGCGAGCGCGGCCTCGGTGTCCTTGGCCTTGCGCAGCACGCGGCCGAGCGCCAGGCGGGCATCGGCGTACAGCCGGGAGGAGTCGGGCACCTGGGCGAGCAGCACGGCCGAATCGGCGAAGCGCCCGAGCGACTCGAGGGCCACGCCCGCATGGGTGAGGCAGCGGTCGCGCAGCGCGGGGTAGTCCTCGGCCAGGGAGGTCATCTCCTCGGCGGCGCGCTTGTCGTCCCCGGCGCGCACGGCGCTCAGGGCGCGCAGGTAGCGCACGGGCAGCGCGCCTCCCTCCTTCTCCAGCAGCTCGCGGGCGCGCGAGTAGAAGCCCTTGTCGAAGGCCTCCTTGGCCTCCTTGAGCTTGCCCTGGCCGAAGTACGGGGACAGGTCGTCCAGGCCGTAGCCGCGGCCCTTGAAGAGCCTGGGCTGCGCGGGCGCGGGAGGCGGCGGATCCGGGAACGCCGGATTGAGCACCTCCACGTACCCGGGGGGCACGAGGACCTTCTCCGAGTCGGGAGGCGGAGAGAGCTGGGCCTCGGACGGGGCGCTGCCCGTCAGGGCCTGGGGAGCCGCGGAGGGCTCCTCGGAGAGCGGCGCCTGGGCGAAGGCCAGCGAGGTGGCGGCGGCGGCGGCGGCGAGCAGGGGAACGAAGGCTTTCATGGGGGAAGGGTGCTCAGGTGATGCGCCCGGGCAGCCTCAGAGACAACTGGAAGCAGGGAAAAAATTTCCACGAACGAACGGAGGTTAGACTGTCCACCACGCATGGACATCCGGACACAGAGCGCGCTCCTCGCATCCATCATCGGGCTGGCGCTCGGGGTTTCCATGTTGTTGAGGGCGCAACGCCCCAGGGTGCTCACGCTCTACTCCGTCTTCGCGTTGACGGTGGGCGGGTACTACCTCTCCAGCTTCTTCCACAGCCTGTTCGCGCGCGGAGAGTACCCGTGGGTGACGCGAGTGGCGGTGGGTGCCGCCATTCTACTGGCTTCGCTGGTTCCGGGCGCGGCAGTCGCCTTCTTCCTCGAATTCCTGGGGGTGAGCAAGGGTACTCACCTGCTCGGCCGGCGGCTCGCTGTCCTCTCGGCCATCTTCGGTCTGGCGGTTGCGGTGTCGCCTCTGGCACAGAACCGTTGGGCCCGGGTGGCCATGGGCGCCTGGGTGCTCGGCGCCCTGCTGGCCTCGGTCTCGTTGCTGCTCCGACGGGTGAGCACCACCGAGTCGCGCATCGAACGGTTGCGCCTGACGTACCTGGCCACCGGCGCGGGGGCGGCCATCCTCTTCACCGCGCTCGACCTGCTGGAGCGCTACGGGCTGCCCTTCCCCACCCTGGGCCCGGTCTTCACCACGCTCTACCTCTTCTTCCTGGCCCAGACGCTGCTGCGGCTGCGGCTGATGGACCTGCACGAGCTGCTGGGGAAGATCGCCTCGCAGACGGTGCTGGCCACCATCCTGGCCGCCGTCTTCACCCTGCTCACGGTGTGGGTGGACGAGAACAACACCTCGCTCTTCGTCTTCAACACGGTGGTGGCGGCCTTCGTGGTGCTCATCCTCCTGGAGCCCCTGCGGGTGAAGGTGGAGGAGCAGGTGGTGGCCATCTTCTTCCGCGAGCGCTTCGAGCTGCTGCGGGTGCTCGGCAACGCGCGCGCGAGGATGGCGGGCATCATCGAGATCTCCGAGCTGGCGCGGATGGTGCTGGACGCGCTGCACGAGTCGGGACGCATCACCCACGCCTCGCTGTACCTGCTCGCGGAGGACCGGCCGGGCTACCGGCTGCTGGACGCGCGAGGGCCGGTGCCGGTGAGCTTCCTGGACACGGGCGCGGCGCGCGGCGTGCTGTTCGCGGTGGCCTCGGGACAGAAGGCGGTGCTGCTGGAGAACGTGGAGCGGCGCAGCGCGGTGATGCGGCAGCAGGCCGTGGAGGGCAAGCGCTTCCGCGACGAGCTCAAGCGGCTCAACGACACGCGCGCGGCGCTCCTGCAGATGAAGGCCGGCATCACCGTGCCGCTGCTGGGCAATGACCGGGTCATCGGCTTCCTCAACCTGTGGGACGAGCGAGTGCCAGAGGCCTATGCCTCGGACGAGATCGCCCTCATCCTGGAGGTGGCCGAGCGGCTGGCGACGGCGCTGGAGAACTCGAAGCTGTACGAGAAGATCCGCGAGCGCGACCGCCTGGCGGCGCTGGGCGAGATGGCGGCGGGCCTGGCGCATGAAATCCGCAACCCGCTGGGTGCCATCAAGGGCGCGGCGCAGTGCCTGGATCCCAAGCGGCTGCCCGGTGAGGAGGGCGAGTTCGTGGAGGTCATCGTCGAGGAGGTCAACCGCCTCAACGGGGTGGTGTCGGCGTTCCTCGACTACTCGCGCCCGCTGAAGCAGACCTTCGGCCCCACGGATTTGAACGAGGTGGTGACGCGCACGGTGCGGCTCATCCAGAACGAGCTGCCCTCGAGCATCGGGCTCGAGGTGGAGCAGGAGGAGTCCCTGCCGCGCGTGGAGGCGGACGCCGAGCAGCTCAAGCAGGTGCTCATCAACCTGGTGCAGAACGCGATGCAGGCGATGGGCGACGCCGGGGGAGTCATCACGGTGAAGACGCTGCGGCCGGATCGCTTCACGGACTTCCGGTCCGCGGGAGACGCGTCCGTGGAGCTGCACGTGACGGACACGGGCCCGGGGATTCCGCAGGAGGAGCAGCAGCACATCTTCGTGCCCTTCTACACGACGAAGCAGAAGGGCACGGGGCTGGGGCTGGCCATCTGCCAGCGCATCGTGAAGAACCACGGCGGGACGCTGTCGGTGCAGAGCAAGCCGGGAGAGGGCGCCACGTTCATCATCCGCCTGCCCGCGCCTCCGTCCGAGCCCGTGCAGTTGCCCGAGCCGGTCATCGTGGATGGGACGCCCTTCCCCGCCACCAGGCCCGCCGAGGCCGTGCCGCCGGAAGGCGGTGCACCGGAACCCACCCCGCCGCCGAAACCCGAGCGCAAGCCGAAGCGCGAGAAAAAGCGCCGCGCGAGCTGAAACCACCTGGGCGAGTGAGAACTGACGGGGGTACTCTCCCCCTCCCCCTCCCACCGAGGCGGACGTGGTGCGGCAGCTGCGCTCCCGTCGGCGCCAGCCCGGTGGAACCCCGGCTCACCCCGCTCGTGCGCTGAGCCCTCGCGACGTCCACCACCCGACGTATCGCGTCGCTTCACGGCTGCACTCGGGTTGCGTAACACCTTCGAGACGCAGATTTTCTCACTTCCTCACCCCTCAGGATAAACCTGTATTCCCATTTTTCATCGATATTTGTTTGACCACAAGTAACCTGGGTTTCCCCCATTCCCTCACAGACCGTGATGGGGAGTGAAAAGGAGAAGCGCATGTCCTCTCGTTCCCTGCTGTCCTGTGCCGTGGCCGCCGCTGCCCTCGTGGGCGGAAATGCCGCCGCCAGCACCATCAACCAGAGCACCTCGTGGACCATCACCCGCTCGGGCGCGACCTCGACCTACCGGGTCGTGGCCTACGGTGACTCCATCTACGCCGGCTACAACGGCGACCTCTTCAGCGTCGGCAAGCGCGCCGCCCCGCTCGTGGACGGCGAGTACCTGTCCACGAAGTGGAACGCCAACATGGAGGTCATCCGCCGCACCAAGTCCGGCGCCGTGGCCAGCGACATCTACAACAACAAGATCATCTCCGAGCGCTCGTACATGCAGTCGAGCAACACCCGCGTGGTGACCTTCGAGATGTGCGGCAACGACTATCTCCAGGCGCGCTCGGCCTTCCAGGATCAGACGGGCACCTGCAGCTACGCGGGCCTCGACACCGCCCTGGCCAACTGCACCTCGTACACGGAGAAGGCCATGCAGGCCATCAACCAGTACGCGACCACGGCCAAGGTGAAGGTCGTCTCCACCATCTACTATCCCGGCTTCGACGCGGACAACGTGCTCACCAACTGCACGGACTCCACCACCGGCACGAAGATCAACACGCGCACCAAATTCATCCCCTACCTCGCCAAGAGCAACTGGCGCACCTGCAACCTCGCGGAGAAGTACGGCTTCAAGTGCGCCGACTCGTTCGCCGAGTTCATGGGCGCCGACTACGACTCCAACGGTGACGGGCAGCTCGACCGCGACGCCCTCCGCTACCGCTCGGGCGAGACCGAGGCCGACTACGTCACCCGCATCACCAGCACCCTCTTCTCCACCCTGCGCGACGCCAACAGCCACTTCGCCGGCTCGGCCGTCAGCTACGACTACATCCAGTCGGACAACACCCACCCCACCTACTACTCCTCGTCCACCATCGGCCTGAACTGGTTCACCGGCAATGGCTCGGGCTCGGGCGCCGCGAGCTTCCTCAACGCCCAGATCGTCAACGGCCAGAACCCCGAGTGGAACAAGTCGGGCCACGAGAAGATGGGCTGGACGATCTCCACCCTCGATCCCACCACCCCGTGAGCCTCGGGCGCCTCACCAGTCGATGAACTGCGCCATGATCGCGGCGAAGCCCCCGAAGTAGAGCAGCAGCCAGGCGATCTCCGCGAACCGCCGCACGCCCCGCGCGTGCGGCGGGGAGATCCACGCCCCCACGAGCGACACCAGCTCGGCGAGCACCCGCCACGGCGTGGCGAACAGCACGAGCGCCGACGTGAGCGCGGCCCAATAGGTGAAGAAGCTGCGCAGGTACGGCCCGAGCCCCTGCATGTGGTACTGCGCGAACGGCCCACCAAAGGTGATGCGCTGGTTGAGCTGGAACACGATGGTGCCCGTCACCAGCGGGAACAGCACGAGCTCGAGCACCCGGAAGTACCAGCGCCGGTGGAAGCTCGTGGCCCGTGCGTGCGCGAAGGCGGCGAGCGGATGCCGCGTCTCCACCGGGAGCGTGGGGTTCTCGCGGGCAATGGCCTCCAGCAGGGGCCGGGGATCCGCCACCTGCGGGGAGTACTGGAAGGTGCGCCCCGACTTCATCCGCAACGACAGGCCCGCTCCCGGCAACAGCAGCCGCCAGACGCGGATGGACTCCACCGAGCTCACGGGAATCTCGAAGCGATCGCCGCGGCGCTCCAGCACGAACCGCGAGGGCTCGACGGAGAAGGTCGCGGCGGAGAGCCAGCGGGTGAGCTGGAGGAGGCCGTACAGGACGAGCGCGAGCCCCACGAGCCACCCCGCCAGGACGGGCGGCGTGGGATTCGCCGCGCCGGTGAAGGTGAAGCTGAACACGAGGTACGAGGCCAGCAGCAGGTCCGCGGCGATCACCCCCTGGAACACGGCACTGAGGAGCCGCGGCGCCAGCGCGTAGGCACGGACGTGGAAGCTCGGGGCAACGGCCTGACCAGCGGCGGAGGTCTCGGCGGGCGCATCGGCAGCGTGCATGGGATTCACTGGGAGCAGGAGTCTTCCACCAGGTACCCCGGCGGATTGCCCGGGCAGCAGGGGGCCCGTAGCATACGAGGCCCGAGAACGAACAGGGGCCACAATGGGTTCGCAGCCTCCCAATCCCGAGCGGCGCATCGACCGCGACGGCGTCACGCACATCCAGAAGAAGCGCGCGGGCGGCGGCATGTGGATCGTCGGGCTGGCGCTCGGCTTCACCGTCGTCTGCCTGCTCCTGAGTGCCTGGCTCGTGTCCTCGCCGGACCCCGTGCCGGTCTCCGAGGCGCCTCCGCCCGTGAGGCTCGCCGAGCACTCCCCCACTCCCACGCCCGTCATCGCTCCCCGGCCCGCCCAGCCCGTGCCCCAGCAAGCCGCACCACAGCCCGCGCCCGAGGAGGCACCCGCGCCACGGGAGGCCGCACCCGCCGAGGGCATCAACCTGTTCCGCCCGGGCACCAAGCCCATCAAGCAGGGCATCATCGTGCCCGAGGACTTCCCGCTGCCTCCCGGCTACGTGCGCCACTACCAGACCACCGACAACGGTGAGCGCGTGAAGCCCATCCTCATGTTCCATCCGGACTACAAGCCGGTGGACTCGAATGGCCAGCCCGTCGAGCTGCCCTCGAACCGCGTCGTCCCGCCCGAGCTGGCGCCCCCGGGCATGCCCATCGAGATCCTCGAGGTGCCCGAGGGTCCCGAGGGTGTGGAGCCCATTCCATGAGCCCACGTGCCGCACGCGCGCGACATCTGGCGCTCCTGCTGCTCGGCATCGCGGGCACCACGGGACTGGTGTGGCTCTTCAGCCTCTTCGATGCACGCTGGGTGGCCGTCGGCTGGGTGGCGCTCGTGCCCTGGTTGCTGGCGCTGGACCACGTCTCCTCCAAGCGCGAGGCCGTGCTCGCGGGCGCGGCGCTGGGCATCGGCTTCACCGGGACCGTCTTCGGGTGGTTCCCCGGGTCCATCCAGAGCTACTCGCAGGCACCCATGGCGGTGTGCTGGCTCGGCTTCCTGCTCCTGGCGCCCTTCATGGAGTTGCAGTTCATCACCTTCGCGATGGCGCGCTGCCACCTGCGGCGCACCGTCCCGGAGGGCCCCTGGGCCTTCTGGCGCATCACCCTCACGGGCGCGCTCGTGTACGTGGGCACCGAGTGGCTGTGCCCCAAGCTCTTCGCCGTCACGCTCGGGCAGGGCTTCTACGGCTCCGAGCGCCTACGCCAGGGCGCGGACATCGCCGGCACGCACGGGCTCACGTTCGTCATCATCATCGCCAATGAGTGCATTCTCGCGGCCGGGAAGGCACTCGCGGCCCATGGACTCCGCGAGGGAACGCGGCGCGCGCTGGCGCCCCTGGCCGTGCTGGCGGTGCTCGTGCTGGGCGGGCTCGGGTACGGGCAGCTCCGCCTCCAGCAGGTGGCCGCGCACGAGGCGAAGCAGCCGGCGCTCGTGGTGGGCGTCGTGCAGGCGAACATCACCAGGTACGAGAAGCTCGCGGCGGAGCTGGGCACGTACGACGTGGTCCGGATGATCCTGGACACGCACTACAAGCTCTCGGCCGAGCTGCTCCAGAACCGCAAGGTGGATCTGCTCGTCTGGCCCGAGACGGTGTACCCGACCACCTTCGGCACGCCCAAGAGCGAGGCCGGCGCCGAGTTCGACGCGGAGATCAGCGACTTCGTCTCGCGCAGCCGCGTCCCGCTCCTCTTCGGCACGTACGACCTGGAGCAGGAGCGCGAGTACAACGCCGCCATGTTCCTGGGCCTGGGCAAGGACGGGACGCTGGCGCGCTCGGCGTACCGCAAGACGATGCTCTTCCCGCTCACCGAGTGGGTCCCCGAGCTGATCGACTCGCCGAAGCTGCGCGAGTGGATGCCCTGGACGGGCTACTGGAAGCGCGGGCCCGGGCCGCGGGCCTTGTCGCTCCCGCTGCGCGAGGGCCGCTCGCTCACCATCGCGCCGCTCATCTGCTACGAGTCCATCTTCCCCGGCTACGTCGCCGAGGAGGCGCGCCGGGGCGCCGAGCTCATCGTCACGCTGTCCAATGACTCGTGGTTCTCGGGGACGCCGGCGCCGAAGCAGCACCTGATGCAGGCGGTGTTTCGCAGCATCGAGACGCGGCTGCCGCAGGTGCGCGTCACCAACTCGGGCATCTCCGCGCTCATCAGCCCCACGGGCGAGGTGCTCACCGAGGTACCCGACGACCACCGGGGCAGCGTGGCCATGACGGTCCCCCCGAGCCCGCACCTGTTCTCGCTCATGGTGGCCTGGGGTGACTGGCTCCGGCCCACCGCGCTGCTGCTGAGCGGGGTACTGCTCCTCGGGCCCTCGCTGCGGTCGCGGCGCAAGGCGGCCCGGACGGCATCCGCCTGACGTTCCGCCTGGCGCTCGGCTCAGTGGCTCGCGGCGTGGGCCTCGACCTGCTGCCACACGCGGAAGACGTTGCCCGAGGCGATCTTCTCGAGGTCCGCCTCGCTGTAGCCGCGCTCGAGCAGGATGCGGAAGAGGTTCGGGTACTGGGACACGTCCTTGAGTCCGATGGGCAGCGAGGGGCCCACGCCATCGAAGTCCGAGCCGAGCCCCACGTGGTCGATGCCCACCAGCTTCACCACGTGATCGATGTGATCGGCCACGTCCTCCACCCGGGCCAGGGGCGCCGGATGCTCGCGCAGATAGGACTGAACGAACGTCTTCATCTCGGGGCTCTCGCGGGTCAGCCCGTGCTGCTCCTGGTAGGCCTGGGCATTCCTGGTGAGCTCCTGCTCGTAGGTGTGCGTGGCCTGGATGAGGAAGGCGGAGCCGAAGTTGATCATCACCACCCCACCCCTGGCGGCCACGGCGCGGATGAGCTCGTCGCTGATGTTGCGCGCGAAGCCGGGCGTGAAGTGCCGGCACGAGGAGTGCGAGGCGATGACGGGCACCTGGCTCAGCTCCACCGCCTGGCGGATGGCGTCATCCGAGAGGTGCGCGACATCCACCATGATGCCCACGCGGTTCATCTCGGCCACGACCTGCCTGCCGAAGGGGCTGAGGCCATTCCAGGTGGGCTTGCCCTCGTTGAAGGAGGAATCGCTGATCTGATTGTCCTTGGAGTGCGTGAGGGTGATGTAGCGCACGCCGCGCTGCTGGAAGTGGGCGACGTTCTCCAGCTTGTCCTCGATGGCGGAGCCGTTCTCGATGCCGAGCGCGAAGGAGATCTTGCCCGCCTGCGCGTTGCGCCGGGCCTCCTCGAGCGAGCGGGCCATGGCGAACTTGTCGGGGGAACGGGCGGCGATCTTCTCCATCATGTCGATCAGCGCGTCCGCCAGCGCCTTCGAAGCCCCGGGCTTCTGCTGAAGGTCGGCGGGGATGTAGATGGACATGAAGGGCACATCGAGCCCGCCCTCCAGGGCGCGCGGGTAGTCGAAGTCGCCCTCGGCGGTGCGCTGAGAAATATCCTCGGTGGGCTCACCATCCGGCCCCAGCTTCTCGTGGAGGCGGTAGGGCACGTCGACATGGCCATCGGCGATGACGAAGCGCTTCGCGAGCGCGCGGCCACGCTCGGCGAGGTCCGTGGAGGAAGGGGTCTGCGGGACGTTCGTGCCGTGGGTGCAGGCCGAGGCCGCGAGCAGGACGAGGCTGAGCAAAGCGGGGGTTGATCTCATGGCCCCCCGCTTAGCGCACCAGCGCGGACCCATGCCATCTCGGCAGGCGGCTAGACGAGCGGTGGGCCGGGTCCCCTGTCCTGAACCTCCAGGCGGTGAGGAAGGGTGGCATGAATAAACCGGGCCCATGAACGTCCTCGAATGGAGCCCTGGTTGAGGGAGATGACTTCGATGACTCCTCGATGGTTGGTGTGTCTGGTTTTTGGTCTGGCGACCCCGGTGGTGCAGGCGCAGACGGCCCCGGTCCCAGCGCAGGATTCCGAGTACTACGCCGAGAACGCGGATGCGGAGGACCTGGAGCCCATGGCGCCCTCCCCGCCTCCGGCCCTGCCCGCGGAGACGCCGACGCCGCGCCCCTTCGCCGATGCGGTGTGGACCTCGGGACATTGGTACTGGGACGGCGGCGAGTGGCGCTTCAAGCCCGGGGCGTGGATCGCTCGGATGCAGGGCTATCAGTTCGTCAACGGCTACTGGGAGCAGGACGGAGACGCCTGGCGCTGGATCTCCGGTGGCTGGGCGCGCAATGGCTCGACGGAGGTGGAGATTCCCATCGACGTGAGCGGCGAGGAGGTCGCGACGACCCAGGCGCCGCCCCAGCTCCGGGCGGAGACTCCGCCGCCCGCGCCCGCCTCGAACCTCACGTGGGCGCCCGGTTACTGGTACTGGAACGGCGCCGCGTGGGACTGGGTCGAGGGCAGTTGGGTGGCTCCTCCCGAGCCCAACATGGTCTTCATCGCACCGAGATGGGTGCGGCGAGGCCCCTCGTGGATCTTCGTGGATGGGGGCTGGGGGCTGCGCGGCTCGGTGCGGGTCGTCGTTCCGGTGTACCGGCACGCGGGCATCGCCGTGCGCTGGGGGCACCCCAACTACTTCTTCCACACCTGGCGGCGCTACCCGATGGTGCACCGCTACTACGGAAGCTGGCGAGCACCCGCCCCGTACCGTCCGCATTACCGCGGCGGCCCCCGCTACCACGACGCGAGCCCCGTCCATGAGAACCACGGGGGCGGTTGGGGTGGCCACGGAGGCAACCACGAGGGTGGCGGGGGTGGCCACGGTGGAAACAATGGAGGCGGCCACGGGGGTGGCCATGGCGGTGGCCACGGGGGTGGTCGGCATCACCGGTAGAACTTCGCGGGCGGGAGGCGCCCGGCTGACTCAGAGCGAGGCGGAGGCCTCGGCGAGCTTCTCCTGGGCGGCCTCCCACCGCGCGTAGAGCTGCTCCAGCTCCTCCTTGCCCGCGCGGTGCGTGTCCATCAGCGGCTTGGCCTTCGCGAAGTCGTTGTAGAGCACCGGATCCGCGAGCTGCGCCTCGCGCTCCTTCTGCGCCGCCTCCAGCTTGGAGATCGCCTCCTCCAGCTTCGCGATCTCCTTCTTGATGGGACCCTCCACGACGCTGCGCTTCTGCCGCGCCTCGGCCTCCATCCGCTTGCGATCCTTCTCCGTCATCCCCGCCGTGGACGCCTTGTCCGACGACGACTTGTCCCCCTGCCCCGTGGCCTCCGCCGCCAGCCGCCGCTGCTCCTGGTGGTAGAGGTACTCGTCCAGGTTGCCCGGGTGCGACTCCACCTTCCCGCCCACCACGTCCCAGACGTGCGTCGACAGCCCGTTCACGAAGCTCCGGTTGTGCGACACGAACACCAGCGTCCCCCCATACCCCTGGAGTGCTTCAATGAGCATCTCCGTCGAGTCCAGGTCCAGGTGGTTCGTCGGCTCGTCCATCAGCAGCAGGTTGGAGGGCACCAGCAGCAGCTTCGCGAGCGCCACGCGCGCCCGCTCTCCACCGCTGAGCACGCCCACGGGCTTGTTCACGTCGTCTCCCGAGAACAGGAACGCGCCGAGCACCCCGCGCAAGAAGCTCTCCGGCTTGTCGGCCGCGAGCGGGCGCACCTCCTCGATGATGGTGTTGTGCTTGTTCAGCTTGTCCGCGTGGTGCTGCGCGTAATACCCCATCACCACGTTGTGCCCGAGCTTCACCGTGCCGCCATCCGGCACGAGCTCGCCCGCGATGATCTTCAGGAGCGTCGTCTTGCCCGCGCCGTTGGCGCCCACCACGGCGATGCGCTGCCCGCGCTCCACCCGCGCGTCCAGCCCCGAGTACACCACCGCGTCCCCGTAGCGCTTCTGGATGCCCTCGAGCGTCACCACGTCACGCCCCGAGCGCTCCACCTCCGGGAAGCGGAAGCGCATGGTGGCCCGCTCCTCGAGCACCTGCACGTCCTCCATCTTCTCCAGCATCTTCGCGCGGCTCTGCGCCTGCCGCGCCTTGGTGGCCTTCGCGCCGAAGCGGTCGATGAACGCCTGCAGCTCCGCCTTGCGCGCCTCGACGCGCTCGGACTGGGCCTTGAGCTGCTCCATCTCCTCGGCGCGCTGGCGCTTGTACGTGTCGTAGTTGCCCACGTACGAGCGCAGTCCCTCCACCTCCAGCGACAGGATGCGGCCCACCTGCCGGTTGAGGAAGTCGCGGTCGTGCGAGATGAGCACCAGCGCCTTGTTCGAGCGCTTGAGGAAGCCGTCGAACCACGCCAGCGTCGGCACGTCCAGGTGGTTGGTGGGCTCGTCCATCAGCAGCAGGTCCGGGTCCTGGAGCAGCAGGCCCGCGAGCGCCGCGCGCATGCGCCAGCCGCCACTCAGCGCCCCGGTGGGCTTGGCCAGGTCCGCCTCGCGGAAGCCGAGGCCCTTGAGGATGCGCTCGGCGTGGTGCCGGCCGTAGTGCTCCTCGAAGTGATCCAGCTCCGTGTGCAGGTCCGCCAGCGTCTGGGCCAGCTCGAGCTGCTCCTCCTCGGTGGCCGCCTTGCCGAGCGCCTCCTCGGTCTCCCGCAGGCGCGCCTCCAGCGAGTCGCGGCCGGGCACGGTGCTCATCACCGCGTCCACCACCGAGCCCTCGGGCAGGCCCGCCAGCTCCTGGGGCAGGTAGCCGATGCGCGCCTTGCGCCGGTAGGTGAGGCTCCCCGAGTCAGCGTGCTGCGCCCCGGCGAGGATCTTCATCAACGAGCTCTTGCCCGTGCCGTTGGCGCCCACCAGGCCGATGCGGTCCTTGGGGCTGAGGGTGAAGCTTTCGTTGTCGAAGAGAACCTTCTTCCCGTAGGAGAGGCAGATGTCCTGGGCGATGACGAGGCTCATGTCGGGTCCGGGGGTGTAACAGTCCGGGGGCCTTCCGGGAACGACGGAGATGCCCGCCTGCTCCCTCCCATACCCGGAGTCCGGGGAGGCCCCCCGTCAGTCCCCCTGCCCGCCGCCTCCCGGGTTGCCTATACTCGCCGCCCTGATGGCTCCCCCCTGCCCGCACTGCGGTAGCGCCGAAGGTCCCGATCATCTCTGCAGCGCCTCCCAGATGGCGCTCATCGGCCAGGTGCTCGATGGCCGTTACAAAATCGAAGACGTGCTCGGCCAGGGCGGCATGGGCATGGTCTTCCGCGCCACCCAGACGTCCGTGCACCGGCCGGTGGCGGTCAAGACGCTCAACCCCTCGCTGGCGGCCGCGCCCCAGTTCTTCGAGCGCTTCCGGCGCGAGGCGGAGATCGCCAGCCGCCTGCGCCACCCCAACGTCATCACCATCTACGACTTCGGCCGGGCCCAGGACGGCACCTGCTATTACGTCATGGAGCTGCTCGAGGGCGAGAGCCTGCGCGAGATGGTCAAGCGCGACGGCCCCATGTCCCTGCGCCGCGCGGTGGAGGTCATCGAGCAGGCCTGCCGCGGGCTGGCCCACGCGCACGAGCAGGGCGCCGTCCACCGCGACATCAAGCCGCACAACATCATGGTGCAGCAGCTCGACGGGCGGGACTTCGTCAAGGTGCTGGACTTCGGCCTGGTGAAGGCGCTCGAGCAGGAGGACGAGCAGCAGCTCACCTCCACCGGCCAGGTGCTCGGCACGCCGCAGTACATGCCGCCCGAGCAGGCCGGTGGCGAGCACGTGGACCACCGCTCCGACCTGTATTCGATGGGCGGCGTCCTCTACTACTGCCTCACGGGCACCTCGCCGTACGGGGCCAATACGGTGCGCAAGGCGCTCACCGCCGCGCTGACGCAGCCTCCGCCCACGGTGGGCGCCAAGCGCCAGGGCGCGCCCGTGCCCCAGGCGCTCGAGGACTTCTTCCAGAAGGCCCTCGCCCGCGAGAAGGAGGACCGTTTCCAGAGCGCCCAGGAGTTCGTGGACGCCATGCTGGACGCGGTGGACGGACTGTCGGACGAGCAGCTCGACGCGCACCCCACCAACTCGGTCGCCGACGCGGGCAGCGGCAGCAAGCCGAGCCAGCGCAGTGTGTCCAAGCCGGGCCGTTCGTCTCCGAGCAACTCGCGCGCCCGTTCTCCCGCGCCGGCGGGGCGGACCGGGGGTTCTCAGCCCTCGGCGGCCCGCGCGGGTGCACCCTCCCAGCCCTCGGCGGCCCGGAGCGCGCAGTCCGCGTCCCGCGGTTCCCAGCCGTCCAGCCCGAGTGCCGCTCGCGGTGGCAGCGGGGCCGCTTCGGGCGTTCGCCCAGCGGGTCCGGCTCCGCGTCCCGGGGCCACGATGACGCAGCAGACCGAGTCCCTCGCGGAGGAGACGCGGAGTGGCGGCTTGTCGGGCAAGAAGCTCGCGCTCGTGGCCATTCCGCTGGCGCTCATCGCCGCGGGAGGCGCGTTCGTCGCCCTTCGCCCCTCCACCCCGGCCCAGCCCCCCGCTCCCGTGGTGGAGGTGAAGAAGGAGCCCGCCCCCGAGCCGCGGCAGCCCGCCGAGCCCGCCGTGGACAACATGCTCCTCGTGCAGGTCCGCTCGAGCCCGCCGGGCGCCTCCGTCTTCGATGGGGACACGCAGATCGGCACGACGCCGTTCGCCCGCAAGCTGCGCCGCAACGAGCTCCATGAGCTCACCTTCCAGCTCCCCGAGCACCAGGTGCTGAAGCACAAGCTGGACTTCAGTGGCGTGGTGGCGGACTCGCAGGACGTGAGCGTCACCCTGGAGCCCGTGAAGGCCGCTCCGGCCGAGCCCTCCTCGCGGCCCTCGCGCCCCTCGAAACAGGGCAAGGACAAGGACGACTCCGTCCCCATCTTCGAGTAGCCCCGGGGTGGCGCCTCCCGGTCTCGCGGCGGAATCGGGTTCAGGTTAAACATGCGCGGCACGTCGGCGCGACCTCGCGCCGGCCCCGTTTCGAGGACTACACACCATGGCTGAAGTCACCCTGGATCTGCGCGGTATGCCCAAGGCCGAGGCCTATGCCGAGCTCAAGAAGCACGCCGAGGCCGTCCTGGAGGGCCTCAACGACGACGTGGCCGCCATGGCCACCATGAGCTGCCTCCTCCACCACGCCTTCGGTCACCTGTGGACCGGCTTCTACCGCGTCGTGGAGCCCGGCAAGCTGCTGCGCGTCGGCCCCTACCAGGGGACGCTCGGGTGCCTGGAGATCCGCTTTGGCAAGGGCGTCTGCGGCACCTCCGCCGCCAAGGGCGAGACCGTCGTCGTCGAGGACGTGCACGCGTTCCCCGGTCACATCACCTGCGACGGCCGCTCGGTCTCGGAAATCGTCGTCCCCGTCTTCGGCCCCAACCGCGAGCTCATCGCCGTGCTCGACATCGACTCCGAGCACAAGGCCACCTTCGACGACGTGGATCGCCGCGCTCTCGAGGACCTGATGGGGTGGTTCTCGCGGCGGAAGTAGTCACGCCGCTGTGAGCCCTCGCTACCGCTTGGACATCCTCGTGAGGATTTCCTGCTCCAGGCGGTGCACCACCTCCGACAGCGGGATGGTGCTCGAGTCCAGCCGGATGGCATCGTCCGCGGGCTTGAGCGGCGCCACCGCTCGCGAGGCGTCGTCCTGGTCGCGTTTGATCTGATCCGCCAGCACGTCCTCCAGCGAGCGCTCCACGCCCTTCTGGAAGAGCTCCTCGTAGCGGCGCCGCGCGCGAATCTCCGGGTTGGCCTCCAGGAAGAACTTCGCGTCCGCGTCCGGGAACACCACCGTCCCGATGTCGCGGCCCTCCAGGATGGCTCCCTTGGGCGTCTCCAGCGCCAGCCGCCGCTGCAGGGACAGCAGACCCGCGCGCACCACTGGCCGGCTCGACACCTGCGAGGCCGCCATCGAGTTCTCCGGCGTGCGGATCTCCCCCGAGACGTCCTCTCCATCCAGGAACACGTGGTTGTCCTCGCCCTCCACCTGGAAGGACACGTGCACCCGGCCCAGCAGCTCGTCCAGCTTCACGTCGTCGTCGAACGCGATGGCCTCCCGCCGCACCTTCAGCGCCACGCAGCGGTAGATGGCTCCCGTGTCCACCAGCGCGAAGCCCAGCCGCCGCGCCAGCACCTTCGACACGGTCGACTTGCCCGCTCCCGCCGGGCCGTCGATGGCCACGATGAAGGGGCGCTTGCTCATGAGGCGAGGACCTCCTTCAGCGCCGCCACGCACCGCGCGTTCTCCTCGCGCGTGCCCACGGAAATCCGCAGCGACGTGGGGTAGCCGTTGCCCGCCACCGGCCGGACGATGACCCCCTTGCGCAGCAGCTTCTCGTACAGCTCCGGCCCTGGACGGCCGAAGTCCGCCAGCACGAAGTTGGCGTGGCTCTTCGTCAGGCGCGCGCCCAGCTTCGGCAGCTCCGTCTCGAAGTAGCGCAGCCCCTCGCTGTTGAGCTCGCGCGTGCTCCGCACATGCTCCGTGTCGTCCAGCGCCGCCAGCCCGCCCATCTGCGCGGGAATCGTCAGGTTGAAGGGCATCCGCGTGCGCTGCAGGTACGCCACCAGCCGCGCGTCCATCACCCCGTAGCCCAGCCGGATGCCCGCCAGCCCGTAGATCTTGCTGAACGTGCGCAGCGCCACCACGTTGGGGTACTTGCGGAAGTACTCCACCGCGCTGAAGTACTCGGACCAGTCCACGAACTCGAAGTAGGCCTCGTCGTGGACCACCAGCACGTGCTCGGGCACCTTCGCCAGGAAGGCCTCCCACTCCTGCCGGCCGAACGTCGTGCCCGTGGGGTTGTCCGGGTTGGCGATGAAGATCATCCGCGTGCGCGGGGTGATCGCCTTCGCCATCGCCTCCAGGTCATACCGGTGCCCCTCGCGCATGGGCACCTCGGCGAAGGGACGGCCGTGGGCCTGCACGGAGATGCGGTAGGCCGGGAACGAGCCCTTGCACAGCAGCACCTCGTCCTCGGGCAGCGTGAAGGTGCGGATGAGCAGCTCGATCAGCTCATTGGAGCCACTGCCCAGCACCACCTCCTCGGGCTTCACCCCGAGGTGCTCGGCCAGCCGGCGCACGAGCGTGAAGCTGCTCGCGTCCGGGTAGAGGTGGACCTTCTGGGCCGCCTCGCGCATGGCCTCGATGGCCTTGGGCGAGGGCCCCAGCGGATTCTCGTTGGACGCCAGCTTGATGACGCCGGTGAGACCGTACTCCCGCTCCGTCTCTTCGATGGGTTTGCCCGGGACATAGGGCTTGAGCGTCTCGATGTACGGGGGGACGAGCGGTCTCATGAGGTGATGGCTTCCTGTGTGCGGCTAACGCCCGGAGAACACGCCGAGCGCGCGGAATTTCTGGTAGCGGTCCTGGACCAGCTCGCCGCCCGTCAGCTCGGACAGCTCGCCGAGGTTCTTGCGCAGCGCCTTGCCCAGGTTCTCCGCGCTCTTGGTGTAGTCGCGGTGCGCGCCGCCGGCCGGCTCGGGGATGATCTCGTCGATGACGTTCATCTCCTTGAGATCCTTCGCCGTCAGCCTGAGCGCGTCCGCCGCCTTGTCCGCCTTGGTGGCATCGCGGAAGAGGATGGAGGCGCAGCCCTCGGGGGAAATCACCGAGTACACGCTGTTCTCCATCATCAGCACGCGGTTGCCCACGCCGATGGCCAGCGCGCCGCCCGAGCCGCCCTCGCCGATGACGGTGGAGATGATGGGCACCTTGAGCCGGCTCATCACCTCGAGGTTGTAGGCGATCGCCTCGGCCTGGCCGCGCTCCTCGGCGCCGATGCCCGGGTAGGCGCCCGGCGTGTCCACGAAGGTGAGGATGGGCTTCTCGAAGCGCTCGGCCAGCTCCATCAGCCGCAGCGCCTTGCGGTAGCCCTCGGGGCGCGGCATGCCGAAGTTGCGCAGCATGTTCTCCTTGGTGTTGCGCCCCTTCTGGTGGCCGATCAGCATCACCGTCTGACCATCGAAGCGCGCGAAGCCGCCCACGATGGACGGGTCCTCTCCGAAGAGACGGTCGCCCGCCATCTCGAAGAAGTCCGTGAACAGGTGCTGGACGTAGTCCAGGAAGTACGGCCGGGAGCTGTGGCGCGACAGCTGCACCACCTGCCAGCGCGTGAGATCACTGAAGATCTCCGTCTGAAGTTTCTTGGCCTTCTTCTCCAGCTTGGAGATTTCCGAGGTGAAATCCACCGAGCCGCTCGCCGAGAGGGCCTTGAGCTCGTCGATCTTCTTCTCCAGCTCGATGAGCGGTCGCTCGAAATCGAGTGGATAGTTGATGCCGTTCGCCATGGCGCCGGACCCCTATCACCTGCCCCCAGGGCATTACAACGCGCAACCCATTACGCAGTGCGTAGAATCCCCGCCCTCCCCCGTCCGTCGGAGTCTCATGCACCGCCTGCTGCTCCTGCTCGCCCTCGTCCTGGCCGCCCCCTCGTCCGCCCAGCCGGCCCGCGCCCTCAACACCGAGGGTTTCCGCCTCTACCAGGCCGGCAAGTACCCCGAGGCCCTGGAGAAGTTCGAGGCCGCCTCCCGGGCCGACCCGAAGCTCGCCCTCGCCCACTACAACGTGGCCGCCACCCTGGGCGTGCTGCGCAAGCAGGGGCGGATCTGCGAGTACTCGGCCCACCGGCAGACGATCCTCGAGCGGCTCAACACCGCCGTCCGGTTGGATCCCCGCCGGCTCACCCGGGCCAAGGAGGACGCGGATCTGGATCCCATCCGCGACACCGTGGGCTGGCAGCGCCTCCTGGGCCGCTCCCCCGCGAAGCAGGCCGATGTCCCGGAGATCCTCCGCCGCGTCACCTGGTACTCCCCCGGCGAGGGCGTCTACGGCTCCACTCGCAGGCTCACCTTCCCCGAGGGCAAGCGCGTGGTGCTGTGGCGCCGGGTGATCGACGACGACGCCAGGCCCGGCCGCACCGAGGAGCTCCCGGGGACTTTTACCCTCCAGGGGCGCACCGTGATCCTGACGTTTCCGGGAGGGGAGCCCCTCCGCGGCACGATGACCCCTCGTGGAGTGCTGGACTTCAAGGAGTTCGGAACGTTCCTGGACTCTCCGTCCGAGTGCGAGGCGTAGGACGGATTCCCCCCGAGGGACTTGGCGGCCGAGCCCCCCCTGCCCACCCTCCCCGTCAGGAGGTGACGGGGGATGGTGCGACTCGAGGGTCGGCAGTGGGGCCTGGTGGCCATGGTGGCGGGGACGCCCTTCGTCGTCGCCTTCCTGCTCGCGGCCGCGTCTCCGGGGCTCGTCGAGCCCGTGCTCGGAACGGCCCTGGGCGGCGCGAGCTGGTTGCTCGCCGCGCTCCTGGGCCTCCTGGGGGGGGCGGTGTTCGCTGGAGGCCTCAGCGGCCTGTCGCAAGCGCCCGGGTTCCACACCTCGCCCATCCGGCGCGTCTTCGGGCTCATCGGGGCGACGCTCGTGCCCATGGGGCTGTGCATCGTGCCCGCCCTGTGCCTGTTGCTCGCGGGGCCCGCGCTCGCCCTGCGCCTGGAGCGCGGGGAGGCCGTGCTGCCCCACGCTGCCCAGGAGCGATTCCAGTCGCCGCGCGAGCTGGCGCAGCGCCTCCGGCAGCAGCTGCCCCGGGTGCTCCCGAGCCTGCCCCAGGTGAATCCCTGGTGAACTCACCCCGACCCTCACCCGGAGGGCGAGGGAGAGGTGACTCGGATCAGGCCGCCTTCGTCTTCGCCGTGGCGCTCAGCGCGTACCAGGCCGTACGGAAGGCCTTGAGCTCGCGCAGACCCGCCGGGTGACGGCCCAGCGCGGGCGCCACCGTGACGGGCAGGCCGATCTTCTTCTCGATCACCTTGGCCGCGTTGAGCTCGTTCTTCCGGCGGTTCTCGCACCTGGCGCAGTCCGCCTTCGGGCCCACCCGGTTCACCAGCACGCGCTCGACCTGAAGCTTGCGCTCCTTCAGGTACTCCACCAGCCGCTCCGTGCGCGCCGCCGCCAGCTCCTCACCCCGCGTCACCACCACGAAGCGCGACTCGTTGGGCGAGGCCAGCGCGTCCTCGAAGCGCTTGATGTGCTTGAGGAAGGCGGCCATGTCATCGGCCAGCTCGCCCAGGCCCTTGGACTTGTACTTGGACAGCACGCCGTGCAGCGCCGTGAACCAGCCCTTGGCCGTGTCCGCCAGCTCCACCACACGCATGGAGCTCACCATGGGGGCGCCGTCCACCACGATCCGCTTGAAGCGCTCCTGCACCAGCGCATCCGTCAGGCACGACATGGCGGCCAGCTCGTCGATGCCCGGAGGCGCCGCGTCCAGCAGGTTGCGGAACAGCAGCAGATCCACCGGCACGTCGTTGCCCGTCTTGGGCGCGCCCTCGAAGGCCTTCTCCGCCTTCTCCTTCCAGCGCTTGCGCAGGTTGTTGAACCAGCCGGCCATGTCGAGCTCGCGCGCGTACAGGCCCTTGGTGCCCTTCACCTGCGTCTCCACATCCGTCAGGCGGCTCTGCAGCACGTCCGACAGCGAGTGCGCGGGGTCCGTGGAGATGAGGAGCACCGGCCCCTCCTTCTCCGTCAGCGTCACCGCCGCGGCGGCCGCGCACGAGCTCTTCCCCACTCCGCCCTGGCCCACGAAGAAGATGAGCCGCGTGGGAGGCAGCGGAGGCGCCGCGATCGGCGGCATGGACGGGGCGCGCACCAGGGCCGGAGGGCCCTCGGACGCGGCGAACTCGAGCGACTTCGTCTCCTTGCCGCTCGCCCACTCCTTGGCGAAGGGCTGGAGCAGCTCCAGGCCCCGGGGCGCCACCTCGCGCTTGCCCACGAGGTGCACCGGCACGTTCTTGTCCAGCGCCTGGAACTTGCGCACGTGCGGCGCCTGCAACCCGCGGCGGCCCAGGCAGGCCGTACAGCCTTCCTTGTCCTCCACCTGGTTGACCACCACCTCCACCACCGGGATGCCGCGCTCGCGCAGCTGCGCGAAGTACATGCGCGTCTGGGCCTCGGGCACCGGCTCGGCCAGCGCCACCAGGTGGAAGGCCGAGCGCGCTCCATCCTTCAGCAGCCCCAGCAGCTTCTCCGCCTTGCCCGCGAACTCCTCGAGGAACGCCTGCTCCTCGGCCGCCACGGGGGCCTTCTTGCCCTTGCCGCCCGCGCTCCGCTCCGCCCCCGCCTTCACCAGGCCCAGGAACTTGCGCAGCCCCACCGGCATGTCGAACAGGCGCAGCGTGTGGCTGGTGGGCGCCGTGTCCACCACCACGCGCTCAAACTCACCACCCTCCAGCAGTTCCACCACGTGCAGCAGGCCCAGCAGCTCCTCCAGGCCCGGAGTGGCTTGAGCGTACAGCTTGCCCAGGTCCTCCTCCGACAGGTGGGTGCCCTTGCCCGCCACCTTCTGCAGCGCGGGCACGTACTTCGCGAGGAAACCCTTGGCGAGCGCGGCGGGCTCCACCTCCATCGCCCACACCCCGCCGTCCGCCTTGCCCTTCGCCGCCTTGCCCTTGCCCTTCGGCTCCGGCTTGGGCTCCTTGGCGGCCTCGCCCTCCTCCGCCTCCAGCTTCACCGGCTTCGCCGTGAGCTTCTTCTTCAGCAGATCCGACAGGGAGCGCACCGGGTCCAACGAGACGAGCAGCACCTTCTCCTTGGGCGCTTCATCCGCGAGCCGCAGGGCGTACGCCGCCGCGAGCGTGGTCTTGCCCACCCCGCCCTTGCCGCCGAAGAAGTGAAGAACTCGCGCGTCGCTCATGAAAACGTGGCCTTCCTTGACCCCCCCGGCGAGGCCGGTCTCCGTCCCATACTGGACAGCCGCGGAGAAGGCACACCGGAAGTATCCCTGGGTAGGGAGCTGTAGTTACCGGGTGCCTCGGGGGTGTGTGTGACCCGCAGGATCGCCCGCAGAGAGCCCATGAGTCAAGTGAAGACGGGGTGTTGCACCCCATGGCTCGCGCACCGCGTCATGCCTCGGTCTCATGAGGGACATGCGCCCTGGCGCTCGCTCTCCCGGTCTCTTCACGAGCACCGGGAGTGCGAGACGGAGCCAACCGCGGAGGTCGGCTCCGGAATGGGATCCGCCAAGGTGGGTAGACAGCGGTGAGACGACGTCTCAGCGGATTTCCGAGGTACTGCCCAGCAGGGGGCCGGCGTGACCCGAGAGGGTGTTGCCCTCCGTGCCCTTACCGCCGGGTTGACCCCGGGCCTCGGCCGCGTAGCGGTTGAGCTTGTTGTAGAGCGTCTTCTCGCTCACCCCGAGGATCTCCGCCGTCCGGGCCTTGTTGTTGCCGTTGCGCTGGAGGCTGCCGAGGATGTACTCGCGCTCCACCGCGTCGAGCGACAGGCCGTAGGGCAGGCGGAAGGTGTGGCGCTCGGGGCTCTTGCCCGCCATGTCGGGGGGCAGGTGCTCGCGCATGATGAGCTCGCCGTCGCAGAGGATGACGGCGCGCTCCACCGCGTTGCGCAGCTCGCGGATGTTGCCCGGCCACTCGTGGTTCTTGAGGATCTCCATCGCGTCCGGGTGCATGCCCGTGACGCGCTTGGCCGAGTCCCCGCGGAACTTCTCCACGAAGTACTGCACCAGGATGGGCACGTCCTCGCGCCGCTCGCGCAGGGGCGGCAGCTGCACCTGGAAGACGTTGAGGCGGAAGAAGAGGTCCTCGCGGAAGCGCTTGGCCTCGATCTCCTTGCGCAGGTCGCGGTTGGTGGCGCACAGCACGCGCACGTCCACCTCGAGCTCCACCTTGCCGCCCAGGCGCCGCAGCTTGCTCTCCTCCAGCACGCGCAGCAGCTTGGCCTGAAGCTCGATGGGGATTTCGCCGAGCTCGTCCAGGAAGAGCGTGCCGCCGTGGGCCAGCTCGAAGACGCCGGGCCGGCGCTGATCCGCGCCGGTGAAGGCGCCCTTCTCGTGGCCGAAGATTTCCGACTCGATGAGGGTGGCGGGGATGGAGGCGCAGTTGATGGCGATGAAGGGCTTGTCGCGGCGCTGGGAGAGGTTGTGGATGGCGCGCGCCACCACCTCCTTGCCCGTGCCGGACTCACCGGTGATGGCCACGCTCGCCTTGGAGGGGGCCACCTTTTCAATCAGCTCGAACACCTTGCGCATGGCCACCGACTGGCCGATGAAGTCCGAGGAGCCGAGCTGCTTGAGGCGCCGGCGCAGGCCCTGCACCTCGCGCATCGTCTCCTTCTTCTCCAGCGCCCGGTCGATGCAGACCTTCAGCCGCGCGGTGTCGAGCGGCTTGACGATGAAGTCATAGGCCCCCTCGCGGATGGCCTCCACGGCGCCATCGATGGTGCCGTGGCCGGTGAGGAAGACCACCGGGCAATCCGGCAGCTCGTCCCGCAGGGCTCGCAGCAGTCCCAGACCATCCGTCTCCGGCATGGCCAGGTCCGACAGGACCACGTCCGGCCGGAACTCGCCCGCCTTGCGCAGGGCGTCGTGCGCGTCGAACGCGGTCTCCACCTTGTGGCCCCAGGCGGTCAACATCTCCGCCAGCGCCTCGCACGTATCGCGCTCGTCGTCCACAGCCAGAATTCGCGCGCTGCCCACGTGAGAACCTCCAGACATCAGACACTACGGGTGATGAAATCGTTTCGAGCCCCGTCCGCCGGATCAGGCGAGCGGGAAGGACAGCCGGCACATCCCGGCACGCAGGTGCAGCTCCACGCCGAGCTGCCCACACCGCAGTTCCAGCGCCGCCGCGGCTTCCGGCACGGTCTCCGCGGGCGACACGGTGGCATCCACCACCTCGAGCACCGCCCGCGAGTCCTCGGCGCGCACCGTCACCGACACCTCGGCGCCCTGCTCCGAGCGGCCGTAGGCCCTCATCAGGGACTGCACCACCAGGAAGCCCAGCTCGCCGGTGTCCGCCAGGCGCGCCCGCACTCCGGGGGCGAGCACCGGACGCACCTGCAGGCGCCGCTTGCGGCTCTCGTGCGCCAGCACCTCCATGGCGCGCGTCACCGTCTCGGAGAGGTCCGCCTCACCGGGAGCGCCCGCGCGGTTCACGATGAACTCGGCGAAGCGGCGCAGGATCCCGTCCACGCGCTGGATCTGATCGCGCATGGCCTTGAGGTTCTTCTCCTGGGAGGGAGGCACCTGGCCCGTCTCGACCTTGAGCTTCTCCGTCAGCACCTCCAGGTGGATGGAGAGTGCGTTCAAGGGATTGCGCACGTCGTGCAGGAGGCTGTCCATCAGTGTGGGAACCGCGCCGTAACGCGCGGCGTCCACCACCGGGTCCGCCCCTTCACGCACGGGGGGCGCACTGCTGCTCGCAGCCGTGGAGGTAATCACGAAAGCTCCTAGAGGTTGACTGGCGCCCTTCACTCCCGCCGCCCTGTCGCTGCGAGGATTTAGGGAGCCCCACAAATACCGTCAACCCTGGGGCGGTAATTCTTGCTGGCTGCGACGAATTCCCACCGCCAAGCGTCGTCCACCCGGCCAATCAGGTGTCGCGCATAGGACGCTTCACTTGTACTGCGGGACGGGTCCACGCGGAATCCGTGTACCCGTCGACAGTGTGCGGCAGTGTTCAGCGCTCGGCTGGCTGCTCCGCCGGGCCGGGGCCCACCAGCTCGATGTTCAGCCGCGCCGCGTACTCGAAGATGCGCGGATCCCGGTAGAACTCGCCGTAGACGATGCGCTGCACGCCCGTGTTCGAGATCAGCTTGAAGCACGGCCAGCAGGGGCTGGCGGTGGTATAGAGCGTGGTGGGCTTCTCGCGCTCGCTGTCGATGCGCACGCCGTTCTTGGCCGCCTGGAGGATGGCGTTGGCCTCGGCGTGGACGGTGGCCACGCAGTGCCCGTTCTCCATCATGTGGCCCACGTCGTTGCAGTGCGGCAGGCCGCGGATGGAGCCGTTGTAGCCCGTGGAGAGGATGGTCCTGTCGCGCACCAGCAGCGCGCCCACGTGCTTTCGGTCGCATGTCGCGCGGCTCGCCACCTGACGCGCGATGTCCATGAAGTACTGATCCCAGGAGCTCCGGTTGCTCATGCGTGCCTCCCCTCCTCCGGCATCTACCGTGGAGGGGCCCGCTGTCGAGTTTCCGGCCGGAGGCCCTGGGCGCGCGCGGCTAACGGCTGGCCGTCTGCGAGCCGTCCGTGGCCGGAGCCGCCGAGGCGGTGCCGCCGAGCAGCCGGGAGAACCCCTTCTGCTGGAGGAACACGCGCACCTTGGAGGTGGGAGCGGCGAAGGTCTCCCCGGGCATGGGCACGTCGAAGCTGTAGTTCTGCTCGGCCACGGCGAAGCCCACCTTGGCGGTGCGGTAGCCCTCGACGATGGCGAGCAGCTTGCCGGACTCGAGGCTGAAGATGCCGCCACCGGAAGCGCCGTAGCCGATGGGCGCGTCCGTCTTCACCATGCGCGGCTTCTTGCTGTCCTTGTCCCACTCCACCTGGGACACCATGCCGCCGGAGAGCGACAGGGCCCGGCCGAAGGGCGAGGCGGCCACCACCACGTCATCGCCCAGCTCCAGCTCCGAGTCCGAGGCGAGCTGCGCGGGCTCCAGCGGCAGGCCCGGCACCTTCACCAGCGCCAGGTCCATGTCCGGCACCGAGCCCGAGGCCACCACCTGCGCCCGGTACTCGGTGGAGTCGGCACGGTCGTCCACGATGATGACGAGGCTCGGGTCCTTGAGATCCTCCATCTCCACCGCGTGCGCGTTGGTGAGCACGTAGCTGACGAGTCCCTCGGCGGTCTTCTCGTTGCCGATCACCACGCCCGAGGCGGTGCGCCGGGCCTTGCCGTCCTCGACGATGGCGAGGCGCACGTTGTGCGGGAGGATGCGCTTGACCTGCTCCTTGCGCGTGGGCCTCGGGGTGAGGGCGCCCACCTGCTTCATCACCACGGGCGCGCCGCCGGTACCCGGTGTCTCGGAGACCGCATGCGAGCTCGGCGCCGCGGCGCAGGACAGCATGGCGAAGAGGGCAGGCAGGCCCAGCGCGAAACGAGTCATCGACGCTCCGAAGCAGCGAGGGGGGAGAGGGAACAACAGCCTTCAACCTCTATTGAGTCCCCATCTTCCACTTGCGACGCATTTTCGGGAAGCATCGCGGCCGCCGGGCGCCCGTCCGCTCGTCTACCCCCGCCAGCTCAGCCGTAGCGCTTCTTCATGAGGAAGAGGATGGCGTCCTTGGCGCAGTGCTCGCAGTAGCCGTAGCGCTCGTGCATCGTCTTGAGGGTGCTCTCCACCTGGGCCTGCTCGCGCGAGGACAGCGTGCCGCGCTCCTCGGAGAGGTACTTGAGGACGTTCTCCTTGTTGCGGCGCAGCACGCGCTTGCGCTCCTCGAAGTAGTGGTCGCGCAGGTGGCGGAACATGTCCGGGAAGATGCGCGGGTAGTCCATCTCCACGTCCGGGTTGTCCAGCTTGTGCGCGCCGATCTGCGAGATGAGCCCGCGGCGGAACTCGCCCGGGTCCTCGCCCCTCGGCATGACGATGGCCTCCATCTCCGCCATGCGCTGCTCGTCCGGGCGCTCGTTGGAGCCGGTGATCCGGTTGCGGATCTTCTCGCCCTTCACCCAGTGGCTCACGTTGTAGACGTAGCGCTCCACCAGCTCGCGGTACTGGCCCTCGGAGACGAGCCCCATCGACTCACGCACCTCTTCGTCCACCCGGTCGAGGTACTCGGCCTCCACCGCGCGCACGAACTCCTCATGGTCGTGGTAGCCGTCCACCACCTCCTGCAGGAGGAACTCGTAGACGCTCTTGTCCTTGCAGATGGCCTCGAGCTCCTCGATGACCGCCAGGGCGTTGAGGCACTTGTAGTCCGCGTTCTGCGCGGCGTTGAAGAGCGCGGTCTTGATCTCCCGGGCACTGCCGCCGCTGCGGCCCTCGTAGTTGGGATAGGCGTCGGACTCCTCGTACATGTCCGTGCGCAGCTTCCGCAGCTCCTTGCCGTGCGACATGCTGAGCCGGTCCGGCACCACGCCCTCCTCGTAGAGGTGCATCTTCTCCACGGGCGTCACCTGATCCACGAGCTCCTTCACGTCGGGCGGGTAGCGATCCGGGATGGGCTTCTTGAGCCGGGTGAGCACCGCCCACATGGCGGCCACCCCGGTGGCGTGCGGGGCCACGTGCTTGCCCACGGTGGTGGGCGTGATTTGAGCGTCGTAGATCTGCTGCTCGACCTTGTAGCGGCGCAGGTACGGCACGCGTACCAGCTCGATGCGGCCCTTGAACGAGGCGAAGTCCGGCAGCTCCTTGAAGGCGCCCAGGTGCTTCTCGTTGGACGAGGCGATCAGCACCTCGTCGAGCTGCAACACGAAGTGCTCGAGCGGCACCTGCGAGGTCTCGCTGAAGCCGAGCAGGTATTTGAAGGCCTCGAGCGGACGCTTGAGCAGATCCGAGTACTCGATGAGGCCGCGGTTGGCGTGCACCAGCGGGCCGTGGGGCTCGAAGAGGGCCACGTTGTGGAGCGCGGGCGGCATGTTGAGCATCTGCGCCCGGTCCGCCGTCACCTGCTGGTACATGGCGTCCACGCTCATCTGCGGCTCCACCGTCACCGTGCCCACCTGGTAGCGGCGCGAGATGTAGTAGCGCTCGACGCGCACGTGGCGCAGCACCTGGAGGTAGTCGCCCTTGTAGTTGGCGAGCAGCGCCGTGTAGATGCTGCGGCACTTGTGGCACAGCCCTCCGTGCAGCACGTAGTCGGAGAGCACGAAGTCGGCGTCGCCCTGCGCCTCCGCGCCGCCGTTGCCGTTTCCGTTGCCCAGGCCCTTCTTCTTCAGCGCGCCCTCGAGCAGCTTCTGGCGCTCGGCGGGGGGCACCACGAAGAGCGGATGATCCCTCAGCTCGCAGGGGATGCGCACGTCGATGGACTCGGCATCCAGGTGCGCGAAGGAGGAGAGATCGCCTCCCGGAGCGGCGGCAGCGGCCGCGGCCGCCGCGCGCTGATCACCCCCGAAGCCGATGGAGCCCTTGACGAGCTTCTCCGAGGGGAAGATCCAGCTGAGGCGGTAGAGGGCGCCCTCGGGCTGGCGCGAGTAGGCCTCCATGCCGGCCTTGAGCGCGTTGACGAGCGTGGACTTCGCGCTGCCGTTGGGGCCGTGCAGCATGATGAGCTTGTTGATGCGGCCGGCGCGCGTGAAGTTGCCGAGCAGCCGGTAGATGGCGTTCTGCACCTCTTCCTGGCCCGCGACCCGCCCATCCCGGTCGCTGGAGGGCACGTCGAAGACCTTGAAGCGGCGGACCTTCCCCGTGGGATGCGACACCATCTCGGTGCCGTAGTGGTCCATCACATCGCGCAAGTACTGGGCGGCGTTGCGCGACTGCCCCCGTGGATCGCTCATGAAGAGCGTGACGTACTCCTCGAAGGACAGGATGGAGCGATTCTTGACGAAGTCGTCGGACACCTGGGCGCCCACTTCCTGCAGGTATCGCTTGGCTTCCACGGGATGACTCCTCTGTGCTGTAGTTCAGGAACCCACTAACCACGCCGGTCGGTCGACGCCATGCAGCGCGTGGACCCCCGGAACTTTCCCCTCGGGGAGCGGGATGTCCAGGGCTCTTGTTTCCGTTGTGTTGTTGGCAGTGCTCTCCGCCTGCCCGCCTACCTCGACGACGCCGTGCGACACGGACGCCGACTGTCCTGCCGGCCGATGCCGCTATGGCGGTTGTGGGCCGGCGTGCCTCGACGACACCGAGTGCGGCAGCCACCAGGTGTGCGCCGCGGGCTCCTGCGCCCCTCGTCCCGAGTGCACCCAGGCCACCGACTGCGCCGAGGGCTTCGCCTGCACGGAGGGCCGCTGTCAGTGCGGCTCGGACGCGGCCTGTGCCTCCAACCAGGCCTGCCGCGAGGGGAAGTGCGTGACGGCTTCCGCGTGTACCTCGGCGGATGACTGCCCGGCCGGACAGCGTTGCGAGATCGTCCAGGGCGTGTGCCAGGCGCCATGTGCTCAGGCCACGGACTGCGCGCCGGGCGTGGATCCCCGCGTGGCCTCGCTGCTCTACGTGTGCCGCCAGGGCGATTGTCTGCGGCAGTGCTTGAACGACTCATTGTGTGGCGCGGGCTTCATCTGCGAGGCCGGCACGTGCGCCCAAGCGGGGTGCACCACGAAGGCCGACTGCCCCTCGGGCCAGTACTGCACGAGCGCCACCGCGGGCCGCTGCCTCGAGTACCAGACCTGCTCCTCCACCACCGGGTGCGGCCCCAACACCGAGTGCCGGGCCTTCACCTCGGCCACCTGTCCTCCGGGCTTCGACTGCGCGACGAAGATCTGCCAGGAATTGCCTCGCTGCCTCGTGGACACCGACTGCTCGGCCAGCGCGTACTGCCGGGATTCGCACTGCCAGCCCACCCCCGTGTGCACGGACGGCGTCACGTGCCCCTCGGGACTCACCTGCGTGGCGAGCCGGTGCGTGCCGGGCGGTTGCCGGGGCCATGCGGACTGCGCCTCGGGCGAGCTCTGCTCGGATGGTGCCTGCCGTCCCGCGCCCGCCGCCTCCAGCATCACCTCCTTCGCCCTCGGCCCCAAGGCGTCCACGCTCGTAGTGGGGGACACGCTGCAACTCTCGCTCGTGGCCTACCTGCTGGATGGCACCAGCGTTCCGCTGACGCAGGGCTCCTTCTCGGTGGTGGACGCGAGCGGCGCTCCCAGCAGCGCGGCGACGGTGTCCTCCTCGGGCCTCGTCACGGCCGTGTCCGCTGGAGCGGTGCGCGTGAAGGCCTCGCCCTCGGGCGCGGCGGTGTCTCCCCAGGAGCTCTCCCTCACCGTGCTGAGCGCGGTGGAGAGCGGCCGGCGCGTCACCGTGGTCGACGCGGCCACCTGGCGCCCGCTCGCGGGGGTGGAGGTGCTCGGCTGTGATGCGCCTCCCGCTTCGGGCCCCTGCCCTGCCCCCGTCTTGGTGACGACGGATGCCCGGGGCACGGCCCTCTTCCCCGGCTTCGCCGGCACCACCGCCAGCTTCTCCGCCGCCGCGTCCGAGCTGCGCGCGGATGGCTACCCCCGCTACGACCGCGTCTCCGTCGTCTCCACGCCCGCGCGTGACGTGCTGCTGCCGCTCAGCGACAACCCCGTCCACGGCGCCGCTGGCTTCAACGCCGGCATCAGTTTCAACGAGGTCCACTCCTCCGGCGAGCTGTCAGTGGGCTTCTCCGTGCTGTCCGCCGGAGACCCCACGGCCGTGGACCTCTCCAACCTCCTCGGAGAGACGTTCCTCGTTCCCGTCCCCGGCCTCACCCAGCGCGTCCCCGCTCCGGGCAGCCTCGTGGCCTACGCGAACCTGGGGCTCGCGGGGAATACGGAGATCAAACCGCGCTCGTATGGACTGGGACGGGCCGGACGCCGCACCGCGGTGGCCTTCGCCGGTAGGCTGCCCCTCTCCCAGGCCACGAGCCTCCGCTCCACGGACCTGCTCGCCTGGTCGGGCGCCATGGACTACTCGCTCCAGGCCTTCACCTCGTTCACCCACCTGCCCTACGTGCCGGACGAGACGGACCTCGATGGGGATGGCCTGTGCTCGGACACCACGCGCTGCCAGGGCAGTGAGGACCTCCCGGACTACAACCACTTCACCGGCCTCACCCATCGGCCCCGCCGCGAGCAGCTCCGCCGCACCGAGGTGGTGCTCCCCAACCTGCCCTCCGGCTTCGACACCGCCGTGGTCGCCGCCGTGGAGCTCTCCGCCGAGGCGGGCCTGATGCCCATGGGAATCGCCTCGCGCACGGGCGGAGCGGCCGGGGCGGATGGGACCCGGCCCGTCCAGCCGGTGCTGCTGCGCAGTGGTTCTCCGTATGGCGGCGCCGAGGCGGGTACACCCGGAGTGTGGGTGTTCGCCACGTCCGCCACCTCGGGGGCCTCCGTCAGCGGGCGCATCGTCCGAGGGCCCACCCTCCCCACGCGCGTCGCCGTACCCGCCTTCCTGCCCGTGCCTACCGCCGCCTACACCCCCGCGAGCCGCACCTTCACGCCCTCGGCGGCGAGCTGGAGCACCCTGGCCGGAGCGGGCGTGGGGCTCGCGCGGGTGACGCTCACCGGAGCCCAGGGGCGGCACGTGGTGTTCCTCGCGCTGGACTCGGGCGCGGGGGCGCTCCAGGTTCCCGACTCGCCCGCCGGGGCGGATGCGGATCCCGCCGGACAGGCCGGGGTCTCCCTGGAAGTCACGGCGCTGCGGCTCTCCGAGGGCCTGTCGGCCGAGGGGCTCCTGGACGCCCCCGGGGTGAACCTGCTCCAGCTGCCGGTGGTGCTGGACGCCTACTCTCGCTCGCGACCCCCGTGAACTTGAACTAACCTCGCGGGTCCATGGTTGTGAGGCGAACCCCTACCCGCCTCGCGCCCCCCCTTTGCCCGGAGTCCACGCCAGATGCACAAGGATCCCATCATCGGCATCGACCTCGGCACGACCAACTCGTGCGCCGCGATCGTCGAGGACGGTGGGAACGTGAAGCTCATCCCCTACAAGGGCGGCGAGTACACCATCCCCTCCATCTTCGCGATCGACGACAAGGGCAACGAGCTGATCGGCTACGAGGCCAAGCGCCAGTGGCAGCTCAACCCCAAGAACACCATCTACGGCGCCAAGCGGCTGGTGGGGCGGCCCTTCCAGAGCGACGTCGTCGAGGCCATGAAGAAGGTCGTGGCGTACTCGGTGCGCCCCGGCAAGAAGAGCGACGTCGTCCTGGACGTGGGCAAGAAGGAATTCACCCTCCAGGAGATCAGCGCGAAAATCCTCAACAAGATCCGCGACGTCGCCGCCAACTACCTCAAGACGCCCATCAAGCGCGCGGTGGTGACGGTGCCGGCCTACTTCAACGACCGGCAGCGCCAGACGGTGAAGGAGGCGGGCAAGCTCATCGATCTGGACGTGGTGCGCATCATCAACGAGCCCACCGCCGCGGCGCTCGCCTACGGTGCCGGCAAGGGCGTGAACAAGAAGGTGCTCGTCTACGACCTGGGCGGCGGCACCTTCGACGTGTCCATCATCGCCATCCGCGATCGCGTCTTCGAGGTGAAGGCCACCGGCGGTGACATCTTCCTGGGCGGCCTCGACTTCGACAACGCCATCATCCACCACGTCCTCAAGGACTTCGTGGCGAAGGCGGGCATCGATCTGGCCACCGACCCCGTGGCCATGCAGCGCATCAAGGACCTCGCCGAGCGCACGAAGATCGACCTGTCCGCGCGCGACGAGGTGCAGTTCAACATCCCCTTCATCACGATGACGGCGCAGGGCCAGCCGCTGAACATCGAGATGAAGTTCACGCGCAAGATGCTCCAGCAGCTCACCAACCACCTGGTGGACCGCACGCTGCAGATGGTAGCGCGGGTGCTGGTGGACTCGGGGCTGAGCACCAAGGACATCGACGAGGTGCTGCTCGTGGGCGGGCAGACGCGCATGCCCATCGTCCAGGACCGGTTGACGAAGTTCTTCGGCAAGACGCCGAGCAAGGGCGTCCACCCGGACGAGGCCGTGGCGGTGGGCGCGGCGCTCTACGCCAAGTCGCTCGAGGACAACTCGAGCATGAAGCTGCAGCTGCTGGACGTGATTCCGATGGCGATCGGCCTGGAGCGCGCGGGCGGAGCCTTCCACACGGTGTTCCCGCGCAACGCGCCGATTCCGAACGCCAAGCAGGTGGTGGCCACCACGAGCATGGACAACCAGACCGAGCTGGCCATGCGCATCTTCCAGGGCGACCACGAGCAGGTGGTGAAGAACGATCTGCTGGGCGAGTTCACCTTCTCGGGGATCCGTCCGGCCCGGGCGGGCTCGGTGCAGGTGGAGATCACCTTCGACGTGAACGTGGAAGGCATCCTCACCATGCGCGCGAGGGATCCGGCCACCGGCCGCGAGATGAAGACCACCGTGCGCGTGAGCAGCTGAGCGCGGAAAAGGAAAAACCCCCGTGCCTCGGTGGGCAACGGGGGTCTTCACCGTGAAGAGGCGAAGCCCGGCGGCTAGGCCGACTTCTTCTCCTTCTCCATCACCAGCTGCGGCGGCTCGTGCTTGGTCACCACCGTCTCGGTGATCTTGCACTCCTTCACGCCATCCCGGTACGGGACGTCGTACATGATGTCCAGCATCGCGTCCTCGAGGATGGCTCTCAGGCCGCGCGCTCCCGAGTTGCGCCGCATCGCCTCGCGCGCGATCGCCTTCAGCGATTCCTTCGTGAAGGTCAGCTTCACCTTCTCCATCTCGAAGAGCTTCTGGTACTGCTTGATCAGCGCGTTCCTCGGCTGCGTGAGGATCGTGATCAGATCCTCTTCCTTCAGATCGTTCAGCGTCGCCACCACCGGCAGACGGCCGATGAACTCGGGAATCATCCCGAACTTCATCAAGTCCTCCGGCTCCACCATGGCGAGCAGCTCGCCCACGCTGCGCTCTTCCCGGTGGGTGATCTTCGCCCCGAAGCCCAGGCCCTTCTCGCCCACGCGGCGCTTGATGACCCCGTCGATGCCGTGGAACGCGCCGCCGCAGATGAACAGGATGTTCGTCGTATCAACCTGCACGTACTCCTGCTGGTTGTACTTCTTCCCGCCCCTGGGCGTGACGTTGGCCCGCGTGCCCTCGATGATCTTCAGCAGCGCCTGCTGCACGCCCTCGCCGCCCACGTCGCGCGTGGCGCTCGGCGTGTCACCCTTGCGGGCGATCTTGTCGATCTCGTCGATGTAGACGATGCCCCGCGCCGCCTTCTCCACGTCGTAATCGGCGTTGTGGAGCAGGTTCTGGATGATGTTCTCCACGTCCTCACCCACGTAGCCGGCCTCGGTGAGGCTGGTGGCGTCCGCGATGGTGAAGGGGACGTTGAGGAAGCGCGCCAGGGACTGGGCCAGGAGCGTCTTGCCGCTGCCCGTGGGGCCCACGAGCAGGATGTTGCTCTTGCTCAGCTCCACATCCTCGGAGCCCGAGGGCTTCATCCCCGGACGAGGCCGTGCCGTCGGCTTCTTCTGGTAGATGCGCTTGTAGTGGTTGTAGACAGCGACCGAGAGGACCTTCTTCGCCTGGTCCTGCCCGATCACGTAGTCATCGAGGAACGCCTTGATCTCCATCGGCGTCGGCAAGCTCACCTGCGGCTTGCCCTCCTCGCGCTCGTTCTCGTCCGCAATGATGTCATTGCAGAGCTTGATGCATTCGTCGCAGATGTAGACCGTCGGGCCCGCGATGAGTTTGCGGACCTCGCGCTGCGACTTGCCGCAGAACGAGCAGGACAGGTTGACGTGGTGCTCCTTCTTCACTGCCGCCTCCGAGTTCACCGACCCCGGTTCCCCGGAGCCTATCAGCCGACACCACCACACCCAAGTCGTTTGGCTGCCCACGTCTCGAACAGCCGTCCGCCAAAATATAGGCTCCAGCTGAACGCGCAGGAAGCCCATCTCGGATGTGTCGCCCGGCGGGCTGTGCACCGCCGGACGAGGTCAGCGTTGAGTAACACTCGTTCAGGCGTCATTCACGCCCGAAGCGAGCTCCTCCAGGTCCTCGGCCAGGGCGCCCGCCCGCTCGGCGATGGCGGCAGGCACCCGGCGGCACCCCGATACCTCGGCGGCCAGCTTCCGGGCCAGCTGAGCCAGCTTGCGCACCTGGAAGCTCTCCGGAGGGGGCTCGGGGGGCGGCTTGGGGAAGCGCTCGGAGAACTCCTTCTTCAGCTCGTTGGGCGGCTTCTCCGGGTTCCAGATACTGTCGCGCAGTGAACGATATTCCGTGGGCGACAGCTGGCCGCGCTCCTCGGCGTCGGCGAGCACCTCGATGACCTCGAAGGCCGGGGCCTTCTGGGGGAAGTCCGGCTGGGACACGTCCTCGGGGTCCTCGTGCTTGGCCAGGAAGCTGAAGGAGCGCGTGAGCTTGAGCGCCGTCTGCTTCTTGATGTGGAGCTCCTTGAGGCAGTAGGCCTCGAAGGAGGCGTACCCCCAGGACTCCCAGAGGTTCTCGTCCTTCACCTGCACGAGCAGCTTGCCCAGCTCGGCCCAGGTGGACTTGAAGCGCTTGGCCGCCACCAGGATGGTGTGGCGGAAGGTGCCCGGGGGCACGGAGGCGGCCTTCTTCTCGATGTCGGCTTCTGCGGCGGTCACCATGCCCACCTGTATCGGGCAGGAAAGCGGGGGGGGCAAAAAAGCGGCCCGCCGCCGCCTCGTCAGGGGCCCGCGCCGCCCCTCACTTCTTACCGATGGTGAACGCCAGGTTCACCGTGGCGCGCTCCCCCGTGTAGGACTTGAAGGGCCACTTCTTCATCTCCACCAGCAGGCAGTCGTACATCGGGCCCTTCTTGAGCTGCGGATGATCCACCCACAGCTGCGCCACCCGGCCATCGTTGCCGATGGTGAACTCGAGCGGCACCTTGGCGGCGAAGCCCGGACGGCGCTCGGCCTCCTCCTTGAAGCAGTGGAAGAGCGAGCTCTGGGACTTCTTCACCACCGCGTTGATGGAGGCCTGGTCGTAGTTGACCTCCGTCGACATGCCGTCCGGATCCGTGGAGACCTTGCCCGTCATCCGGCCTCCCGCGGGGCGGCGATCCGGCTTCTGCGTCAGCGAGGCCACCTTCTCCGGCGGCTTCTCCGGCTTCTCCGGCTTGTCCACCGACGCCGTCTCGGGGGGCTTCGTGGGCGTCTTGTCCGGGGCGTGCTTGGGCTCGCCCGGGTAGTCGAACAGCTCCCCGGGCATCGAGGGCTTCGCCGGGGTGATGACCGGCGGCTCCACCTGGATGGAGAGGTCGCCGCTGTCGCCGGGCATGTACACCGACGAGTAGCGGGCGATCTGCCACGCCCCCACGCCCAACCCGCCGAGCACCAGCGCCACCACGCCTCCGGTGATGAGCCGCACCTGGGTCCGCTTGGACTGGAGCGCCCGGGCCTCGGCCTCCACGCGCTGCTTCACCGCCGCCTTCGAGACGTGCAGCTGGAAGGCGTCCAGCTCCTTGAGCTTGCGGAAACCACTCGGGCCCGAGGCGGAGACCTCCGTGTCTCCGGTGAGCACTCCGGCGTTCAGCTTCTCCACCAGCTGGTGGCCCGTCAGGGGACCGAGGACGAGGTCCCCCTGGCGGTAGAGCCACTGGGAATCGAGCTGCGTCCTCTCGAGGTCATGGAGATCTTGTGCGGCCGACATGGGCCGGGAAGTATCCCAGGCCGCACGGGTCATCACAACGCCCCTCAACCCCCCTACGCTCCGTGAAAAGAACCCCCGCCGCCCTGTGGATCTGGTACCGAGGCACCGACTTCCTCGGTTTCCAGCGCCAACCCGAGGGCCTCACCGTCCAGGAAGCCCTCGAGGATGCCATGCGCAAGGCCGGCGTCCCCTACCCCATCATGCCCGCGGGCCGCACCGACCGCGGCGTCCACGCGCGCATGCAGGTGGCGAGCGTCCGGCTGCCTCCCTGCTACACCTCGGAGATGCTCGCCGAGCGGCTCCCTCCCCACGCGCCTCCCGGGATAGGGCTGTGCGTGGCCCGGCGTCCTCCCGAGGGCTTCCATGCCCAGTGGAGCGCCGTGGGCAAGGAGTACCGCTACCGCGTCCAGCTCGGCGGCTCCGTCGCCGAGGCCTGGCGGCCCTTCGCCATGGAGGCCTCGCTCGAGCCCCGCTTGGAGGGATTGACGCTCCGGCCCGAGCGCGTGGCGGAGTTGCTCGGCGCCACCGTGGGCCGCCGCGACTTCTACGCCTTCCACGAGCACTCCAGCCTGCGCAAGCCGCGCACCCTCGAGTCGGCCACCCTGCACGAGCTGGGCGGCGGCCTCTTCGAGCTCCGCCTGCGCGGCGATGGCTTCGGGCGCTACCAGGTGCGCTACCTCGTGGGCTCCACCCTGCTCACCGCCGCGGGCGGCCTCTCCGAGGAGCTCTTCCGCTCCGCCCTCGAGTCGGGCACCCCCATCCCCGGCCTCAAGGCCCCCGCCAAGGGGCTCGTGCTCTGGGAGGTGCGCTACCCGTCCGACAAGGATCCCTTCCCCTCCGAGGAGCGGGCCCGCGCCCCGGGTCTCCCCTCGGCGCCTCCCTTCTGTCTCCCCGACGGGGCCGAAACCCAGGCCGCCTGAGCCAGGCCGCCGGGTCTCAGTCGACCAGGCGATCCTCGTACTTCGTCAGCAAGTCCGAGATCGCCTCCCGGAGGTACTCGCTCTGGCGGATCCTCGTCGAACGCGACAGCTCCTTGAGCGCATCCAGCTTCTCGCGGCTGAGACGGAACACCACCGAGGTGAGGCGAGGATTCATGTCCATGTGCGTTGTCTCCTACAGGTGCGCACAAAGTCGCACAGACGTGCCGGATCGCAAGAAAATCATCCGACCTCTGGGATCACCCGGGGATCAGTTGCCGATCACGGGGCCTGGCGCGCGCCGGCCAATGCTCTACGACTGATCCGTTCGCGGATCCAAATCCCGACCCTTCAGGGGCTCGGAAACAGGGGGGAAATGGGGGCCAGCTCCCCTCACCCCGACCCGCTCCCGGAGGGCGAGGGAGGAGCAGGCGGGGATCAGCAGCCCGGATCAGGCGGGGATCAGCTTTCGGATCAGGAGATGACCGGAAGCGGATGGGTGTGGGGCTCCGCCGCCGGGCGCTGGATGCCCGCCGCGTCGTTCATGCGTCCCGAGCGGAACGGCTCCAGGTCCAACGCCACGAACTTGAACCCCAATGCCTTGAGGGCCGCGTCCACCTCGCGCCGGACCTCCGCCGAGAGGAAGCGCTCGTACTCGTCCGCCGACAGCTCGATGCGGGCGATCTCCTGGTGGTAGCGCACCCGGAACTGCCGGAAGCCCCGCTTGCGCAGCTCGGACTCGGCTCCGGCGATCTGGAAGAGCCGCTCGCGCGTCACCGAGGTGCCGTACGGAATCCGCGACGCCAGGCACGCCATCTGCGGCTTGTCCCACGTGGGCAGCCCCAGCGCGTGGCTCCACGCCCGGATCTCCTCCTTCGTCAGCCCCGCCTTCGCCAACGGCGACTGCACCGCGTGCTCCTTCGCCGCCTGGTGCCCCGGCCGGTGGTCCTTGAAGTCGTCCGCGTTGAAGCCGTCCAGCACCACCTCGAGCCCCAGCTCCTTCCGCTTCACCTCGCACAGGTCGTACAGCTCCGTCTTGCAGAAGTAGCAGCGGTTCGTCGGGTTGGCCGCGTACTGGGGATTGGCCAGCTCGTCGCTCGACACCACCACGTGCCGCGCTCCCAGCTTCGCCGCCAGCTCCCGCGCATCCCGCTCCTCCTCGGGGGCCACCGACGCCGACAGCGCCGTCAGCGCCAACGCCCGCTCCCCCAGCTCCTCCACCGCGATCTTCAGCACGAAGGTGGAGTCCACCCCGCCCGAGAACGCCACCAGCGCCGAGCCGTGCGCGCGCAACGCCGCTCGCATCGCCTCCAGCTTGGGTCGGGAGGAGTCACACAGGGCCTGGATCCGCTCGGGGGTCAGCATGGGGGCACCTCTATAAACGAAGAACCCCCGGGTTGCCCATGCAACCTGGGGGTCCTCACGACTGTGCCTCTCCGTCCACGGCCCTCCTGGGGAGGAAGGCAGTGGAGGCCCGGCTAGCGGGCCTTGCGCTTGGGAGCCGCCGCCTTCTTGGCCGCCGGCTTGGCGACCCGGGCCGCCCTCGCCGCCGGACGCGCCTTGGCGCCCTTGCCCGCCGCCCCCGACGAGGCCTTCGCCGCGGGCTTGGCCGCCGCCTTGGTGGCCGCCGGCTTCGCGGACGACACCCGCGTCACCTCGGTCTTCGTCGGCGGCTGCGCCTTCATCTTCTTGCCGGTGATGATCTTCAGCTCCTCGCTCGTCACGTAGCCGAGGTCCAGCAGCGACTGGAAGATCTTCCCCGCGCCCTCCTCCACGCTCTCCTGATCCGAGTGGATGACCACCTCGGCCGACGCGGGCGGCTCATACGGCTCGGTGATGCCGATGAAGTTGGGGATCTCCCCACTCAGGGCCTTCTTGTAGCGGCCCGTGCCGTCGCGCTCGATGAGCTTCTCGGTCGGGCAGTCCACGTACACTTCGATGTAGCGGCCGATCGTCCGGCGGTTGTCCTCGCGGACCGCCTTGTAAGGGCTCACGCAGGGAACCAGCACCGCCACGTTGTTACGCGTGAGCAGCCCGGCCACGAACCCCAGCCGGCGGACGATGGTGTTGCGCTCGTCCTTGCTATCCCCAATGCCCTGCCAGAGGTCGTCCCCGAGACTGTTCTCGTCGAGGATCTCCACGTTGCGATCCACCTGCCTGAGCCGGGCCGCGATGTAGGCAGCCATCGTACTCTTGCCGGTCCCGGACATGCCGGTCAGCCAAACGGTAAAACCAATCGTCTGCGCCATACGGGTCCCAAACTCCCTGCGCCTCCAGGGGCGTCAACTCCGTGCCCCCCGGAGCGCGGCAGATCAAAAGTCGGGGGCGTTATAGACGAAAATCACACCGTTTGACAATTCGTACCCACCTTTCCGCAGGTAGGGGGGGCAGGCGGCCAAGTGCCCGCCTTCTCAAGGGATTTCCAACGGGTGGAGCGTCTCGAATCAAAGTAAAACACGACGTTCCTGAAATTCTCCGCACTCCCACCAGAAAATTTTCATATCCCTGACATACCCGGAGTGGACAGCCATCACGAGATGGCCCACTCCGGGAAGCAGGGACTGGCCCTCGGGGGTCGCATGATGTCGGTCCTCGTCGGAGAAATCGGCACCTGTGTCCACATGTGAGTGGAAGACGCACGCCACGTGCTCGCCCCGGGCGTCGGCTTCCATGAGGACGCCGAGCCACTCGCGCGGCTCGAAGGCGAAGGCCGTGCGGGAGGTGCGAGGAAAGCGCACAGGGTCCTGGGCGTGGAGCTCGTCCTGGGCGTTGCGCAGGGGGCACACCCGCCAGGCCCCTCCCTCCCCCGCTCGCAGCAGCACCCCACAGCCCTCCCGGGGGTAGCAGGCCTCCAGGTGTCGGATGATGTCCGACAGATCCTCGGGCAGTTCCGGGCCCACGCCGATCAGCCGCACCGGCCGCAGCGCCGCACGCCCACGTCCGTCAGCACGCCCGGCGACGCCCATCCGCACGCGCCCAGCGCCGGTCCCAGCCCGAGCAGCAGTCTCTGGAGGACGAGTGCGCCCAGCGCGCCCAGCCCCACCCCGAGCGCCCCCGAGGGTGGAGGCCCCAGCACGGCCGTGGTGGCCTCGAAGCACCCGGCACACCCTGCCGCGCCCCGGAAGACGACCACGCCCCGCGCTCCGTCTCCGCCGAGTGCCACCCACGGGCCCTCGCCGTCCCACTCCGCCGGCAGTTCCGCCAGCCGCCCCGCACCGCGCCCGGGCAGCGCGTCCGCGTTCACGTCCGGCAAGGCCCTCGCGAGCACCTCGGACGCTGGCTGGCCCACTTCTTCCGCCGACACGAGGAAGCCCTCGGCTCCCGGCGTCAGGGGGTCGGGGCCCGCCTCCACCGCGGTGCCTCCCGCCGCCACGTACGCCGCCGCCGTCAGCCCCGCCGCTCCCGTGGCCTTCAGCCGCACGCCTCCCGCCAGCAGCTTCTCCTGCCCGCGCCCACCCACCTCGCGCAGGAGGATCTGCCTCGAATACCGGAGGATTTGCTCCTCTCGCAGCGCCATGCCCCTACCCTCCGGCGATGGCCGGGATGAGGGTGAGGCGATCCCCGTCCGCCACCGGCGTGGCCAGCTCCTGCAGGAACCGGATGTCCTCGTCGTTGAGGAACACGTTCACGTAGCGCCGCACCGCGCCCTTGTCGTCGAGCACCCGCGCGCCAATCCCCGGATGCGCCTTCTCCAGGTTGCCGAGCACCTCGCCCACCGTGGCGCCCGCGACGCGGACCTCGCCCTTGTTGCCCGTGAAGCTCCGCAGGGACGTGGGAATGCGGACCGTGGCCATCTCTCAGCGTCCTCCCTGCTTGCGCAGCAGCAACCGGTGCAGCCCATCGCCCCGGGACTCCAGCGCGAGCACCTCGTGGCCTTCCTCGCGCGCGTTGCGCGGCACGTTCTTCAACGGCTCCTCGCCCCGCAGCAGCACCTCGAGCACCGCGCCGTCATCGAGCGACTCCAGCGCCAGCTTCGTGCGCACGTACGTCATCGGGCAGACCTCGCGGGTGATGTCCAACGTCCGGGTCACCTCGTGCATCGGTCGGGCTCCTCCGTGAAGACAGGCGGGCGCGGGCGGGAACAGCCCTCGCAATCGGGGGCGCGGCGCGCGCGCACCTGGCGGCCTCGCAGCGTGGCGCCGTCGAGCACGTGCAACACCGCCTCCCCGCTCGCCGCCGGGGCCTCACCCGTCAGCCGCTCCAGAATCAACAGGGCCTGCAGCGCCCCCACCAACCCCGCCATCGAGCCGAGCACTCCCGCCTGCGCGCACGTGGGCACCGCATCCGGCGAGGGCGGCTCCTCGTACACGCAGCGCAGGCACGGCCCACCGGGCTCCACGCGCATCGCCTGCCCCTGCATCCGCAGCACCCCGCCGTAGACGAGCGGCACGCCCGTGGCCACCGCCACGTCCGACAGAAAGAGCTTGGTGGACGTGCCGTCGGTGGCCTCCACCACCGCGTCATGCGCCCGGAACAGGGAGGCGGCGTTGCGCTCGTCCACCCGCTCGGCGAGCGTCTCCACGCGCAAGGCCGGGAAGGCCCGCCGCAGCCCGTGCGCCGCCGACTCCACCTTGGGCCGGCCCACGTCCGAGGTGCGGTGCCACAGCTGCCGGTGGAGGTTCGTCACGTCCACCCGGTCCGGGTCCACCAGCGTCAGCCGCCCCACCCCCGCGCGCGCGAGCGCCAGCGAGGCCGGACAGCCCCACCCGCCCGCGCCCACCACCAGCACCCTCGCCGAGGCCACTCGTTCCACGCGCGCGACCCTCGCCGAGCCACCGTCCGCCGTCAACTCCACTCGGCGAAAAGCCGCCCGCCCCGGACACCGAACGAATATCTTCCCGCGCCGCTCCGTCCCCCTCCCACCTCTTTCCGCCTCGCGAGGACCCATGAGACACGCGCTCGCCTTCCTCTCCGCCGCCCTCCTCTTCACCGGCTGCCACAAGAACACCGGGGAGAACCCCAACCCGCCCGCGGGCGACGCCTCCTACCGCGACGCGGGCGACACCACCGGCTCCACTGGCAACAGCCTCGCCGCGTCCTCGGACAGTGGCACCCAGGCCCCGGGCGCCACCAAGGCCCAGGCAGGCACCCAGGCGCCGGGCGGCGACCGGGCCGCCGTGGAGGCCTGCGTGGATCGCTGGCTCCAGGAGCACAAGCTGGACCCATACGGCAACGCCGAGGGCACCATGTACGCGGGCGGCACCCCGCTCTTCAACGAGGCCACCGGCGAGACCCGCGACCGCCTCGAGTACGTCTTCTCGCGCCAGCCCGAGGCCAAGAAGGCCTGCGTCAGCAAGGGCTCGAAGTAGGGAGCTCCCCCCGCCTCCCGCCACCAGGGGGGCAGGCGTCTTCCCGGGTGCGGGAGTTTCCGAGAACCCGGCAGGTCTCCTAGACTTGCCGGCAGATGGAACCCGCCCTCGCGCTCGAAGACGACAAGCCCGACTCGCACCGGCGCGCCCGCGTCCGGGCCGTGCTCGAGCGGCGCAAGCTCAAGGACAGCATCTCCGCCGAGCAGGCCGCCGCCTCCTGGGAGCAGGAGCGCTTCGTGGCCCGCGCCCGCGCCCTCTTCTACGCGCGCCTCATGTTCCTCTCCCTGGGCCTGGCCATCCTCGCCGTGCCCCGGTGGTCCAGCTACTTCGGCTTCCAGGGCACCTTCGCCTTCGCCGGCTACTTCACGATGCTGCTCTACAGCGTCGCGAACTTCATGGTCATCGACCACCCCAGGGCCGGCCGCTGGGTGACGTACATCACCCTGTGCCTCGACCTGGTCATCATGGTGGTGCTCATCGCCAAGCCCCAGGTCGGCGGTGGCCTCCAGAGCCCGCTGCTCGGCACCCAGCTGCTCTTCACCACCCTCTTCGCCATCCTCTTCCCCAAGCCGCTGGCGGTGCTCCCTCCGCTGATGGCGTTGCCCATCACCGCGCGCCTGGATCTGTTGCTCAACCGGGAGGTCACCGCCGTCGAGGTGCTCACCGTCCTGTGGTACTCGGCCCTCAACTTCATCATCATCTACGTGCTGGTGTACCTGAGCGAGCGCGAGGCCCATGCCCATCGCGAGACGGTAGAGCTCCAGAGCGATCTCAAGGAGCTGGCCGTGGTGGAAGAGCGCAGCCGGCTCGCCCGGGAAATCCACGACGGCCTGGGCGCCTCGCTCTCGTCGATGATCATCCAGTCCGAGTTCATCCTCGGCATGGCGCAGGACGACTCGCTGCGCGCGGAGCTACAAGAGCTCAAGGACACCGCCGAGGAGTCCATCGAGGAGCTGCGCCGCAACCTGCAGATGATGCGCGAGGACTTCGAGCTCACCCAGGGCCTCGAGGACTACGCGAAAACCTTCCAGCAACGCACCCAGGTGGACATCCGCTTCGAGCGCACCGGCCTGCCTCGCAAGCTCACCCCGGACGCCCAGCTCGCCCTCTTCCGCATCCTCCAGGAGTGCCTCTCCAACGCCGTCAAGCACGCCGCGCCCAAGCAGGTGCACGTGAAGCTCGACTACGACGTGGACAAGGTGCACCTGGCCGTCAATGACGACGGCCACGGGTTCGATCCGCGGCAGACCCCCCGCGGCCACTACGGCCTGCTCAACATGCGCGAGCGCGCCATGAAGCTCGGCGGCACCCTCATCGTGGACTCGGCGCCCGGCAACGGCACCCGCGTGTCCTTCTCCCTCCCCACCCGCCCATGACCGAAGCGACCGCGTCCTCCCCCATCCGCGTCTTCGTCGTCGAGGACCAGACGCGCATCCTCAAGAACCAGCTCCGCCTGCTCGAGAGCCATCAGGACATCGAGATCGTCGGCACCGCCCTGTCCGGCGAGGCCGCGCTCGAGGACGTGCCCCGGCTCAACCCGGACGTGCTCCTGTTGGACCTGGGCCTGCCGCGCATGAGCGGCATCGACGTCACCCGCCAGGTCAAGGCGCAGTGGCCCCAGGTCGAGATCCTCATCTTCACCATCTTCGACGAGGAGGACAAAGTCCTCGAGGCCGTGAAGGCCGGGGCCTCGGGCTACCTGCTCAAGGGCACGCCCGCGGACAAGATCGTCGAGGCCATCAAGGAAGTGCGCGCCGGGGGCACCGTCATCCAGCCCAGCCTCGCGCGCCGGCTGCTGCGCCACTTCCGCGTGGAGCCGGATCCCAGCCCCGTCCCCACCGAGCCCCTCGCTCCAGCGCCCGCCGCCCCCGAGCCCCAGCACAAGCCGCTGTCCAACCGCGAGACGGAGCTGCTCCAGCTCATCGCCAAGGGCGTGTCCAACAGCGAGGCGGCCCGGCTGCTCAACCTCTCCAAGGCCACCATCCGCACCCACCTCGAGCACATCTACCACAAGCTCGAGGTCACCAACCGCGTGGAGGCCGTCACCGAGGGCATCCGCAAGGGCCTCATCTCGGTGTGAGGCGCCGGAGCCCCGGCCTCACCAGGAAGCGGTGACGCCCACGAGGACGCTCGAGTAGGTCTCCTCGGCCACGCCGCTCAACCCGGGCATCCCGGGCACGCGGCCCGGCGTCCACCCGCGCCGGGTGCCCTGGCCCTCGAAGCGGTCGAGGTAGTGCTCCAACCGGAAGCGCGCGGAGAAGCCCAGCGGGCCCCAGATATCCCCCGCCACGCCCAGCTCCGCCGCCCAGCCGAGGCTCGACACCGACGTGCCGTAGTCGCGCACCTCCGCCACCAGCGAGCCGTTGTCGTCCCCGCCAAGCGTCTGCCCGGGATTGGGCCGCAGGAAGAACTGGCCCGCGCCCTCGATGCGCACCGCGCGCATCAGCGGCACCGACACGTCCAGCCCCGCCACCGGGTAGAACCGGTGCGTCACCGGCAGCGGCGACTCCACCGACTCGTCCACCTCGAACTCGCGGCCATGCGCCCCCAGCCGCAACCCCGCGTAGCCCCACTGCGGCGTCCCCTTCGCCCCCAGGTCGAAGAAATAGCGGTACGCGAGCATCGCCCCATAGGCCGTGTCCGTCGCGTACACCTCGCGCTCGGGCGTCGAGCCCACGGGCGTCGACACCGTCACCTTCGTCTTGGCGAAGCTCCGCTGGTACTCCAGCGCGATCCCCACGCCCCGCAGCAGCGAGGGCCAGTGCGACAGGGGGAAGAGCTCCGCCTGCGCGGCGATGCCCACGTAGGGCACGCTCGAGGTGAAGTCCGCGATGTCCCCCACCTGCTGCTCCGGCAGCAGCGCATCGTACTGGGCGCACGACGTCACCCCCGGCCGCGCGCAGTACTGGCGCCACGTCAACGCGGCCCCGAGCACCACCCGTGCCCTCGGCGGGAACCGGCCCCGGACCGAGGCGCCCTCCGCCTCCTGCGACTCGGCCCCCGAGGGCTCGGGGAAGCCTCCGCCACTGCCCGCGAGCGCCGGAGCGTACGTGTGCGACTCGTCGTCCAGCTCCACCCACGCGGCGACGGGCATCGTCCCGGACACGCGGGGCGCCTGGGCCAACGGCTCCTCGGGCACGCGCACCGGCTTCTCCTCGGGCACCGGAGGCGCCACGGGCTCCAGCGGCACGGACGGCTCGAGCTTCGCGGGCTCGACCCGGGCCACCACCGGAGGCTCGGCGGCGGGAGGCGCCGCCACCGGCTCGGTGCCTGTCTCGGGCGGGGCCTTCGCCACGGGCTCGGGCTGGACGGGCGCGGGCCCGGCCTGAGCCGCCGCGTTCGCCGCCGCCGACGCCTCCAGGGCGAGCTTCTTCGCATCCCCCGGCGAGAGCAGCCCGCGCTTCAGCGGATAGCTGCCGGACCAGACCTCGCGGCCATCCTTCGCCAGGAGGCGGGCGCTGAAGCCCTCACGCCCCACCGTGCCCGCGAGCACGGCATCCACCTTCAGCTTCGGCGCCAGGCGCGACACCGCCTCGGGCGCCACGGCGGCGGGGCCTCGCAGCTTCAGCTTCATGGCCGCCATGCCCCAGGCCGCGGGCGGAGCCACCTGCACCGCTCGGGTCTTGCGCAGGGCCGCCGTCACCTGGGACCGCAGCTTGTAACCCTTGTCCCCCTCCAGCACGGAGACGGCGACGCGCTCGGCGAGCGCGACTCGAGAGGTGAGCAGCAGGACCAGGGCCAGCGCCGCGCCCCAGCGACACATCCAGCGTCCAGAGGCCTTCATGGATGCCCGGCAGCCTCACCCACCGCGCGGGCCCTTGTCCAGGTTCGTGGTGCCGCTCAGCCCTCGACCACCGCCGTGGTCCCGGAGGCGACGGCCGGCCGCGGCGCGAGCTCCGGCTCGGACACCCCCACCGGGGACTCGCACACCGGAGGCAGCGCCACCGGCCGCAGCTTGAGGAAGTCGCGCCGGTAGATGCGCACCATCGCCATGAAGATCGAGGCGATCAGCGGCCCCACCAGCAGCCCCATCATCCCGAACACCGCCAGCCCGCCGAACATGGACAGGAAGACGAGCAGCGGGTGGAGCGTCATGCGCGAGCCGCACAGCTTCGGCCGGATGACGTTGTCGATGGTGCCCACCACGAAGGCGCCCCAGGCGAGCAGGAAGACGCCCTCGTTCACCTTGCCCATGAGCAGCAGCACCACGCCAATGGGGCCCCAGACGAGCGCCGTGCCACCCACCGGCACCATCGCCACCAGCGCCATCGCCGCGCCCCACACCCCCGCGTGCGGCACCTTCACCACCAGCAGCCCCACCATCCCCAGCGCCCCCTGCACCAGCGCGGTGATGGTATTGCCGTAGATGATGGCGTGCGCCACGTCGGTGAACTCCTGCGCGAACGCCTGGATGTAGCGCTTGTCCAGCGGCACCAGCTGCGTGGCCTCGGCCCACAGGCGGCGCCCATCCAGGAAGAAGTAGTACATGGCCACCGTCATCAGGAAGAGATCGATGACCAGCTCCGTGCCCGCGCCCAGCACCTCGCTGAGCATCGAGGCGCTGCTGGCCATCGCGCCCATCAGCGCCTGCTCCGTCCGCGCGCCCTCGAACTTCGCCGGCACGTAGCGCTGCAGCCCGCGCGGCACGTACGTGGCCACCAGCTGCTTCAGGTCCATCCTGTCGAGCAGCTCCTGCGTGTGCTCCAGCATCCCGAGCACCTCGCGCACCACCAGCCACCCCACCACCGCCAGGGGCACGAGGATCAGCAGGAAGATGGCCGCCGTGGACAGGCCCGCGCACAGCGACGGGGACCCCTTGAGCCGCGTGCGCAGCAGCGAGTCCTGGAGCGGCAGGAACAGCACCACCAGGAAGCCACCCAACAGCACCGGCATCACGAACGGCAGCAAAATCCGAGAGAAGAGAATCAACGCCAGGGCGAACAGCCCCGCGAAGATAAGATTGGACCACCGCTTGCTGTCGAAACCCGTCACGCCCCCACCCCCACCCCACAACGCCCGCCCAGGATGCGACAGAACGTAGGAACGTCGTTTCCTCTCGGGAAGCCCGGGCCCCCTCCGACGAAGAGCTGAACCATGACTTCTGGACGCTTCCAACTTCCCACCTTTCCCCTCGTCCTCGCGGGAGCCCTCGCCCTGAGCGCCTCGGCGTGTCACGGCGGCTCCTCTCAGGGCTGCCTCCAGTGCGCACCCATGGAGGGCCGCTACTCCCTGGAGCTGGATCCAGGGACCAATCCCCCGGCCTGCGGTGACATCCCGGTGACGCTCCCCGAGGGGCCGCTGGAGGTGAGCCGTCAGGACAGCGACATCTCCGCCGAGCTCGACGGTCTGACGCTGCGCGGCACGCTCTACCAGACGAATGACTTCAGCCTGGTGGGCAGCAGTCTGGGACAGGACACGGATGGGGGAACCCCGGGGCTCGACTCGGCGAGCCTCTCCGGGCGCTACGTCCCGGGCGTGGGGGACGGCGGCGTGCCGAAGTTGTTGGGGGACTGGCAGGGCAACTTCTCGAGCACCTCGGCCAGCGGCACGAAACGGTGCTCGGTGACCCGCTCCTTCACGGCGACCCGCCAGTAGGCAGGCGGGCGTGCTCGCGCGGAGCGGGTCCGAGGCAACGGGACGAGTTACTTCTTCACGCCCTCGGCCGCCTTGGCCGCCTTGCGCTTCTCCTGGCGCTTCCACTTCTGCTTGATCTTGCGCTGAACGCGACGGTGCTTGCTCTTGCTACGGGCCATGTCGGTGTCTCCTGAAGGAGGTAGGACAAAACAGGGGCGCCTAACTACCAGAACTTCCCCCGGATGAGGAGTCCTCGATGTCTTCCGGGGCCGGGCGTGTGGGGTAAGGGATGCCTTCCGCCCCCCGGACCTCGGTGGGCAGCACCGCTCCGGCCGTCACCTCCCCCTCCTTGTTCACGTCCACGGGCTTGTCCCGGCCCACCGGGGCGCTCGTCTGCTGGGGGCGCTTCTTCACCGAGGCGAAGATGGGCCGGCAGGCCTGCACGAAGCGGCGCACCTCGTCCAGCGGCAGCGCCGGGACGTAGTTGTCGTTCACGCCCTTCATCGTGGTGGCCATGCACATGGAGTTGAGGATGGCCTCCTCGGTCGCCTCCATCACCGCCTCGTAGAGGGGATCCAGGCGTTGATCCAGGAGGATCTTCAGCTTGTAGACCATCTTCTGGGTGCGCCGGGGGATGATGTTGGCGGTGGAGAAGCCCACCACGATTTCGCCCGAGCCATGCGCCGCGTAGCTGCCCACCCGGCCGATGCCCAGCGCCACGCGCTTGCACAGGCGGTTGATCTGATGGCTGAGCAGGGGGGCGTCCGTGGCCACCACCGCGATGATGGAGCCGTACGTCTGCCCGCGCCGGGGCGTGTCCTTGAACTTCTCGGCGAGCACCTCGCCCACCGGCAGGCCGCCCACGCGCAGGTTGTGCATCTTCCCGAAGTTGCTCATGACGAGCACGCCCAGGGTGTAGCCGCCCAGGGCCTCGGGGAGCTTGCGCGAGGAGGTGCCGATGCCGCCCTTGAAGTCGCACGTCACCATGCCGGTGCCGCCGCCCACGCCGCCCTCGGCCACCGGGCCGCCCGAGGCGTTGCGGATGGCCTCGAAGACGTGCTCGGCGCGCACGTGCCGGCCGGCGATGTCGTTGAGGTAGCTGTCGTCGCACTCGCCGACGATGGGGATGATGACGTCGTGCTCGTCGCCGATGCCCGGGTACTGCTCCACCATGTGGCGGGCCATGGCGTCGGACACCGCGCCCACGGACATGGTGTTGGTGAGGAGGAGGGGCGTCTCCACCAGGCCCCACTCCATGAGCTGCGTCATGCCGGCCACCTCGCCGGCCCCGTTGAGCACGAAGCCGCCCCCGTTCAGGCGCTCCATGAAGATGTTGCCCAGGTTGGGCAGGATGGCGGTGACGCCGGTGCGCACGGGGCCATGGCCGGGCCGCAGCGGGCCCTCGCCCCGGATGATGGTGCTGTGCCCGACGAGCACCCCTTCCACGTCCGTGATGGCGTTGTGCCGGCCCGTCTTGAAGCGGCCCAGGGGAATACCCAGTTCCCGGGCTCGCACGCGCTTCTCGGGGGACTCCGTCTCCGGTGGGTTGGCCATGGGGCGCCAACCTAGCCGAGGCGCACTCCCGGTCAATCGCTCGTTGCTCGCCCCAGCCCTCGCACCAACAGACGCGTCTGCTCCCGGGCCACCGACTCGGCCTGGCGGACGGTGGTGATGCCCGCCGACGCCAGCTTCCCATCCACCAGCAGCGAGGCCAGCCCGTGCACCAGGGACCAGCACGTGAGCGCCAGCCCCCGGGGCTCACCCGCGCGCACCACGCCCGCGCGCTGGCCCTCGGAGATGGAGCCGAGCAGCAGGCCGAAGGAATTCGCCGCCTCGCCCGCGGCGGACAGCTCCGGTGGCCGGGTGAAGTGCGGCCCGAACATCACCCGGAAGTGCGAGGGGTGCTCCATGGCGAAGAGGACATAGGCCACGCCACAGGCCTCCAGACGGCCCTCGGGTGTCTTCTCCGGGGCCATGCGCTCCTTCATGCCAGTGGTCATGGCGCGGAAGCCCTCCTCGGCCACGGCCGTCAGCAGCGCCTCCTTGTCCGCGAAATGACGGTAGGGCGCCGCGTGCGTCACCCCCGCCCGCCGGGCCACCTCCCGGAGCGACAAGGCGGCGAAGCCCTCCTCGGCGATGAGGGCCAGCGAGGCGTCCAGCAACGCCCGGCGCAGGTCTCCATGGTGGTAGGGCTTCCGCGCCGCCTTCTTCCGGGTGCCTCGGGTGGCCATGCCGCCTTCCTCCCTCGACACCCGTTCTCGCACAAGATGTAGCCACTGGCTACTTCCCATGTAGGCACCGGAAACAACGCGGCCCGCCCCTCACTCCTCGGCCCACTCCGCCCCGCGGATGAGCCCGTCGAGCTTGCTGGAGGAGGCATCCCGGGCCACGACGTCCTTGCCCTCGCTCAGGGGCCAGTAGCCCACGAGCCCCTGCTCCTTGCCCGTGAAGGTGCGGTCCTTGTCCCCCCGGACCTCCTCCTGGCCCCGGGGCTGGTTCCAGATGCGCACGTCCCGGATGTCTCCCTGGAAGAAGCGATCGCGCCCGCCTCCCCGAGCGCCAATGGACCAGGACGCATCCACGAAGAAGTTGCCGAGCGTCTGCGGCGTGGAGGCGAGCAACTCCCCATCCCGGTAGAGGATCCACCGGGCCCCATCGTAGACCGCGGCGATGTAGACCCACCGGCCCACGTCCGTGGTGGGAACGTCGGCGCTCGTGGAGAAGTCCTGCCCGTTGAGGAAGGCGCCGGCCTGGTACTTCCCGCCGTTGATGCGCAGGTAGACCTCGTTCACGGGCGAGCTGGAGTATCCGTGGGCCACGATGTCGCGCAGACCATTCAGGGAGCGCGGGCGGATCCACGCCTCGATGGTGATGGGGCCGAAGAAGCTCAGCTCCAGCGGGTTGCTCAGCTCGATGAAGGACTGCTTTCCATCGAAGTTCAGGAACGCCTTCTTCGCCGCGGCCTGCCCCGCGTCTCCCGAGCCTCCAACGCCCTTGTCCTCCTTGTCACCCCGGCCATGAACCACGAGAGCCGTGATCAGGATGATGAGGAGCACTCCCGCGGCCAGCGCGATCCACTGCAGCGGGAGCTTCTTCTTCGGCGCCGGTGCCTGGGGAAGTGGAACCTGGAAGCTCGCCGAGGGCCCCACGGTGAACTCCTCGTCGGGATTGGCCACGTTCACCACGGAGAGGTGGAACGCGTGCTGGCCCTGGGGCGTGCCGGGCGGAACGTTCACCTTCACCGTGTACTGGTGGGTGCCATCGGGAGGGAAGTCGCGCTCGGGCTCCCCCTCGAGCGTCAGCCATTCCCCCGGTGTCGCGCCCTCCGACTCGACCACGGCCCGCCCCCGCACGAGTCTCCCCAACGCATTCGAGACCGTGAAGGTGAGCTCTCCCTGACCCGCCGCATTCAGCCGGATGGAGGGGGTGGACGTGGTGATGGCGAAAACACGAAACATGTAGATCTCCTCGGAGCCGTCGAGACCGACCGTTGAAGCTCCAGATGAGGGTGAGGAAGACGGACGCGCATGTGATGCGCGCACCTGTGACGAACGGCGCCATCACCGCTCCCTGGGCGAGCGAGACGCCGGGGCCTCGAATGGATGCCGGCCACGCGGAGGCCCCCTTATTTCTTCTCCGGACCACCCCCCCACTCGGCGCCCCGGAGGAGCCCATGATTCTGATGGGGAGAGAGATCGTGAACGAGGGTCCCCTGCCCTTCGTCCAACGGCCAGTAGCCCGCGAGCCCCGGAGCATCCTTCTTCGGGGCCTGCTTCATGTCGGCGAGGATCTCCTCCTGGCTGCGAGCGACACTCCAGATGCGCACGTCCCGGATGTCGCCCAGGAAGGCACGCTGTTCGCCACCGCCCTTGGCGCCGATGGCCCACGTGGCCACCGAGGAGCGCACGGAATCGGGCGGCTGGGGACCGGACGAGGCCAGCAGTGCGCCATTGCGATAGATGAGCCACTGAGCGCCATCGAAGACGCCCGCCAGGTGGACCCACTGCCCCACGTCCGAGGCTGGCGCCGGGCCGGTTGCGTAATGCTCCAGCCCATCCCAGGAGCCTGCCTGGTACGTGCCGTCGGAGATGCGCAGGACGACCTCGCGCGCGGGATCCAGGGAATACCCATGGGCCACCACGTCGCGCATACTGTCCAGGACCTGGGTGCGGATCCACGCCTCGAGCGTGATGGGGCCCTCGAGGTTCAACGTCTTCGGGTTGCCGAGCTCGACGAAGACCCCCGTACCATCGAAGTGCAGGAACGTGGGTTCCCCGGCATTGCCCGAGCCGCCGATGGCCGCGGGCTCGCGATGGCCGTGGGCCACGAGCACCAGCGTCACGGTGATGAAGGCGATTCCCGCCGCCAGGGCCACCGCCCACCACGGAAAGGGCTTCTTCGGCGCCGGCACGGGGGGCCGTGACACCTGGAAGCCGACCGAGGGCCCGGTGGTGAAGTCCTCGTCGGGGTTCTCCACGCTCACCGCGGAGAGACGGAAGGCATACGTGCCCTCGGGAGAGCCGGGAGGCACGTTGATCCGCACGGTGAACTGGTGCGTCCCATCGGAGGGAAAGTCGCGCTCGAGGTCGCCGGCGAGCGACAACCACTCCGGACGCGCCGCCCCCTCGGGCTCGAGCAGGGCCCGGGCCCGCACCGGCCGGCCCAACGCGTTGGTGACGGTGAAGGTGACCTCCGCCCGGCCCGCCCCGCTCAACCGGACCGAGGGCGTGGACGTGGTGATGGCGAAACCGCGACGCATGCTCGCCTCCCCGGAGACCTGATGCCTGTCCCCTGGCTCAAGGGTGCACATGGCCAGGGAAGCGCGGGATGGCCGGGAGGGGCTCTCAGAGTCCCCTCTGCGAGCGAGGAACCAGACGCCTGGTCTCTGGACGATGGCTGGCTGCTGGCGCGGACCTACGACGCCACGAGCGACCGGACGCATGTCGCGGTGCTGGATGCGAAGGTGCCCGAGGCCGGCCCCCTGGCGCGCGCCTGGCTGGAGCACTTCTTCCCGTTCACCTTCCACGGCACCTGGGTGCCGGGGAAGTCGCGCGGCGCTCGCCGGAGCGGCTCAGCCCTTTCGCGCCCGGGCTCCGGAGGCCAGGGTCGCGAGGCCCTCGCGATACGTCGGGTACTCGGGCCGCCAGCCGAGCTCGCGCCGGGCCTTGGCGTTGGAGACGGGAAGAAGGTTCGAGAGGCTGAGGGCGGCATAGGGGCTCACGAGCCGCACCAGCCAGAGCGGCGCCTGGAAGGGGCGCGGCGCGCCGAGCACCTGGGCGAAATGCGTGAGGTAGTCCCTCCAGGTCACCGGCTCGTCGTCGACGACGTTGTAGATCTCGCCGGACCTGCCCCGCTCGATGGCCGCCAGGGTCGCACTGGCGGCGTCGTCGATGTGGATCCACGACCAGACCCCGCTCCCATCTCCCAGCAGGGGCATCCGGCGCTTCTTCACCCTGTCCACCATGCCGTCGGTCGAGCCGGCACCAGCGCCGTAGATGAAGCCGTACCGGAGCACGAGGCCCTCCAGCCGCCCCGCCCGCGCGGCCGACAGCACCGTCTCCTCGAGCACCAAGCCAGCATCGACGGTGGACTGGAGCCAGGGCCGGGGCGCGGTCCGTGCCAACGGGTGCTCCTCGGTCAAGGGAGCGGAGCCGGAGTTGTCGTAGCCGTAGACGAGCACGATGGACTCGGCCACGAGCCGCCGCGCTCCGGCCGAGCTGGCCGCCTCGACGAGGTTCTTCGTGCCCTCGGTGCGCAGGCGGTTGGTGCCCTCGAGGTCCGCCGCGCGCATGGGGCCCGTCTTCGGCAGGGCCGTGAGCAGATGCACGACGACCTCGGGCCGGGCCTCGCGGAGCACGGTCCCGAGCCGCCCGGCCTCGAAGACATCGGCCACCGCCACGGTGGCACCGAGGCTCTCCAGCAACGGGCGCTTGGACTCGCTCCGGGTCAATCCCGTCACCTGATGGCCCGCCGCCACCAGACGCTTCACCAGCGGAACACCCATGGCGCCCGTGGCGCCAGCGACGAAGATGCGCATGTCACATCCCTCCCCTGTCGGAACACCCACGGAACGTCCAGGAAGTTCTTGGACAGAGTCGCGGGCGCGGCCCAGGCTGTCCCCTCCCCGCATCGAAAGGAAACGTCATGTCCGACGAGCTCGTTTTCTATACCAACCCCATGTCGCGCGGACGCATCGTGCGCTGGATGCTGGAGGAAGTGGGCCAGCCCTACCGCACCGAGCTGCTGGAGTGGAACACCACCATGAAGTCGCCCGAGTACAAGGCGATCAATCCCATGGGCAAGGTGCCCGCCATCCGTCATGGCAGCACGGTGGTCACCGAGGCCGCGGCCATCTGCACCTACCTGGCCGACGCCTTTCCGCAGGCGGGCCTCGCTCCGCCGCCGGCCAGCCGCGAGCGCGGGCCCTACTACCGCTGGTTGTTCTTCGCGTCCGGGCCGCTGGAGCAGACGGTGGTCAATCGCTCCCTGGGGTTCGTGACGCCGCCCGAGCGCCGCATCATGGCGGGCTATGGTGTCTACGAGGACGTCATGGACACGCTGGAGAAGGCGGTCTCCGTCGACGCCTACCTCACGGGTGACAGGTTCACCGCGGCCGACCTCTACGTCGGTGCTCACCTCGGCTGGGGCATGCAGTCCGGCGGCATCGAAAAGCGCCCGGCCTTCGAGCGCTTCGTCGCCCGGGTCACCCAGCGCCCCGCGTACGCCCGCGCCACCCAGATCGACAATTCCCTCATGCCGCAGCAGCCACAGCGGGCGTGAGGGGAGAGCCCTCCGGGCGCGTTTTTCCGCGACTGGTACGACCATCGGACCAGTCCGGCGAAAACGCGCCCGGGAGGGCTCCCGTGTCCATGGGTGGCGGGCCCGGTCGCATTCCACGTACGCTCCCGGCATGACGACCCCTTCTGTCCTCGCCGCGAAGCGCCCCGGAGAGCACCCGGTGCTCGCCGCCGCCCGACACCTCGCCCCCAAGGTGTCCGCTCGCTCCGAGGAAATCGAAGCCGCGCGCCGGTTGCCGGCCGATCTCGCCCGGGAGTTGGCCGAGGCCGGCCTCTTCCGGCTGGTGGTGCCCGAGACCTACGGCGGCTTCGAGCTCCACCCCGCCCAGGTCATCGAGGCCGTCGAGACGATCGCCCACGCGGATGGCTCGACGGGCTGGTGCGTGATGATCGGCGCGCTCACGGCGATGTGCTCGGCCTGGCTGCCCGAGCCGGCCGCGCGCATCATCTACGGAGCCCCGGACGTCATCACCGGAGGAGTGGCCGCGCCCCAGGGCCGCGCCGAGCTCGTCGAGGGGGGCTATCGCGTCACCGGGCGCTGGTCGTGGGCCAGTGGCAGCCAGAACTGCCGTTGGCTGACGGGCGGCGTGGTGGTGACGAAGAATGGCGCCCCCGTGATGCGCGAGGGCATGCCCGAGACGCGCATCGTCCTCTTCCCCATCGAGGACGTGACGCTGCATGACACCTGGCACGCCGCGGGGCTGTGCGGCACGGGCAGTGGTGACATGGAGGTGCGGGACATCTTCGTCCCCGCCGAGCGCGCCATCTCTCTGCTCACCACGCGCCCGCAGGTCGACCGGCCGCTCTACGCCTTCCCCGCCTTCGGGCTGCTTGGGGTGGGCATTCCGGCCGTGGCGCTCGGCATCGCCCGGCGAGCCATCGACGAGCTGACGACGCTGGCGAACCAGAAGAAGCTCATGCCGCTCGGCCGCCATACGCTCGCCACCCGGCCCGCGGTGCAGGAGGCCGTGGCCGAAGCCGAGGCCACCTGGCGGGCCGCGCGCGCCTTCCTGCTCGAGGCCGCGAACACCACCTATGACGCCGCCATGCGCCGAGAGGTGACCCTGCGCCACCGGGCGGACTTGCGCCTGGCCTATACCCACGCCACGCGGAGCGCCGCGCGCGTGGTGGACCGGATGTACGAGGTGGGCGGAGGCGCATCCGTCTACCGCTCCAGCCCGCTGCAGCGCTGCCTGCGCGACATCCACGTGGCCACGCAGCACGCCATGGTGGCCCCGCCCACCCTGGAGATCATCGGCAGCGTGCTGCTCGGCGTGGAAGCCAACACGCTCACGCTCTGACGGGAGCCCCATGGACACGACCCCTCCACCCGGTGCGCGCGTGCGCTGGCTCGTCGCCGGAGCCTTCCACCCCTCGCCCACGGGCCGCCGCTGGCACCTCACCGCGGAGTCCTTCGCCGAGCAGCTCGCCCGCGCCGCGAGCGGGCTGCACGTCACCGTCGCGGATCGCATCGGCTCGGGCGACGCGAGCTCCCATGCGCTCTCCTTCGACGGACTGGACGCCTTCCGGCTCTCGCGCGTCGTCGAGTCCGTTCCGGATCTGCGCGCCCTGCGCGATCTGCTGAGCGCGCTCTCGGGCGCGAGGACACTCGGCCCCGAGGAGGCCCACCGCCTCAAGTCCCTGGTGGGCGGAGGCCGGCTGGCGGCCGCCGTGGCCGAGGCCCTCCGGGGCGCACGCTCGCCCGAGGAGGCCCGCCGCGCCGTGCTCACCTGCCTCGAGGAAGCCCTCTTCGAGACCGCGCGCGACCTCCTCCAGCACCCGAAGGTGGCGAAGCTGGAGTCCGCGTGGCGGGGCCTGCACTGGCTGTGGACGCACTGCCCCGCCGCCTCCGGCATGGACCTCGAGGTGCTCGACACCGGGCCGGATCAGCTCGTGGAGTCCCTCGAGCGGTGCCTCGACGTGCCCGCGCTGCAACGCCCCGATGCGTGCTTCCTCCTGGACACGAGCGACAGCCTGGACAGGCTGCACCGGCTCGCGGCGCTGGGCGAGCAGGCGTGGGTGCCCATGGTGGTGGCGGTGCCTCCGGCGTTCGTCGGAGACGGGTCGCCGGAAGCCTGGCAGCGGCTGCGAGCCGATGAGTCCTCGCGTTGGCTGGGGGCCGCCCTCAACCCCGTGCTGATGATGGCCGAGCAGCACGGGGAGGTGCGCCGCGAGTGCTTCACCAACCCGGTGCTCGGGGTGGCGGCGCTGCTGGCCGCGAGCTTCCGGGATACGCGCACCTTTGGCCGGCTGGTGGGGCCGGGCAGCGGAACCCGGGCGCCCGCGGTGTGGCGGCCCAACGCCCGCTCGACGGTGGCGACCGAGGTGGGCTTCTCGCTGCACGAGCAGGAGCGGCTGGCCGCCCGGGGCGTGTTGGGGGTGAATGGCTGGTGGGACTCGGACTCCGTGCTGCTGGCGAAGGCGCCCACGGTGTACGGCGGCCGCGATGGCACGCCGCTGCCCGCGCAGCTCCTCACGGGCCGGCTGGTGCGGCTCGCGCAGGAGATCACCGAGCGGCTGCCCCCGGGAGCCAGCCCCGACGCGGTATCGGCCGTCTTCACGCGCGCCGCCGAGGCCTTCCTCCCCCTGGGCCCGGGGAAGAGCTGTCAGCTCCAGGGGCGGGTGGTGCCCACCGGGAATGGCGAGCGGGGCGTGCACGTGCGGGCCGCGTTGAAGCCCGAGCTGGCGGGCACGCACGTGCAGCTGGAGTTCACCCTGCCCCTGAGAAGGTGAGCCGGGGCGAGGCTCTGCTCCCGGAGGAGGCCCGGGGCCGCGTTGGCCGGGGACGAAGGGCGCGAAGATGTGAGATGATGCGCCCGGCGCCTGGCACGAGAGGAGGCCCCACCCGGTGAGGACGGCATTCCAGGAGGAGCTCCGGTTCGAGCTGACGCTCACCATCGGGGGGCAGTCGTTCTCCATCCCCGGCGGACAGGTCAAGCACCTGTCCGCCCGCCTGGCCAACCATGGCTTCTCGGCCTCGGTCACCTTCTGGACCGCGCTGGAGAAGAAGGACGCCCCGCTCTTCACCGCCTTCCAGAAGCCGGACCTCGTGCAGGTGCGGCTGTCCATCGCCGCGGTGGACCCCGAGCTCTCCCCGCCTCCCCCACCCCTGGTCCTCCAGGGGCTGGTGCGCAGCCGCCGGCTGGTGGCCGAGACGCACGGTGGCGCCAAGAAGGCCGAGCGCGTCTTCCGCCGCTACACGCTCGAGTTCTCCGACGCCGCCCAGGTGCTCTGGCGCCAGCACCGCCCCGTCGAGCTGCACACCGACATCTCGATGCAGGAGGTGCTCGAGGCCCACAAGGCCAGCCTCCAGCTCTCCTACGACTGGGCGGGGCTCCGGCAGAAGCAGGAGATGCTGTGCCTCGCGCTGGGCGCGGACGCCCCCGAGGTGAGCTTCTACGACTTCGTCCTCTGGTACGTGCACACGCACAACGGCGTCTTCAGCTACGACAGCCAGCGCAACGAGTACCAGTTCACCGACAGCAAGCCCGCGGGTGACGCGAAACCGCTGAGCCGCCTGCGAGTGCAGCAGGTGCAGGTGCAGCTGCCTCCGCCCATCCGCCACGGCGCCCGCGTGCTCAACGCCCTGGCCCAGGGGCCCACCACCGAGGCGATCGAGCAGAAGCAGGCCGTCTCGGGCGTGTCCCACGACGTGCTGCTGCGCAGCCCCATCACCGCCCAGGCCGAGCAGCGGCAGAAGCTGGAGAAGACGCGTCTCCAGGTGCGCCAGCGCCAGCTCCTGCTGTCCTTCAACCGCGTCCCCTCGGTGGACGTGTACCCCGGCGCGCTGGTGAAGCTGGAGGGCCCGCTCTGGCCCTCGGGGTTGACGGGGCTGGACGAGGACCAGCGGGTGCTGGAGCTGGAGCTGGAGGCCCACGCCGAGCACGAGGGCCAGCACGACGAGCAACAGCAGAAGGAGGCCACCTACCAGGTGCTCCTGTCGGCGCGGCTGGAGTCCTCCTCGGAGCCAGTGGCCACCCTGCCCCCCTACCGCGCCCCGCGCTACCCCATCCATGTCGAGGGCCTGGTGCACAGCCCGGGCGGAGAGGCCGAGGACCGGCGCTACCTCATCGTCGATGACGAGAAGACGTCGCTCTCGTACTTCCGGATGGCGGTGCCGCTGTGGAACCAGACGGTGAGCGTGCCCGCCGAGCCCATGCACTCCACGGGCGAGTTCTTCTTCCCTCCGTACAAGAACACCCGGGTGCTGCTGGGGCTGCACTTCGAGCGCGCCGAGTTCCTCCGCTTCATCGACTGGAAGGAAGGCGTGCGCACGCCCCAGGACGGCCAGGGAGATCAGATCCTCCTGGGCTGGAACAAGAAGAGCCAGACGGCCTTCACCCACGACTTCCAGGACGAGAACCCGGTGTGGCGCATGCACCGGATCAACCAGGGGGACACGCAGATCGTCCGCATGGGCGAGGGCCACCTCTTCATCCAGGTGAAGGAGACGCAGGCCGGAGGGCCTCCCACGCCCACCTACGATGTCACCCCCCAGGTCGAGGCCACCAAGGGCGACCTGTCCACGGCCGTGGGGGGAGCGATCGGGGAGACCTCGGCCGCCTACCAGGGCGCGATGGCCGCCGTGCGTGCGAAGATGAAGAGCGCCCAGGCCGAGGCCAAGGCGGCGATCAGCGGGGCTCGGGCGGAGGTGGGCGCCAAGGTGGCGGAGGCCAAGAGCGGGCTGCAGGGCGCGACCTCGCGGCTGTCCCAGGGAGTGGGCAAGCTGTCGGGGGCGGCGGAGGCGGCCAAGGCATCACTCGCGAAGCTTCGGTAGGAACCATTCGGGGGACGGAGCACACCCATGCAGGAACTGCGCGGCAAGATCGCGGAGCTACGCGGAGAACTGGAAGCCTTCAGCACGGGCGTGGTGTCACGACTGAAGCCCATCCGCACCGAGGTGGATGCCCTGGTGGGCAAGCTGGAGACGGCCATCTCCACCCTGCGTCCCGAGGTGGACGCGTTCGGGGGAGAGCTCTCCAAGAAGATTGACGCACTGGACGCCGAACTGGCGGAGCTGGAGCCCTGAGTGAAGCAGCTGTGGACCCGATTCGACAAGGCAGCGGACGAGATGCTCGCCCTGCGCCAGAAGCTCGAGTCCTCCGCGGGCCGGGTGCGGAGCACCGTGAAGGCCATCGAGCCCGCGGTCTCCTCGCGCTGCAAGGCCCTGGAGAACACGGCGAAGGACAAGGAGAAGTCCTTCGTGAAGCAGCTCGACGCGCTGGGGCAGCAGGTGGTGACGCGCACCGAGGCCCTCTCCGCCGAGCTGGTGGCCGTGCTCAAGAAGCGCAAGGACGCCTTGAAGGCGAAGCTCGACGAGCGCGTCAAGCAGCTCGAGGGCGAGTACCAGAAGCTGCGCGCCGAGGCCGAGAAGGAGATGAAGAAGGTCACGGCCGAGCTCGACGCCCGTGAGAAGCAGATCGACGAGGAAATCCAGAAGCTGAGGGCCGCCGCCGAGGAGCAGGCCCAGAAGCTCGAGTCCGAGCTCGAGGCCCGCCAGCAGCCGCTGCACGAGGAAATCCAGAAGCTCAAGGCCGCCGCCGAGGAGCAGGTCCAGAAGCTCGAGTCCGAGCTCGAGGCGCGCCAGCAGCAGCTGCACGAGGGAATCCAGCAGCTCAAGGCCGCCGCCGAGGAACAGGTCCAGAAGCTCGAGTCCGAGCTCGAGGCCCGCCAGCGGCAGCTGCACGAGGGAATCCAGCAGCTGAAGGCCGCCGCCGAGGAGCAGGTCCAGAAGCTCGAGTCCGAGCTCGAGGCGCGCGAGCAGCAACTGCGTGACGAGCTGCAGCCGCTCCGCGACCAGGTGGAGCAGAACGTGCCGGGGGCGGCCGAACAGCTCGAGGCGGGCGAGAAGAAGCTCCAGGAGGCGCTCCAGAAGCTGCGCGCTACGGTGGACGAGCAGGTGAAGAACGCCACCGCCCAGGTCGATGCCCGCGAGCAGCAGCTCGACGGGGAGCTCCAGAAGTTGCGCGCTACGGTGGATGAGCAGGTGAAGAACGCCACCGCCCAGGTCGATGCCCGCGAGCAGCAGCTTCAGGAGGCGCTCCAGAAGCTGCGCGACGAGGTGGATGGACAGGTGAAGAACGCCACCGCCGAGGTCGACGCCCGCGAGCAGCAGCTTCGGGAGCAGATCCAGAAGCTGCGTGACGAGGTGGATGGGCAGGTGAAGAACGCCACCGCCCAGGTCGACGCCCGCGAGAAGCAGCTCAAGGAGGAGATCCAGAAGGTCCGCGACCTGGTGGGCGAGCAGAAGAAGAAGTTCGAGGAGCGCGAGAAACAGCTCAAGGAGGACTTCGAGAAGCTGCGCGCCCAGGCGGAGAAGGAGTTGGAGAAGCCGATCCAGGAGATCGAGGAGCGCGAGAAACAGCTCGAAAAGGAGCTCGAGAAGGTCCGGACCCGCACGGGAGAGGAGCTCGAGAGCGCGGCCGCGAAGCTCGAGGAGGTGACGAACCTGCTACTCGTTCCGGTGACCCAGGTCCGCGAGACGGTGGGCACCGAGGCCGAGCGGCTGGACAAGGCGATCACCGACGTGCTCGCCCCGCCCTTCGAGGCTCTGCAGAGCGTCCATGACGAGATTCACTCGGCGGGCGAAACCTCGAAGACCGAGGCCCGGCGGCTCATCGGCCAGCTGCGCTCGGGACTGGCGCCCATCCGCTCCCAGGTGAAGGGCGCCACCGAGGCGGCCGACCAACTGCTCCAGGTGCTGGAGAAGACCGTTGGCAACACCCTCGAGACCGGGCGCGAGCAGCTCAACCACGCGCTCGATGCCATCGAGAAGACGCTCGCCGGACAGGTGCAGCAGCTGGCCAACGGCATCAAGGTCGTCGAGGAGCTCATCGAGCAGATCGCGAAGCAGATCGACACGCTCATCACCCAGGGAAGCGAGGCCATCGACACGCTGATGAAGACGGCGATGACCACCTTCGAGTCCATCCAGGCGCCCGTGCGCCAGACGATCGACGCCGCCTTCCAGGTGCTCGACACGCTGATGGACACCCTGGCCACGCTCGAGAAGCAGCTCCAGAAGCTCTTCGCGCTGCTGCCCGAGAAGCTCGAGCAGCTCCAGACGCTCTACAAGACGCTGGTCGGCACGCTGGAGTCCCTGCTGAACAAGGCCGTGCAGCTGCTCGATGCCGTTCCCGCCTCGGACCTGCCCAAGGCGCTGGTGGACCCGGCCATGAATGCCATCAGCAAGGTGGTGACGCAGATCTCCACCCAGCTCCAGAGCATCTCCACCCAGGTGGGGCAGCAGCTCACGTCACTGCAGGATCAGCTCATCACCCAGGTGGAGCAGATCCAGACGCAGGCCGTGCAGCAGGTGCAGAACATGCAGCAGCAGATCGTGCAGCAGATCCAGACCCTGCTGGACTCGGTGCGGAGCAGCATCGAGCAGGCCGTCACGCAGGTGGAGCAACTCGTGGCGCAGGTGACGACGCAGATCGGCAACGCGCGAGACCAGGTGGTGAAGCAGGTGGAGGCGATGGTGAAGCAGGTCTCCGCGCGCGTGGATCAGCTCAAGACCGAGGTGAAGCAGAAGCTGGAAGCGCTCCAGCAGAGCCTCGCCGACGGGGTGAAGGCCGCGGCCGATCAGGTGAAGGCCGTGGGCGACGCGGCCCAGAAGCAGGTGACCACCGCGCATGATCAGATGAAGTCCGGGTTCGACACGTCCCGCGGCTCGGTGGGCAAGGCGCTCACGGAGGTCCACGAGGCCCGCGAGCGGCTCGAGGCGGAAATCACCCAGAAGGTGGATCAGGCGCTCGACACCTTCGCGAAGAAGGCCGAGGGGCTGATGGACTCGGCGGCGAAGCAGATCGACGCGATGTCCGGCCGGGTGGACACGGTCCGGGAGCAGCTGCTCGCGCCCCTGGACAAGCTCGAGAAGTCCATCCAGGAGTCCAACCTCTTCGCCCAGCCGCTGGAGCAGGCTCGCACCTGGGTGGACGGGGCGATGGACACGCTCGACGCCCAGGTGCGCTCGCTGGCGGCCTGACTCAGGAGGCGCCGGGCAGCTTCAGGCCCTTGGGCAGCTCCATCTTGGGCAGCTCCGGCCCCTTGGGGGCTTCCGGCGCCGCGGGGGCCTCCTGCCCGTCCGAGGGCAGGGCCGGCGGCACCGAGTCGCTCAGGATGCGGCTCACCGTCAGCTCGACATCCACCGCGTTCGGCGACGGCGGGGTGAGCAGCAGCTGCCAGTTGCCGTCCGGGGCGGTGAAGAGGAAGGAGACGGCCAGAGCGCCGTCCTTGGGCGCCTTCACCTGGAAGCGCTGGATGGTGCCCGGGTAGATGACGGACGTCTGCAGCACGGTGTTGTCGGGCGCGCCCACCTTGGCGGCCACCTCGGAGTACGCCTCGTTGGCGTACTGCTTGGGGTCCACCTTGCGGACGAGCATGTACATGGGCCGGCCCAGGTTCGTCCCGGGGGGCGACTTGATGCTGAGGTTGATGCTGCTCGGGCCACAGGCGCTCAGCAGCAGAGCCGCCAGGGCCGTCCACCGGTACATGCGTGCGCTCATCGCGGCACCTCACGGAAGGGCACCCAGGGATCTCCCTTGAGGCCGAAGCTGATGTCCACGCCGCGCTTGCTCACGTTGTTGCCCTGCAGGGCGAGGCTCCACTGCCGGCGCTGATCCGTGGTGAGGGTGGCCTCCTCGAAGAGGCGGAAGCAGCTCCACGCCGAGCGGTTCCACGGCAGGGACAGGTACTGGGGCACGTCGCGCGCGGGCGAGCGCAGCTCCAGCACGATGGAGGACACCTGCTGATCCCACCAGCTCAGGGGGAACTCCTGCCAGGTGGGGCTCTGGTTGAAGCCGTACGCGGCCGTCTTCCCGCACTTGAGCGAGGACATGGTGACGAACACGCCCGTCATGGGAGGCGCGGGCAGCGGCTGCGGCTGCACCTTCAACATCAGCGGCCGGGGCCGGCCGTCGTCGTCCCACAGCAGCTTCGCGAGCCGATCCAACCGGCTGAGCGACAGCAGCATCTCGTCGGGCAGCGTCAGCTTGTCGCGCAGCGGGCCGCGCAGCGACCACTGCGTGCCGCGCGCCATGGCGATGCGGGAGAACATCTGGTCCACGAAGTGCCAGAAGACTCCGTCCTTGCGGCGCAGCACCTCGAGCTCGCCCGGATCCACGTCCTCCTTCGAGTCGGGGTTGAAGGGGTAGCGCTCCAGCATGGGCTTGAGCATGCGGCCGGTGGCCTCTTCCCACTGGCGCGCCAGGGTGTTCTCCAGCTCCTGCTTGCCCAGGCGCTGCACCTGGAGGAACGGCTCGAGGAAGGGCTGGCGTAGCTCGCCGGTGATGCCCTGCTGATCCAACCACTCCTGGGCCTTGCGCAGGTAGGAGCCCTCCTCCTCGAGGAGCATGGTGAGGGCCACCTTCTCCAGCGGCGTCATCATGTCCGCGAGCTCGCCGGTACCGGTCTCCGGCTGCGCCGCGTCACCGTCCCCCGAGGCCTTGTCCTTGTCCTTGTCCTTGGCCGGAGCGTCCGCGGCCGCGGCGTCCTTGCCACCCGCCTTGGCCTTGTCCTTGCCGGGCTTGGACACGGCGTCCAGCTCGTCGTGCATCTGCGCCACCAGCGCCTGGTACGGGCCGAGCGCGGCGTAGAAGCCGTTCTTGTCCGCCGTCATGAGCTGGATGATGGGCCGGAAGGGCGCCACGGCGTTGCGCAGCGGCTCGTAGTAGGCGCCCTCGAGCGGCTCGAGGTTGGCGCGGGTGGCCACGTCACGCAGCATGTCCACCTGCTCCGACGAGGGCTGGGTGAGCCGGGCCAGCTCGTCGAGCAGCAACCGGCGCGGCGCGGTGAAGCGGTAGCCGCGGATGGTGTGGAAGAGGCCCTCGCGGTAGCCCTGGGAGAACACGGCCACGCGCTTCTGGATGTACCCCTCGCGCTTGGCGGCCTCCTCCAGCGGGAGCTGGGCGTTCTTCAGGCGCTGGGTGAAGTCGTCCACCAGCGGCTTGAGATCCGCGTCGAAAGGCGTGCGGGTCAGGATCAGCTGCCCCTCGCGGGGCGCCGCCTGGGGACCGACGTTCAGCCGGCCGGCCTTCTCGTAGGAGTCGAGCAGGGCCTGGAGCAGATCGCGCGACAGCTGGGGCGGGCGGAACTCGAAGGACTGCTGGAGCAGCTCGATGCGGTACGGGCCCTTGTTGTTGCCGGTGAGCCAGAGACCATCGCGGGTGAGCAGCTCGGAGGGAGTCATCTTCTCCACCGCGAGGTAGCCCGCGTAGGCCTCCTCCTCCATGCGCAGCACGGCGGCGAGCGTGTCCCGGTTCGTCCTCAACCACTCGAGCACCTCGACGGTGGTCTCGACGCCCTGGAAGTGGCGCGTGTTGACCTGCACGGCGGAGGCGTCGATCAGGTTGAGCACGGTGGGCAGCGAGGCGTAGACGTCGAGGTCGGCCAGCTGCGCCTGCAGGCGCTCGTGCTCCTCGCGGAGCAGGTTGAGCTCCGGCAGTGCCTTGGGTCCGGCCTCCATCGTCTTGCGCAGCAAGAGGAGGTGATCCACCCAGGGCTTGAGCTGGCTCTCGAAGGTGATCCGCTCCACGTAGGGCCAGCAGGACCAGTCCTCGTCCGCGTTGTTGTTGGACACCTGCACCGCGCCGCGGCGGCAGGGCGGCGTGCGCTCCCAGGGCGTATCGCTGGCGAGCACGTAGGTGGCCACCAGCGGCTCGCGCAGCTCGAGCGCGGAGATCCACGTGCGGCTCTTCTCGAGCGAGGACGAGACGGCCGCGGACTCATTGGACGAACCGCTGGGCGAGCGCCGCGAGCGCTGGGGCTGGATGCTGGAGCTCACGAAGGTGCCCAGGCCGTCCGAGCTCGAGGCGTGGAGGGTGGCCAGCAGGTAGACGACCTGCTCGGGGCGGCAGTCCTGGGGCCGCTTCGAGCAGCGCTCGAGGGCGGGCCGCAGATGGCTCTCGCGGATACCGCGGGCCAGACGCTGGCGCAGGTCGAGCATCTCGTCGGGGAAGCTGGTGCTCAACGGCGGCCACCAACGCTCGGCGCGCTTGAGCTGGAGCAGCGCGTCGGCGGCGGTGTTCACCTGCTGCTCGACGACCTCTCCCCTGCCCTCCAGTCCCTGCTCCTTGAGCTCGGAGACCGTGTCCTCGAAGCGCTGGAGCTGCTCCTGCGCGTCCCCCAGCAACGAGTAGAAGTGGGCGTACGCGGCGAGCACCGGGAAGCAGCCCACGGCGGCGATCAGCGCGGCGCGCCGCAGGTGGGTGCGCAGGTAGAGCTGGCGCAGCGACTCGGTGGAGTTCTCCTCGGTCACCACGGAGAGCGTGCCGCTGGCGCGCGCCTCGGGCGTGAGCGAGGAGAAGTAGAGCCGGGTGAGCTTGGGCTTGTAGGAGAGCGTGTCGCCCTCCAACAGCGCGGAGACGAAGCGGCCCAGCGCCGAGAACGAGCGATCGCCCTGCGAGTAGAAGTGCTCCAGGCGCTCGAAGTCGTCCACCGGCAGCGAGGTGAGGCCCAGGGCCAGGTACTGCTCCTGTCCCTGTAGCAGCGACGACAGCTTGCTCTCCTCGCCCTGCTTGGGGATGTCGAAGGAGAGCGGCACGCCGTGCTTCTTCAGCAGCCGGGCGAAATCCTCGAAGCCCTCCAGCCCGTCCATGTGCGTGAGGCACAGGCGGGTCTCCACCGGGCCGCGGCAGGCCTCGGACATGAGGTTGAGCTTGCCGCGCAGCAGCTGGGCCATGCGCTTCTGCTCATCGGGCGGGGTGTCCGCGAGCCAGCGCACGACCATCGCGAGCACGGCCAGGCCCTTCTGCCGGTGGCTGAAGCACTTCTGCCACATGCGGCGCAGGGCGCTGCGGGCACCGGGCGACTCATCCTCCAGCAGCGGGGCCGACACCTCCTGCACCACGCAGTCGGGGCCCAGGTACATCTGCAGCAGCGAGTCCACCGTGTAGCTGGGGAGGAACTGGCGCGCCTGGCGCTGCCAGTCCACGTCCAGGCCGATCAGCTGCGTCTTGCCGCCGCCGGCGGGCCCGAGCACCACCACGTTGGGCAGGTCCACCACGGCGGCGCGGTTGGCCCAGGGCAGTCCGGAGAGGAAGGCCTGGCGCACCTGCAGCAGCCGGCGCGAGGACATGGGCGGAGGGCCACCCGCGGCGGGGGACGCGGAGCGCCGGTTGCGCCACCACGGCACCCCCCACTTCACCACCGCGTAGATGAGGAAGGCCAGGGCGCCCAGCACCAGGACCCAGATCACGTACGGGCTCACCATCTGCCAGAGCTTGCCGAGCGTGGTCACGTCCGCGCTGACCGACTTCGCCCCGGCATCGAGCTTCTGCACGCCCGAGTTGAGCGCCTTCACCGGATCCACGTCGGCGGGCGCGGGCGCCTGCGCCAACACTTCATTCAGCAGCAGCGACCCCACGGCTCATCCCCCCCTGCGAGCCACGTTCGCCCCGGGACGGCCAGAGCGCGCGGCCAGTTGGAGTGCCTCCAACACGTCTTCCAGCTCATCCATGGACGCCAGCAGTTGCGCGTGCCGGGCCTCGTGCTCCTTGGGCGCCAGGCGCGTGCCGCCTGCTTCCGGGTAGAGCGCCGCCACTCCGGCGCGCACCTCGGCGAGCAACGGTTCCGCGCCCACGCTCAAAGCTCCCAGCTCGGAGTGGAGGATCCGCTCCAGACGCATCAGCTGCGTCCGGGGGCCCTCGGGCTCGATCATCTTTTGCTGCGCGGCGGCCTTCATCTGGAGAGCCACCACAGTACCACCGGTACCGCCACCACCACGAATCCAGACACGGCGTAGTAGCGCCACGGGAAGGAGTGGACGAGCGGGGCCTGCTGCGCGGCTGGAGGGGGAGCGGGCATGGCCTCCGGCTTGGGGATGCGTGCCGCCAGCCGCTCCTTGTACTCGCGCAGCCGGGCGGTGTTGCCCGCGTAGCGGCCCTCGAAGCCGGCGGTGAGGCAGAAGTGCAGCAGCTCGAACACGAGCGGCGACGCACCGCGCTGTACCAGCTTCTCGTCGGCCTGCTCGTAGAAGCGATCGCCGCCCGAGTCGATGCCGTACAGTTTGTACTGCAGCAATGGCCACTCCGACTGCTCGGCCTCGGCGAGCCGGCGCAGCACCATCTCGTCCACGAGGTACACGAAGGGACGCAGCGCCTCGTCGAGCTCCTCCTCGCGGTAGGCCTCGCCCAGGGGCTTCTGGAGCGAGCCCACCTCGGCCAGCAGCAGCTGCTGCAGGTGCATCAGGCCCTGAGGACCCACCAGGACCCGCGTGCGCTCCCCGTCCGCGCCGGGCTCGGGGGGCAGGGACTGATCCAACAACGAGCGCACCTGCCGGTGGGCCCGGAGGACGTTCTGCCAATGCTCGAGTTTCATGAGGATGCCTTCAAGGGGAAGGGACCGGCCCCGGCGATGGAGGGCCGCAGCACCACCGAGGCCTCGCCATTCCACGCCTCCAGCAGCTGCTGCACCTGCTCGAGGAAGCAGAACACGAGCGGCTCGGCGCTGGCGTCGAAAGGCTCCAGCAGCAGCTCGTAGACGTGCAGCAGGCCGGAGCCGCGCAGCGCGCCATCCGGGGCCACCGTGGCCTTGAGCTCGCGCAGCCAGGGCAGGACGCGGCGGAAGGGTTCCTCGGCGGGGGTACCGAGGTAGTTGAGCAACGCGGCCAGCTCGTTGCGCTCGAGGGTGGACTTGACCTTCCAGGCGAGCAGCCGGGTCAGGCCCGCCACGTCATTGCGCAGCGCGCTGTCGCGGTGGGGCTCGAGCCGGCCCACCAGCTGCCAGTTCAGGCCCTCCACGTGCCGGCCCGGGGTGGAGACGCTCACCCGGCCAATGGCCTCTGAGACGAACTGTGGCTGGTACCAGAGGGCCTCCACCAGCAGCTTTTTCGGCTCGATGAAGGCCTCGGGCATGCGGACCAGCAGGCTGTGGCGCGCGCGCAGGTCCTCGTCGAGCGACTCATCCAGCTCGTAGCTGGGGCCCTCGCCCGGCAGGAAGGCCGGACGCATGGCCATGCGCCCCGTCTTCTCCAGCACGTACACGCCGGTGACCGAGTGCAGCTGGAGGTCGCGCCCGGCGGTCATGCCGCGGATGGGGTACTCCGAGCGCGTGCCATCGGCGACGATGGGCTGGGCGGGCTCGGCCTTGAGGTTCTCCACCGGCACGACGAAGGGCTGGAGGAAGTCCGGGTGGCTGGAGCGGCCCACGGACCAGTTCTTGTCCAGGTCCAGGCACAGGCTGAAGCGCGTCCACTCCTTGCGGTGCGAGGGCACGGACACGTGGAGGTACAGGCCCTGCCCGGGCATCTGGAAGAAGGCGCGCACGCGCTGCAGCGGGTGCTCGTAGTTGCCCGCGTCATCCAGGTCCGCCGGCGCGGGGCCGAGGGAGAACTCGCACGGGGTGCACGCGGAGGACTCGTCGGCCGCCGTGTCGTAGACCACGCCCACCTGCTGCAGTTGCTGGCGCAGCGCGTGGAAGACAGCCAGCGAGGGCCTGTACTCGTCCAGGTGGCGCACGTGCAGGCTGAAGAGGCCCACGGGATCCCGGCGCGGAAAGGCGGACTCGAAGCGGAGGATGAGGCGCCAGCGCCCGTCGGCCAGGCGCACCACGTCGGTGCCCGCCATGGAGATGGGGAGGATGCGCAGGTGGCGCCGGGTACGGAAGGAGCCGGCCACGCCGTGCGAGGGAGACAGCCGCAGCTCGGTGCCCCGGGGGAGCACCACCGTCTCCGTCATCTTCTCCGCGGGCAGCGCCTGCACGAGCGCCACCGCCGGCAGCGGCTGCAGGAGGAAGTCGAAGAAGGAGGCGAACAGGCGCAGCCAGGTGGAGCGCAGGTTGTGCTGCGTGGCCAGGCGCGTCTGCACCGAGAAGAAGGCCATGGACTCCACGAGGCGCCGCACGTGCGGATCCTCCCGGTCCAACGGCACGGTGGGGTGCGAGGTGAGGAAACGCTGCCGGAAGCGCTCGAGCGCATCCAACTCGTTGAGGTAGTCCAGGTACACCCGTTCCGACGAATCGCTCACCGCACCCTCAACCCAGCTTCACGAGCGATCCGGCCACGGTGGTCATCGCGCCCTTGAGATCCGCCATGCCCGAGGACTCCAGGCCGAGCTTGCCCTGGGCGGCCACCTTGATCATCGCCGCGGCCAGCTCCGCCTGGGACTGCCCGGCCAGCTTCAGCGTGACGCCTTCCACCTTGTTCTCTCCCCCCGAGGCCACCAGGCTCGTATTCATGCCCTTCATGTCGAGCTTGGAGGTCGCTTCGATGGCCACGTTGGCGCTCGAGGACAGCTTGGCATCCTGCGAGGCGCTCTGGGTGAGCTTGGCGCTGGACTTGAAGGTCATGTCCTTGGTGCTCTCCAGCGAGAGCACGTCCTGGCTCGTCCAGCTCGAGGCCTTCGCCGACTTGAGGGTGAGCGTACCGGTGGCGTCCACGGTGAAATCCTTGCACGTGACGGTCACGCTGTCCTGCTTCTGGACGTAGGTGCTCGTCTCCTCGGAGCCCTTCACCGTGATGGTGATGCTGGTGCCGTCCATCACCACCGTCTGGGTGATCTGGTCGTCGGCGTTCTCCACCTTTACGGTGACGCCTTTCTCCTTGTCCAGTTCAACGGTGCAGACGAGCTTGCCCATGGTTCCTCGCCTTCTCGGTGGAGGGCCAGCGGCCCCCTGGCTTCACGACTGCTCTTCCTTCACCTGGATGAGCAGGGTGCCCTCGTTCAGCTGGATCTTCTGCGTGTCCTTGTCGTGCGTGCGCTGCATGAGGAACACGGGCTTGTCGTCCGTGTAGTAGTGCTTGAGCGCGGTGCCGTTCTCCGGCGTCTTGCCCACCAGCAGCTGCACGCCCTGCCCGTCCTGCGGCATGCGCGCGCCGGTGCGCCAGTCCAGGAAGCGCTTGATCCACGCGCGCTGGAAGTCGAGCCCCACCAGGACCCGCTCGCCCTTGTAGGCGGGGAAGTAGAAGTGGCCGGGCAGCAGGTTGGGATTGAAGGGCGCGGGGACGATCTGCTCCTCGAAGAGGGGGATCTTCACCTTGTACCCGTCCTGCGAGGTGGCCGAGTCGGTATACACCTGCCACGTCTCGTCCTTCTCCGCGCCCTGCTCGCTGACGATGAGGCCCTCGACGTAGCGGGGATAGACCGGAGGGTGCCAGGCGGGCAGGTCCACGTGGGGCTCGTCCTTGGGCTCCAGCCGGGTGCTCATGCGGAAGGAGAACATCGCCTCCGAGTCGCCGTACACCTCTTCGTGGCCCTGCTCTTCCAGCACCTCGCCGGACAGGTGCAGGCTGCGCACGCGCAGTACCTGATCCTTGGCGACGCCCGCGGCGCCCCAGGCCTCGCTGGCCGGCAGCTTCACCAGCGCGCCGGGGGTGAAGGCCTTCTCGGGGAAGGAGCGCCAGACCAGCTCCATCTCGGCACCGCGCAGCCGCAGCCGCTTCGTCTCCAGGTCCACCCGCGCCTGCACCTCGTCCGAGATGGGGGTGCACAGCAGCACGTCCTGACGGATGCCGGAGACGGCCTGCTTCTGCGTCACGGGCTGCGTCTGCGGGCTCACGGCCGTGGCGTTGAGGATCGTCACGTCGTGGCGGATGACCTCGGGCAGCAGCACCTCGAGCGCTTCCAGGTTCTCCTCGTGGAGCTTGACCGGGGTGCCCGAGCTGTCCTTGGCGGCCGCGAACTTGTAGCCGTGCGTGGCGTAGTCGTGGGTGAACACGCCGTCGTGGCCGTGCACGTACCACAGCACCCAGTCGTAGAAGCTGGCCGCGCCCTGGGGCTCCAACCCGAGGAAGAGCACGGAGTGCGACTTGCCCAGGCCCGCCTGCCAGTCGTAGGCGAGCTGGATCTTGTCGCCCTTGTGCGCGTCCAGCACGTCCTGGACCGTCTTGGACGTGTAGAGGGCACAGGGGTAGTGCTGGCGCCACAGCAGCCGCGCGGCGTCCAGGAAGCGGATGCCGTAGCGGCGGTGGAGGATGACGTCGCTGTTGCCGCTGGTGGTGACGGACTCCTCGACGAGCGACTTCTCGGTGACGTAGGCCTTGATCTTCAGCGCGCTGTGGCTCGGCTTCCCCGAGGTCTCCGGGAGGACGGCCTTGAGCTCGAGCACCACCTCGACCAGGTCCGGCTTGAGGAAGTCGGGCAGCAGCTCGTCCTTGTTCCCGCCGCCCTGGGCCGAGTTGTCCGTGAGCAGGAACTCCGCCTCGCCCTCCAGACCCCAGCTCCAGAGGTCCATCGCGAAGCGCTTCATGCTGCCGGCGATGACCTTGTGGGCCTTGCCGGCGATGGTGAGGGTGAGCGAGACGGCCAGCCGTTCGTCGAAGGTGCGCTGCTCCATCATGCCTCCTCGTCCTCTTCCACCCGTACCTGGCCGCTCACGGTGTGGAAGAGGATGCGCAACGTGGAGGGCGTGCCGAGCAGCGTGCCGGTCAGCACGAAGTGCAGCCACAGCCCCGAGTCCTGGCCGCGCAGCTCCAGCTCCGCCTCACGCAGGCGCGGCTCGTGATGCTCGATCGAATGCAGCATCTCGCCGGTGAGCGTCTTCATCAGCTCCTGGGTGCCGAACTTCTCCGAGTAGCGCCCCAGGCCGAAGCCCTCGACGAAGTACCCGTAACCCTCCTTCGTGTTGAGCACGGACTCGAGGTTCTCCCGCACCTGCTCCCGCTCGTCGGCCCCCTGGCGCTGCCAGGAGCCGGTGAACTTGTCGAGGAAGGAAGGGCGCGCCATCTCAAGCCCTACGCCAGAAGAGGAACACCTGGGTGCCCTGCAGCGCCGGGGTGACGTAGAAGGCCATGCCGTTGTCGCGCACGGCGTACTGCCACTCCTCCCCCAGCGACAGCTTGTACCAGGAGATCTCCGGACCGAAGGCGTGGGGGAAGGCGGGGTGAGGCACGTGCTGCAGCGGGATGCCCCGGAGCGCCAGCCGGCGCACCACGGGCAGGCGCGAGGGACTGGCCACCTTCACGCCCTCCAGCGAGGGCGGCTGGCTGGGATCCTCGCTGCGCACCAGCAGGTACAGCTCGCTCTGCATGCCCTCCTCCAGCGAGGGCAGCGGCGTGAGGACGAACTGCCCTTCTTTACAGTCGAAGGGCTTGTAGGTGAGCCGCGTGTCCTCGGGGCGGAAGGCCCGGTTGAGCAGCTTCATCCACCCCCAGAGACCCTCGCCGGGGTTGTCATGGTGGTAGACGGGCAGCTCGGCCTCGGGCACCAGCTCCAGGTAGCAGCAGACCTCGAAGTAGAACCGGCGCAGGGCGTCGAAGAAGTGGTACGGGTGCGGGCAGATGCCGCCGCGCATGTCGTCGCGCAGGCCCTGCAGACGGCGCACCTCGAGCAGCGTCCGGCGGGCGGCCGCGAGCCGCTCCCCGCGCTGATAGCTGTCCAGCAGGAGCGTGCGCAGCTGGCCGTGGGCCTTCTCCAGCAGCAGATCCAGCTCGCCGAGCAGCTCGTTGAGGAAGGGGTTGCGGCCCACCAGCAGCAGCGGGGGCACCTTGCGGCCGGACGGGCGCCACGCGCCCTGGAGATCCTTGGAGAAGGGCGCCAGCTCCAACGAGGAGAGGGCCCGGTCCACGGACTGCTCGCTGGAGAGCTGTAGCCGGTGCAACACGCGCTGCACGTTGGGCGGCTCGTCCGCGTAGAGCGGCACGCCCTCGGTCCCGCGCGTGTCCTCCAGCAGGTGCAGGAAGACGGTGACCTCGGCGCGGCCGGTGGCCTCCAGCGAGAACGACGGCAGGGCGGCGTTTCCCGGCACATCCACCAGGAAGCCGCCCGGCATGACGGCGGTCAGATACGAGATGGAGAGGCTGCCCTCGGCCAGCAGCGCCTCGCTCCAAGCGAGCGAGGCGATACCGACCTGGGGCAGTCCGGACAGCTGCGCATGCAGCCGCGCTTCGGCCGAGAGTGATTCGTCCTGAGCGCGGAAGTGCTCGGGAAGGAGCGTCTGGCCGACCTGCCAGCGGACCCGCGCGAGCTTGTGGCGCTGCATGGCATTGATTCCTGTCGTGTTGGGAGACTAGGCGGCCGTCTCGGTGACGCCCCACTGCTTGACCAGGTTCTTGCCCGAACCGGTGGCAATGTTCACCGTCTGCTCGGTCGTCGCCGGCTTGATGCCGACCTGCAAGGTGAAGTTCTTGGGCGACTGCACCTCGTGCGAGGGATCATCCGCCACCGACAGGTTCAGCTCATCCCCGTTCTTCTCCAGGATGCCCTTGAGCTCCTTGTCGATGTAGTTGGACTTGAAATACTTCTTCTGGGCCGGGTCGTACTCGTAGATGGTGTACGTGAACAGCACCTCGACGTTGGACCAGGTGCCCAGCAGCGCGGCGGAGATCGTCTGCTTGTTGCCGGTGGAGATCTGGGCGGAGAAGTACATGGCATCCGTGATGCCCGTCTCCCACATGTAGTGGTTGAGAACGCCCACCACCTTGTTGCTCAGGGCCTTGTCCGGCTGCTCCGGATCCTTGATGGACTCCTGATCGGCCTTCAGCTCCACGTCACCGACCTTGAGCTTGGTGATGTAGCCGACCGGTACCTGCTTGTCCTTCTTGAAGTTGAAGCCCTGGTAGACGTCCAGGGAACGAGCGAATTGAGGCATTGCTCCCTCTTTCTTGTTCGTGAATGGGGACTACGGGCACCCGGTCATCCCAGGCGAGACTCGAGCATCAGCTCCACGTTGAGGCCTTCGAACTGGATGTGCGGCAGGACGGCGACCTTGCAGTCGTACCAGCCGATCTCCCCCGCCTTGGCCTCCACCAGCACGCTGGTGGCCTTGAAGGGGAAGCGCCGCAGCGTGAGGTCGTCCGGGTTGACCACCGTGGTGACGTAACCCGTCAGCCACGAGTCGATCTGCCGCTGGACGTAACCGGCATCGGCGGTGCTGCCGATGTTGTCGCGCATGATGCTCTTGATGTAGTGCGCGAGCCGGGTAATGGAGAACGTGTAGGCCAGGTTGGTGACCAGCTGCGAGTTCTCCGAGTCCTTCGGGTCCTTGAACTTCTTGGCCCGCTTGGCGGACTGGGTGCTGAAGAAGGTCGCCTCGCTGGAACCCTTGCGGTACACGAGCGGGATGAAGCCGTTGCGGGCGAACTCGTACTCGCGGTAGTCCGGGATGGCGATCTCCACCGGCGCCTGGATCATCTTCTGGCCGCGCAGGGTGAAGGTGTCCACCGGCAGGCCGGTGACGAGGCCGCCGCCCTTGGGGCCGCGGATGGACTGGCACCAGCCGGACTGCTCGAAGGACTTCACCAGGTTGCGGCCCAGCAGGAAGGCCGCGTTGCCCCAGAGGTACTTCTTGGAGTCACCCTGGGCGTCCTCCTTGAAGTTGAGCACGTCGCAGGGGTTGCGGTCCGGATCCCACGGCGGACGCACCACGTAGCGCGGCAGCGTGAGGCCGATGTAGGCCGCCTCTTCCTTCTCCCGGAGCTCGTTCCACTTGCTGTAGCGCGGGTGACTCAGCACGCCGTCCAGGTTCTTGAGCGACTCGAGCTGCTCGACGCTGTCGCAGTCGAAGAACTTGTAGCTGGCCGAGGAGATGAACGGGCAGTGCGCGGCGTTGGCCACCTTGCCCATGCGCTCCAGCCAGGTGATGTCCGCGCGCGAGGAGGAGAACTCGTACAGACCCAGCATCACGCCGTAGGGACGGCCGCCGAACTGGTCGTACTCCTTGATGTACATCTTGTCGAAGAGCGCGCTGGAGAAGATGCTGCTCGAGTTCTTCTCGAAGTCCTCGGCCAGCTCCTCCTTGTCCACGTCCAGGATGTCGATGGTGATGTCGGCCTGGAAGTTGGTGTTGTTGACGAGGTCCTCCAGACCGCGCCAGGAGGCCTCCATCTTCTGGAACTTCTCGTTGTGGAGGATCTCGTTCATCTGCGACTCGATGAGCTCATCGATTCGCGCGATGGCCTTCATCACCTCGCCCTTGTCGAAGCGGACCTGCCCCACGTCGTCCTTGATGGGCTCGACGTTGTAGAGCAGCGCCGCCAGGGACGACATGAAGCGCTCGTTGCCACTGACGTTCGTCTCGGTGGCGGTGTTGATGGGGACCAGACCCGTGCCAATCATCGGCTGGGCGCTGGTGGGCATATCGAGCCCGCGAACCTTGAACAACTCACTCAGATAATCTGTCTCGGCCATGAGCTACGGCTCCTCGGCGTGAAAATTGGACGGGGGGAAGGATCAAGCCTTGGCGGTGGCCACGGCGGGGACGTTCTCGGCGGCGAGCACGGGGGCGCTGCCATCCTGCGGCTTGGCGGCCACCGGCAGGCGCATGCTCGCGTAGCTCTTGAGCTGCTCGCTCTCCAGGAGCTTCTTGAGCTCCTCCTTGTTGGAGAACAGCTCGTACAGCTTGCGCCGCAGATCCTTGCGGTTGTCGATGTCCGACTGCATCTCCAGCAGCAGCTTGCGCATCAGCAGCAGCGCCTTGAGCTTGGGGACGTGGTGGACGATCTCATCCGGGTGGAAGGACTTCATCCGGTCGATGGGCAGCTCGACGGCCATCTTCCCTTCGCCATCCGCGCTGACCTTGTCGTCCACCTCGAACTGGATGGACATCCCCATGTCGCCCATCAGGTCGTTGAGGTTGGAGCCGGTGACGGAGCGCAACTTGCGCTCTTCCAGATCCACCTGACGATCCGTGGCACTGCCGAGAGAGAAATCACCGAGCACCACGACGCGGAAGGGGAGCTTGACGTCCTCCTCCTGGCCGTTGATGTTGGTGCGGTAGACCAGCGTGATGCGAGACTTGGGCAGCTTGTCCTGGATGGGCACGGCTTCTCCTTACACGTGGCGGTTCGCGTCCTGGGAAACCATCGCCCTCCCCCACCACCGCAGGACCCAGCCCGCTGTGTTCTGGCCGAGACTTTAAGGAGAAGCGATCACCACGGTCAAGGTAGCTCACCCCTTATCCGCTGCGCCGCTCGCTCGAAGACTCGACGTGTCACCCGAAAAGAGCAGGACTTGTTGGGTCTGAATGGGAGCGCCGTGTAGAGGGTCGTAGCCCAGGTGGCTGTCGCGCTCGAGCTTCAGGAAGCCCTCCTGATCGCGCAGGACCAGGATCACGGTGAGCATCAACACCGATTCGGAGAGCAGTGGCACCAGGTCCCTCTGGAAGCGGCGCTGCGCCTCCACGGCCCAGGAGACGCCGCTGCTGGCGAAGGGCTCGTCGCAGTGGATCCTCACCTCCATGCCACCCGTGGGGATGGAGGCGAAGCCACCCATGGAGTCCCCCTCGCCGAGCGCGCTGGCCCCCAGCCGCATCTCGCGCGCGGGCACCCGCTGCCGGCGCACCTCGCGGCGCACCGAGAGCTCCGTCTCGGGGAAGGCCTTGTAGAACAGCCAGTGCAGGGTGCTCGGGCTGGTGGGGCGCAGCAGGCGCAACCGGTCCTTCGCCGCCTCCGGCCAGCCGGGCAGCAACCCACCACTGCGCTCCGGGAACAGCCCGGCGAAACACTCCTGCAGCAGCTGGTGATCGAAGAAGCCGATGAAGCGCTCGAGCCGATCATGATCGAGCTGATCCATCGTCCGCATCAGGAAGGACGGCAGCGGCGATTGCGCGCTGAGCAGTCCCATGTTCACCGTGATGATGATGCGCTTGCGCGGCCGGTGGATGAACTGGATGTCGTGCACCAGGTGCGACTGGTGCACCGTGGTGCGGTGGCTGCGGTATTCGATCTCCGCGTCCCCGTAGCCGGAGGCGGCCAGCAGCTCCAGCAGCGCGGGCACGTCGAAGCCGCGGATGCGCGCACGGATGCGCTGCTCGAGGGGGCCATTCATACAGCCCTACTCCTCCACTTCGCCCGGCCCCGTGCTCTGCGCGAGGAAGGTCTCCAGATCCACCCGGTAGAGCTGATCCAGCGCGCGGAACGACAGCGTCTCGGTGCTCTGCAGCACCGGCTCCACCTGCTCCGCGTTCGTGCTCAGCGCGGCGAAGAACCGGGAGAAGATCGCGGGCAGGTACACGCGCGGATCGAAGTGCTCCACCACGTTCAGCACGTCCGCCGCCACCACGCTGGCGCGCTGGAAGTCCTGGCGCTCGACGAGCGTGTTGAACGCGGCCAGCTTGTCCATCAACTGCGCCAGCGCGGGCGACACCGGGAGCGAGGGCCCGGCCGACGCGGGAGCGGAGCGCCTGGACTCGGACGACCGCGCCCTGGCGGAGGTATCCTCCTGCGCGGGCTCGTCCACGGGCTCCTCCGGCGCGGGCTCCTCCGAGGGCGCGGCGGGCAGGGCCTGCAGGTGGCCCTCCATCCACTGGGAGAGGCGACGGAACCCGGCCTCACAGCCGTTGCGCGGCATCGCCCGGCCGAACGCGGAGAAGATCTCCTCGCTGAGCGCGAGCGCCCGCTCCAGCGGTTCGCGGTTGCTGGGAGCGCACCAGCGCTGCCACGTCTCGTCCTTCATCCGCTCGTGGTGCTCGATGTGCTTGTTGAGCACCTTGAGCAGCCAGCGCAGACTGCCGTCGGCGTAGACGTCCTTGCGCTCGCGTGGCCCGAAGGACTCCCAGTTGCCCAGCAGCGTGTTCGAGAGCGAGTGGAACACCACCGGCATCGCCTCGAAGCCCCCCTCGAGGAACAACCCGAGCAGGTAGGAGCCCACGAGCCGCACGTCGTACACGCCCTCGCGCAGCAGGGCCTCGGCGGCCCGCGCCGCATCGAGGTAGGCGCTCCGGGTCACCAGATCGCTGACCTTCTCCAGCCGCTCATCCGAGCTCTCCAGGTCCGGCGCCTCGACGTCCAGAGGCTTGTCCAGCAGGTGGAGCTCGAGCGGAGGAGGCGGAAGGTTCTTCGCGGGATCACCCATCTTGCACCGTGAATTGTCCGGGGGAGACGACCTGGATGACGCCGCCCCAGTTGCACATCAATTTGCAGTTGCTGTCCACGGCCGGCATGTTGCCGATCAGCACCTTGGGGCAACCCGGCACCCAGGGAGCCGCAGTGGCGGGCACGCACGGCATGGGCGTGAGCACCCCCATGGCCGCCGCCGTCGCCGCGGCCACCATGGGGTTGGCCATCGACATGCACATGCCGAAGGGCATGACGTTCAGCATGGGCTTGTTGTCCATGATGTTGGCCGCCGGAGTGGTGGCCAACACCTTGTTGGTGGGCAACACCATCAGCGATGACGGGGCCGCTCCAAAGCTGCACTGAAGCATGGCCCCCGTGACGACCTGGACTCCCATGGCGCACCCCCTCGCGAACATTCGCGGGACACGCCATCCTCACACACCCTACCCTTCCTTTTCCAGCAGATGGCCCCGCAGCGCGGTGAGCGTCTGGAAGAGCGGATCCGAGCTCTTCCGGTACAGCGCGCCCGTCAGGTACTGCGCGTGGCACCAGGCCTCGTCCACCTGCCCGTCCACCATGCGAGGGTAGAGCGGGAGGAGCTCGGTCCGATCGGGCAGGTGCTCGGCCCCGAGGTTGAGCTCGATGCAGCGGCGGAGCTCCTGCAGCCAGGTGCTCGCCTGCGAAGCCTGGGCTCCAGTGAAGACGAGCAGCACGTAGCGGTAGTGGCCGGCCACACCACCCGTGGGAGCAGGCACCACGGTGGCGCCCCGGACGAAGGCCAACTCCCGAATGGCCTCGGCGACCTCGGCGGCCGGATAGACGCGCCCTTCCCTCCTCGCCGTGCGAGGCCCCCCGTAGTGGAAGAGGCCGTAGGAGCGCGTGAGCACCAGGTAGGCGGGCGGCCGCTCCTCGTTCGGCAGCAGGGTGAAGACGCCCAGGTCTCCCGGCGCCAACTGGCCACTCATGTTGACGTCGTGCAGCGCCCAGCGGCGCCCCGGAGCCGGAGGCGTCTCGGTGTGCACGTCCCTCACCCGCCGCGGCGAGACGAGCACCGCGCCTCCCGCGCAGGGATCCACGAGCACGTTGGAGGACGGCACCGTGGCCAGCCCGCACTGCTTCACCCAGGCGCGCCAGGACTGCCAGTCGATGGGCTCCTCGGGGTTGCGGAACCAGTGGGCCACGTTCTTGAGCTGCGTGCGGGCGCGCAGCAGCACGTCCCTCAGGGCCGGGGTGACGCCGAGCGCGCGCACCGGGTGCTCGGTGAGCAGCGCGGGGTTGGCCTCGACGTCCTGCGGCTCGAGGTGCAGGTACGTGGCCCCGCGCAGCAGCGTGGCGAAGAGGAAGGCCGGCAGGTGCTGCAACAGGTGGAAACCGGGCGCGGCCAGGTGCTCGCCGGAACCCAGGCCGAAGGTGAGCAGCCCGTCCACGAGCGCCCCGCGCCAGGCGTCCTCCGCGAGCAGCGGCGCGGGCGTGCCGGCCGGCTCCACCAGGGGCGAGAAGAGCAGGCCCACCGGCTCCTGCGGCTTGTAGGTGTGCGAGGTGAAGGCCGGAGACGCCTGGCCCTGGCTGTTGAGCAGCTTCTTCTCGTGGCCCTGCAGCAGCAGCACCTGATGCGGCTCGGCGGCGATGTGTTCCGGCTTCAGCGCGGCCAGACGGCGCGCGATGAAGCGCCGGCCCACGGGCGGCAGGAAGCTGATGCAGGCGCCCAGGCCGAGGGCGGCCACGAGCGAGATGAGCAGCTCGCTGCCCACCGAGTAGACCAGGCACACCTTGGCCCCGGGCTTGACGCCCTGCCGCGCCCACTCGGTGGCCCGCCGCGCGGCCTGCTCATGCAGTTGCTTGTAGCCCAGCGTCTGCCAACCGCTCCTCCGGTCGTAGCTGCGCAGGGCGATGCGGTCCGTGGCGCCGTGGCGCACGACGAGATCATGGAAGAAATCGTAGTGCTGGCCCGCGCGGCTCTTCAGGGGCGCGCCGCGGCCCACGTGGGCCACGGCGAGCGCGGCGGAGAACCCCTCGGGATCCTCCCAGCTCTCCTGCTGCCAGGCGGGCACCCCTGGATCTGCGGGGGTGCCCGTCTCGAGCTGTTCGAGGATCTTCCTGACGTCGAAGGCCATCCGTTACTGGCGCCTCTGCCGCCGCGAGCCCACCAGCGCCAGCAGCATCAGCAGGCCCGCGCTGCCCGCCGCCTCGGTGCTGTCGCAGGAGCAACCACCGCCACCTCCCGTGACCGCACGGCCGACGCCCTTCACGGGGATCACCACCTCGGGATCGTTCGCCCCCTGCAGGTACACCTGCACATCGTTGGAGGCCTCACCCGCCTTGTCGGGATCAAAGGCCACCGAGAAGGTCGCGGTCCCTCCCGCCGGGATGGCATCGGCCAGGGCCTTCGTCCCCAGCGCGAAGGGCGAGCCCTCGGTCGTCTTCAGCATCACCACCACCCGCTGCTGCTGGGCGGACTTGTTGGTGATGATGACCTCCTTGGGATCCACCGTCTTGTTCACGGGCACGAAGCCGAAGTCCAGGCTGTCCTGATCGACGCTGAGGAGGCGCTTCGTCGCGTTGCCCTTCAACGTGACCTCCACGGACTTGGACGTCGCGGGCGTGGTGGTGGCAAAGGACAGAGTGGTCTGAGAGAACGTTTCCACCATGGGCTGGTAACCCACCGGGACGATGACGGACATGCTCGGAGCGAGCTCGCGTCCCGCCAGGCTGTCACCGTCATAGGTGAAGGGCTCGCCGGTGGTGTCCGTCACCCTTGGCGCTGCCAGAACGATGGGATCGCCACTCCGGTTGGTGATGGTCAGTGACTGCTCACGCTTGACGCCTCCAACACGGACTCCGCCGAATTCCAGTGACGACGGAGTGATGGAGAGCACGGAACCCACTCCCGTGCCATGCAGCGCCACGCTCAACGGCAGCTCGCTGAAGGAGATCTTCAGCGTGCAGTTCACCTCGACCGTGTCCAACGGGGTGAAGGTCAATCCCACCTCCAAATCCCTGCCTGGAGTCAGGACGTACGGCAGCCCCAGCGACGGCAGCGTGAATTGCGAGGCCCCCGTTCCCTCCACCGTCAGCGCCGTGAGGGTGACGTTGGTGTCGCTGCTGTTGGTGATGAGCACCTTGCGTGGGAGCGAGGTGTTGTTGAGGAGCTGCTGCCCGAACTCCAGCGCCGACTTCGAAAGCAGGATCTGCTGACGGACTCCCGTGCCATACATGGGCACCGTCACGCTGGGTGCGTCCGGGTCGTTCGACCTGATCACGAGCTGACCCGTGAACTGCCGCTCCGCGTCTGGCTTCAGCTGCACCGACACGTCCGTGGAAGCCCCCGGTTGGAGGGGGAGGGGAAGCGTGGGCGTCGTCAGGATGAAGGCGGTCGCGTCCGCTCCACCCACCGTCAGTGAGTACACGGTGAGCGTACCGTTGCCCGTGTTCTTGAGCGTGAGGATCCGGGGCGCGGAAGGCTTGTTCACCACCACGCTCTTGAAGTCCAGCTCCGCAGACGGCAACAGCGCCAGGTTCGGCGAGACGCCCTCTCCCGTGAGGTTCGCCACCGCCACCTTGTCGTTCGTGAACACGAGGGCCTGGGCCCTGCGCACGCCCACCTCCTGCGGGGTGAACTTCACCGGGACGAGGTGGCTCGTCCCGGGAGCCACCACCATCGAGGAGAACCCAGTGCCTCCATCGCCGCCGCCGATGCTGAAGTCCAACGCAGCGCTCGTGCCCCCGTCCGTGACACCCCCATCCACATCCACGAAGGAGATGTTCGAGACGTACAGGTCCCGCTCGCCCACGTTCTTGATGGAGATGTCCTGGCCGGTGGACACCCCCACGTTGGATTTGCCGAAGTAGATGTCCGAGGGCAGCAACTCCACCGCCGCGGCCACGCCCGTGCCCCTCAGCAACATGTTGTAGGCGGGGCTGATGACGGAATCGCTCCGGATGATGGCGGACGCGGAGACGTAGCCACGTTGCTCGGGAGTGAAGGTGACGGTGATCGGCCATTGCCTGGTGGGCTGCAGAATCACTCCCGCATCCGTCTGACCCGTGGGCAGCCCGGACACGGTGAAGGCCCCACCATCGGGAGGATCCATGCCCGTGATCGTCAGCGTGGCTTCGCCTGAGTTGGTGATCATCACCGTCTGCTGCGCCCCTGCCCCCACCTCCACTCCGCCATCCCCATCGAAGGAGACGACGGAGGGCGTCAGGGTGAGCTGGCCATCGATGCCCTTGCCCGCCAGGCCCAGCGTGCCAGCGTCGGCACTATTGGCGGCATTGCTGATGATGAAGAACTGACCCGTCGCCGAGCCCAACGTGCTCGGGGTGAAGACCAGGGAAATGGGCACCTGCTGACCCGCGCCAATCGTCAGCGGCATCGCGACCGGCGATGCGGGGGCGACGCTGAACGCGGGGTTGGAGAAGATGAAATCCGTGATCGACAAATCGGCCCTGCCCGGGTTGGAGAGGACCACCGGGAGGACACCACTGGTCCGCATCACACGCTGCCCGCCGAAATCGAGCGCGCTCACGGACGTCGCCAGGCGCGAAGTGGTGCCATTGCCCGAGAGCGCCACCGCCAACGTCCCCGCGTCCGCCGTCTGGGTCATGTCGGTGATGATGGAGACGGTGCCGTCCTGAGTGGCCTCCGCCGTCGGTCTGTAGACCGTGTCGAAGGTGAAGGAGCCGCGTACGGCAATCGTCTTGGGCAACGAGACGGTCCCACCGTCAGTCTCCTTGGGAAGAACGACCTCGAAGGGGCCCGCGACGGGCAGGTTCTGCAGGCTCACCGGGGCGTTGCCCGTGTTGTTGATGGTGACGGGAACCCCAGCGCTCCGAGAGCCCACGCGCACGTCTCCGAAGAAGACCGAGGTGCGATCGAGCGTCAGCTCCGGGTCAGCCCCAAAACCCGTCAGGCTCAACACCGTCGGACTGTTCGTGGCGTTCGACGAGATGGTGAGGGTAGCGGTGTAGGTGATTCGAGCCGCCGGCTGGAAGGACACCTGGAAATCGAAGTAGGTGCCCCCCTCCAGCCTGATCGTGTCCGGCCCGAGGTAGGAGAAGACAGAGGTGCCAGCATCAGCGGTGGACGAAATGCTGGGCTTCACGGACAACGTGAGTGGGGCCTTGCCGGTATTGGTGAACCGCAACGTCGTCTGCGCGGTGGCGTTCACCCGCACACCCTGGAAGTCGTACGAGGCGATGGCGGGAGCGTCCACGACCGGAAGGGAGATCTTGGCCATCGGTACGGTGCCCGTACCCTTGAGCGTCAACACGTGAGGGCCGTTGGAGGCGTCGCTCTGCACGGTGACGAGCGCGGAGAACGGCCCCTCAGCTGTGGGCTTGAATTTCACCGTGAAGGAAGTGGCGGCACCGAGGGTGGACAGCGTCGCCGAGCCAGGTGAACCGGCCGTGAACGGAGCGGCCACCGACGACACGGACAAGCCCGTGATGGCAGCCGCGCTGTCATTGGTGAGCGTGACGGTGCGCGTGACCTCTTGATCCTTGGCGACCTCTCCAAAGTCGATCAGCAGCTCGGCGGGATCGACTCTCAGCGAGGTCGTCCCCTTGCCCAAGAGGCTGGCGGTCACGGAGGGCCGGGACGCATCGTCGGTGGAGAGGATGAGGTTGGCCGTGAAGTCCCCCTTGGTGGTGGGGCTGAACTTCACCTGGATGTCCGCGCTCTCGCTCGCTGGCAGGTCGAACGCCGCCGTACTCGAGACAATCGAGAAGGGTGTTCCCGCGGTGATGGAGATGCCGTTGATGCGCACCGGTCCGGTGCCACTGTTGGTCACCTTCACCGTACGGGCCGTGCTGGTCGTGCCCACGATCTGCGGTCCAAAGGCCAGTGGGCTGGGGTCCAACACGAGGTTGGGCACCACCCCTCGGCCGGAGAGATCGACGGTGCTGGAGCCGAAGTCCGAGTCCGAGCTGGTGACGGTCAAGGTTCCCGCGGCCGAGGCATCGGCGGTGGGGGTGAATTTCACCGACAGCGTCGTGTTGGTACCCGCCGCCACATTGAACGGCAGGCTCGGCGGGCTGACGAGCGTGAAGGGAGAACCCGTCCCGGTGGAGAGGCCGGAGATGGAGATGGGACCCGTGCCCGTGTTGCTCACCGTCACCGTCTTCGTGAGGGAGGTATTCACACGGACATCGCCAAACGCGAGCGGGTTGGGGCTGAGCACCAGGGTGGGCTTCACGCCCCTACCGGTAATGTTGAGCGTGACGCTGGGCAGGCCAGGGTCCTGGGTGGTGAGCGTGATGACGCCCGTGTCCGAGGCCGTTGCCTCGATAAGGGGGCTGAACTTCACCGTCAGCACCTCATTGGCGCCCGCCGCCAGCGTGAACGGCGTGGCCGGTGCGGTGTCGAGCGTGAAGGCCGAGCTTCCCGTCTTGGTGATGCCGGAGATGAGGATGGGCCCGGAGCCGTTGTTGCTCACCGTCACCGTCTTGGTGCTCACGGTGCTCACGCGCACATCACCAAACGCGAGGGGACTGGGGCTCATCACGATGGCGGGTCTGACGCCCCTGCCGGTAAGACTGTCGGTGACGCTCACCTGCTCCGTGTCCTGGGTGGTGACGGTGAGGGTGCCCGTGGCCGAGGCGTCGGCACTGGGGCTGAACTTCACCGTCAGCACCTTGGTGTCGCCCGCCGCCATCGTGAAGGGAGTAGCCGGCGGACTGACGAGCGTGAAGGTGCTGCTCAACCCCGCGGAGATGCCGGAGATGGTGATGGGGCCGGTGCCGTTGTTGCTCATCTGCACCAGCTTCGTGAGCTCCTCGCCCACACGCACATCACCAAACGCGACCGGGCTGGGGCTGAGCACCAGGTTGGGCTTCACCCCCTGGCCGGAGAGAGCGACGGTGCTGGTGGTGAAGTCCGCGTCCGGACTGGTGATGGTCAGGGTGCCAGTGCTCGAGGCCTCGGCAGTGGGGCTGAACTTCACCGTCAGCACCTTGTTGCCGCCCCCCGCCGCCAGCGTGAACGGCGTGGCCGGCGGACTGACGAGCGAGAAGGGGGAACCCGTCCCGGTGGAGAGGCCGGTGATGGAGATGGGGCCGGAGCCGGTGTTGGTCAGCGTCACCGTCTTCGTGGGGCTGGTGCCCACACGCACCTCGCCAAACGCGAGCGTAGTGGTGTCCAGCACCAGGTTGGGCTTCACGCCCCTGCCGGAGAGCGCGGAGGTGCGGCTGGGGAAGTCCGGGTCATCCGTGGCCACGGTGAGGACGGCCGTTTCCGCTGCCAGCAGGGTGACGGGCTTGAACTTCACGGACAGCACCGTGTTGGCGCCCGGTGCCAGCGGCAGGGGCAGGGTCGGAGCCGTGACGAGCGTGAAGACCGGGTTGGAGCTCTGGGCGATCTCGGTGATGTTGAGGGAGCCCGAGCCCGTATTGCGCACCGTCAGCGACAGCGTGCTCTCGGTGTCCATCCGCACATCGCCAAACGCGAGTGGACCGGGATCCAACACCAGGTTGGGCTTCACCCCCTTGCCGGTGACATTGACGGTGCGGCTGGGAAAGTCCGTGTCCGTGCTGGTGACGGTGAGGACGCCCTGGTCCGCGAGCGTCGACTCGGCGGTGGGGCTGTACTTCACCGTCAGCACCTGCTCGGCCCCCGGCGCCAGCGGCACCGAGCCGGTCGGAGGAGAGACGAGCGAGAACAAGCTGCCCGTGATGGAGAAGCCGGAGAGCGTGATGGGGCCAGTGCCCGTGTTCTTCACCGTCACCGGCAACGTGGCGGAGGTGCTCACCCGCACGTTGCCAAACCCGAGTGGACTGGGGCTCAACACCAGATTGGGCTTCACCCCCTTGCCTGTGAGGGTGGCGGTCGCCGAGGTCCAGGTCGTCCCCAGGTTGCTTCCACCGAGGACGGTGAGGGTGCCCGTGTCCGTACTCCCGGCCGCTGTTTCAACGGTGGGATTGTACTTCACCGACAGCGTCGTGGTGGCGCCCCCGGCCAGCGAGAACGGCGTGCCCGGCGGAGAGACGAGTGAGTAGGCCGAGTGGCCGCTGGTGCCGAGACTCGTGATGTAGATCGTGCCGGTGCCGTTGTTCTTCAACGTCACCGTCTTGGTGGAGCTGGTGCCCACCCGCACATCGCTGAACGCGAGCGGGCTGGGGTCCAGAAACAGGGAGGGGTTGATTCCCGTGCCCGAGAGGTTGATGACGATACCGGCTGAGTAGTCCGGGTCCGAGGTCGCGAGGGTGAGGGTGCCCGATTCCGCCGTCTCGGTGGTGGGGCTGAACTTCACGGACAAGCCCTGCGCCGAGTTCGCCCCGATGGTGAAAGGCGTGGCCGGAGGAGAGACGAGCGTGAAGGCCGAGCTGCCGCTCTGGGTGATGCCGGTGATGGTGATGGGGCCGTTACCGGTGTTGTTCACCGACACCGTCTTGGTGTCCTCGGTGGTCACACGCAGCTCGCCAAACGCGAGCGGGCTGGGGTTTACCCCGATGACGGGCTTCACCCCCTTGCCCGTGATGTTGATGACGAAGTTGGGCGTGTAGCCCGGGTCCGCGGTGGCGAGGGAAATGGTGCCCGTGTCCGTGCCGGTTGAAACGGAGACGGGGCTGTACTTCACCGAGAAGGTCTGGCTATCGCCCACGCCCAGGGTGAACGGAGTGCTCGGCGGGGAGAGGAGCGAGTAGGCCGTGTGGCCGCCCTTGGTGACGCCAGTGAGGGTGATGGGGCCGGTACCGATGTTGGTCACCTTCACCGTCTTCGTGGAGCTGGCGTTCACTCGCACGTCGCCAAACGCGAGCGGATCGGAGTCCAGCACCAGGTTGGGCCTCACCCCCTTGCCGGTGAGGTCGACGACGAAGCTGGGCGCGTAATCCGCGTCCGCGGTGACCAGATTGAGGGTGCCAACGGCATCGCCTTCGCTGGTGGGCAGGAAGGTCACCGACAGGTTCACGTCGGCACCCGCTGCCAGGGTGAACGGCGCGGTCAGGGTCGAGGTGAACGTGAAGGCCGCGGCACCCGTCTTGGTGATGCTGGAGATGGCGATGGGGCCAGAGCCGGTGTTGCTCACCTTCACCGTCTTCGTGACCGAGGTGGTCACACGCTGCTCGCCAAACGCCACCGGGCCGGTGGGTACCAGGCCGAGATTGGGCTTCACCCCCTTGCCGGAGAGACTGACGGGAACGGAGACCTTCTTGGTCGAGTCAGTCGGGTCCGTCTCGTCGGTGGTGATGTTGAGAGCGCCCGTCACGTCCCCCTCGGTGGTGGGCGTGAACGTCACCTGAAGTGGCTGGCTGGTGGCGCCCGCAGCCAGCACGAGCGGCGTAGTCGGAGGGGAGACGAGCGCGAAGGGCCCCGTGATGGGGAAGCCGGTGATTGTGAGGTCGGTGCCGCCCGCGTTGCGCACCGTCACCGTCGTCGAAGACGGCGCACTGGTGACATTCAGGCGCTGTTCGCCAAAGGAAGGGACCGTCGTCGGGCTGACCTGGGTGGCGAGCGCAACCTTGCTGCCAGAGAGCGGCACGGTGAGGGTGGACGCCTCGTTGGTCGTGATGGTGAGGGTGCCCGAGGACGATCCCGCGGTAGTGGGCCGGTACCTCACGGAAATGGTCGTAGTGCCATTCGCTGCGACCGTGACCGGAAGACTCGCGGTGACGGGGTCGGTGACCTCGAAATCGCCCGTGGCGGCGATGGCGGTGATGTTGAAGGCCGTGGAACTGTTGCTCACCACCACCGACTGGGGCTGGCTACTGGTGCCCGTCTTCTGGTCATCAAAGGTCAGCGAGGTGGGGGCCACCGACGCGGATGACGTCCCCGTGCCGGTCAGGTTGACCGAACCGCCCGAAGGGCAGTTGGCCATGGAGAGAGTGCCAGTGGCGCCCCCAACGGCGGTAGGAACAAACTGCACCGAGAAGCTCTTGGTGCCACCACCGGAGTTTACCCTCTGATTGTCCAACCTCTTGACCAGACTGACGCCCGAGACGAGCCAGAAGGGATCGGCGTCGATGATACTGAGATCGCAGAGATGATCGCTGCCGGCGTTGTTGGTCACCGTCACCGATTTGGACGTACTGGCAGCGCCTCTCTTTTGATTGGAGAAACTCAGGGTGGTCGTCGAAAGTGAAGCCGCACGAACCTGCCCCACCGACTCCTCGGAGCGCGCCCCACCCTCCCCAGGCTCACCAGGCCCACATGCCATCAGCAGGCCAAGACACAGGACGGCCAGGAAGTTGATTCGGAGCACTTGTCCCTCCCCACCTTTAAAAAACGAGCGCTAGGAGTGTAGCCCAGTGGATGGCACCAGGGAGAGACCCCATTGCATTCCCCCTGGTCGGTCACAGAGCACCGACTTCGTCAGGGGCCAAGGCATCCCACATAAAACCACACCTTTCACCCCAAGAAGGGTGACCGCGGCACTGCGGGTGAGCCCATCGCCAGCGTGGAGGAAAGCTCCGTCGAGCGGTTGCCGGGCATCGACGTGGAGCACCAGAGCAGCCAGGCATGCGGGCATCAACGGCTCGAGGGTCGCTACGACAGATCCGCCCCCTCGCTCGATCCCGCCTATGATACCGGGCCCTGGTGATGACAAGGAGCATACAATCCATGAGGTTCAACAAGGCATCCCTCTGGCTCTCCGCACTGTTGATGCTCGGAGGGTGCGACAACCCCAAGCTGAGCGCGATCACGGTGACCTGTGATCCCGCCTCCGTGGTGGCCGGTCAGTCCTCGCAGTGCACGACCAGCGCCACAGATCAGGACGGCAAGCCGTTCGCCGTCTCCGGCTACACCTGGAACTCCAGCAACGGGGCCGTGGCGACGGTGGACTCGGCGGGCAAGGCCACCAGCCTGACCAGCGGTACGACGACCATCAGCGCCAGTGCCACCGCCGACGGTGTCACCCAGCAGGGGCAGGCCACCCTGACCGTCACCCCGCAGCCGCCCCGGCTGAGCGCGGTCACGGTGACGTGTGACCCGACGTCCGTGCCGGCAACCCGGCCCGCGCAGTGCACGGCCAGCGCCACGGACCAGTATGGCAAGCCGTTCACCGTCTCCAGCTACACCTGGACGTCCAGCAACGAGTCCGTGGCGACGGTGGGCTCGACGGGCAAGGTCACCACCTTCACCGCGGGACCTGCCACCCTCCGAGCCAGTGCCACCGCCGACGGTGTCACTCAACAGGGGCAGGCCTCCCTCACCGTCACCGCGGAGCAGCCCACCCTCCACTCCTCCCCCATCACGGCCAACGAGACCTGGCGTGAGACCGAGAACCCGCACGTGGTGCAGGGAGCCCTCGAGGTGGGCAACGCCAGTGCTGCCCCCACGCTCACCCTCTCCGCCGGCACGATGGTGCGCTTCAAGTCCGGCGCCTCGCTGCGCGTTGGCCAGACGAATCCGGGTGGGCTGAGCGTGGACGGTACCGCGGCCGCTCCTGTCCTCCTCACCGCCGACTCCGCCAGTCCCCAGCCCGGCCACTGGCAGGGCGTGCACATCGTTTATTACGCCTCCAGTCCCAGCCACATCTCCCATGCCACCATCGAATACGCGGGCGCCGTTGCCAGCGGTTTGGAGGGGACGGGCAACCTGAACCTGTATGGAGAGTTCGTTGATCTCGGACCCGGAACCCGCCTCGACCACGTCGTCGTGAGGAAGAGCAGCCAGCAAGGCCTCTACCTGGGTGATGGAGGAAATATCGGTTCGGGCTCGACCGGACTGGTCGTGCGCGAGAACGGCGGCTATGCCATCTCGGCGAATGCCAACTTCATCGGTACGATCCCCGCGGACACGGCCGTCAGCGTCAACGCGCGCGACGCGGTGGAAGCCCTCCCGAACATGTACGACCCGCAGACGTGGCCGAACCTGGGCATTCCCTACGTGGTCAACGTGTTGATCGACGTGGGGGGCAAGCTGACCCTGCTCCCGGGAACGGAGCTCCGCTTCGCTGCGGACACTGGCCTCAACGTCGGTGCCGATGAGGGGTTCCCCGGTGCCGTGATCGCGATGGGAACCGCGCAGGCGCCGATCCGCTTCGTGCCCGACGCGGCCACGCCCACCCCGGGATACTGGCACGGGCTGCACTTCTGGCATGCCGGTGAAAGCCGCCTCGATCACGTGACCGTCACCCACGCCGGGGCGGCGAGCACAATCGGCACGGGCAATGTGAACGTGTTCAGGGAGATTGGCGCTTTCGTGACCAACAGCACGCTCAGCAACTCGGCTGGCTGTGGCATTACCCGGAGCACCGGCAGCCGCCCCAATGACACCCAGGTGACGACGGACTTCACCCTGGCCACGTACAACAACACCTTCGCCAACAACACCGGCGGAGCGCAGTGCGACAACTGAGGGTGGCGGGCTGAAGAAGCCTTCCTCGACCCCTGCCGCCCTCCTGGTGGCAGGGGTCCTCCCGGAGTGGACCCCGGGCCCGGTCCCTTCACGGCCAGGATTGAGCCGGGGCACCTGTCCCTTCCCCCAGGAAGAGCGCTAGGATGACCGCCGGGCAGGTGGCTCCGGGGGGAGGACGCTCCGGCGTCTCCACGGGCCACTTCTCGCCACGACCCAGGGAGCCACCGAGATTCACATGCGTCTACATTCATCCACCAGGGGGGCGGTGGCCGCGGTGCTGCTGGGGAGCTCGCTGGCGTCGGCACAGTCCACCGAGCAGCTGCCGGGCTTCGACCTGGAGCGGTTGGAAACGAACGTGGGGCGCGGCACGTTGCTCGTCGGCAACGGCGAGCTGATGGTGCCCGGAGGCCTGAGCGTGAGCCTGCTCGGCCACTACCAGCGCACGCCCCTGGTGCTCAACGACGGCCTCCAGGATCTGAACGTGGTGCAGGACAGGGCGACCGCGCTGCTCGCCGCCAGCTATGGCGTGTTGCCGTGGCTCGAGCTGTCCGCCCAGGTCCCCTTCGTGCTCTGGCAGCAGGGAGATGATCCGAGCGAGATCGGCTTCGCCCCGCTGTCGGCCCAGGGGCTCGGCACCCCCGTGTTCCAGGCTCGCCTGGGACTGCTGTCACGACGCCAGCGGCAACCCGTGGACCTGTCCGCGGACCTCGGCGTGGGATTTCCGGTGGGTACCGGGCTGGCGCTGGCGGGGGACTCGGGGCCTCGCTTCCACGTGCGGATGACGGTGGGCACCACCCTGGGCTGGCTGCAGCCCTCGCTCGAGGCCGGCGTGCTCTTCCGCCCCACCATCCAGCTGGACACCGCCGCGGACACGGCCAAACCGGGCGCGAGCTCGGAGATCCGGCTGGGGGCCGCGCTAGCCACCACGGGCACGGGGCTGCGCGGAGAGCTGGGCCTGCGGACCACGCTCGCCCCCCAGGTGTCGATGGAGATGCTCGGCGGCGTGCGCTTCCCGCTGCTGATGGGCCTGGACGCCTTCGTCCTCGCGGGCCCCGGCATGGGCGGAGCCCCCGGCACGCCGCTCTTCCGCGTGCTCACCGGCGTCTCCTTCCGCAGCGAGCCGCCTCCCAGGCTCTCCTTCATCGACGAGCACGCGGATCGCGAGCTGCAACTCTCACTGGCCGCCCCGCCGCCCTCCCAGAAAGAGGATCGGGTCCGTCCGGCCGGTACCTGGGAGTTCAACTCCCTGACTCCGGGAGAAGCCCAGGCCCAGGAGGGCGCGCCCCAGGAGCCGCCGAAACCCTACCAGCCCGGCCCCCAGGACAAGCTCGTGCTGCGCGGAGAGATCCACTTCGGCCGGGGCAGCTCCGAGTTGCCGGGCGTGGTGCCCCTGCTGGACCAGACCGTGCTGCGGCTGTCGGAACAGGCCCGGGGCGGCACCATCATCGTCGAAGGACATGCGGACACCGAGGGCTCCGACTCGTCCAACATGATCATCTCCCTGCGGCGCGCCCAGGCGATCCGGCGCTACCTGATCGATCAGGGCATCCCCTCGACGCGGGTGCGGATCCGCGGCTTCGGCGCGGACTGGCCGGTGAGCCCCAAGCCCGCCACCGAGCAGGAGCGTCAGCTCAACCGCCGTGCCGAGGTGCTCGTCATCACCGACGCCCCGGCGCCCGCTTCCTCCCAGGCACCGGCCACCACGCAGGTCTCGCCTCCGTAACGCCCTCCCCTGCCCGCGCGCACTCCCGCGCGGGACGAAGGCGTGTCTCCACGTGGAACCGGAGCACGCCTCCCCTGCCCTCCGGGAAATGGAGCGAGCTCAGCGCGGGGGCGGAATGGCGCCGAGCCGGACGAGGAACCGGGTCTTCCGCTCCAACTCCCGCTGCAAGTCACTCAGATGCCGGGTCGAGTCGCGCGGGGCATTGGAGGGCGTACTCACGCGCGTGGGCATGAGGGGGGGCGGGCTTACGATCCGCCGCTGCTCCGACACCGTCCGCGTCGCGTCACGAGCGACCGGCACACTCCTGAACTTCCGGAATACCGACTGCCGGATCGGGAGCGGCGGCACGCGCTCGTCGACCCCACGGCCGTAGAGCCATGCACCGCACCGCCACAGCACGTCGTAGCGCTGGAACAACAGCGTCCAGAACCGGTCGCGCATCTCGATGACCTTGACGAGGGACGGTGCCCCGCCGTCGGCCGCGTCCCCTTGCAGCCCGAGCATCGTGCGCAGCTTGTCGGCGACCTGCTCCGCCTCGCGGATATCGGCGGCCACCACGGGCGAGCGCCCGGTGATCCTCGCCTCGTTCCTCCGGAAGACCGCGGCGAGCGCCAGGCAGTCCTCCAACACATCCTGCCGGGCCTGGAGCCGGACCTCGTCGATATCGGTGTCGGCGAGCAGGCCCGCCTCGGCGAGGGCGTCAGCGGCCTTGCGCAGCTTGCGACGCACGAGTTGGGCCCGCTCGAACAGCGTCCCGAACGGAGCACTCCGGAGCTCGCGGTGCACCTGCAGTGCGGCGAAGACCAACCCCTGGGCGAGTCGCGGCAGCAGCGAGAGCTCCACGACATTCACGTCGGGAAGTTTGCCGACGACCACCGCCCCACTGCCCAGCACGTTCTCAACGCCGCGCGACACGTTGTGGTAGGCGAGCACGACGTCGGCGCAGCACTCCTCGATGACGCCCGGGTCGAGAGCCTTCGCGGCGCCGAGGAACGCGTCGTACGCCGCCTGAGAGCCGACGCTCTCGAGTTCACTCTCGACGGCATCCACCTGCCCGTTGTCCGGCGTTTCCGCTGTGCTGACGTCACCTTCTGCCATGCGGGCAAGAGTATCGAGCGCACTCTGGCACTGCAATGCACCGCCCCATGCCTGGGGTTCGGCAAGCGCACCGCACTCCCCATGTGGCCGTTCTCACTCCAGGCACAGGTGTGGGAGCCAGAATGCTGTCCTGGCGCTCAGGCACAACCGGTTGGCGGCTTGGCGGAAGGCAGGTCGAACCCAGTCGCGTACAAGGCCGCCACTCTTGCTGGGACCCGCCACCAATGCGGAGGCATCCCCAGCGGAGCTCAACTGCTACTGGGGGGGACAATTCATGAAGCGAATGCTGGGTGGGAGTGTCCGGGCCGCATTGATATGCGCCCTGATGACGATGGCCTGTGGACTGCCAGAGGTGGGACCGAGTGACGAGGAGGCGCAAGCCGTACTGGCACCAGGCACCACCTCGGCCGCATTGATGGCAACGGCCAACTACGATTCGACATTGAAGGTGCCCCGGTGCCTTGGGGTGGCCTCGGGCTGTGACTCGGGCAGCCTCGTCAATGGCCGTGGACCGGTGGGGCCCGAGCTCAACGCGCCCAACACCCTGGGAGGCACCTGCGCAGACGGCGCCGGTGGCACCTACCACTCCGACGAGTCGTTGGACCGGGTGAAGGTCTACACCACCGATGGCACCGATCTGGCGCCCGGCAAGCAGGTGACCATCGAAGTCGAGGTGTGGGCCTGGTCCTCATTCACGTCGGACGCGCTGGACCTGTACTACGCGGCGGACGCGAGCAACCCGACCTGGAACTTCATCACCACCCTGGTGCCAACCGGGGCCGGTGTGCAGACGCTCCGGGCGAACTACACGCTCCCGGCGGGAGGAAGCACTCAAGCCGTGCGCGCGGTCTTCCGCTATGGGGGCACCGCGAGCGTCTGCTCGGGGAGTAGCTATGACGAGCGGGACGATCTGGCCTTCGCCCTGGGTGCCGCACACCCGAAGCCCACGCGCATCGCGGGCGGGTGGTACTTCAGCCTGGAGCTGCGCCAGGATGGGACGGTCTGGGGCTGGGGAACGAATCAGCGTGGGCAGCTGGGGGATGGGACGACGCTTCAGCGCAACACGCCGGTGCGGGTGATGGGGCTCGACAATGTCGAGTCCATTGCCGCGGCCGACCGTCATTCCCTGGTACTGAAGAAGGACGGCACGGTCTGGGCCTGGGGTGGCAACGACTTCGGCCAGCTGGGAGACGGGTCTTTCACGGATAGATACACGCCAGTCCAGGTGGTGGGACTGACGGGCGTGGTGGCCATCGCAGCGGGTGGGGTTCAGTCCCTGGCGCTGAAGCAGGACGGCACCGTGTGGGCCTGGGGCTACAACGGAACTGGAGCGCTGGGGGATGGCACCACCATTGATCGCAACACGCCGGTGCAGGTGGTGGGGCTGACGGGTGTGGTGGCCATTGCCGAAGGCGACACGGATTCGCTGGCGGTGCGCAGCGACGGGAGCGTGTGGGCTTGGGGCTACAATTACTTCGGCGAGCTGGGTGACGGCACCACCAGCATGCGTACCACGCCGGTGCAGGTGAGCGGGCTGACGGGAGTCGTCGCGGTCTCTGTCGGTAATACCCATTCGATGGCCCTGAAGCTGGATGGCACCGTGTGGGCCTGGGGCAGCAACGGTGATGGGTCGCTGGGCGATGGAACCACGATTCAGCGCACCACGCCCGTACAGGTGTTGGGATTGTCGGGTGTAACGGCCATCGATGCGGGTGTCGGATTTTCGCTGGTCCTGAAGCAGGACGGCACCGCCTGGGCCTGGGGCTACAATGGCTGGGCTCAGCTCGGTGATGGCACCACTACCCGGCGCATGACCCCGGTGCAGGTGCCAGGGCTCTCGGGTGTGGCGACCATCTCCACTGGGGCTGCCCACTCCCTGGCGCTCAAGCAGGACAATTCGGCCTGGGCTTGGGGATATAACGGCTATGGGCAGCTCGGTGATGGCACCACGACCCAGCGCTCTTCCCCCGTGCGCGTGCTCTCCGCAAGTGGGTCCACAGTCCAGATCGAGCCACTCACCTACAGCGCCTCCAACACCAACAGCGCCCAGCAGAACACCTTCAACCGTACCTTCACCCTGAACGCTGGGGACATGCTGGAGGTGGGTACCTGCAACCTGACGGGGGCGACGGCCTCGGGAGACACCTACCTGCGCCTGTTTGGCACCAGCGCCACCCAGGTGGTCTACAACGATGACAGCTGCGGCGGCGTGGCCTCCTACCTCCAGTACACCGCCACCTCCAGTGGGAGCTATGAGCTGCGCGCGGGCTGCTTCTCCAGCGGTAGCTGCAGCGGCACCGTGGTCTTCAAAGTGACGCCGGGCAGCTGAGTTCCAAGGCAATGCCGGGCTGAAGAAGCCCGAGCTCGTCTTCGACCCCTGCCGTCCTCATCCGACGGCAGGGGTTTTTCATTTCCAAAGGCCGCGCAGAAACGACACAGCCCGGCACACGGGGCGAGTTGCCACCCACGTGCCGGGCCGTGACGACGAGACGCCCCGAGGGGCGTCAATCCCCGCTCAAGACGCCTTCATCTCCATGCTCACGCGGGCGGACGTCTCGCCACCCGAGGACGAGCCGGAGCCCGAGCTGCTCGCCGCGGCGGCCGCCCCGGCCTTCTCCTCGGCCAGCGTGGCCTTCTCGATGGCGGCCTTCTCCATCGCCAGCTTCATCAGCGCGCTCTCGTCGGCGGCGCGACGGGCCTCGCGCTCCTTGTAGCGGCGGATGGCCGGGGCCATGATCTCCCCGATCAGCCCCCGGTAGTCCATGCCCGCGCCCTGCGCGATCAGCACCAGGTCGCTCCACCCCGGCGTGAGGCCCGGCAGCGGGTTGCACTCGATGAAGTAGATGCGGCCCTTGTCGTCCATGCGGAAGTCGATGCGCGCCACGTCCCGGCACCCCAGCGCCATGAACGAGTTGCGCGCCGCCGCCCTCAGCTTCTCCAACAGCGCGGGCTCGATCTTCGCCGGCGCGTCGTACCGGATGCGATCGTTCCAATCCAGCTTGTGCTGGAAGCTGTAGATGGGCGTCTTGTCCTCCCGGTCCAGGAAGACGATCTCCATCGGCGGCAGCACGCGCGGGCGCCGCTCGCCCAACAGGCCCACCGTGAACTCGCGCCCGCCGATGTACTCCTCGATGAGCGCCGGCTGCTGGTACTTGGTGACGATCTCCTTCACCACCTCGCGCAGCTCCGCCTCGTTGTGGCACACGCTCTTGCTCACCACGCCCTTCGAGGAGCCCTCCGCCACCGGCTTCACGATCAGTGGGAAGCTCGTGAACTGCTTGTCGAGCCGCTCCTTGCCCGTGTGCATCAGCTGGAAGTTCGGCGTGTGGATGCCCGCCTGGCGGACGATCTTCTTCGCCAGCGCCTTGTCCAGCGCGATGGACAGCGTCGCCGGATCGCTTCCCGTGTACGGGATGTCCAGCAGCTCGAGCATCGCCGGTACCTGGCTCTCGCGGTTACGGCCCTTGAAGCCCTCGGCGATGTTGAAGACGATGTCCAGCGGCGTGCTCGCCAGCACGCTGGGCAGCTCCGCCGTGGCCTCCAGGTCCACCACCTCGTGGCCCCACGAGGCAATCGCCTCGCGGATGGCCTGTAGCGTGGTGGGCGAGTCGTACTCGGCCTCGCTGTCCTCCAGCGCCGTGCCGTCCGCCGCCACCGGCTTCACGCGCTTGACGTTGTAGGTGAAGCCCACGCGCAGCGGGCCGGACTTGCGCGTCGGCTTCCCCTGGCGCTTGCCGTCCTTGATCTTGTAGCGCCGCGCCGCGCTCTGGATGACGGCGTTCACCACGCCGTCCAGGTGCACGCCCTCCATGGCCGCGGCGGCGTAGATGCCCGCCCCCGGCTCCAGGCTGGGCAGCGCGTTGATCTCCAGGAAGTACGGCACGCCCGCGTCGCTCAGCCGGAAGTCGATGCGTCCCAGGTCGCGGCAGTCGAGCACCTGGAAGATCTTCTTCGACATGTTGCGCATCTCCTCGGCCACCTTCGGGGAGATGTTGGCCGGAGCGCGCACCTTGACCGAGCTCTCCTTCTTCGTCTTCAGCTCGTAGTCGTAGATGGCGTACTTGCGGCCGGCGATGGCGGCCGGGTCGATGTCGTACTCCACCGGGCTGAGCACGCCGTCATGGTCGTTCTGCACCGCGCCCAGGTACGGCACCGTGATGTCCGTGCCGCCGATGAACTCCTCCACGAGGATGCCCGCCGGGTAGCGCGCGAGCGCCTGCGCCACCTTCTCGCGGGCCTGCTCCACGGTCTCGGCCACCGAGTCCTGGGTGATGCCCTTGGAGGAGCCCTCGAAGTTGGGCTTGATGATGAGGGGGAAGCGCAGGTCCTCGACCTTGAGCTCGTTGAGCTTCTCGACGAACTGCCAGCCGGGGGTGCGGATGCCGTGCTTGGACAGCACGAGCTTGGTGAGCTGCTTGTCCAGCGTCACCGCCAGCGCGTACGCGTCCGAGCCCGTATAGGCGAAGCCCAGCTCGTCGAAGAGCGCCGGGTAGAAGGCCTCGCGGAAGCGGCCGCGGCGGCCCTCGGCGATGTTGAAGATGAGGTCCGGGCTGTAGGCCTCGAGCCGCGCCACGGTGCGCGAAGCGGGACCGCTCACCTCGAAACGCTCCAGCCGGTGGCCGAGCCGCTCGATGGCCGCCGCCAGCGTGTTCACCGTCTCCTGGGTATCGAACTCCGCCTCGTCTTCCGAGTCGGACAACCTGAGGTTGTAGGTCAGCGCGATGCGCAAGGCTTTCCCCTTCTGGACTTCTTGAAATGGCGGATCCGGCGAAGCCGGGCCGCGGACAAGAACCTTCCCGGAACCCGAGCGGGCGTCACGGGCGTGCGTGCTGCAACGGTTGCTCCGGCGACGACCTTCCCGTCCACCACCTGCGTCTGCGCCCAGGTGTCGCCGAGCCGCCAACCGAGCGGATCCCTCACCACGCGCAGGGCCTCGACGCCGCCGATGACCAGCAGGCCCGCCAGCCCCGCCACCAGGCCCAGCGGCGGAGGCATCATCCCGAGCAGGACGATGAGCGCCAGGGGCGCGTTGCGCAGGGTGCTGTCGCGGTGGCGCGCGGCCGAGCGCGTGGGCAGGTGCATCACCTTCACGCCGAAGATGCGCTTGCCCACGCTCTGGCCCTGCAACATGCCGTCGGCCAGCAGCAGGAAGAGCAGCGCCACCACGCCGCCCGCGGCGCCGCACACCACGTGCAGCCCCCACGCCACGGAGACGTCCACGATGCGTGCGCCCAGCCGCATCCACAGCGAGGCCTTGGGATAGGGCGAGCCGAGCTCCTCTCCATTGTCCACCACGCGCAGGCCAGGGCGGCGGGGGGTGGAGAAGACCGGTTGGGAGGCGCTCACTCGTCGGGCTCCAGGATGAGGCCCCTTTCCGGGGGCTCCGGCTCGTCCAGGCCCGCGAGCTGCGCGAGCCGCTCGTGCGCGCTCACCGTGCCCGGCGGGCGCTGGTAGACGTAGGGGGAGGAAGAGGACGCGGCGGCGTTGCCGGTGAAGTCCGGCGAGGCCACCAGCGCGGCCGTGGGCGAGCCCGTCTCGGACATCTCCCGCAGCCGGCCTCGCGCGGCCTCCACGTCATGGGTGGCCGCCTCGCCCTCGCGGGTGAAGAAGACGAAGGCCATGGCCGGACGCTTGGAGGACTCGCGCATGGCGAACTGCACGCCATCCAGCGTCCAGCCCCTGGCGCTCCACTCGTTCACGGTGCGCTCGAGCGTCCCCTCGTCCACGGTGGACAGCTCGACGACCTTGTACTGGAGCGGGCCCGCCGGACGCACGGGGGCGGCGGGCACGGCGGCTCGGGCGGCACCCGGACGCTTGCCGGCACGCAGCGGGCGCCGGTTCGCCGTCGGGGGGGCCGCCTTTCGAGGTGGGGGCCGTTTCTTCTTGCGGGTGGCCATGGCCGATAGGGATCCTCGCGCTCGGGGGTAGGCGCAAGCAACTCGTCGAGATGCTACGCCCGAATCGTCAACCGATCAGCTTCGCGGCCTCGAGTGCATGGTAGGTGATGATCAGATCCGAGCCGGCGCGCTTGATGGAGGTGAGAATCTCCAGCATCAGCCGATCTCCGTCGATCCACCCGGCCTGGGCGGCGGCCTTCACCATGGAGTACTCGGCGGACACGTTGTAGGCGACCACCGGCACGTCCACGCGCTCGCGCACCCGCTGAATCACGTCCAGGTAGCTCAGCGCGGGCTTCACCATGATCATGTCCGCGCCCTCCTCCAGGTCCAGGTCGACCTCCTTGAGGGCCTCGCGCACGTTGCCCGGGTCCATCTGGTGGGTGCGCCGGTCGCCGAACTTCGGCGTGCTCTGGGCGGCCTCGCGGAAGGGCCCGTAGAAGGCCGAGGCGTACTTGGCGGCGTAGGAGAGGATGGGCACCTCGGTGAGCTGCACCTCGTCGAGCGCCGAGCGGATGGCCGCCACGCGCCCGTCCATCATGTCCGAGGGAGCGATCACGTCCGCGCCGGCCTGGGCGCACGTCACCGCCATGCGCGCGAGCAGCGGCAGCGTGGCGTCGTTGGCGACGTGGCCGTGCTCGATGACGCCGCAGTGGCCATGGTCGGTGTACTCGCACAGACACACGTCCACGATGACGAGCAGGTCCGGGACGGCGGCCTTGATCTCCCGCACGGCGCGCTGGACGATGCCCTCGCGCGCGTAGGCCTGCGAGCCCTGGGCGTCCTTGTGATCCGGAATCCCGAAGAGGAGCACCGCGGGCACCCCGAGCGCATGGGCCTGCTTCGCCTCGGCGACGGCGTGCTCCAGCGACAGGTTGTAGATGCCCGGCATGGAGCCGATGGGACGGCGGACGTCCCGGCCCTCGACGACGAAGAGCGGGTAGATGAAGTCCGAGGGCGCGAGCGTGGTCTCTCGCACCATCTCTCGAAGCGCCGCGGAACGGCGCAGCCTGCGGGGGCGGTGGATCGGATAAGACATGTGCCGACGGTATAAACCCTCGGCACGCCCCGGGAAGGAATTCTCCTTTCAGGGCTGCCTAGACAGTAGCCAGGCGCCAGCTCTCGCTGAGCCAGCTTCGCTGACGGGACATGCGAGCGGCCATGCGTTCGGCCAGCTCCGCCTCGTGCACCGCGCGGGCGTAGCGCAGGCGGGCCGCCTCGGTGTTCTCCGACAGACAGCGCTCCGCCTCCGCCAGCTCCCGGCGCGCCTCGCGCAGCTCCTGCTCCATCAGCTCAATCGTGGACATGGGTGTTGCCTCCTGTACCTGGAGGGAATGCACAGCCCGGGCCATGTGATTTCCCCGCGCAAGGGTGCGAAACGCCGAAGCCTGTGGGGCCGGAGAGCCACTGAAACCCGGAAAAAAGGTGCGAATGGACCTTCCCGGGTGCGCAACGGATGTCGCGAGCGGGCGGGCCACGGGCTCGGCCGGTGGCTCGTGTGGGGTGCGGGGCAATCGAGGGGCGCGCTCCGTCGTAGAGTGGGCATCGTGCCAGCCATCGAAGTCATTGGACTCCGTAAGACATACCGGCGCGCCTTCCGCAGCGGACACGAGGCGCTGCGCGGCGTGGACCTCTCCGTGCCCGAGGGCAGTGCCTTCGGGTTGATCGGCCCGAACGGCGCGGGGAAGACGACCTTCATCAAGAGCGTGCTGGGAATCGTCCAGCCCACGGGGGGGACGATACGCGTGCTCGGCGGTTCTCCCGAGGACCCGCGCATCCGGGCCCGCATCGGCTACCTGCCCGAGCGCCTGCACCTGCCGGGCTCGTGGACGGCGCCGGCCTTCCTGGGCACGGTGGCGCGGCTCAAGGGACAGACGGCGGACAAGGCCGCGAACCTGCGCCTGCTCGAGCGCGTGGGCCTGGCGGACGCCGTGGGCCGGAAGATCGGCGGCTACTCGAAGGGCATGCGCCAGCGGCTGGGGCTCGCGGCGGCGCTGTTGGGCAACCCGGCCCTGCTGATCCTCGACGAGCCCACGGATGGAATCGATCCGATGGGCCGCGTGGAGGTGCGGCGGATTCTTCAGGAGGAGGTGCAGCGCGGCACCACCCTGTTCCTCAACTCGCACCTGCTGGCGGAGACGGAGCGCCTGTGTAATCGGGTGGCGATCCTCGGAGACGGCAAGGTGCTGCGCGAGGGGCTGCTGGAGGAACTGGCGCGGGGCGGCTCGCGGTGGATGGTGCGCCTGGCGCCGGGAGCGGACGCGGGCGCGCTGGGCGCGGCGGGCTTCAAGGCGGCGGGCCCCGAGGGGCTGTACCACGTGGAGGCGGCGAACGTGACGGAGCTGAACGCGGCGCTGGACAAGGCGCGGGCGTCGGGAGCGCTGCTGATGGAGCTCAAGCGGGACGGGCAGGACCTGGAGTCCGTGCTGGCTTCAACCATGGGGGTGGCGGCATGAGGGGCGTGTTGGGAATCGCGGCCTACGTGTTGCGTGAGGCGGCCTCGCGCAAGTTCATCCTCGCCTTCCTGCTGGGCGTCACGGGTGTGCTGCTGACGCTGTCGCTGAGCCTGAAGATCGAGGTGGTGGATGGGGCGCTGGCGGCCTCGCGGCTGTTCGGCGAGATGCTGGACTCGGACATCCAGGCGGTGGACGTGGCGCTCAAGCCGGTGTTCATGGCGGCGGCGGCCGTCGTGTTCTACGGGGGCATCCTGTTCGGCATCGTGTCGTGCTCGGACTTCGCGCCGAGCCTGCTGTCGCCGGGCCGCATCGAGCACCTGCTCGCCCTGCCCTTGCGCCGCTGGCACATCCTGGCGGGCACGTTCCTCGGGGTGATGACGCTGGCGCTGCTGGGGGCGCTGTACGGCTCGGTGGGGCTGGTGCTCATCTTCGGGGTGAAGACGGGGTACTGGTCGGTGGGGCCGGTGATCGCCGCGCTGCTGGCGTGCGTGAGCTTCGCGGCGGTGTACGCGGTGATGCTGACGACGGCGACGCTGGTGCGCAGCGCGGCCCTGTGCGCGGCACTCGGTGGCCTCACGCTGGTGGCGGGCATCCTCGCGGGCAACCGGACGAAGATCGCCCCCTTCCTCGAGGAGGGGCTGAGCCGGAACCTCTTCAAGGGGGTGACGCTGGTGTTGCCGCGGCTGTCCTCGCTGGGCCAGGCGAGCATGGACCTGGCGGCCTCGACGCCGCTGGGGGTGCAGTCGCTGGCGATGCTGTTGGTGGGCGTGTTCGTGTTCGGCCTGGGCGTGCTGACCATGGGTTTCTGGTGGTTCGAAGGAAGGGATTACTGATGCAGCGGCGTCGTGGACTCTGGCTGGTGTTCGCGGTGGTGCTGTTCGGCCTGGCCGCGTGGCTGATGCTCTCCGGACAGGGTGAGGAGGAGGCCCTTCCCGAGATGAAGGTGACGTTCCCGAACCGGCTGCGGCCGCGGGAGCGCGAGCGCATGGAGAAGCGGCGCACGTACGTCCTGCCGCTGGCGCAAGCGGGGACGGTGGCCGAGCCGCAGCCGGTGCGGCCGAGAGATCCCGTGCTCGCGGCGCTGCCCCGGGGCAAGGGCAAGACGGCGGTGGTCATCGAGGCCAACGCCATCCGGCACTCGCCCCTCGGGGAGATGCTGCTGGAGTGCCTGATGCGCCGCGAGGGCGCCGAGCTGGAGAAGTTCAAGCAGCAGACGGGCGTGGATCCCCTCCAGGACCTGGACCGGATGGTGCTCACGGATGACGGCGTCATCCTCTCGGGGAACTTCGGGGACAAGCGCCTGAAGGAGCTGCTCGCCAGCCGGGACGCGACGCACTACGACTACGGCACCGGGGCACGCATGTATGAGCACTCGTACGAGCGCACCCTGCCGGATGGCCGCGTGGAGCGCAGGACCGCACCGCCGGTGGGCATGTGGAACGACCAGATGCTCGTGTTCGGCAAGAACCCGAACGGGGTGAAGGAGGTCATCGACCGGGTGGAGGGGCGCGGGCCGGACGAGCCGCCCGTCATCTCCGAGGGCAGCACGTACGGCGAGATGTACGGCGTCATCTCCGTGGAGCAGCTCAAGAAGCTCTTCCCGCCGGATCAGCAGGAGCTGGCGTCGAAGCTGGCCGAGGTGGCGGAGAACGTGGAGCTGCACGTGGACGCGAGCTCGGACTTCGCGATGACGGCGCAGGTGAAGGGGTCCAACGCGGACAAGGTGACGGACCTGGGCAAGTCGCTCGGAGGCGTGCTGTCGCTGGCGCGGATGAAGGCGCAGGCCGAGGGCGAGAAGGAACTGGCGCAGTTGCTGGACTTCGCGAAGGTGCGCCCCGAGGGCGACGAGTTCAAGCTGGAGCTGGCGGTGCCGCTCGAGGTCATCAAGCAGCAGCTCGCCTTCTGCCGCGAGCAGCAGGACAAGGACTCGAAGCAGCAGGAGGCGCAGCCCACGCCGTGAGGGCCCGCCCTACTCCACCATCGCGCTGACCTCGCGCGAGAAGGCCTGCTCGTCATCGGCGTGGATGACGAGCGGCGGCAGCACGGTCAGGCCGGTGGGCGCGCCCTTCACCGCGTGCATCAACACGAGCTTCGCGGGCCGCCCCGCGCGCGAGTGCACCATGCGCGCGGTCCTCGGCTCCAGCTTCCCCACCCGCAGCGCCGCCATCAGCTCGGACAGGCGCGAGGCCGGGTACACCACGCAGAAGCTCCCGCGGCAGCGCAGCAGGTACGCCGCCGAGCGCACCACGTCCTCGAGCTCGCAGGCGATTTCATGCCGCGCCAGCGCCTTCTCCATGTCCGTGCTGATCCTCCCCTGCTCCCGCGCCCGGTACGGCGGATTGCACAGCACGTGGGAGAAGCTCGCCTTCGGGAACAGCTTCTCCGCGCAACGCAGATCTCCCCGCACCAGTGACACCTCGCGCTCGCAGCGGTTGAGGTGCACGTTGCGCTCGGCGAGCGAGAACAGGCGCGGCTGGAGCTCCAGCCCGGTGATGCTCCCGATGCCCAGCCGCCGCGCGAGGACGAGGGGGATGATGCCGCAGCCCGTGCCCAGGTCCATCAACCGCCCCCGCATCACCCCGGCCTCGTAGACGGAGAAGTGCGCGAGCAGCACCGGATCCAACGTGAAGCGATAGCCCCGGCGCCGCTGGAGCACCTTCACCTCGCCGCCGCATACCGAATCCAGCGTCTCTCCGGAGCCAGGCCGGAGCTCGAGCAGCGTGCGCTGGGGCCACTCCAGTGCTTCTGGCGAGAGGACGTGCACCCGTTCCCCTCACACCTCCGGATCCAGGAACAGCAGTCCCGCCGGCGGCGCGGGCTCCACCCGGAGCGTCTTGGGCGGCAGCGTCTGCGCGGCCTCCATCACCGCGCGCACCTCCCACAACGGCGGCGGGTTGAGCGCGAAGCCCACCTGGAACGTCCCCGCGTGAACGCCCCGCACCAGCGAGGCCAGCCCCTGCACCGCGAACACCTGCGGGTGGCCCGGCTCCTCGGGGTCCTGGATGCCCAGCACCGTGCGCAGCACCAGGGCGTTGAGCAGCGCCAGATCCAGGCTGCGCAGCGTCGGGCTGCGCGGCGCGCCCTTCAGGTGCGCCAGGTCCAACCCCTGCCGGAAGCGGAGGATCTTCCCCCGCCCTCCCGGCAGCACCAGCAGCACCGCGTGGTGTCCCCGCACCAGCGTGCCCATGCGCTCGTTGGCCAGCGCCACGCCCCGAGGCGACGTGAGCGGCTCCTCCAGGTCATAGACGCGCGCGTACGCCGCCACGAGCGCCAGGAACGTCTCCTCCTCGAACGTCTCCACCCCCTGGAGGGCGCGGTGCACCGGCTCGAAGTGCAGCCCTGGATCCGACAGCGGCACGATGGCCGCGAGACTCGTCCGGCGCTCGTCCAGCTCCGCCAGCGGGCGCAGCGGCGCCTCGTCGAGGAGCTGCTGGATGCGCCGGGCCAGCGGCGAGGGCTCGATGCGCCGCAGGGACACCGGGGCATCCTCGAACGTGCCCTGCCACACGACGCTGCTGCGCTCGGCCGCCTCGGCCAGGAGGGCGCGGAGCAGCCCATGGTCATCCGCCGCCAGGGTGACGGCCGGCTCCACCTGCGCCGAGCGGGGCCGGTAGGGCTCCACCTCCAGCGGCTCGGCGGCGTCGGGAGACAGTCCGCACAGGAGGAAGCGCACCGGCGGCCCTCCGAGCCGTCCCGCCGAGCTGTACACCTCGGCGAGGTACAGGGCCGGCCGGGTGTCGCGGAGGACGGAGCCTGCGTCCCTCAACCGTCCCAGCTCGGCCGTGGGGTCCACCCGATCCAACAGCGGACGGATGAACGCGGAGCGGGGCGGCGCGTTGAAGGGGCACCCATCGTCATCGGCGGACAGGTGCGATTCGAGCGACGGTAGCAGTGCGGAGAATGGAAGGACGCGCGCCATATCCACAACAATGTGAATGCGCTCCACCCCCGGCCACACCGCCCTCTCGACAGGGCAGCAGGCGAGCTACCACCAGACGCAGCGCCAGGCCTTGGAGCGTCCCGAGCCGCCTGGAGCCAGGCTGGGGCGCTCGGCGGCCTCCTCCCAGAGGAGACTCACCGTGGTGATGGCGGCGGCCGAGCCGAGGAAGGACAGCACGTAGGGCGTGGGTTGATCGAATCCGCCGAGCACCAGCGCGGAGAGCAGCAGCACCACGCCGCCCACGCCCGCGCCGAAGAGGTCCGCCCGCACTATCTGCGAGGGCGTGGGGTTGTACTTCATCGTGGCCAGCGCCAGCGCCGTGGCGCCGAGGCCCGGTGCCATGAGCAGCGCATCCGTCCACGTCTTCCCGGAGATCTTCGAGCCGGAGAAGTGGACGATGGCCAGCAGCAGCGCGCCGTAGATGAGGCCCCACCCGCTGCCCGAGGAGATCAGCAGGCCGTCATCGAGCGGCAGCTGCCCGCCGCCCACCGTCGCGGTGAGCCACGCGCCCAGCTCGGCGCCGAGGAAGGCGGACCAGGTCAGCAGACTCTGATCGCGCGAGAGCGTGTCCATGAAGCCCGCGGCGAACATGCCTCCGACGACGGAGTTGGCGATGCCGAAGTAGCCCATGGGCTTGTCCACCCAGTTGTAGAACTGCCACCACGCCGAGGAGCCGAAGCCGAGCCCCGCGCCGATGAGCGTGCCGGCCAGCATGGCCTCGCGCGCGCTGCGATCGAAGCTGAAGCCGTGGGCGATGCCCTGGGTGGCGAAGCCGCCCGCGGCCCCCATCAGCGAGTGGTGCAGGATGAAGGTGAGGCTGCCCGGCCCGGAGAGGAACGCGCCGTAGCGCAGGTGCCCATCGAGGATGGCGCCGTTGCCCTCGGCCTCCGGGGCGCTCGTGGCGGCGGGGGGCAGCTGGCCCTGTGGGGTGAGCGGCGCCTGGGGCTCGGTGCGCAGCGACGCCGTGTCCGGCGGCAGCACCGGCGCATCGGAGGCATACGCCTGGGCATGGGCGGTGCCCGGCGCGGCGAGCAGGAGGACGACGGCGAGGGACAGCCAGCGGATGAGCGAGGACACTCGAGACACTCCTTCTCCGGACCTGCCGGCATCAAACCCCAACCCGGGACCGATGCAGCGGGAATCTCGCGAGGTGGACAGTGCGCGAGAGCTTTGTTGACTTCCGCGCGCCCGGCGGCGAGACCCGGGTTTCCATCCCGTCCGGGCCTCACTACACCCCGGTGCGGGAACATCACGAAACCCGGGAGCGCCACATGGGCACGATGAAGTTCGAGGTCCCCCACACCCTCTCCAAGGACGAGGCCAGGAAGCGCGTCGAGCAGCTCGTCAAGTACTGGGCGGACAAGTACGGCGTGAAGACCGAGTGGGCCGCCGACGGCGCGAAGGTCATCGGCAAGGTGATGGGCATCAACCTGGATGCCAGCTTCAAGATCACCGACGGCGCCATCCAGGGCGAGGGCACCGACCCCGGCATGCTGCTGCGCGGCCAGGCCAAGTCCTACCTGCAGAAGAAGTTCAGCACCGTGCTCGACCCGAGCAAGAGCGCCGACGACGTCGGCAAGGGCCTGGCCTAGCGCGGCCTACGGCAGCGGCCCTTCTTCCAGCGCGGCGAGCGCATAGCGGGCCGCGCGGGAGATGGCCTCGGCCGAGTCCGGCAGCTCCGGATAGTGGCCGGCCAGCGGGCGCTGGGGGAAGCGCAGCTGCGAGATGGCGTTGCGGTAGCTGCGCCGCGCCGCCTCGTGGTCCTTGAGCCGCTCGTGCACCTGCGCCATCAGGTAGTGACCGATGGCCAGCGAGGGCTCCAGGAAGAGCGCCTTGCCCAGCTCGGCGCGGGCCTCGGGGAGCTCTCCGGCCTGCAGCGCCGCCAGCCCGCCGAACACCCGCGCCTCCACGCACAGCGGCTCGCGGTTGATGGCCTGTGCGAAGGCCTCGCGCGCGTCGACGATGCGCCCGGTGAGCGAGTACAGGTTGCCCACGGTGAGCAGCGCGTCCAGGTGGTTCGGCTCATCCAGCAGGAGCTGCTCCACGGTGGCCACGGCGGACACGAAGTCCCCGCGCTCGATCATCCGCACGGCCGCGTTGAGCCGCTCGCCCGGGGCCAGCATCAGCGACCACGCGGGCAGCTCCCCCGTGCGCATGCGCTGCTCGCCGCCCACCGAGGTCATCTCCATCGGCCTGCGCGGCGGCTCGGAGCCGGTAGCCAGAGGAGCCGCCGCCGGGGACGCCTCGGGCGCCTTGACCGTGGGCTGCTTGGACGCATCGAGCGTCTTCTGCAGGGCCCGCGTGGACGGCAGCACCGCGAGGCTCGAGTTGGGGTGCGGCGCCAGGGCCGACACCGGGGCCTGGGACTTGAGGCCGCTCGAGGAGGCCGCGGTGTCCGCCGCGCGAGAGCCCACGGCCGGCAGCGAGCCGATCGTCATGGTCCTCGGGCCGGAGCCCGGAGCGCGAGGCGACAGCGGCGTCAGGGGCCGACGGTAGACGAACGCCCCCTCCACCTCGACCATCTCGAAGCGGTCGTAGACCTTGAAGAGGCTCTCCGAGTAGCCCAGCAGCAGCAGGGCTCCGGGCCGCAGCGCCGCGAGGAAGCGGTCCATCAGCGCGCGGATGGTGGGCAGGTCGAAGTAGATGATGACGTTGCGGCAGAGGATGAGATCCAACGACTCCGGCTTCACCTTCTCGAAGACGGGGACGGCGAGGTTCTGCCCGTCGAAGCGCACGTAGTCCTTGAGCGAGGAGACGATCTCGAAGCCGTCATCCACGGGCCGGAAGAAGCGCGTGCGGCGATCGTTGTGCATGCCGGCCACGCGCCGCGACGAGAAACGGCCCTGGCGCGCGGCCTCCACCGCGGCGAGGTTCAGGTCGGTGGCCCACAGGTCCACCTCGATGGGGAGCGCGCCCAGCTCCACCAGCACCATGGCGAGGCTGTAGGGCTCCTCACCCGTGGCGCAGCCGGCGGACCAGATGGACACCCGGCGGTTCTCCCGCCGCGCCCGCCACAGGGTCTCGGGGAGGATGCGGCTCTCCAGCGCCCGGAACTGCTTGGGGTCGCGGAAGAACTCGGTGTGTCCCACCGTGACGAGCGGCAGCAGCGCGCGCAGCTCGTCCTCCACGTTGCGCAGGCGCCGCACGTACTCCTCGGCGTCCTCGATACCCACCGCGGGCATGCGCGTGGTCAGCGCCAGCCGCAGGCTGTGGAAGCCATCCGGAGTGATCTTCAGCCCCGCGCGCTCCAGCAGGAGCGAGGCCAGTTGCTGCAGGGCCTTGGAGGTCACCGTCAGCATGTCTGCACCCACTGGACGAGCGTTGGTCCAATCTGATCAAGAGGCAGGATTTCCTCGGCGGCACCAAGCCGCACGGCCTCCTTGGGCATTCCGTACACGGCGCAGCTCGCCTTGTCCTGCGCGATGGTGCGCCCACCGCGCTCGCGGATTTCCTTCAGTCCCCGGGCGCCATCGCGGCCCATGCCGGTGAGGATGACGCCCAGCACGCGCGTGCCGAACGACTCCGCCGCCGAGGTGAGCAGCACGTCGCACGAGGGCCGGAAGCCGCGCACCGGAGGGCTCGGGTCCAACGCCAGCCGGCCCTTGGAGCGTACCACCAGGTGCGTGCCCGAACGGGCGATGTAGACGGAGCCGGGCGCCATCTCGTCGCCGTCGTTGGCCTCCACCACGCGCAGCGGCGTCTCGGAGCCGAGCCACTGGGTCAGGCCCTCGGTGAAGCCGTTGCTGATGTGCTGGCAGATGCACACCGGTGCGGGGAAGTCCTTGGGAAGCATCTTGAGCACCACGGAGAGCGCCTTGGGCCCGCCCAGCGACGAGGCGATGGCCACCAGCGGGTACGGTGCCTCGGTGGGCGAGGGCCGCACGTTGGAGCGCTGCACCTGCACGGGGCGCGACACGCGCACCTCGGCGAGCAGCATCAACTTGCGGCTCACCGTCTGCCAGAAGTCGACACCGGGCTCCGTGGGCCGCTCCACCACGTCCACGGCCCCGAAGGCGAGCGCCTGGAAGGCGTCGGCGCCGGAGAGCACGCCCGGGTGCAGCGCGAGCACCGGCACGGGCCGCTCCGCCATCACCCGTTGAATCGCCTTGAGGGCGTCCGGTCCGGACAGGTCCACCACGACGACGTCCGGGTGAAGGCGCTGGACGCCTTCCAGGGCCTCGGAGAACTCGCAGACGTTGCCGGCCGGGGCGAGCACCACCCCGTCGAACAACCCCCGCGAGGCTCCCCGAAGGACCTCGCCCACGAGCAACACCCGGTATGCGGACGCTCCGACCTCCAAACAGCCCCCTTGAGATGCCTCAGGTCAGACGATCAATGGTCTGCGCCAGGCTCTCCACGCCGAGCTCGCCCTTGACCAGGTACGCATCCGCGCCCGCCTCGGCCCCGCGCCGCCTGTCCTCCGGCGACGCGAGCGAGGAGAGGATGATGACCGGGATGCGGGCCAGCCCCGCGGTGGACTTGAGCCGCCGCGTGAGCGAGAAGCCGTCCAGCCGGGGCATCTGCACGTCCGAGAGGATGAGATCGTACGGCTGGGACTGGGCCTTGAGGTAGCCCTCCTCGCCGTCCTGGGCCTCGTCCACGGTGTGCCCCAGCGCCTTGACGAGCGCGGACTCGGTGGCTCGCGCGATGGGCGAGTCGTCCACCAGCAGCACCCGCAGCCGCTTGGCGACCTGGTTCTGGGTGACGGGCCGCGCCATGCGGCGCACCTCCGTCATGATGTCCGGGACGTGCAGGAGCACGGCGATGCGGCCGTCCTCCAGCGCGGCGGTGCCGGCGATGAAGGCGGCGCCCTTGAGGAACTCGCCGCCGCAAGGCTTCACCGCCACCTCGCGCTCGTCCACGAAGCCGTCCACCACCAGCGCGGCGAAGTCGTCACCGTGACGCACCACCACGGCGGGCGGCTTGTCGAAGCGGTTGCCTCCGTTGACGCCCAGCAGCGGCCCCAGGCCCACCAGGGCAATGGGCTTGCCCCGGTGCTTCACCGCCAGGGTGCCGAACACTTCCATGCGGTCGTCCGGCTTCACGCGCATCACCGCCACCACGTCGGCGGCGGGCATGCCGTAGACGTCGTCACCCAGGCGCACCAGCAGCACCTTCATGAGCGCCAGCGACTGCGGCAGGCGCAGGGTGATGGCGGAGCCACGGCCCAGGCGGCTGAAGATGCCCACCGAGCCGCCCAGCGACTCCACCTTCTTCTTCACCACGTCCATGCCCACGCCGCGGCCGGAGATGTCGGTGACCTCCTCGCGGGTGGAGAAGCCGGGACGGAAGATGAGCTCGATGGCCTCGCGCTCGGAGAGGGCGGCGGCCTGTTGATCCGTCAGCAGGCGCTTGCGCACGGCCACCTCGCGCAGCTTCTGCGGATCCATGCCGCGGCCGTCGTCATCCAGCTCGATGCTGAGCATGTCGCCATCGGCGCGCACGCGGATGCGCACCCGGCCCGCAGCGGGCTTGCCGAGCATGCGGCGGTCATCGGGGGACTCGATGCCGTGGTCCACCGAGTTGCGCAGCAGGTGCACCAGGGCGTCGCGCACGTCGGCCAGCATCGAGCGATCCACGCCGAGGTCGGCGTTCTCGACGATGAAGTCCACTTCCTTGCCCTGGGTGCGCGCGATGTCACGCACGGCCCGCGGGAAGGCATCGAAGACGGTGGACAGCGGCACGAGGCGGGCCTCGGCCACGTGGTCCGCCATCATCGACAGGTTGCCGTGGAGCGTCTCGATCCCGTCGCCGTTGCTGCGCACGAAGCGGAACGCGTCGTCGCGCAGCATGTGCAGGTCGCTCTCGAGGCGCTCGACGTCATTGCGCAGCGAGTTGGGGATGTTGAGCAGATCCGCCAGCTTGAGGAAGCGATCGCCCAGGCGCGAGAAGCGGTTGAGCAGCCCCTCCACCTCGGAGGCGCGCAACCGTCCGCGCGCGCTCTCCACCAGGAGATCGCCCGCGAGCAGGCCGAGCGAGTCGAGCACCTCGACATTCACGCGGATGCTGCGATCGGCGAGCGCCTTGGGGGCGTGCCCCTCCTCGTGATGGGCGTGCTCGGGCTTGGAGGCCCGGGGCGGCGCCGAGGGAGGAGCGGCCGGAGCGGGTGGCGGTGCCGGCGGCGGCGCGTAGGCGGGCTCCGAGGGCTCGGCGGCCGCCTCCACGACGACGTTGGCCGCGGGCACCACGGGAATGGACGTCTGCGACGGCCTGGCGCCCGCGATGGCGGGTGGCGCATGCCCGGAGGCCGAGGCGAGCGCCTCGACCATCTCCTGGGAGGCCGGGGTGCCGGACTGCGCGCCCTCGGAGTCCTCCAGGAGGTCCGAGATGGTGTCGCACGCGCGCAGCAGGAGGTCCGTCGCCACTTCGGTGGCGGTCCTCCCGTCGCGCTCGGCCTTCAGGACGTCCTCGGCCGCGTGCGCGAGCTGTCCGATGGCGGCCAGGCCCAACATGCGGGCCTCGCCCTTCATCGTGTGCAGCTCGCGCGCGACCTCGTCCGCCGCCTGATCCGCGGTGGGCTTCTCGAGATCGAGCACGCCCAACTGGATCTTCTGGAGACGGTCTGCGCTGACCTCCTGGAACTTGCTCAGGAGGGATTTCTTGAGGGACTCGGTGTCCATGACCGGAGGGAGTCAGGACGGAAATCCGCCCCGTGCCCCTCCCCCTCCCCTTGTCAGTCGGCCTTGAAGCGCTTGATGAGCTCGGCGAGACGACCGGCGAGCTGCGTGAGTTCGGCAGCCACACCCGTGGCCTGCTTGGAGGCCTGGGTGGTCTGACGGGTGACGTCCTCGATCTCCGCCATGGAGGCCACCACCTGCTCGGTGGCGGTGCGCTGCTGCTGGGTGGCGAGGTTGATGACGCGGGCCGCGTCGCTCGTCTCCTGCACGCCGGCGAGGATGCCCTCGACGGCCTGCGCCGCCACCGCGCCCAGCTTCTCGCCGGACTCCGTGGCCTCCTTGGACGCATCCGCGGCGGTGCCGGCGGCGGCCGTCGCCTCGCGGATCTCGGTGATGAGGTTCTTGATCTCCTTGGTGGACTCCATGACGTTCTCCGCCAGGCGGCGCATTTCGGCCGCGACGATGGAGAAGCCCTTGCCCGCCTCACCGGCGCGGCTGCCCTCGAGGGCCGCGTTGAGCGCGAGCAGGTCCGAGCGGTCGGCGATCTCGTCGATCACCTCGACCACCGTGCCGATGCGCTCCACGCGCTTGGACAGCTTGGCGATGGAGTCGGCCACCGCGACGCCGTCGGAGCGGATCTGCTGCATGGCCTGGATGAACTCGCCGATGGCGCCCCGGCCCGCGCGAGCGGCACCCAGGGTCTCCTCGGCCACGCGCGCCACGCTGCCGGCGTTCTCGGCGATCTGCGCCGAGGCGTGCTTGAGCTCTTCCATCGTGGCCGTGGTCTCATGGATGGCCGCGGCCTGCTCGGTGGAGCTGGTCTCGTGCTGCGTGGAGGCGGCGAGCACCTGGTTGGCGGACGAGGACAGGCGCAGGGCCGCCTCGTTGATCTCCCGCACGAAGGTGCGCAGCGTCTCGATCACCTTGCCGAAACCCTCGAGGAGGGGCCCGAGCTGGGGGTCTTCGGTGGAGGTGTTCCACTGGGCGAGGTCACCCTCGCGCACCAGGGTGATGAGCGCGTCGATGGCCTGATCGATCTCCTGGGCGGCCACCTGCTTGCGGCGCTCGGCGGCGGCGTGACGATCCAGCAGTTGGTTGAAGAGGTTGGCGAGATCGGCGGCATCCTCGTCGACGGCGTTCTTGGGCACGCGCGCCTCGAGGTTGCCCGCCAGCACCGCGATCACGGTGTCGGTGAGGGGCTTGAAGGAGCCGGCCTTCTTGCTCGCACGAGGGGCAGACCCCTCCGTCGGGACAACTTCGTTCTTCGTGTCAGCGGGGGACATTGCCTTCAGTGCCTTCCTTGAGCATTCAAGGTTTCAACAAGATCGATGAGCATCACGGGGCGTTCCTGGTCGAGGAACACGCCGACCGCGTAGGGCGCGGCGCCCGCCACCTGGGGCAGCCGCCGCAAATCCATGATGGGGACGGGGCGCACGCCGCGGATGGCGTCCACCTTGAGGTGGCCCTCCCCTTCGGGGGTGTCGAAGACGATCGCGCGGTTGCCGCGCTTGAGCGCGCCGAGCTCCGGCAGCGAGAGGTCGTCCGGGTGCGAGCGATCGATGCGCAGCACCTGCAAGGCATCCGTGCCGTAGAGGATGTCGCCGACCTCGAAGAAGAGGACGTCGACCTCGTTGAGCTCGGGCTCGGGCGAGTAGTCATCGCCGTAGATCATCTCACCACCGCCCGCTGCCGCGCGCTCTGCAGCAGCTTGGTGAAGTTGACGAGGGCGATGGACTCCTGGGGCGAGGTGCCCTCGGTCACGCCGATCAGGTGCTCGACGGCCGAGTCTCCGCCCAGGGGAGGAGGAAGGATGCTGGCCACGGGGATGCGCCGCAGGCCGAGCACCGCGTCCGCCACCACGCCCACGCGGTAGTTGCCGCTGGTGCCGATGAAGAGGCGGGTCCTGGGCCCGACGCGGGTCTCTCCCTTGCCGAGGAAGCGCAGGAGATCCATCACCGGGAGTACCTCGCCGCGATGGCCGGTAACACCCAGGAGGAAGGAAGGGGTTCGAGGCAGGGGCGTCAGGAGCCCGGTACGGATGACCTCGAGGACATTCTCGCTGGGAACCGCGAGGCGGAGCTCACCCGCGCGGAAACCGAAGAATTCCTGCTCCGGCCGGGCCTGGCCTGCGATGGCTCGGTCGGGCGCCATCCGGAGCGCACGCTGGAGGGGAGTGTTAGTCAAGGCGCCAAAGTATCCGGAGGCAAGCGAAGTGGGTCAAGGGTGGACCGAAACGCGTGGTCCGGGCCCGCTCAACGGTGTAGGGTAACGGCCGTATTCCTGGGGAGGCAGATGTCTCGCGTACTGGTCATCGATGATAGCCCAATGCTGGTGGAACTCACGGTCCGGGCTCTGGCCTCGGCTGGATACCAGGCGACCGGGGCTACGGATCTGGCGAGCCTCGACCAGAAGCTCACCGAGGGACCGTTCGCGCTCATCCTCATGGACGTGAACATGCCGGAGATGTTCGGCGACGACGTCGTCGAGTACCTCCGGACCCAGAAGAAGGTCACCTCCAAGCTGGTGCTCTACTCGGACATCTCCGAGGAGGAACTGGCGGCGAAGACCCGGAACTCGGGCGCCGATGCCTACATCCTCAAGGGCGGAGGCCTGGAGGCCGTCATTGGCGGGATCATGCGGATCCTGGGCGCCCCCACGGGGAGTGCGGCCGCTCCCGCACGCGCGGTGACCCAGCCAGGAGCCCAGGCCGCCCGGCCGATGGGGACCGCGGCGGCTCCCCGCCCGCCCTCGGTGGCTCCGGCAACCCGTCCGCCCGCCACCGCTGCTGCTCCCCGGCCCGTCGCTCCCGGTACTCCTCAGGCGAATGTCGCTCCTCCGCCGCGCGTCGCCCCCGCGCCCGTGACCCAGGCCCAGGCGATTCCGGGCCCTCGCGCGCCCGTGGCGGGACAGCCTGCCGCCCCCCGTCCGACGGCGCAGGTTCCGGCGGGTGCTCATGCGGCTCCAGGCACCGCGCCTCGCGCGCCCATGGCGGGACAGGTCGCCGCGCCTCGTCCGGTGGCGCAGGCTCCGGCGGCGGGTGCTCATCCGGCTCCGGCGGCGCATCCGGCCGCGGCTCATGCGGCTCCGGGCACCGCGCCTCGTGCGCCCGTGGCGGGACAGGTCGCTCCTCCCCGTCCGGCGGCGCAGGCTCCGCTGGCGGGCGCCCATCCGGCTCCGGCGGCGGCACCTCGCGCGCCCGCTCCGGCGGCCACCGCGCATGCGGCGGCTCCCACGGCGCAGGCTCCGGCGAGACCCCTGGCGCCGGCGCCGACACATGCCACGGCTCAGGCGGCCCCGGCTCATACGGCTCCTCCCGTGACGCCCGCCCCGGCTCGGACCCCCGTGGCCCCCCAGGCGGCCGCGCCCGCTCCGGTGCAGCCCCCTGCCCCGGCCGCTCCGGCGCCCGCGCCCGCCCCGGCCGCGACGGGTGGCTTCCCCTCGGCCGCGAAGATGGCGGCGGCCGCGGGCCGCAAGCCCCGCATCCTCATCGTCGACGACAGCGAGATGACGGCGCGGATCATCGAAGCGGACCTGGTGACCAAGGGCTTCGAGGTCCACATCGCCGACTCCGCCGACAAGGCGACGAAGATCATCCTCAAGAAGCAGACGCGTCCGGATCTGGTCCTGCTGGACGTGCGGATGCCCAACGTGAACGGCGAGCAGTTCTGCCGCTTCATCAAGAGCAACAGCCTCTTCAAGGGCATCAAGGTGCTGCTGTGCTCCGGCGAGAACATCGAGGAGCTCCAGCGCATCTGCCGCGAGGCCGGCGCCGACGGCTACGTGCCCAAGGACGCCGTGCTCGGCCATCTGGTGGCGAAGGAACTCGACGCCCCCGCCAAGGAGTAGGAGTAGCCCGCGCCCGGCCCGGGTCTCCTCGCCGTCAGCAAGTGCCTTCCCCTCCAGGGAGCCCATGGCCCGCCTGAGCGGGCAAGGGCCAGTTCTACCGCGTGAACAACCCCACCGAGCTGCGCGATGCCCTCATGGCCGCCATCGGGGACATCAAGGAGGTGTCCACCTCCTTCGGCTCGTCCAACATCTCCGGCGTGCAGGCCGGAGGCATCGTGCTGGTGGGCTCCAACGGAGGCATGCTGCACGCCATCCACGCCGGCTCGGCCCTGAGCCGCAGCAGGGAGAGCGCCCTGGATGACGTGCACGACCTGGGCACGGGCCAGGAGCTGTGGGCCTTCATCCCGCCGGACCTGCTGCCCAAGCTGGGCCTGATGGTGAACGGCCACGAGTTCTTCGTGGATGGCACCCCCATGGTCCGCGACCTCTGGGTGGACGGCTCGGCGGGCAAGGCCGGGGTGAAGGAGCCGAGCGAGTACCACACGCTCGCCATCCTCTCGGAGCGCTCGGGTGGCCAGCGCTTCGTCGCGCTGGACGTGACGAACCCTCGCGAGATGTTGAACGTCAACGGCAAGCCCTTCCGCATCCGCTACCAGGTGGCGATCACCGGCGCGGGCGAGCAGCCCACCACCGAGAACCTGGGCACGCGCCGCAACGTGTCCCCGGACGTCTCCTGGATGGTGGTGCCGCGCAACCTGCACGAGTGCCGGCACGTGAACGCCCAGGCCTGCGACGAGGAGTAGCCGCTCGCGGCCCGGGCCCTTCCCTCTCCCCCACCCGGGGAGAGGGAGTCCGGCGCCCTACCTCCGCGCGCTGGCCGCGTTGCTCCGCTCGTCGAGCCCACGCGCGAAGTTGCCGATGATCAGCCCCGGCCGGGCCGCCTTGAGCCGCCGCAGCAGATCGCGGATGCCCACGGGCTCGCCACCGGGGCCCTTGTCGCGCGCCACCTCGAGGTACTGGATGGGATCGATGGCCAGCGAGCGCGTCTGCACCTGGTCCACCTTGTACTTCTTCACCAGCCGCTCCAGGGCCTTCACCTCGCCCTCGCGGTCGGTGACGCCCGGGAAGAGCAGCAGGTTGAGCGCGAGGTACGCCCCGCGCTCGCGCGCCAGGGCGATGGACGCCTCCACGTCCTCCCAGCCGTACTTCACCGGCTTGTAGTAGGCCTCGTAGAGCTCCTTCGTCGCCGAGTTGAGCGACACGCGGATGGCGTCCAGCCCCGCGTCGAAGAGCGCCTCGAGTCCCTTGGTGAGGCTCGCGTTGGTGTTGATGTTGATGGAGCCGCGCGAGGTGCGCTCGCGCATGTAGCGGATGGACCCGGCGATGTACTTCCAGCGGGTGAGGGGCTCGCCCTCGCAGCCCTGGCCGAAGCTGACCATGGTGCGGCCCGGGGCGTGCTCCAGGTGGTAGAGGCCAATGGCCCCCATCTCCTCCGCCGAGGGCCCATCATCCATGCGCTCGTGCGAGGCGGGAGGCCCGTCCGCCGGCTGATCCGAGATGCAGCCCACGCAGCGCGCGTTGCACATCACCGAGGCGGGGATGGCCCCCTCGTCGCGCACGTAGAAGATGTTCTGCGAGGTGAAACACCGGTAGAGCATCGCGCACGTGGTGAGCTGCTTGAGCACGCGGTTGCCGGGGAAGCGCGCCAGGTGCGCGTCGACGATCTTCTTCAGCTCGGGCGTGGAGTAGCGCTCCGGATCCCAGTGCGAGCGCGTGTCGGTGTGGATGGCCCACGCCACCGGGCCGTCCTCGCCCCAGGCCGCGGCGGTATAGGCCCACTGCGGCAGCACCGGGCCGTCCGCCTTCACCTCGCCGGGCAGGAACGTGCGCGTGTAGCCCGGGGGCAGCAGCGCGCCCACCGCGTTGGGCACGAAGGTCTTCCCGTTCATCTTCATCTCGCGCACCAGCTCCAGCTCGCCCGTCTCCGGGTCGATGCCCACGGGCAGCCGGCCCGGCAGGTGGACGAGCCGGCCCGCCGAGGGCAAGGCAATGGGCTTGTCCTGCGGGGGAACGAGCTCCTCCCCGCTGCGCAGCGTGGCGAGCAGATAGGGGTGCTCCATCACCCGCCCCTTCGAGTCCGCGAACAACAGCTTCGGTGCCAAAGTCATGACCTCGTTAACTATCACTGCCGGGCGGAGCATTCGACGCGGCGCGCATTCACGAGGCGTACGGCTCCTTGCCGGTGCGCGTCTTGACTCGTTCTGGGGCCCTGCCTAGGGTCCGCCCGTTTTTCCGCTCTTATTGCGGACCTTTCGGAGGCAGCTCAAGTGATTGTCGGAGTTCCCAAGGAGATCAAGACCCGCGAGTACCGTGTCGGCATGGTTCCGGCGGGCGTCCGTGCCCTGACCAGCGCGGGCCACACGGTGCTTGTCGAGACGAACGCCGGTGTCGGCTCCGGCATCCCCGACGCCGAGTACCAGCGCGTCGGTGCGCAGATCGTCCAGAGCGCGGACGAGGTGTGGAAGCGCGCCGAGATGGTCGTCAAGGTGAAGGAGCCCATCGCGCCCGAGTACGCGCGCATCCAGGACGGGCAGATCATCTACACCTACTTCCACCTGTCCGGCGTGGACCCGGAGCTCACGCGCACCCTGGTGAAGAAGAAGGCCTCGGCCGTGGCGTATGAGACGATCCAGCTGGATGACGGCTCGCTGCCGCTGCTCAAGCCGATGTCCGAGGTGGCCGGCAAGATGGCCATCCAGGTCGGCGCCGCGTGCCTGGAGAAGGCGCACGGCGGCAAGGGGATTTTGCTGGGCGGCGTGCCCGGCGTGCGCCGTGGCCGCGTCACCATCATCGGCGGTGGCGTGGTGGGCACCTGCGCGGCCAAGGTCGCCGTGGGCATGGGCGCCGAGGTCACCATCCTCGACGTCAACCTCGAGCGCCTCACCTACCTGGACGACGTGTTCCTCGGCCGCGTGGCCACGCTGGCCTCGGACACCGAGAGCATCGCCAAGAGCGTGCGCGAGGCGGACATCGTCGTCGGCGGCGTGCTCATCCCCGGCGCCGCGGCCCCCAAGCTCGTCTCCGAGGCCCTCATCGCCGAGATGAGCCCCGGCTCCGTGGTGGTGGACGTGGCGGTGGACCAGGGCGGCTGCATCGAGACGTGCGTGCCCACCACCCACGACAACCCCACCTTCGTGAAGCACGGCGTGGTGCACTACTGCGTGGCCAACATGCCCGGCGCGGTGCCCCAGACGTCCACCTACGCCCTCACCAACACCACCCGGCCCTACGCCCGGAAGATCGCCGACCTGGGCCTCGTCGAGGCCATCAAGGCCGACAAGTCCCTGGCCCGCGGCCTCAACACCTACAACGGCCACGTCACCTACGAGGCCGTCGCCAAGGACCTGGGCTACAACTACCTGTCCATCTTCGACGCCATCGGCTCGAAGGGGAAGTAGTCAACAGTCCGACACCCCGAGGGCGGGGGTTGCTCCCCAATCCGGGAATAATCCCCGCCGTCGTTTGTCTCCCGCCCGCTGGGGCAGCCGTGCAAACGGCGCCAGCGGGCTTTGTGTTGTTGCCCACTCTGTTCCCATGCATACATTGCCGGGTGGGTAACGACTCAATTGCCTTTAATTTCAGGCCTCTGGAAGGCGGGAGCATGCTGGACTTCAGGCAGAACAACCGGACGAAAGCGGAATTCGAGGAGCTGGCCCTGGCCCATCTCGACCCCCTGTACTCCGCGGCCCTGAGGCTGACGAAGAACGAGCGGGACGCCGAGGACCTGGTGCAGGACACCTGCATGAGGGCCTACCGCTTCTTCGACAAGTTCGAGCGGGGCACCAACATCAAGGCCTGGCTCTTCAAGATCCTCACCAACACCTTCATCAACCGCTACCGGCGCAAGGTGAAGGAGCGCAGCGTGGTGGAGGGGGTGGAGCGCGAGGCCGTCCACGAGCGCTTCGTCAGCCGGGACGCCACGGACTTCGCGGCCAACCCCGAGCAGTACTTCTTCGACCGTCTCCTGTCGGATGACGTGCTGCGCGCCATCGACGCGCTGCCCATCGACTTCCGGCTGGTGGTCATCCTCGCGGATTTGCAGGAGTTCTCCTACAAGGAGATCGCCGAGATCCTCGAGTGCCCCGTGGGCACGGTGATGAGCCGGCTCTTCCGCGGCCGCAAGCTGCTGCAGAAGACGCTGCGCGAGTACGCCGAGGGCACTGGCGTGCTGCGTCAAGAGGGCGCCGAGCAAGGGGCGAACGCGGGCGCGGGCAATGGCGCCAACTCCGCCACGAGCCTCGATGAATACCGTCGCAGGAAGAAGGTGGGGTAGATCGAGGTTGATGGGCGCGGAAATATTTCTTCACAATATTTCCGCACGGGCCCCACACCATCGCCCCCTGCCTGAGCGCTCATGACCTGCCAGGAACTCGATTCGATTCTCTACCCCTACCTCGACGGGGAGTTCCAACCCGACGAGCGATTGGACGTGGAAGCGCATCTCACCGGCTGCGCCGGGTGCGCGCAGCGGGTCAACCTGGAGGCACGGATGCAGCAGTCGCTGCGCCGGGCCGCCCGCCACGCCGTGGAGGCCACCCGCGCCCCGGACGCCCTGCGCGCCCGCCTCCAGCTGGGCCTGCGCCAGGAGCAGCACCGCGTGTCGCGGGCCTGGTGGTTGCGCGCGAGCGCCGCGGCCGCGGTGGTGGTGCTGGCCGGCGGGAGCTGGCTCACGCTGCGGCCCGAGAGGGATCAGCGCTTCATGGAGGACGCCGCGCGGCGGCACGCCAAGCGGCTGCCGGTGGAGATCACCGGCGCCTCGCACGAGAACGTGGAGGCCTGGTTCGACGGGAAGCTGGACCATCGCGTCTCGGTGCCCCACCTTCCCAACGTGCAGCTGTCCGGGGCGCGCATCTCCAACGTGACGGATCGCCCCGCCGCGTACATCAGCTACGAGCGCAACCCGGACAAGCAAGGCGCGCCCGCCCGGCGCATCGGCCTGTTCGTCTTCGATGACGCCCAGCGCGAGGTGCAGGCCCCTCCCCTGCCCTCCGTGCAAGTGGGCTCGAGCCTCGGCTACAACGTGGCCGTGTGGCGCGACGGCGAGGTCGTCTACGAACTGGTGTCGGACCTCGACGAGTCGGACATCCGCCGGATGATCGCCGAGCAGAATGTCCTGAAGAACAAGCCCTCGCGCCCGGTGACGCCGGACGTGCAGGCCCGGCCGGTCGCCCTCCAGCCGTGAAGCGCTACCCCCGCGGCCTCCCCGCGCGTGGAGGCCGCTCGCTCGCCCGACGAGCAGGACTGCCTGGAAATCCGACTGGACCGAAGATTGACGGTCCCGGTAGGCACCGATAGCCTCCCCGAGACTTTTCCAGAGCCGCCGTTCCCTCGTAGTTGACGCGGGGCGCGCTCGTCCTCCCAGGTCCGGCAGCCTTCCATGTCCAAGAACATCCTGATCGTCGAAAGTGACACCACCCTCTCCGCGACGCTGCATCAGGCCCTGGAGGCCCGGGGCTTCGCGGTGCAGGAGACCAGCGATGGCAAGGGCAGCGTGGAGCAGATCCGCCGCGACCGGCCGGACCTGGTGGTGCTCGCGGTGGACCTGTCAGCGGGCCAGAACGGCTACCTCATCTGCGGCAAGCTGAAGAAGGACGACGACCTCAAGACGGTTCCCATCGTCATCATCGGCAACCCGGATGGCTTCGCGCAGCACCGCAAGCTCAAGGCGCACGCGGATGACTACGTGGCCAAGCCGGTGAACCCCGAGGAGCTGGTGGAGCGCGTGGGCGGGCTGATCGGCTTCCCGGAGCTGCCCGCGGGCGACATCGTCGACGACGGCCTGTCGCTGGGCGGGTTGGATGACGGACTGGACGGCGGGCTGGATGGGCTCGGCGAGGAGCCGGTGCAGGGCGAGGAGCTCGCCATCGAGGGCGAGCCACTGGAGAGCCACGGCGAGGAGCTGGCGCTGCTCGACAATCCGTTCGGCGACAGCGGCGATCAGCCCGTGACGGGCACCTTCGAGGAGCCGGTGGAGGCCCCGCCGGAGCTCAGCTCGCCCGAGGACGACTTCTCCGGGCTGGACAGCCTGGGCGGTGGCGAGGACGACAACGCGCTGGACGCGCTGGACCTGGACAACGAGAAGACGGTGGTGGGCTTCATGCCGCCGGCTCCGACGCCCGCTCCGGCTCCCGTGGCCCGCGCCACCCCGGCGGCGACCCGGCCCACGCCGGCGCCCGTGACGCCCCCGGCCCCGACTCGCCCCACCCCCACGGCTCCGGCCCCCACGCCCCGCGCGGCGCCGGTGACGTCCGCGGCCCCGGCCATGTCCGCGGCGGACGCGGCCGAGCTGCGCAACCTGCGCGCCCGCGTGGCCGAGCTGGAAGGCGCCCTCGAGGACGCGCGGAGCCAGACCAGCACCGCGGAGACGCGCGTGCAGGAGCTGGAGTCCGAGCTCGAGACCCGGTCGACGGAGCTGGAGACGGTGAAGGCCTCGGCCGGCAAGAACGACTCGGCCACCCTGGCGCTGAAGGAGGCCTCCAACCGCAAGGATCGGGAGATCCTCCGGCTGAAGACGGAGCTGAACCAGAAGGAGCAGGAGATCGTCGAGCTGCAGGATCGCCAGCTCGCGCTGGAGCAGCAGGCCAACGGCGCCACGGACGAGATCACCCGGCGGGACGCGGAGCTGAAGACGCTGAAGACGAAGGCGGATCAGCTGATGGCGGAGCGCCGGCGCGTGGAGCAGCAGCTCAACGCGGCCAAGGAGGAGGCGCGAGGCGCCACGGCCCGGGCCACGACGATGCAGGCCGAGCTGGAGCAGTACCAGGCGCAGGCGGGCGAGGTGGAGGAGCTCCGGGCGCGGGCCGAGCAGCTGGACGCGGAGCTGGCGGCGGCTCGGAGCGAGGCGGACAGCGCGCGCGAGGAGCTGGAGGCGGTGAAGGCGCAGTCGAGCGCCGAGGCCGACGAGCTGCGCAAGCGCATCGCCGAGATGGAGGAGTCGGTGGCGCGCAACGAGGACCGCGTGGCCCGGCTCTACACGCGCATCAAGTCGGACGAGAAGCTGCGCGAGAAGACGAAGAAGGCGCTGGCGATCGCCCAGCAACTGCTGGAGGAGCAGCCGGCGGGAGCGGACGACGAGGAAGCCGTCGCCTGAGAGCCGTTGCCGTGCCCTACTACCCCTCTCCCTCGGGAGAGGGACGGGGTGAGGGTAGCAGGGGCCCCGGTTTGAAACCGTGAGGGCCCCCGTCCCCTCCCCCACTCCGAGCCGCTACTTCTCTTCCTTCTTGGGCTCGTTCTTCTTCTCCACCATCTTCTTGGCGACGCCCTGGAGGGCGGCCGGCACGTTCTTGTCCCGGCTGAGATCCTTCAGGTCGTTCTCGCGCAGGGTGTTGAGGAACTTCATGCCCACCGAGAGCGGCAGCCGGGGGTTCTTCAACAGCGCCATCTTGATCTTGTAGCTCTTCGTGAACTCGCGGCTGTTGTAGATGATGCGCAGCACCTCCTCGTTGACGGCCTTGTTGCTGGCGCTGTTGAGGACCTCGCCCTCGGTGATGCGGGGGCTGCGGATGACGGCGGTGCAGACGAGCTTGTTGGTGTCGCGGATGAGGAAGCTGCGCGCCTCCTTGTTGCCCAGCGTCGCGAGCTTGATCTTCTGGGCGATGCTCATCTTCATGATGCGCTGGGTGAGGCTGAGCTTCTTGGCCTCGGGAATGGGCGCGGCCTCTCCCTCTCCCTCTGCCTCGGGCTTGCCCGTGGCGGCGGCCACCTCCTGGAGCTCCTTGAGGATCTCCTCGGCGGTGGGGCCGGGATCCGGAGGAGCGGCGGCGGCCTGGGGCCCGAAGACGCGCACGCGGGCGGCCTGCATCTGGGGCACGTCGGCGAGCGCCACGCCGCTGCGCACCGCGAAGTCGCAGACGTTGTCGAGCAGCGCCGGGCTGGCGTTCGGGTTGGTGCAGAGGTTGCGGATGATGTTCTCGTGGCGCAGCACGCGCAGCTGGTTCTGCCCGATGATCTCCGCGATCTTCGGGCTGCAATCGCGCGCGATCTCCGCCACGGCCTCGTCGGGCGTGGTGGGGTTGAGCACGAGCATCTCCGCGTAGGCGTCCTTGGCGCGCAAGAGCGGGAGGAACCAGCCCAGCACGGGGGCCGGGACGTTCTCGTCGCGCAGGCCGGCGGAGAAGCGATCCGTGAGGGCAGCGGCCGTCTTGGAGGCCGTCTCGCGCACGCCCTCGTCCGGATCGAACGTGAGCATGAAGAGGGCGCAGAGCATGTCCGCGGGCGCCAGCGGCACCAGGGACTTGGCGGCCATCATCCGCAGGGGCGCGGGCGCGGCCGGGTCCACGTGCTTGCGCATGTTGGGCGGGAGGAGCTCCGCGGAGATGGGACAGCCACCAGCGGCCGAGGGAGTGGTCTGGGGAGCAGTGCTCATGAGGCGTGATTCCTTCCGTAGATGATGCGCAGGCCCTCGAGCGTGAGGAACTCGTCGACTTCGTGGATGAGCTTGGACTCGCTGGCCACCAGGGGCGCGAGGCCGCCGGTGGCGACCACCCGCACCTCGAAGCCAATCTCCTCCTGCATGCGTGCGCAGAGGCCGTCCACCATGCCCACGTAGCCGTAGAAGAGGCCGGACTGGATGGAGTGCACCGTGTTGCGGCCCACCACGTGCGGAGGCCGGGCGAGCTCCACGCGCGGCAGCTTGGAGGCGTTCTGGAAGAGCGCCTCCATGGAGATGTTGATGCCGGGGCAGATGGCGCCGCCGAGGTACTCGCCCCTGGGCGTCACCGCGTCCAGCGTGGTGGCGGTGCCGAAGTCCACGACGATGAGGCCCCGGTGGTGCTTGTCGTAGGCGGCCACCGCGTTGACGATGCGGTCGGCACCCACCTCGCGCGGGTTGTCGTAGAGGATGGGCATGCCCGTCTTCACCCCGGGCCCGACGAACATGGGGCGCGTCTTGAAGTAGCGCTCGCTCATCCGCTCCAGGTTGAACTGCAGCGGCGGCACCACGCTGGAGACGGCCACCGCGGCCACTCCGTCCGCATCGATGCCGCTCGACTGGAAGAGCTGCCGCAGCAGGATTCCGTACTCATCGGAGGTACGGCGGGCGCTCGTCTCCAGGCGCCAGTGGTCCAGGAGGCGCTTGCCGTCGTACACCCCGAGGACGGTGTTGGTGTTGCCGACGTCGATGGCGAGAAGCATGGCTCGCCGCGCAGTCTAGCGGGGCCGCAGTTGCTCCACATCCCCGGCGAGCACCCTTTCCAACGAGCCCCCCGCCGTCCGCACCATCAGTGCACCCGACACGTCGATGTCTTCAGCCACACCGCGCAATTCCGATCGGTCGGTACGCACCCGCACCTCCTGGCCGAGCGTGGAGGACAGCTCCTTCCAGCGCTGGCGCACGGGATCGAACCCCACCTCGTGGTGCAGATCCAACCACTCCTCCAGGCGGCCCCAGAGGGCAGTGGTGAAGAGCGCGCGGTTGACGCGCCGCCCCAGCGCATGGGAGAGCGACGTGGCGGTTTCGGCCACCTCGGCCGGGAAGTGCTCGGGGCCCGCGTTGAGATTCACCCCCACGCCGAGCACCACGAAGTGCACCCGCTCGGGCTCCGCGGACAGCTCGGTGAGGATGCCCGCCACCTTGCGCCCACCAATCTGCACGTCATTGGGCCATTTGATTTGAGCGTCGGCGTCCGCCTCGCGCAGCGCCTCGGCGAGCGCCACCGCGGCCACCAGGGTGAGCTCGGGAGCACGCTGCGGGGGCAGCTCCGGCCGGAGGATGGCGGAGAAGTACAGGTTGAGCCCCGTGGGCGACACCCACGTGCGGCCCCGGCGGCCCTTGCCCGCCGTCTGCTGCTCGGCGACGACGACCTCCCCGTGCTCGGCCCCGTCCGCGGCCAGCCGGAAGGCGGCCTCGTTGGTGGACGGCACCGACTCGTGGAAGTGGATGGTTTGCCCGAGGTGGTGCGTGGACAGCAGCGGCGTGAGCTCCAGCGGCGAGAGCCGATCCGGCACGTCCACCAGCCGGTAACCGCGGGCGGGCACCGCGTCGATGCGGTAGCCCTTGGTGCGCAACGACTGCACGTGCTTCCACACCGCCGTGCGCGACAGGCCCAGCTTGGACGAGAGCGCCTCTCCCGAGGTGTATTCGTCTCGTCCGTCCGCGAGGAAGCCGAGGATGAGCTCCTGCTGCGTTTGATCCGGGCTCTCGGTGACACCCATGGCACGAACCTCCCTGGAAAAAGGGCTCCCAGGGTAGGGATCGACGGCCCGGCTTTCAACAGCCCCGCCGGGGAGTGGACTCTCGGCCGGATGCCTGCCTGCCCTCCTAACGGCCACCGAGCAACACTCCCGGCCCCTCTTCGATGCGGATGAGCTGGGTGGGTGCACGTGTGCTGCGCAGCGAGTCGATCCACGTCACCGCCGCGAGCACGTCCGCCTCGCGGGTGTCGTGGGTGAAGACGACGATGGTGGCGTGGGTGTCCTGGGGACGCGGGGGGCGCTGGAGCACCGAGTTGATGCTCACCCCCTTCTCGCCCAGCACACTGGCGATGCGGCCGAGGACGCCGGGCTCGTCGCTGACGGAGAAGCGCAGGTAGGTGGGCCCACGGCGCTCGCCCGAGGACAGCAGGGGCACGTCCTGCACGTTGGGCGCGACGGGCAGCGGCAGCCGTCCGGAGACACCGGCCAGGAGGTTGCGGCACGTGTCGATGATGTCCGACACCACCGCGCTGCCCGTGGGCATATCGCCCGCGCCCCGGCCCGAATAGAGCGAGGCCCCCAGCGCCGCCGACTGGAGCAGCACCGCGTTGAAGGCACTGCGCACGTCCGCCAGCGGGCTGGCCGCGGGGATGAAGGCCGGGTGCACGCGCACGTCCAGGCCCTCGGAGGAGCGGCGCGCCTGGGCGAGCAGCTTGAGGACATAACCCGCCTCGCGCCCGTAGGAGATGTCCGTGGGGGTGAGGCTGGTGATTCCCTCGACGAGGATGGACTCGGGAGCCACGCGCGCGGAGAAGGCCAGCGAGGCCAGCAGGCACAGCTTCTGCGCCGCGTCCATGCCGCTCACGTCCAGCGTCGGATCCGCCTCCGCGTAGCCCAGCTCCTGCGCCCGCCGCAGCGCGTCCGCGTACGTGGCCCCCTCGTCCGCCATGGCCGAGAGGATGAAGTTGGTGGTGCCGTTGACGATGCCGGTGAGCGACTCCACCCGGTCCGACGCGAGCGCCTCGCGCAGCGTGCGGATGATGGGGATGCCGCCGCAGACAGCGCCCTCGAAGTGCACGTCCACCCCGCGCGCCAGCGCCTGCGAGAAGAGCGACTCGCCGTGCGCGGACAGCAGCGCCTTGTTCGCCGTCACCACGTGGCGGCCCGAGGCGATCGCCTGCTCCAGGTACTCGCGCGAGGGGCTCAGCCCGCCCATCAGCTCCACGACAACCGACACGTCCGGGTCCGCGAGGATGGCCTTCATGTCGTGGGTGATGAGCGAGGAGGGCACGTCCTCGGACCGGGCCTTGCCGGCGTTGCGCACCAGCACGTGGCGCACGCGCACCCGGGCCCCCAGGCGCCGCTCGATGTCCTTCGCGTGGTTGGCGAGGATTCGGTACGTCCCCAACCCCACGTTGCCCAGGCCCAACAGCGCGATGCCGATCTCCTTCATGGCCCTGCCCTCACCTTCCGTCAGCGGTCCGAGCCCTGGAGTTTATAGGAAGCCAGCTCCAACCACGTCTGCGGAACGCGCTCGCCGTTGCTTCTCTCGGCGGAGACCTCGATGCGCACCAGCCCCACGCCCTCGGCGAAGGTGAGCGCGTTCACCAGCGTGGTGTTCGCGTCCACCCGGTTGCGCGCCTCCACCCGCACGCAGTGACGGAAGGAGCCCGCGGGCGCCTCGCACGGCACCCCCGACTGCAGAATCCGGTAGCGCTCGGTGGAGGATACGGACACCACGTTGGTCCACTCGTTGCCCTGCGCGAGCGGCCCCCGCAGCAGGTAGCGCTTGCGATCGCGCACACCGAAGCCGTCCACCGTGAGCTGCCCACCCTGGTTGTCCTGGAAGTACCCGTCCTCCTCCTTGAGCACCTCCACGTCCACGGTCTTGTCCTCGCGGCCATTGACCCGGTACGTCCAGCGGTTGCCCACGGCCAGCGGGTAGTAGGCCGCCAGGGACTCGGAGGGGCGCGACTCGGACTCCTCGGCCACCTGCTGACGGCCCGCACAGGCACCCAGTTCCAACGCCAGCGCGGCCCCGAGGCCCACCCGTACGACGACAGACGAGAGCTTCATGCGTCAGTGTTCCGCGCGGTCCGTACCGCGCGCCTCCGGAGTGGCGAGCTTGTGTGATGCGTAGAGTGTGTCCAACGCCTGCTTCGCCGCGGCCTGCACATCCGGCTGATCATGCCCCTGCGCCACGGTGAACAGGTACGCCTCGGCCTCGGTGCCGCCAATCTCCCCGATGGCGAAGACGACCTCCTGCACGAAACCAATCTCCCGGTCCTTCACCAGCTCGATGAGCGCCGGCACCGCGTCGCGCGCCTTCATCTCCACCAGCGCGCCGATGGCCTGGCGCACCAGCTGCGGATCCTCGTCCTGTAGCTGCCGGATGAGCAGCGGCGCCGCCGCCGGGTTGCGCCGGTCCGCGAGCACCCGCAGCGCGAACTCGCGCACGCGGTCATCCTGCGACTGCAAGTCCTGCAGCAGCGCCGCGTCCTCCCGGTCCGCCGCCGCCAGCTGCATCCCGGCCGCCTCGGCCACCTGGGAGAGCGCCCGATTCAGCGCCTCGCGCAGGGCCTTGCGCCGCGCCTCGGCGTCCTTCTTCTCCACCCGCACCTCGCCCAGTCCCACCACCTGGTAGTGCTGGACGCCCTCCGGGCCCCGGCGCTCCAACTCCAGCGTCGCGCCCACCTCGGCGAAGGAGTACGCGCTGCCATCCCGGAGTGACTCGCGGGTGAAGGGCAGCTCGAGCGTGAGCGACCAGGCACCCTGCTCGCGCTTGCCCTTACCCTTCTTGCCGCCCTCCTCGAGCAGCTCGAAGCGGTGGCTGTCGAGCAGCGTCTCGGAGAAGAGCTCGCGGACCTCCGATGGAGCCTGGCCGAGCAGGCCATTGTCCACCACCGTCGCGCCCTTGAGCGAGACGTGCTCCACCGGAAAGCGCGGCTCCCGCGAGCGACAGGCGCCGAGCATCAATGCCACGAGGGTGATGAGCAGGCCGGGCTTCATACCGGCCTACCCTAGCCCAGTCCCGCGCTCCCCTCACCTCAGGAGAGCGCGCGGATGTCAGGTCGTCCCGCCTTCCGGCGCGCCGCCCCCCGAGGAAGCAGGCCCACCGGACGTCTCGGGAGACTTCTCCGCAGACGGCTCTCCCGGCGGCTCCGAGGGTGCACGGGCCCCCTCGGCGGCGGACTCGGCGTGCCTCGCGGCCGCACGGGCGGACTCCTCCGCGGCGGTGCGCTGGGCCTCGGCCGAAGCGGCACTGTCGACGCTCGGGAAGGGCGACTGCCACTCGGCGGCCGTCCTCATCCCCTCTCCCGGAGCCGCGAGGGCCTCGGAGGACTCGGCGACGTTGGTGGCGCCCTCGGTGGGAGCGGCGCCCTCGGTGGGAGCGGCGCCCTCGGCGGGAGCGGCGCCCTCGGCGGGAGCGGCGCCCTCGGCGGGCGTCGTCCCAACGGCGGCGGCACCGGCCTCACCCGGAGTCCCCTCGGGACCCTTGCCCCCGCGGCCGCGACGGCCCCGGCGACGGCGGCGGCGGCGCTTGCGGTCACTCGCGGAACCGGCCTCGCCCGGAGCACCCGCCTCGCCGCCCGGACCACCGACGAAGGCGCTCGCGGCCTCCAGGTCCTCGTCGTCGCCCTCGTCGTCCCCCTCCTCGCCCTGCTCCTCCTCGGACAGCGCGGCGGGCGCGACGGCCTCGGTGGGCGCCACGGCGGCGACGGGCACGGACGCACCCGCCTCGGCCTGCTGCGCGGCCTGGGCGGCCTGCTGCTTCTCGCGGCGGCGCTCCTCGCGGCGCTTCTGGGCCTCATCGGCCTCGAGCTTCGCCACCTCGAAGAAGCGCTCGTCCAGGTCGTACAGCTCCACCGTGGTGACGCTCACCGCGGCCTTGGCCTCGAGGAACTTCTCGCCGAGCGCGTCCCCGCACCACAGCATCACCAGCGAGCCGCTCGCCTGGGCCTCGGTGCGCGCATCCCCGCGCACGTCCCCGGCGCACGCCAGCAGGCCCACCTGGGCCGAGTAGTGGCCGAGGTCCTTGCGCAGCTCCTGCACCGCCTTCCTGTCCAGCGACGGCGTGCCCTTGAGCATGCGGATGGCGTAGCGCAGCTCCACGCTGCCCTCGCGCTTGCGCGCGGTGAGCAGCGGGCCTTCCTTGGAGCGCTTGGCCACCTTCAGCTCGCGGAAGCCCAGCGCGTGCATCATCTTCACGACGGACTTCTCGAAGGTGCCCACGTCCAGCTCGCCCAGGCGCTTGCGCAGCGCCCGAGCCGTGGCCTTGCGCGCGTCCTTCAGCGCGGTGCGCACCGTCGTCAGCAGCACGGCATCGGCCTGGGCCTCGGGAGTCGCCGCGGCGGCGGCGCCCGTCCTCGGCAGCACCGGGCGCCCGTCCTCGAGCGGAATCCCCAGCGCGGCGGCGAAGGCGGCCTGCAGCTCCAGCGGCGGGGCCTCGCTCGGCGCACCGGCGCGCTCCAGCGTCACCGCCCCCGTCTCCTTCGAGAAGGAGAACTGCGGACGGCGGCCCGCGTCGATGCGGCGCTGGTTGTCCTCGAGCAGCGCGGTGAGCAGCAGCTCCACCGTGGTGTCCTCGGCGGCCAGCTCCTTGGTGCGCGCCTGCTCGAGAATCTGCTCCGGCCGCAGCGACGTCTCGGCCTCGCTGAGAATCTCGAACACCACCTCCGGCACGGGCGGGAAGCGGCGGCGGCGTCCACCCCGTCCCTCCTCCTCGTCCTCCCGGCGGCGCTTGCGCTCGCTGCCCCGCCCGGCCACCCGCACGTTGTCCGTGCGCGGCTCCGGGTGGCGCTCGACGGGCCGCAAGGGCGGCAGGCTCTCTTCCTCATGCGCCTCCGGCACCCCCGTCAGCGCCAACGCCTCGGCATCCTCCGGCAACGCCCAATCGGCGAGCGCGAAGGTGTCCTTGGCGGTGACGACCACCTTGCGATCGCGCGTCCGGCGGGCCATCGCCGCGAGCCGCGACAGCATCGTCAGCTCGGGCGTCTTGCCCACGTGGGACAGCAGGTTCTGGGCGATCGATTTCTCGGTGATCTCGAGGAAGGAGAGGGGACGACCTTCGCTCTCCAGCACACGGAGAGCGGCCTCATAAAAAGTCATCGGCGATTCCCCAACAATTTCGAACGGTTACAAAAATGTAGGTCCGTATGGGCGGCGGATGCTAGCCATCGCTATTCTGGCTTGTCAACGAATGGGGAAGGGATGATCCGCTTTCGCATCGGACATCGATGGAAGCGCGAACCCGCGGACCCTCCGCACGATTCCGTCGCGCTGGAGCTGGACGGGGTGAATCTGCTGCCTGGGGCGGTGGAGGAGCCGCTCGTCGAGACGGTGCCGGCGCTCGTGGGGGCCGTGGCCGCGTTGCACGCCGGCGGGCGGGTGGCCCAGGTGTCGCTGGCCGAGGCCCACCTGGAGCTGGTGCTGAGACGTTCAGGAACGGACATCGAGCTACAGGTGGCGAGCCTCTCGAGGCCGGCCCGGCTGCTGCGCCCCCCCCTGCGGCTGGACGCGGAGGAGCTGGCGGAGGCGGCGCGGGCCTGCGGGCAGGGCTTCCAGGACGACCTGGCGCGGGTGGCACGCGGGCGGAGGACCGAGGAGCAGGAGCAGACGCTCGAGCGGGCACTGAGACAGCTGGAGGAGCCGCCCCGGCACCGCGAGGAGCCGCGCCCCGAGCCCTTCACCCGGCGGGTGGCGCCCCCTGCCCTACCCGGCTTCGGCTTCGCGCTGGACGACGCGGAGGACGTGCTGCGCCGCTCGGCGAGGGAGAAGGGACCGGCGCTGGCCTCGCTGCTGTGCCCCGGAGAGGTGTGGCTGGCGCTGCCGGAGCGTCCGGTGGCGTGGCGTGCACCGGGGCCGCCCTTCCTCACCGCGCTGGAGCTGGCCCGGCAGGCGGCGGACCTGGCGCGAGCGGTGGAGCTCGGCGAGCCGCGCTACACCTTCGAGCCCGCGGGCCTGCGCCCGGAGCTGACGTTGGACCTGAAGGCGGGACAGGGCGAGGCGATGGTCGCGGCCATGTTCCACCTGGGCCAGGGGCTGGCGGTGGCCATGTCCGAGCGCGAGCGCTCGCTGGCGGGCAACCCGTACCTGGTGGAGCTGACGGAGCGCTGCCGGGAGGGCCTCTCGCACCTGCGCGAGCCGGTGCAGCCGCCCGAGGAGAAGGAGGCCCCGCTGCCCAGGACGGTGACCCCCGCCCTCCCCTCGCGGCCGTTGAAGGTGCCGGGACGCCTGCGCCGCCTGCGCTTCGAGAGCCTGTGGGAGCAGCGCAAGCTGGCGGACGCGGACGCGGGGCAGCTGATGATGGGGAAGCAGGGGCTGGTGTACTCGTCGCCGCAGATGGCCTGCGCCTTCGAGCGCAAGACGGGCAAGCAGCTGTGGCGGAGGGCGGCGACGCACGGGGTGGCGGCCTCGGTGGACGGCTACAGCCTCGCGGCGAGCGCCGTGCGCGTCTGCGGCTTCGAGGGCAAGGGCGCCGGGGCCCGCTGGCTGCGCAACCACGACGGCCTGCGCATCGGCCCGACGTTGCTGCGCCAGTACGGGCTGCTGTTCACCCTCTCGGATGAGCGGGTGGCGCTCGCCCTCAACGAGGCCACGGGCCGGGAGATGTGGCGCCTGTCCCCTCCGCGTACGCGGCGCAGCTACCTGAGCATCCACTCACACCGCGCCCTGCTGGCGACGGACTCGGGCTACCTCTACGGGCTGGGCATGTCGGATGGACAGGTGCGCTTCCGCATCAGCGCGTCCCTGCCCTTCCTCGGCGCCCCGGTGCCCTGGGGCAAGCGCTTCCTGGCCATGCTGGGACAGGGCTCCAACTTCGCCCTGCTGCTGTCGGACGCGCACTCCGGCGAGGCCGTGTGGACGTTCGAGATGTCCCTCGCCCTGCCCTCGGCGCCGCTGCCGAGCGGCAAGCGGCTGTACGTCGCCGGGGAGCTCGAGGGCGAGGGCGTGCTGCTGTGCCTCGATGCGAACGGGCAGACGAAGTGGCAACGCGCGCTGCACCTCGGGCCGGGGCCCTTCGCGCTGGCGCGGCTGCCGGGCGCGGTGCTGGTGACCTCGGCGCTGGGCGCGGCGGCGCGGCTGAACAACGACGGCGAGGTGGACTGGCGCGTGGGCGCCTCGGGCGAGCAGCTCACCCGGGCCCTGCAGCCCATCATCTCGCGCGGCGTGGTGCTCGTGCCGGGCGAGCGCGTGCGCGCGGTGGACCCCGACAGCGGCGACGTGCTCGCGGAGGTGCGCGCGGGCCCGGGACTCATGGCGCTACAGGCCGACCCCCAGCTCAACCTCTTCTTCCTGGATGAGCTCGGGACGATCTCGGCCTACCGGCTCGGCTCGCACTTCGCGGTGGTGGGCAACTGAGAGCGTCGATTGAACGGGGTGACGTGGTAGGTTCCATGGGTCCTCCACCCGGCGGGAGCACCCCATGGACTTCCTCGATCGCGTCTTCAAGCCCGCAGGTCCCCTCGAGACCTCGCGCGACACCTGGGACGAGCACCTGTCCACCGTCACCGTCCCCACCGCCGATCGGCTCGCGCCCCTGCTGTCCGAGCGCCTCGATGGACGGAGCACCATCCGCGAGGTGATCCGCGCCCTCGAGCCGCAAGCCACCGCCGCGCAGCTCCGTGACGCCCTCCAGCGCCTGGCGCGCGAGGGCCTCATCGTCGAGGTGACGGCGCGCGACGGACACCCATCCCCGGGAGAGGCCCTCACGCGCATCTCCGACACCATCGCCTCCGCGCGCAGCTCCGACACCGTCACCTCCGCGCTCATCTCCTCCGACGCGCAGACGCACACCACTCCCGGGCACTCCACGCCCCGCGCCCCCGCCGTGGAGACCGACACCCTGCCGGAACGGTTCGGCCCCTACCGGGTGCTGCGGCGGCTCGGCATGGGCGGCATGGGCGTCGTCTACGAGGCGCTCGACGAGGCGCGCCAGCAACGAGTGGCCCTCAAGACGATGCCCCGGCTGTCCCCCGCCGCCCTCTACGAGTTCAAGAAGGAGTTCCGCAGCATCGCCAACGTCGCCCACCCCAACGTGATCAGCCTCTACGAGCTGAAGGTGGAGGGCGATGGCTCCGGGTTCTTCACCATGGAGCGGCTCCAGGGCCAGGACTTCCTGCAGCACGTCTGGGGCCCCACGCCTCCGCGCTCCGGCGAGCCGCTCGCGCCCGACATGTTGGAGCGGTTGCGCGCCGCGCTGGTGCAACTGGCCGAGGGCCTCTGCGCCGTGCACGCCCACGGCCTGCTCCACCTCGACATCAAGCCGAGCAACATCATGGTGGAGCCCGAGGGCCGGGTGGTGCTGCTCGATTTCGGCGTGGTGCTGCGCTACGTGCCCGAGGAGCGGCTCCCCGTGGCGCTGCGCGGCACTCCCCGCTACCTGTCCCCGGAGCAGGCGCTGGGCCGGCCCCTCTCCACGGCCTCGGACTGGTACGCGGTGGGCGTGACGCTCTTCGAGGCGCTCACCGGACAGGTGCCCTACGAGGGCGGCAGCCTCAAGGACTTCCTGCGCAACCACAGCCAGCAGGACAGCATCCCGCGCCCCTCCAGCCTCAACCCCGCGGTGCCGCCGGAGCTCGATGAGCTCTGCGCCCGGCTCCTCAGCCGCAACCCCTCCACCCGCGCCGAGGGCGAGGACCTCCTCCGCCTCCTGGCGCCCTCCCGCGCCCGCCCCGTCATCCCGGGCGAAGCCGTCCGCCCGTCCCTCATGGGCCGCGCCTCGCACCTGCGAGCGCTCGAGGACGCCTACCAGCGCTCGCGGCAGGGCCCGGTGTACCTGCACGTGCGCGGCGCCTCCGGCGTGGGCAAGAGCGCGCTGGTGCAGTCCTTCCTCCAGGGCCTGCGCAAGCGGGACGAGGCGCTCGTCCTCACCGGCCGCTGCTTCGAGTGGGAGTCGGTCCCCTACAAGGGCTTCGACGCGGCGGTGGACGAGCTGTGCCGCAACCTCCACTTCTTCCCCCTGGACGTCCAGCTGGAGCTGCTGGATGCCTCCACCGCGGAAACGGCCCGCCTCTTCCCGGTGATGCGCAGCCTCCCGTCGCTCCAGGAGGCGAGCACCCCTTCCGAGGCACTCGAGCCCTCCGAGCAGCGGCGCCGCGCCTTCCAGGGACTGAAGAACCTCCTCACCCGGCTGAGCCGCACCGGCCCGGTGGTGCTCTTCCTCGATGACGTGCAGTGGGGAGACACCGACGGCGCCCGTCTGCTCATGGAGCTGCTCGCGCCCCCCGAGCCTCCCCCCATCCTCTTCATGACGAGCTGCCGCTCGGACGAGGAGGAGCGCAGCCCCTTCCTCCTGGAGCTCCAGGCGCTGTTCCGCTCGCAGCGGCTCTCCGTCGAGCGGCGGGAGCTGGAGGTGGGCCCCCTCGCCCTCGAGGACGCGGCCGCGCTCGCGCGCAACCTCTGGGGCGCGGACGTGGAGCCCGCCCGCGCCGAGGCCCTCGCCCGCGAGGCCAATGGCCACCCCTTCTTCGTGGAGCAGCTCGTCCGCTACGCGCGGGATGGCGGCCCCAGCGACGGCCAGCCCCTCACCCTGGAGCAGGCCCTGCGCGCGCGCGTGGAGCGGCTGCCCTCGGAGGCCCGCGACGTCCTGCGCGTGGTGGCCGTGGCCGGACGCCTCCCGGAGCAGGATCTCGCCCTCCAGGCCGCGCACATCTCGAGCAACGGCCCCGGCACGCTCGCCCAGCTGCGCTCCCACTCCCTCATCCGCACCACCGGGCCCCGGGGGGATGACCTCGTGGAGCCCTACCACGATCGCATCCGCCAGAGCGTCGTGGCCGGGCTCGCGCCGGACGTGCTGCGCGCGGTGCACGCGGCCCTGGCGCACACCCTGGAGCCCCGCGAGGACATCAACCCCGGCGTGCTCAGCCACCACTTCCACGGCGCGGGCGAGCAGGACAAGGCCCGCACCTACGCCCTGCGCGCCGCGGATCAGGCCTTCGCCTCGCTCGCCTTCGAGCGCGCCGCCACGCACTACCGCAACGCCCTGGAGTGGGGCGGCGAGGGCTCGGCACAGGCCCGCGAGCTGCACGAGAAGCTGGCCCGCTCCCTCTTCAACGCCGGCCGCGGACCCGAGGCGGCCCCCTGGTACCTGCGCGCGACCCAAGGCGCGCCCGTACCCCATCAGCGCGAGCTGCGCCGGCTGGCCGCCGAGAGCTACCTGATCGGCGGACACACGGACGAGGGCATCGCCCTCCTCAAGCCGCTGATGGCCGAGGTGGGGCAGCGCTACCCGGCCTCGCCGGCGCGGGCCATCCTGGAGCTGCTCGGGCGCGTCGCGTGGATGTCCGTCACGGGCACGGAGCTGCGGCCGCGCTCCGGCGAGGGCGTGTCACCCGAGGCGCTCTTCGCCGTCGACCTGAGCTGGTCCAGCGGCAAGGGGCTGGCGACGGTCCACCCGGCCGAGGGCATCGTCTTCTTCGTGCGCAGCCTGGCCGGTGCCCTGCGGCTGGGGGACGCCTCGCGCGCCGGGCGGGTGCTGGGCATGTTGGGCTCCAGCCTCATCCTCATGGGAGGCGGCAACGCCGTGCGCGGCGAGCGCTTCCTCACGCGCGCGGAGCGGCTGGCCGAGGAGACCCGGGATGCGTACCTGCGCGGCGCGGTGAAGGTGTTCCGGGCCCTCGCCGAGACGGCCCAGGCCGCACGCTGGAGCATCGCTGGCGCTCATGCCGAGGAAGGCAGGCGCCTGCTCGAGGAGCGCTACACCGGGGTGAGCTGGGAGTGCGCCCTGGGGAAGACCACCCTGGCCAAGGCACTGGAGCGCCGGGGCCACCTCGCCGAGATGAACGTCCGGGTGAACGCCTGGATGCGCGACGCCCTCGAGCGCGGAGACCGCTACGAGCAGGCCATGCTCGCCTACCCCATCGCGATGGAGAAGCTCGCGGCCGGGGAGCCCACCAGCGCGCGCGAGCTGATGGCCTTCCACATGCGCGGCTGGTCCTCCAGCTACTCCATCCAGCACTTCTACGTGATGCAGCTGGAGGTGATGTGCGATCTCCACGAGGGGAAGGTGGACGAGGCGTGGCGGCGCTACCAGGGGCAGCGGCGTGACATCGAGCGGGCCAACCTGCTGCGGTTGATCCTCTCGCGCATCGAGGTGTTCACCCTGGAGGGCGCCCTGCGGCTGATGCGGGCGGCCCGGGAGCCGTCGGAGCGGGCGCCGCACCTGAAGGAGTGCGAGCAGCTCGCCCGCAAGCTGGAGCGGGAGGTGCGTCTGGATGGCAAGCCGCACGCGGCGCTGCTGCGCGCGGGAGCCGCGATGGTGACGGGCGATCGCTCGCGAGCGGTGGCGCTGTTGGACGAAGCCATCGCGGGCTTCAACGCGGCCGACATGGGCCTCTACGTGCGCTACCTGCAACGCCGCAAGGGCGAGCTGACCGGCGATGCGGCCCTGGTCGCCGAGGCCGACGCCTGGATGGCGCGCCAGGGCATCCGCGAGCCCCGGCGTTGGACGGACTGCCACGTGCTGCCCCTGCCCCCGGGCTGAGGCTCGCGCGGCTCAGAAGAGGACGCGGTGGCCGTCGAAGCAGAGGTAGGCCTTGGCCTCCAGCCGCCCGTCCTCGTGCGCGGTGAGCTTGAAGAAGACGGTGCGCTCCAGGCGCACCCGCCACTCGGAGGACGGAAGCGATCCGGTCTCTCCGCCGCGCCAGCGCAGCGCCGCCTCGGCTCGCCCCTTGGAACACGCTCCCCGGCGGACGAGCTCCGACAGGACGCGCGCCTCCTCCCCCGCGAGCTGCGGCAGCGCATCGTCGAAGTAGTAGTCGAAGGCCAGCGTGGGCCGCAGCCGCCCCTCGGGCTCCACCTCGAGCTGGACGTGCCGGATGCCCGGCGTCCGCCCCACCACCGCCCAGAGTGACTCGAGCTGCCCGGCCGAGCCCGTCCAGCCCACCTCGCGCAGCCACGCGTCCACCCTGTTCCCCGGCAGCAGCGCGCCCAGCCGCACGTTGGGGCTCCCCCGGTGCGGCATGGTGACCGAGTGATGCATCCGCCCGCCCGGTGGCAGGAGCGCGGCGCACCGCTCGAGCACCGCGAGCTGCGCCTCCTCCGGCGCCTGACCGTTGAGCAGCGTGAAGCCATCTCGCGCCAGGCCGGAAATCTCGGAAGCGGACGGCCGCTGTCCCTGGGCCGCGTCCCCATACATGCGCTCGAGCTGGTGCGGATCCAACCCGAGGAAGACGAGCGGCGCCGGAGTCGCACGGCCCGGATGCAGGTCGTACTCCAGCCAGAGCAGGGGAACCTCGCGCTCCACCCGGCTGCCCGGACGGCACCAGGCCTCGAGATACGCCTGGCAGGAGCGCAACGCGGGCGGGCACTCCCCCGAGGCGAGTACCTCGCGCAGCGCGTCCTGGCCTCCCGTCTCACGGGTGGCGCAGAGCAACACGTCCACGCGCTCCAGCCCCGACTCCAGCCGGCACTCGAACGCGCCCCCCTGCCAGAGCGAGGGGAGCTGCCCGGCCTGCTGGAGCAGCCGCCGCCGAGCGCCCTCGGACACCAGCTCCGCGGGCAGGAAGGGCTCCAGCGCGAACCACTGCTCCTGGAAGGGAAAGGCCGCCACGTGGGATTCGGTGGAGTGGGCTGCTCAGGCCTTGGACTTCTGGGTGGCCGACTTCTTGGTGTTCGCGGTGGCGGTGAAGCCCTGCACCAGGGTCCCGAAGGTACCCGTGGACGGATCCTTCACCACCACGTCGTACGTGCCGGCCTGGGCGACCTGCACGGTCGCCTGCAGTTTCGTCGCGCTCACGAACTTCACCGACTTCGCCTCGATGCTCGTGCCGGGCCGCTGGAGGACCACCTGGGCATCCGTCGGGAAGTTGGCGCCGGAGATCGTCACGTCCACCGGGGTATTCACCTTCCCCTCGTCGGGCGAGATCGACGTCACGGTGATGTCGGCGCCACCCCAGAACAACACCCGTTGCGTCGTCTCCTTCTGGCTGCTGGACTGGGCATGGAAGTTCAGCTCGTCCGTGATGCGCTTGACGACCACGTCCTTGTTACCCGACTGCAGCAGCTTCACGAACTCGCGCGGGAGGCCGTACTTCTCGAGCGTCGCCTCGGGCTTGTCCGAGAACTGCTTCCGCACCTTGGGGTCCTTGATGTAGTCCGACAGCAGATGGATGAGCACGCGGCGCTCCTGAAAGAGATGCGGCAGCTTGCCAGAGCGCTCCCAGGTGATCCAGACGCGGCCCTCAAGGATTACCGCACGAGCCCGGCGCCGGCGTGTACCAGCTGTAGAGGAAGAAGCTGGACAGGTTGGGCGTGGAGACGGCCGTGAAGACGTCGATCACCTGCGAGGTGGTGTACTCCACCTCCAGCCGCTCTCCCGGCCCGAGCGGCACATCCAGGGAGATCCAGTTGCCGCCGGGCGCCCAGGCGAAGCGCGTCACGGGAACACCGTCACGCTTCACCGACGTCACCGAGAACACCTGCCGCTCGCGCAGCGTCACCACCGAGCGCGGTGTGTCGGACTGGAAGGACGCGGTGCGGGAGCACGGGGCCCGGTTGCGCAGATCTCCGACCGCCAGCTGCTGGCCGATGACGTTCAGGCTGCCCTGGTAACCCGGGGCGTTCTCGAACGAGGTGGCCGTGCCCTGGAAGAAGGCAACGGGCGCGCCGGAGAACTGGATGCCCATCTGGCTCGTCAGCAGATCCAGCAGGCCATCCGCGTTGACGTCCGCGAGCAGGACCTTCGAGCTGTTGCTGGCGGCATGGCTCCAGACGGGTTGGTTGCCCTGGGCCGGCTGGTAGAGGAAGAAGCCGTTGGTGCAGGGAGAGGCGTTCTCGCAGTTCAGGCCGCCCACGAGGGCCAGCGTGGAGTCGCTCCCCACCCGCCCGACATCCAAGCCGTAGAACGCGGACTGGGGCGTGTTGAAAGACGCGGAGGTCCAATCCGGCTTGCCGTGGAGGGGGACGCCCGTGGCCGCTCGCGGCTGGCCGTAGAAGATCGCCATGCTCGGGGCGGCGAAGGCCAGGTCCATCCGTCCGTCCTGATCGATGTCCGCGCCCAGCACCGAGGTGGCGCGCAGCCGCGCCTCGCTCTTCCAGGCCGGCGTGTTGCCCAGCGCATGGCCGTCATTGAGATAGACGCGCTGAAAGCCGCCCGGGATGGCCAGGCCATCGGGTGACAGCTCCGAGAGCACCGACACGGCCAGATCGAGATCCCCATCTCCATCCACGTCCGCGAAGGCACAGCCCGTGGGCATGAAGCCCGAGTCGGTATGGTACGAGGGCGCGGGCTCCAGCTTGCCGCCCCGGTTGAAGAAGACGTCCACGCGGCCCGAGCCCCCCTTGCGCAGCTTGTCGAAGGGAACCGCCACCGCCACGTCGAGCAGGCCATCGCCATCGACGTCACCCACCGCGAGCCCACCGTGGTAGTCGTAGCCCGCCGAGTACCAATCCGGAGTGGCGCCGCCGGGGAACGGCTGCTGCGGCGACTTGCGGTTGTAGAAGGCCACGAGCCCCTGGGGCGCGACGTCGTTCCCGTTGGCCAGCACCAGGTCCGTCCAGCCGTCCTGGTCGAGGTCCACCAGGGCCGCGCCCGTGGAGAAGTTCCCCATGATGCTCAGCAGGCTCGACGGATCCGCGGCGTAGATGTTCTTGAGGTGCGTCGAGGCGGTGGAGCCGGGCGTCGAGGGGGTGGCCTGGGTGGGTTTCGGCGCGGGCGCCCGGTTCTGACAGGCGGTGGAGGCCACGAGCAGCAGGACCAGGCTGGCACTCGCACGAACGGGGAGAAGGCTCACGTGCATGGGGCGCGGAACCTTACGCGAACACCACCACCGCATCCACGCCCCGCGAATCGGCTAACGTCGTCCCCCGCATCAGCACAGGGGGACTCATGCAACCGCAGACCGAGCGCATCACCCAGGGCACGCTGCGCACTTCCACGGGCCAGCCGCTGCCACTCGAGCACACCGATGTGAAGGCACGTCTGGCCGGGCCCGTGGCCAGCGTCGAGGTCCGGCAGGTGTTCCGCAATGACACCGGCGGACCCATCGAGGCCGTCTACCTCTTCCCGATGCCCCACGAGGCCTCCGTCTACCGGATGAGCTTCCAGATCGGCGAGCGCACCGTCCAGGGCGTCATCAAGGAGAAGGAAGAGGCCCGCCGCGCCTACGAGGCCGCTCGCAGCGAGGGCCGCAGCGCCACCCTGCTCGAACAGGAGCGCCCCAACCTCTTCACGCTCTCGGTGGCCAACATCCCCAACGGCGAGAAGATCGAAGTGACGCTCGGCTACCAGGAGCGGCTCGCCTTCGATGACGGCGAGTGGCGCTTCGTCTTCCCCATGGTCTCCACCGAGCGCTACCAGCCCGGCAAGCCCATGGCCTCGGGCGGCACCGACCAGGTGCGCGATGGGGCTCGCATCCGCCCTCCCCTGCCCGCCTCGAAGGACCGCGCGGGTGACATCTCCCTCGAGCTGGAGCTGCGGCCGGGACGCGCCATCGACGCACCCCGCTCGCCCTCGCACCAGGTGCTCAGCGAGCCCGTCTCCGGTGGCTGGCGCGTGCGGCTCAGCCCCTCCGACTCCCTGCCCAACCGCGACTTCGTGCTCGCCTGGCGCGCCGCGGAGCGCGGGGTGCGTCCCCAGGCCTTCTTCGAGCGCAAGGCCGACAAGCCCGGCACCTTCCTCCTCACCATCACCCCGCCCGTCGAGGCCCCGCCCGATGCCATCGAGGCGAAGGCCACCGGCGGCAAGGCGGTGCGCTGCGGCAACTGCGGCGGCACGCTCGAGGACCCCGGCGCCGTCCGCGAGGTGCCCGGCATCGGCCCCGCGTGGCGCTGCACCTACTGCGGTGCCGTCGTCTCCGCCTCGCCCAGGAGTACGGGCCGCAAGGTGGGCCTGCCTCGCGATGTCATCTTCCTCGTGGACCGCTCCGCCTCCATGCGCGGCGGCAGCCTGCCCCAGGCCCGGCGCGCGGTGCGGATGATGCTCGACACGCTCGGGCCCGAGGACGGCGTGCAGCTCTTCGCCTTCGACCATGACCGCATCCCGGCGGATGGGCTCGGCGATGCCTTCCTCCCGCGCTCGCCCGAGAGCATCGGCCGCATCGACGCCTTCCTCGCCGGGCTGTCGGCGCGCGGCGGCTCCGAGCTGGAGGAGGCCCTCGAGCGCGCCGCGAAGCTGCCCGTGCGCGAGGGACGCACGCGGATCGTGGTGCTGCTCACCGATGCCGCCGTGGGCAACGAGGGCCGGCTGCTGCGCCGGGCTCCCGAGCTGCTCGGCCGCGACACCCGGCTGTACGTGCTCGGCATCGGGCCCGCGGTCAACCGCTACCTCGTGGAGAAGCTGGCCCGCGCGGGCGGCGGCGCGAGCGACGTGCTGCTCCCCACCGAGGACATCGAGACCGTGGTCCCCCGCTTCGCGCGGCGCGTGCGCCAGGCCGGGCCCGTGCTCACCGAGCTGCACCTGTCCTGGGAGGACGCGCTGCCCGCCGACGTCTACCCGAAGCCCATTCCGGACCTCTTCGGCGGCCAGACGGTGCAGGTCATCGGACGCTTCAGCGGCTCGGGCCGGAGCCGGCTCGTGCTCACCGGCAAGACGGTCACGGGCGAGCCCTTCCGCCAGGAGGTGGACGTGGACCTGCCCGACGAGTCCGAGCAGGTGCCGGGCCTCGAGCGGATGTGGGCACGGCTGCGCATCGACTCGCGCCTGGAGCGGCTCGCGCGTGAGCCCTCGGAGGCATCGGACATCCGGCTGGAGGTGCTCGGATTGGCGCTCAAACACTCGCTGCTGAGCCCGTACACGGCGCTCGTCGCCGAGGACAGTGAGAAGCGGGTGCAGGTGCCTCCCCGCCGCGTGGAGGTGGCCCCCGCCGAGCCCGCGGGAGCCGAGGAGTCCGAGCTCTCCCTGGGTGCGGAGCCATCGCTGGGCGGCGCGCTGGAGGACGAAGCGCCGGGAGGGGCTTCGGTGCTGTCGGGGCTGGTGGACGAGGAAGTCATGTTCGGCGCGCCCGCGGAGTCAGCGCCCGAGGACGCGCTCGATGGAGCCTTCGACCCGATGGAGGTGACCGGCTCGCATCCCGTGCGCGCCGAGCCCGTGATGCCCGCGGCGCCTCCGATGCCCGCCCCCTCCAGGGCCCCTGTCGGCGCCCCTGCTCCGATGCGCCCCGCGGTGGCCCCCAAGGCTCCGCCTCCGCCCTCACCCGCTCCGGCGGCCCGGCCCATGCCGGCTCCGGGCATGGCGGCTCCGAGCATGGCGGCTCCGGTACGGAGGAAAGCACCCGTCGTGAAGGAGGAGCTCTTCGAGGAGGCCGCGTCTGGCGCCAGCCCCGCGGCGGACGCCTACGCGGAGGAATCCGAGGACCTGGAGGGCGCGAGCGCGGAGAAGAGCCGGGGCAGCGGAGTGCTCGACTCGCTCAAGCGCCTGGTGAAGGGACGCGACGACGACACGCCTACCCCGAAGCAGCAGAAGAAAGCGCGGCGCGGCGGCATGCCCCTGCGCTCGGAGGACTCCGACACCTACTCGAAGGAACTGCTCGACTACGCGGCGAAGAAGGGCGTGGGCGAGCTGGACCTGGTCTTCCTGGTGGACGAGACCGGCAGCATGGGCGCGTACATCGAGGAGGTGAAGGGCCGGCTGCTCGACATCATCGACGCGCTGGAGAACGCGCCGCTGTGCCGCAGCCTGCGGCTGGGGCTGGTCAGCTACCGGGACCACCCGCCGCAGGACCTCACCTTCGCGAGCCGGGTGGTGCCGCTCACCTCGGACATCCCCTCCATCCGCCAGGGCGTCGAGCGCATGCAGGCCTCGGGCGGCGGCGATGGTCCCGAGTCCGTCACCGATGGCCTCTACGACCTGGTGCGGCTCGACTGGAGGCCGAAGGCGGCGCGGGTGGTGGTGTGGTTCGGCGACGCGCCGCCGCACGGAGTCGAGCCCTCGGGCGACGGCTTCCCCCAGGGCTGCCCCTGCGGGCACCACTGGTACGTGCAGGCCGAGAGCTGCCGCGAGATGGGCATCACCGTCTACTCGGTGGGTTGCCTGCCGGGGCTGCGCGGCTTCACCGGGGCCGAGGACGTGTTCAAGACGGTGGCCCACACCACGCGGGGCCTCTACCTCCCGCTCACGCAGGTGCCGATGCTGGTGCCGCTCATCGTGGGCGCCGCCGAGTCGGAGCTGGATCGCCAGCGGCTGGAGGAGCAGCTCGCCGAGGTCGTCTCCCAACACGAGCAGGTGCTCGCGCAGGCCGACGAGCAGGAGCGGGTCCGCTTCCTCACGGACGTACTGCGGCAGGAGAAGGTGCGGCCCCGCGCGATGGTCTACGAGGAGGGCCAGTTCTCCGTACCGCCGCTCAAGTTCCGCGAGCTGAACCCCGAGGACGTGGAAGCGGGACTCGACGCGCTCCGGCGTGCCGGTAGGACTGCACTCTGAGCGGACGCCGCTGAAACACGACGGGGGCCCGGAGCGCCCACCTGGCTCCAGGCCCCCGTCATGGCGCGGGGTGCGTCTTCCACGGGAGGACACAGGGTCAACGGTCGCTGTTCCCAGCGCTGGATACCGTGTATTCCTGGCTCATCCGGACGACGGCGGACGGCCGTCTCACCTTCGAGCCCCAGGAGTGGTCGCCATGAGCAGCACGGACCCGAGGAACGCCCCACCCGTCATTCCCATCGAGGTCCGGTACGCCACCCGCCGCGCCCTGTTGTCCTCGGCGAAGGCCGATCGGGGAACGCTGACGCTCTTCGTGCCGACCTTACGCAGGGTCGCTCAAGGCGTACGCGTGCGGCTCACGATCACCTGCGAAGACGCCACCGAGCGTTTCGAGCTCGAGGGGCTGGCCTTGAACCCTACGCAGAGGGTCGGCCGCGATGGCGCGGGCGGCTTCCTGGCGAGCTTCGAGGGCGAGCACAAGCGCCGGGCCGCGGAGATGGTCGCGCTCTGCGCGGGGCGCCCGTCGCCCATGGGCACCGCCTCGCGCGAGCGCCTCGCCATCCGCAAGAGCTGCCACCTCAAGGTGGCGGAGGATGATCAGGTGGACGGGGAGCTCCGGGACTTGTCGCAGACGGGCGCGTTCGTCGCCTGCCGCAGGCTCACGAAGCTCAACGTGGGCGAGCCAGTGTGGCTGAAGGTGGACGGGGGCCTGTTCGGCATGGGCGGGACCTGGCTCGAGGCGCGCGTCATCTGGAAGGGCGAGAAAGGCGAGGAGCGGGGCGTGGGCCTGCGCTTCACGGGCAACGAAGCGCGGCAGGCCACGGCCATTCAACGCCTCCTGGAGCGCGCCGCCACCGAACGCTGAAACACGAAGGGGGCCCGGAGCGCCAGCCTGGCTCCAGGGCCCCCCGTGGTGGTGCGTGGTGCGCGGCTACTTCTTCCCGGCCTTCGAGGGATCGATCTCGTCCTCGGGGCGCTCGGTGACCTCGGCGCCCTCCCACGTCTGACCCGCGCCGAGCCGCCACTCGCCAGGCACGTCCAGCTTCCACGCGTACGCGGCCGTGGCCTCGCCGCCCGAGCTCGCGCGCGAGCTCACGTTGAAGGTGATCTCCATCTTCTTCACCTCGCTGGGCACCAGGTCCATGTCGTAGTGGCCCAGCACCATCTGCGGGGGGAACTCGGCGATGTAGCGCTCGGGGAAGTCGACCTTCATGGCCGGGTCCTCGCCCGTCATCTCGCCGACGAGCTTTCCCTTCTCGTCGGTGAGCTTCCACTGCGTCTTGAACGAGGCGCTGGTGACCATCTTCTTCAGCTTGCCGTCGGAGCGCTCCTCGCGCTGGGCGCCCCAGAGCACCAGTTGCAGGCGCACCTGCGGCTTGCCGAGCACCATCACCACGTCCGAGGACAGCACGTCCAGGCGCATGCCCTTGTCGGTGGCGCTCCACTGCGGCTTGTAGCGGCCCTCGCGCATCTGGTCGAACACCTTGCGCGTGTACTCGTAGTAGGCCTTCTTGTCCCCGGCGCGCTCGTCCTTGTCGCCGCGCTTGTCGAGCTCCTCGAGGTACGCGTCGAACTCCTTGCCCAGCTTGTACTTGCCGCGGTGCGAGGTGACCTGCTCGAAGTACGTCTTGAAGAAGGGAGCCACCGCCTGACGGTACGAGGCCTCGTCGGGGTTGGTGCGCATCCACCCCACGCGCTCCAGGTAGTCCTTCTGGATGTGGGTGAAGTCCGCCTCACGCTGCGCCTCGAGCGCCTTGGCGCTCGCGCTGCGGTAGGAAATCACCGCGCCGGCGAAGATGCCGGCGATGAGGACGATGAGTCCGAAATAACGCTTCACGCGGAGCTGCTCCTGTCGCTGGAAATGACGGCCGTAGTGATATGAGACCTCCTTCGCGTGTACCAGACCACCGGCAGCTACTCGTTACCGGTTGCACTCCCTCTGGAGGAGGGCGGCCTGCTGGGCGGTGCCCAGGTCGCCTGGTCTGCTTACGGTGAGCGCTCGGACGACAATGTTGCGGTGCTGCTGCACGACCTGGCGCACTCGCACCGGGCGCTCGGGCCGGGCGAGCAGGCGGCCTTCCAGCCCTCGGGTTGGGGCGCGGAGCTCGTCGGCGAGGGCCGGCCCCTGGACACCTCGGCGCTGCACGTGGTGGTGCCCAACCTGCTCGGCAGTCCCTTCGGCTCGACGTCGCCGGTGACGGTGGACGCGCGCGCGGGCCGGCCCTACGGCGCGGCGCTGCCCACGGTGACGGTGCTGGACATGGCGCGCTCGGTGTCGGCCATGTTGCGCGGCATGCAGGTGGAGCGCGCGCGAGCGCTGGTGGGCGTGGGGCTCGGAGGGCTGGTGGCGCTGCAGCTCGCGGCGCTCTTCCCGGAGCAGGTGTCCGCGGTGGTGGTGCTCGGCGCCGCGAGGGCCCTGCCCGAACCGCTGCGCGAGCGGCTCGGCCTCATCCGTCACCTGCTGCGGATGGATCCGGACTTCCACGAGGGCCACTACGCCCCGGGCCAGGGCCCCAAGCGCACGCTGCGCAAGCACTACCTGGAGTACCTGCGTCTGCGGCACGGGTCCGAGTCCCCGCGCGCCACCCCGTCCGCCGCCGAGCGGGCCCTGGAGGCCGAGGCCGAGGCCGAGGCCTTCTCGGAGGGCTTCGACGCGAACACGTGGGCGCTGCTGTGCACGGCGTACGCGGGCGGAGACGTCACCGAGAGCCTGTCCAAGGTGCGCGCCCCCGTGCTGCTGGCGACGGGAGCGGACGACGCGCTGGCGCCCCCATCACGGGTGCGCGACACGTATCACCTGCTCAGCGCGGCGGGGGCCCGGGCGCACTACCACGAGCTGCCGGCGCCGTGCGATCACGCGGGGCTGCTGGCGCAGGCGAAGCGGCTGCACGGCCCCATGCGCGACTTCCTGCGCCGCCGGGGTTGAAGCCGTCAGCGCTGCGCCTGGGGCTGGAGCAGCTTGGCGCGCAGCGCGCCCACGATCATCCCGATGGCGATGTCGTTGTTGCCGCCGTGGGGGACGATGATGTCGGCGTGGTGCTTGGAGGGCTCGACGAAGCCCATGTGCATGGGGCGCACGTGGCGCAGGTACTGGCTGACCACGTGGTCGAAGTCGCGGCCGCGCTCGTGGATGTCGCGCTCGAGCCGGCGGAGGATGCGCAGGTCGTCGTCGGTGTCCACGTAGATGCGCACGTTCATCTCGTCGCGCACCGGCTTCATGTGCAGCACGAGGATGCCCTCGATGAGGATCATGTCCCCGGGGTCCACGCGCACGGTGTGATTCTGCCGCGTCGAGGTGACGAAGTCGTAGACGGGCTTCTGGATGGGGCGGCCCGCCTTGAGCTCGCGCAGGTGCTCGACGAGCAGGTCCGTGTCGAAGGCGTCCGGGTGATCGAAGTTGATCTCCCGGCGCTCGGCGAGCGTCATGTCCGACAGGTCCCGGTAGTACGAGTCCTGGTCGATGAAGGCCACGCGGCAGTCAGCGAGTGCATCGCGGACCTTCCGGGCGACCGTCGTCTTGCCGGAGGCGGTACCACCGGCGATGCCAACGACGAGGGGTGACGACATGGGCGCGAACTACCGCACCGGATGGGCGGGCGCAAGGCTCCGTCGGGAAGCCAACATTGGACGCCACGGGTCCATCGGGTAGGCCCCGACTTCCCTGTCTGGCCCCCAACATCTTCTTTCCGCGCAAATAAGCAGGGCTATTAAAATCCAATAAGTCGTTTAATCTGTAATTGGAGCATTTCCCTCATTGCCCGTCCTCCCGAGGCTCCCCGGAATGGCGCCGTCATGGCGCTCCCGGCCGCCACACCTGCCCTGGGGGGAAGACATGAATACCGGCTCGCTCGAGGTCTCTCGCTGTCGGGAGGCCATGGCTGGAGGGTGGGTTCTCGCGCTTGCGCTGGTGGCGGCCAGCGCCTGTGCCCCCTCGGAAGGTGCCAGCGCACCCGAGGCTCCGCGCGCCCGGGCCCAGGCGTTGGTGGGCATCAACGGCCTGTCGCTCAATGGCCTGTCGCTCAATGGCCTGTCCACCGCCGCGTTCGACTCCTGGTTCCAGAAGAATCCGGAGCTCAACGACGCGGTGATGACGTACCTCGTCCTGTGCGCCGTGCCGGCCGGGCAGGTGCGGACCTATACGTCCCCTCTCACGGGCCTCACCCGGACCTGGACGGGAGGGCTCGGCCTCGCGCCGAACTGGGCCAGCGGCACACCGGCCACCCTGGCCGAGCAACGGATCGTCTCCGCCTGCCTGGCGGCCCACGCCAACAAGTACGGCATCCACGTTCCCATCTCCGTGATGGGGCTGAGAGCCACGGGAGAGGCCATCCCCGTTTCCCACATGGAGCTCCTGCTGTTCTCGAAGAAGGAGGCCTGTTTCTTCGGCAACCTCTTCAACAGCGCCGAGGGCCTCTATGTCGGCGAGGACGGGCCTCTGCTCACCGGCAGGGAGAGCAGCCCGCGCGCCTGCGCCCTCTCTTCCAGCGGGAGCGGGGCGGACCCGGAGTGCCCGCCGCTCGTGCGCGTCGAGCAGGACTGCGCGAATTTCTGCACCCTGGATGCCTCGCGGAGGTTCTACGTGTCGTGCACCGCCAACGGCATCGCGTACCCGGCCATCACGACGCGGATGCTCCCATCGGACATCTACACGTGCGGGGACGGCGTCTGTCAGTTCACCGAGCAGTGCGGTACCGGCGAGACGTACGACAATTGCGGCAGGGACTGCGGCCCCTGCCCCTGAGGGCCAGGGCCCGGCTCCCTCCATCACCGGCCCGGGGGCGGGCACTGTGACGCTCGCGAGTGCACACCGCCACTGTCCGTCATCGGCCGGAACACTGCTCCCGGGAACACCGGACTTCCTGATTCCGAGCGTGAGTCCCATCCTGGCGGAGGAGTCCGCCACCGAGCCCCCCTCGTTCCAGACCAGGAGCACGCCATGAAAGACCGAGCCCTTGCCCCGTCTCGTCGTGTGAAGGCCTCTCCAGCCGTTCCCTCCCCGCTGGCGCTGATGAGCGCGGTGTGGCTGCTCGGCGCGTCGTTGGCGTGCGGCCCGGTGGCTCCGCCCGAGGAGGCCCAGGAGCTCGCCGCCCACCAGCAGGCGCTCTACGACCTCAACGGCCTGTCGCCCAATGGCCTGGCCTTCAACGGGCTCGCCTTCAACGGCCTGGCCTTCAACGGGCTCGCCTTCAACGGCCTGGCCTTCAACGGGCTGTCCACCGCCGAGTTCACCGCCTGGTTCCAGACGGACCCCGACCTGGGCAATAGGGTGATGCGTTACGTCGTCCAGTGCGCCGTGCCCGCCGGGCAGACGCGCAGCTACACCGCGCCGGCCACGGGCATCACCTATTCGTGGACGGGGAACCTCGGGCTGGCGCCGGATTGGGCCAATGGCTCGCCGGCCACCGTGGCCGAGCAGCAGCTCATCTCCGCGTGCCTGGCGGCCCACACCAACAAGTTCGGGGTGCGCGTCCCCATCTCCGTGCTGGGGCGCGATGCGCGGGGCGAGGCCGTCCCCTACACCAAGGAGGAGCTCGAGGACTTCAAGGAGAAGGAGGCCTGCTTCTTCGGCAACCTCTTCACCGGCGAGGGCGTCTTCACCGGCAATGACGGGCGCATGATGCACCACAACAACAGCTCGGCGCGCGCCTGCGCCCGCTCGGACGAGAAGAACGACGAGCGCCAGCCGTGCCTGCCGATCGTCCGCATCAGGTCCAAGTGCGACAAGTTCTGCGAGAAGGACGCGGACAAGGAGTTCTACGCGACGTGCACCTATAACGGCGTCGCCTACCGGGCCATCACCACGCGCATGCGCACGAACGAGGTCTTCAAGTGCGGGGACGGCGTGTGTCAGTACACCGAGTCGTGCGGCACGGGCGACGACCCGGACGACTGCCGGGACTGCGGCCCCTGCCCCGCGCCCTGAGGCTCACCCTCGCCGCAACAGGCCGAGCGCCCTGCCCTCGGCCAGCACCGCGGCGGGCACCTCCTCCACCGCCCGGGGCGCCTTCGCGAGCGGGCGCAGCAGCTCCAGCACCGCCGGGGGAACCGTCAGCACCTCCAGCCCCCGGCCCCTGCGCCGCACGACGAAGCTCCACGGGCCGCGCCCCGGACGCCGCGCCACCTGCGCGAGCGACTCCAGGCCACTCACGTCGAGCACCTCGCACGCCCAGGCCCGCCCCATGAGGTGACGGCGCAGCGCCTTCGCCGCGAAGACGAGCTCGGTGAGGTCCACGGGAAAGGAGCCCACGCGCACGTCCTCGGACAACCCCACCTGCCCCGGCCCGGGCGCGGGAGGCGGCCGCGTCATGAAGGCGTTGGGCAGGAACGTCTCGAAGGTCACCGCCGCCGCCGTGCCCTCGTCCGGATGCTCGCGCAGGCGGCGCCGCGTCCAGGACGCGAAGGCATGTCCCGGCGAGCGGCCCTGGCCCTCGAAGAGCTCGCGGAACTCCGGGGAGGCGGTGAAGGCACGCAGGTCCTCCCGCGATCCCGCGAGCAACAGCCGGGAGATGGGCCAGTCCCGGTCCAGCGTCTCGGCCACCACCGCGAGGCGGAAGTCCGTCTCCGCGCGGGCGCCCTCCACGTCCCCTCCCGTCTCCGGCTTCGTGCCATAGCCGGTCTCGAAGAGGGCCCAGGGCTCGCTGCCACGCGTGAGGGCCGGCGCGGGCGCCGTCACCGGGGTGAGCGCGAGTGGAGGCCTCGGCGTGGCGGGCACCAGCGCGCGCAGGCGGCGCAGCGTGAGCACCGCCACCTCGTCCGGGTGCCCGTCGCCCTCGAAGGTGACGGCGCGCAGCGAGGGACAGCGCGGCAGCAGCGACTCCAGCAGGCCGAAGAGCTCCTCGCGCACGGGCTGGGTGTGGTCGTCCACGTAGTAGCCCCGCCCGTGGCGCCGGGTGATGACGCCTCCGGCGATGTGGATTTCGATCACCTTGTCCAACGGGAAGCCATCGAGCCCCGCCTCCAGCGGCAGCCCGGCGGCGAGCTGGTAGCTGAGCAGGTGCCCCAGGTCGAGCAGCAGCGGCAGGCCGGTGCACGCGTGCACGCGGGCCATGAAGTCGAGCACGTGCAGCTCGCCGCGCTTGGCGAAGGCGGCGGGGTTCTCCAGCGCGAGCGGGACGGACAGGTGCGACTGGACGTGGAGCGCGTGGGCCACGCTGTCGCGGACGCCGGCCTCGGTGAAGGGCGGCGTGAAGTAGAGGTAGCCCGGGAAGGGCTGTCCACCCGAGTGCCACCAGCCGATGTCATTGCCCACCCAGGCACTGCCCACGGCGCGCGCGTGCGCATCCATCGCCTCGAGCGCCGTCACGGGCTCCAGCTCGGGGCCGTAGAGGTTGAGGTGCACGGGGTGGAAGAGCACCGGCACGTCCTGACGGCGCTCCCACATGCGGGGGAAGAGCGAGGCGTGCTCGCGCGTCTCGTCGAGCGACAGGGGCGCGCTGTACTCCACGAAGTCGAAGAGGCCGGGCGACTCGGCGAGCAACCGGTAGGGGTGCGGCTGATCCGCCGCGTCGAGGTTGCTGCTGAGGCCCAGTCCCCTCCAGGGGAGCGTCCAGGCGGTCGCGTCAGGAAGGCTCATGGGGTGCTCACCCTATAGCGGGCGAAGGACATTTTCAGTGCCGCACCGTGAGGCCACGGCCCGCGCGCCCTCCTGGACGTTCGAGGTCCGGGGGAGGAAACGCGCCCATCCCCCGAGCCATTGCCCCTCGGGGACACGTACACAGAGTCACCTGAGAAACCGGATGACGGTGAGCCGGAGCTGGGACCGGTGTCCCGTCGGATGAGGCTGGACATGAACAAGGTCGAGGTGAAGTCCGCGTCGCCCGCCGGGGGCGCCGATGCGTTGCGTCGGTATCTGGCGGAGCTCGTGGGGACGTTCGTCCTGGTCGTCGGCGGAGCGGGCTCCGCCGTGCTCGCCGGGGAGAAGATCGGCTTCCTCGGAGTGTCCTTCGCGTTCGGGCTATCGGTCCTCGCCATGGTGTACGCCGTCGGTCCCATCTCCGGCGCGCATCTGAATCCCGCGATAACGGTGGGCCTGCTGCTGAGCGGGAAGTTCGAGAAGCGCTACACGCTCGGTTACATCGTGGCCCAGTGCATCGGCGCCATCGTGGCCGCGGGCGTGGTGCTGCTGATCGCCAGGGGAGCGCCAGGAGGGTACTCGGCGGCGGACGGAGGGCTCGCGGCCAATGGCTTCGGTGCCCATTCCCCGGGCGGATACGGGGCCGGCGCGGCCTTCCTGACCGAGGTGGTCCTCACCTTCTTCCTCGTGCTGACGGTGCTGGGCGCCACCGATGCCCGCGCGCCCGTGGGCTTCGCCGGCGTGGCGATCGGTCTGGCGCTGACCCTGGTGCACCTGGTGGGCATCCCCATCACCAACACCTCCGTCAATCCGGCGCGCAGTCTGGGGCCGGCGCTCTTCGTCGGGGGCTGGGCGTTGAGTCAGCTCTGGCTGTTCATCGTGGCGCCCCTGCTGGGCGGAGGCCTCGCGGCGGCCGTGTACCGCACGGTGCATCGCCCCGTCGTGCCCATCACCGCCGCGGGTGCCGAGCGCGCCCTGGTGAGCGAGCGCATCGAGCGCACGGTGACCAGCCGCCCGGTGGAGACGCCTCCCTGAAGCAGTACCTGGTCCCAGTCCCTGGGCGGCTCGGCCACGGCGCCTGGGGCTGGACCCGGGTGCCGCGCGTGCTCGAAGCGGTGGAGGCCCGGGTGGACCCCTCGGCTCGGCAGCCTGCCCAGCGGCCCGTCCTGCCACGGGACGGCCTCCTTCTCGATTGGAAGGAACAACCCGGCGGGCGCTGACGTATGATCGCCCGTACCACCCCTACCCTCTCGTACATCACAGTCGCGGAAGCCGCCGCTTGCTTCCGGTAACCGGCTGCCCTAACTGCCCCACCATGCTCGCTCACTCGGTCGTGAATGGAACCCGGAGCTGGACCACCCCGAACGGGGAGCTCCGCCTGTGGCAACCCGCCCCGCACGTCATCGTGACGCGATTCAAGGGCGCGATGTACGACGCCCACCTCGCGCACCTCGCGATGACGACCATCGAGGGCATCGTCACCAACCAGGCGAAGACGGACGTCTTCCACGACTGGGAGGAGATGGAGCTGTACGCCACCGAGGCGCGCAACATCATGACCGAGCGCGCCATCCCCATGGCGCCGAAGCTCAACTCGCTCAGCGTGCTGTTCGGCTCGAAGGTGGTGCTGATGGGGGTGTCCCTGGCCAGCCTCAAGCTGGGCGGCATCCACACCTTCACCGGCCGCGAGGAGTTCGAGCAGGCCGTGCGCCAGGCCACCGAGTCCCGGCCCGGCACGTACAAGCCCACCTTTCAGGGGTAGGCCGCCCGCGAGCCGGTGCCATAGGCCCGCTCGAGGAGCTGCTCGGAGTCCAGGCTACTCGCCTTGGCCTGCTCCACGTCGAGGCCCTCACCGTGGCCCTGGCCTCGCCCCTCGAAGAGCACCTCGCCGTCATTGAAGACAGCGGTGCGTGGGCACGCGGGGAGCTTCAGCGCGGAACGGAGCGCCTCACAGGGCTGGGATTCGGCGGCGTCGAACACCGCGCCGCCCTCGCGCTTCGTGTGCAGGTAATGCACGCGACCCTCCGCGAAGCGCACTCCCGTGACGCCACTGCCCAGGAGCGATTCCACCTGGCCTCGCGCTCGCGTCTCGCGCCATGGCTCCTGTCCTCCCTGGGAGAACGGCAACCACTCGTGCCAGCGCAGCGGCGGTGACGCGAGCGCCCGTTCCTCCTCGGGCTGCACGCGCACGGTGCCCTGGAAGCTCTGGCAGTGCGTCGTGTCGCAGACGGGGCGGCCCGGATGGCGGCTGTCGGCATGCCGCTCGTTGTGCGCCACCACGCGCGCCAGGGCCACCCTCGCCTCTCCCTTCAACGCCGCGTCCTCCGCCGTCACCACGCCCGCCGTGTACTGCAGGCGCGTGGTGCGGAAGAGGAAGTCCGAGCCCCGCCTCGCCTTGACGGCATTCGGGCTGACGGGGACTCCCGGGGGCGGTTTGTAGGGCGGCGGAGAGGACCACGAGAAGACGCCCGCGTAGTCGCGCCCCGCCGGCACGTCCGGGAAGCGCACCCGCCACGGGCTCCCGAGGCACACCGCCGCGCCCTTCGACACGAGCGCCTCCAGCTTCGAGAAGCCCTCGGGGAGGGCTCGCGGCGAGCCGTCCTCCAGGGAGAAGCCCGAGCCCCGGCACTGCGCTTCCACCGCCCCGGGCTGCACCAGGCCCAGCACCTGCACCCGCGCGGCCTCCAGTCCGCCGCGCTTCTCGCGGACCTTCTTCAGCACCTCGGGCACCTCGTCCGCGAAGGCGCGCGGCATCTTCCCCGGCCTCGCCACCACCGCCACCAGGTCCGCGTCCACCGCGACAATCCACCCGAGCCTCGGCCGGCTGTCCGCGTCCCGCACCGTACCCGTCTTCGTCGCCACGCCCGCGTAGGCCTTCGAGGCGGGCAGCTCGGACAGCGTCCCGCGCGCGGCGTTGTCGGCCAGCACCGCCATCAGGTCCGGCCGCGCCTCGGCGAGCAACCGGTACGCCTGGGCCAGTCCCCACGGAGAGAGCCGCAGCGTCGAGCGCAGGCCAATGGCATCCGCCATGTCCAGGGGCTCGCTGGACAGGCCCACCGAGGCCAGCACCGCGCCCCAGGGGCCGAAGTTCCTCGGCGCGCTCCCCTGCCCCTCCCAGTCCAGGAAGTACCCGTTGCACGAGCGCAGCAGCGCCGTCCGCACGTCCACCTTCACGGGCAGCCGGTCACCGCAGAGCCACTCCGCCACCTCCGCGCGCGGAGACAGCACCGGCGGAGTCGCCGCGCTCCCCGCCACCACGAAGGGCTTCAGCGTCGAGCCGAAGGGCATCGCCGTGCGGATGTCGCCCTCGGCCAGCAGCACCTCGCCCGAGTGGCGGCTGAGCACCACCGTGGCACTCGCCGCCGCCTGCACCGCCACGCCCACCAGCTCGTCCACGGACAGGGGCACCGTCCAGCGCGCCCCGTCCTGGCACTGCCTCAACCGGCGCGTCAGCGCCTTGGGAAACCCCGAGTCCTCGTTCAGCACGCGCGCCAGGGCCCGGCGGGCACGCGGCGTGTCCACGTCCGGGTTGTGCGCCAGCTCCGCCGAGGCACTCGACAACGAGAGGTAGGGCCCCTCGCGCCACTCGGCCAGCTCGCCACTCACCGAGAGCGCGAAGGCCTCGTGGAACAGCCGGTCCTCCGCCGAGGCCGGACAGGCCCACCACAACAGCTGATGCGCCAACTCATGCCGGAGCGCCACGCGCAGCCGCGCATCCAGCACCCCGGGCGTGCCCTGGCGCAGCTCCACCACACCCGGCCGTCCCTGCCCGTTGCGCGAGGGCAACAGCGCCTCGCCCCGCTGCAGGGAGATGGTTCCAGGTGCCCGGCCAGGGGCTCCACCGGCCTCGGCCACGTAGCGCGCCTCGAGCGCCTTCCACGCGGCCTCGGCCTCGGAGCGCAGCGCGGCCTCGGGCGTCACGTCTCCCTTCGTGAGGAAGACGGGGGTGGCCGCCAGCAAGGCGACCGTCACGGCGGCCCACCCCATCACGTCCTCACCACTCGTCCCGGCTGATGCCGCCCGAGGGGCGCTGGGACGGCGCCACCTTCAGCACGTCCGTGCCCGTGCGGCCGCGGATGCTCCGCACGTACATGTCCTCGATGAAGGCCGGCGGCGCGGAGAAGGTGCCCGCGAACTGCGCCCGCATCACGTAGCCCACCGTGCGCGGACTGTCGCTCCACCACGCCGGCTCCTCGAAGAAGAACGTGGCGCGCTCGGGGTTGAGCGAGCGGCGCTTGAGGGCCTCGGGTGCCAGCGGCAGCGCGTGCGGAGGGCCGCGGAACTCCTTGTCCTCCACGAGCGGCACGAAGCCCGCGGGTACCGCGTCCTCCACCACGTAGTACGCCGAGCGGTTGCGGTTGTCGCCGTGCGCGTCCACCGTCAGCTCCACGTACACGTTCTCGCCCTGGCTGACGCCGGTGCCCGGCTCGAGCCGCACCCGGCCGCCCTCGCGCAGCACGTAGTACGCGCGCTGGAGGCTCATGCCCTCGGCCACGGGCTTCACGTCCGCCAGCGGCGTGGCCGCCGAGGCGCGCAGCGTGGCCACGCCCTCGAAGCCGCCCACGTCCACCGAGCGCGTGCCCGGCTCGAGCGTCGCCACCAGTCCCATGCCCCGAGGAGTGAAGCGCACCTGTCCCTTCGCCCCCTTCACCGTGGGCGGCGCGAGCTTGCGGAATGCCTTCGCATCGCGCTCGATGAGCCACAGCGAGTGCAGCAGCGCGGTGCTGCGGTCGAAGGTGGACAGCTCCGGCTCCGAGAGCGCCTCGAGCAGGCGGCGGCGCGCCTTGTCCACGTCCAGCTTCCCGAAGGACGCCGCGTGGGCGAGGATCGCGGTGAGGCCCACCCGGCGCAGCGGGTAGCGCCACATGGCCTCGCTCGGCGCGGGCAGGTTGGCGAGCGTGACGAAGCCCTGGTTGCTCGCGGCCACCAGCTCGTCGATGCGGCCCTTGAGCTCGGGCTCCTTCATGACGCCGGCCTTCTCCGCGGCCAGCACCGCCATGGCGAGCGGGTACAGGTCTCCCGGCTGCGCGGCCTGCACCAGCGCGCGCACCCGGCCCGCCTGCCGCTCTCCGTCCAGCCGCGCCAGCACCCAGGCCCGCGTGGCATCCCACTCGAAGGGCAGCCCCTCCTGGGCCTCCAGCCAGCGCAGGCTCTCGGTGATGCGAGTGTCGTTGCGGTCCACGAGCCCCGCCTCCACCGCGTACGCCAGCCCGTCCAGGGCGATGAGCGTCATGGGGAGATCCGGCTCGTTGTAGCCGCTGAACCAGGCGAAGCCGCCGCCGCGCACGGAGGCGTCGAGGATGCGGGCCGTGCCCTGCACCGCGCGGCTGCGGGCCTCGGCGAGCAGCCCCTGGCTGTCCGTGTCGAGCGACTCCAGCGAGCCCGCCTTCTTCAGCGTCTGGTACAGCGCCACGTTGGGCACCGTGGTGGACACCAACTGCTCCACGCACCCGTACGGGTAGGTGAGCAGCTCGCGTACGTTGGTGAGCGCCGCGTCCACCAGCGAGGGCTGCAGCACCAGCTCCACCTCGGAGACCGTGGCGCTCGGAGCCGCGGGCAGGGACAGCTCACCGCCGCCCCACTGCGACACCTTCACCGGCTCGTCGAGCACCGCGGGCCGCACCGCCACCGCGCGCCTGTCGCGCAGCGGCTCTTTGCCACCCGCCACCTCCACCGCCAGCTCCGCCGTGCCCGAGCCCTTCGCCTTCAGGGTGATGGGCAGCACCTGCTCGCCGCCCTGGGCCAGCTCCACCTTCTGCTTGGACTCGGCGGACTCGAGCACTCCGGCCGCCGCGAGCCGCACGTCCAGCGACTGGCTGCCCTTGGAGGCCTCGCCCGCGGACAGACGCACCGACGCGAGCGCCTCGTCCCCCTGGCGGAGGAATTGCGGCAGCGCGGCGTACAGGTTGAGCCCACCGCGCGTGGCGAACTCGGAGGTGGACTCGCCGAAGCGGCCCGAGGTGTCCGCCGCCACGCCCGTCACCACCCACAGCGTCTGGTTGGAGGGCAGCTTGAAGCGCACCGTGGCCCGCCCGTCCCTGTCGGTGACGACGGTGGGGCTCCAGTACGCCGTGTCGCGGTCCAGGTCCCTGGCCTGCCGCGTGGGCGGCTTGATGGAGGCGAAGGCATGGTCCGGCAGCCCGGCCATCTTCCGCGCGAGCGCCTCGCCATAGCCGTAGCCCTGGAACTCGGCGGAGAAGAAGGTGGCCACGTTGTTGCGGCCCACCGGGTAGAAGAAGTCGAGCACCTTGGGGCGGAACTCGTTCTGGATGGCGTAGACGGCCTTGTCCACCACGCCCACCGAGACCTGCGCCACCACGCCCTGGCCCTCGTGGTCCGTCACGCGGAGATCGATGACCTGCTCGGTGAGGGGCGTGGCCTCGGCGCGGCGGGGCTGGAGCGACACGGAGAGGGTGCGCTCGGCGGGGATGATGCGGAAGCCCACCGTGCGCTCCTCCCAGCGGCCCTCGGCCGTCGGGTACGCCACGGACGCGTACACCGCGCTGCCGAAGCGCTTCTCCACCTCGAAGGCGTGCACCAGCGTGCGGCCCTTCAGCTCCACCAGCTGCGTGCCGTACACGCCCGCGCCCGTGAGCGTCACCCACACCGGGCCCTCGTCCGAGCCCTCCGGACCCCAGCCATTGGGCAGCAGCGCCACGAGCTGCGCCGAGTCTCCCGGCTCGAGCGTGCCCGAGAGCGAGGCCAGCGTCAGGTTGGGCACCTGCGCCACGGGCTCATCGGCGTCGCCGATGACGAGCACCTGCTCCTCCCCCTTCCAGGCCTCACCGCCCTTGTCCTTCACCGTGACGCGGGCCACCACCGCACCCACGTCCGAGGTCGGCACCTTCTCGCGGTACGAGCCATCCGCCGCCGTGGTGAAGGCCTTCTTGCCCAGGCTCTTCTCGGAGCCATCGGCCTTGCGCAACACGAACTCCACCTCGCCCGGCGTGGCGCCGTAGGGCTTGCCGCCGAGCGTGGTGGCGCGGATGCCCAGCGTTGCCTCGGAGCCCTTCTTCACCACGGGCGCCGAGTAGCGCGTGGCCCCCAGCACTTCCACCTTGGAGAGGAAGAAGGAGGCGCTCGCGTTGGCGAACGTCTGCTGGTCATCCCGAGCGCGCACGGTGAGCGAGTAGCGGTACGGCAGGCGCTCCTCGCCCGGCTTGAGCGGGGGCACGGGGATTTCGATCTCCGCGTTGCCCTCGGCGTCGAAGGTGGCGGCGCTCGCCCACGGATCCTCCTCGGCACCGCGCTGGGCCACCGTGGAGAACAGACGCTCGGGGACGCTGAGCTTGCCCTCGGTGGTGGAGGCCGTGCCGTACGTCACCGCGCTCCCCTGCCCGCCCATCCCCGAGTCATCCACCCAGGCCGGCGCATCCAGCAGCGTGCGGTAGAGGAACACCTCGTACTTCGCGCCCGGGGGCACTCCGCCCGCGTAGCGCCGCGCCTTCACCGTGGCCTTCACTGTCTCGCCCGGCACCACCGTCTCCTTCTCCGGCTGCAGCTCCACGTAGAAGGTGGGCTTCACGTAGTCCTGCACGCGCGCCTCGCCCTGGTGCGGCTGCGTGTCCAGCTCGGCCGTCACCCGCAGCACGCCCGTGCCCAGGTCCGCTGGCACCGCCACGCTGCCGTTGAAGGCGCCGAACTCGTCCACCTTCGCGCGCGTCTGCACCTCGCGGCCCTCGGCGGAGACGAGCTTCACCGTCACGTCGCGCTTGCGAGGCGTGAAGAGCCGCGCGAGGTAGCTGTCCGGCTGGCGCACCAGACCGCGGAACTTCACCTCGTCGCCCGGCTTGTAGATGGGGCGGTCGCTGTAGATGAACACGTCCGGTGCCACTGCCAGCGACGAGTAGAAGTCCGTGTCGACAATGGCGGTGTCTCCGCCCGAGGTGGCCGTGGCGATGAGGCGCGGCTCCTGGACGGCGAGCGTCACCTCGCCCTTGTCGTCCGTGGTACCCGCGGGCCCCTTGCCCGAGGACAGATACACCTGCACCTGGGCACCCGCGCGCGGCTTTTGATCCCTCCCCGCCACGCGCACCAGCACCTGCCCATCCGTCTGCTTGAGCTGCACGGTGAGGTCGGTGACGACGAGCACCACCTGCCCCTCCACGCGGCCCTGGACGAGCTGGAGGATGTACGTGCCCGCGGGCAGCGGCGGGAGCGTCACGCGGCGCTCCTCGTAGCCACTGCTGTAATACGTGGTGTCGAAGCCCGGGACGCTGAACTCGCGATCGGAGCCACCGAGGTCCAGGTTGAGCCACTGGCTGCGCACCACGGTGAAGCCCGCGGGCACGCCCACGAGCTTCTCGGGGCCCTCGGACACGCGGGCGAGCGGGCGGCCCGGCGGCGGAGGCGGACGCGCGGGGAGCCCCGGCGCCACGGCCTTGCGGAAGTCCTCGTTGAGGGCGAACAACAGGAAGCTACCCGGCGTGTGCGCGGCGTTGAGGCCACGGCTGAGCGCGTTGCCCGGATTCGCCATGGTGGGCGGAGCCTGATAGGCGCGCCGGATGTCCCCCTGCGCGCGGATGAAGGCGTCCACATCCGCGGGCTTCAGCACCCGCAGCTCGACGGGGCCCTTGCTCTCGAAGGCCACGTCCACGCCCACCGGCTCACTGCTGCCGTAGGCCCGGGGCACGGTGATGTACAGCGGCTTGGCGGCCGCCACGCCAGCGAGCACCACTGCGGCCAGGGCCGCGATGCGAGCGAAGCACCTCATGAGCCAAACCCTCCCGGAACCAGCTTGTTGCCATCCACCGTGCCGCGCAGGCCGATGTACGGCAGCGTCTCCAAGTCACGCCGCGCCGCCTCGATCTCCGGCGGGGCCACGCGCGGCTGCGGCTTCTTCGGATCCGCCTCCGTGAGCTGCGACAGATACCCATCCGCCATCAGCGTGCCGAGCACCCGCCCGAGGTGCACGCCGAAGGACACCGAGCCCGGCGCGCGCAGGCCCTGCACCACCGGGCCCGCGGCGTGGAGCAGGTTGGGCGCCTGGCCCTCGCACGCCTTGCTCAGCCGCGCGAGCACGTCCGGCGTCGAGGCCAGCACGTGGTGTCCGCACAGCGTGGCGGTCTCCATCCGGTTGGGCCCGGAGAAGAGCTGGCCGAGCGCCGCCGCGTCCTCGGGCCGGCCCCACAGCAGGGCCACCTCGGAGGGCAGGCTCACATCACCCCGGGGCGTCCACACCATCGCCACCTGGCGCGTGCGCACGGCCCCCGAGACGCGCTTGCCGGACCACCAGGCCTTGAGCGTGTTGGCGTCCAGCTGCTCGGGCAGCTTGAGTTGGAGCGTGAGCAGCACCGGCGTCTCCTCGGGGACGAGCTTCAGCAAGTCGTCCGAGAGCGGCGCGCTGTCCAGGCGGGGCTCGTCCGCCACGGGCCCGGAGATGCCGCGGCCCACCAGGCGGTTGCCCTCGACGGCGAACTGAAGGCGGATGCCATTGGCCACGCCCATCACGTGCGTGAGCAGCTGCGCCTCGCGGCCGAGCGGCTCGGGAGCGAAGCCCAGCTCCACGTCCACGCCCTGGGGCGCCTCGAGGTCCAGATGGGACTCGCACAGGCCCTGGAGCACCACCGCCGGGTGCCGGCCGAAGACGATGCGATCATCCGTGCGCGCGGCCCACAGCCCCTGCTCGGCCACGAGCCAGCGCTCCAGCTTGAAGCCCTCCGAGGGCACCTCGCCCTGCCCGCCCGGACAGGACTGGGCCACCATCTCGCTGCGGCGCACCACGCCGTTCATCGAGTCGAAGGCGGCCATGGCGGCGTTGCCGGGCTCGGGGACGATGATGGCGGGCGTGCCCGCGCGGTTGTCTCCGGAGAACCACACCATGCGGAACGGCGAGGCCAGCAACTGCCCGGCCATCACGTCGAAGATGGCGCCCTTGAAGTTGGCGCCCACGTCCTCGGCGCGCGTGTCGAGGAACGCGGCCCACCCGCCCACGAAGCCCTTGCCGAGCGGCTTCTGCAACTGGTCCTTCACCCACGGGTTGCCGGCGAGCGCCTCGCGCACCTTGCCCGGTGCATAGACGTCCGCCCAGAAGGCGGCGCGCACGGGCTCGGTGGGGACCTCCATCTGCTGCGGCTTGTCGGGAGCGGGAGGCAGGGCCTGGAGCACGGAGCTCGAGCCGGAGCCCGGCCCGCTGGAGGCGGTGGAGGGCCCCCCCGCGCCGGGGCCCGAGGGACCCGAGGAACGACGGCCGAGGAAGAAGGCGCCAGCGGCCACGACGACGAGCACCGCGACACCCGCGCCCAAGAGGACGGCCCGGGAAGGACCGCTCCGGGGAGGCGGTGCCGGCGGCGGAGGAGGCGCGCCGGGCGGAGACGAGGGAGGGTTCATCACATCCACTCCTTGAAGCGGAAGAAGCCGAGGAAGGCGGTGTTCTGGGGCACCGGGCGCCACTCGAGCGGGGCGTCGGTGACGAGCGACTGGAGGAGGCCGGTGCGCACCGCGGCCCCCTTGTCGCCCGGGTGGTAGACGACGCGCGTGGGGGCATGCGCCTTGTCCTCCGGGCGCACCACGAGCATCAGGTGGAAGACGGGGCCCGCGTCGCGCTCCTGGCGGAAGGCCACCAGGTCTCCGGTGCGCAGGGACTCGCGAGCGGCCTCGTCTCGGCCGAGCGGGACGAAGCTGTGCGTGAGCAGTGTCTCGGCATCGGCGAAGTCGGCGGGCTGGCCCCGGTCATCGCGCCACAGGGGCCTGGCGAGCCGCTCGGGCTGGAAGCGCCGGTACGCGCCGCGGAAGGCGAAGCGCACGAGCCCCCCGCAGTCGCGCTGGTCCGGGTTCCAGGTGGGGTCCATCCGGCGCACCTGGGCGAGCGCCGTCTGGGCGAGCTCACGCCGCAGCAACGTCTCGAGGGATTCGGCCGGAGCGGGCGAAGCCGCCTGGAGCGACAGGAGCAGGAGCAGGACGCGCATGGCGTGCCGGGAGCCTCAGTAGTCCGAGTCGACGCCGCTGGAGAGCGTCTTCACGGCGTCCTCCAGGTTGCGGGGCCACGCGGCGGACTTGGGGGTGGGGTCCTGCGAGGGCACGTACACCTCGGCCTTGCCGTCACCGAGCACGTTCACCCAGGCGAGCACGCGCGTGGTGCCGGGCGTGGCGAGCGGAATGCGCACCATGCGGCGCACCTCCTGGGGGGTGCCCTCGTAGAGGACGACGTTGAGGGTGGCCACGGTGTGGGCCTTGTCGCCGCTCGGCCAGTAGTTGGTGGCGATCAGGTAGACGCCCTTGGGGGGAGCGCGGTGGACGTAGAGGTAGGGCCCGTAGGCGGGGTCGTCGAAGTCACCGCCCTGCTCGTTGAGGAAGAAGGTGCCGCCGCTGGGGCTCTCGGTGTTGGCCCAGTAGACGTGGGCCATCTTCTTCACGTCGAGCGTCTGTCCCGAGCCCTCCTGCGCCGCGGTGACGCTCCCCTGGGTGGGCTCGTAGATGTGGAGGTCGGTGTAGACGCCCTCGGTGTCGCTGGTGAGGATCGTCTTGAGCGGCACGGGGGGAATCTGCGCGTAGCTGGTGGCCTGGACGCGCGCGGTGCCGGCCTGGTTGGTGGCGAGCACGGTGACGACGTTCTTGCCGCTGGCGGCGGGGAACTTGCGCTTGAAGCGGCCGCTGAAGGTGCGCATCAGGTAGCGGTCGCCGTTGATGGAGAGGACCACCGGATCGATGGTGGTGTCGCTGAGGGTGCCTTCCACGAGCAGCATCCGGTCCACGGTCCAGCCGCCGGAGGGAGCGGTGAGGCGCACGGTGGGCAGAGTCTTGCCCTTGCCGATGGGAACGCCCTGCTGGCGGGGATTGGCGATCGGGGCCTGGGTGAGCAGCACGGCCAGGAGAACGGGCAGCATCGCGAGCGGGTCCTGTCGAGGAAGGAACGGCGGACAGCCTGCGGCAGATGGGGCCTGTATTCAAGAGCGCCGGAGCCCCCCGGGCATCACCCATCGGGTAGACCCCTCCACCTGACGTGACGAGTTGAGCCCGTCTCGACAAGGAGTTGATCCAATCACTCCTGGCCAGACACTTTGGCAGACGTGCTCGGGAGATCGGCGTCTTGTCGGCTCGCGACAAGCAACATGCGTGGACAGGCGCGTGCGCGCTCCTCCCCGAAAAGGGGCTTCCCACGGCGATCATCGTGGACGCGGACACCATCGATGATGACCTGACAGATGAGCAACAAGGCACCTACGAATATCTCCTCGGGACCAGTGCACACCGCTCCATGTGGGTGCTCGTGCTGGCGAAACCCGAGGTCGAGGCGGTCTTCTTCTCCGACCGCGCGCTGCTGGAGCGGGCCACCGGGAAGAAGGTCTCGGAACTCGACGTGGCCCGGGCCGCGCTGTGTCCCCGAGCCGCCCTCCAGAAGCTCCTGCCGAAACCCCGCTCAGGACATGGCGCGAAGCAGCTGGTCAAGAAGCTGTCCGAGTCCGATCTCGAGTACGTCCTCTCCTCCGAGGCCTTCCGTCCGCTGGTCGAGTTCCTCCAGCGCCACCTCTCGCCGGACAAGCCGTCCCCCGGGCCGCCTCATCGCGGGGGCTCGCGGACTATCTCCCCGTGAGCGGAGGCGCATCGACGCGCTTGCGACGGCCGATGGCGCCTCTTAAACCCAGGCTCGCACCCCTGGAGTCCCACGGATGAACGTCCTCAACGATGTCGCCGTCTTCCTCATCGCGACGGTGATCGCGGTCCCCTTCTTCAAGCGGTTGGGACTCGGCTCCATTCTGGGCTATCTGGCTGCGGGCACCCTCATTGGCCCCTCGGTGCTGGGGCTCATCCACGATCCCGAGGACATCCTCCACTTCGCCGAGTTTGGCGTCGTGCTGTTCCTCTTCATCGTCGGCCTCGAGCTGCAACCGGCCCGGCTGTGGGCGCTGCGGCGCTCCGTCTTCGGGCTGGGCCTGGCGCAGGTGCTGCTGAGCGGCGCCCTGCTCGCGGCCGCGGGCGTGGTGCTCGGCCTGTCCCTCAAGGCCGCCATCATCGTCGGGCTCGGGCTGTCGCTGTCCTCGACGGCCATCGCCCTGCAACTGCTCGGCGAGCGCCAGCAACTCGCCGCCCGCCACGGCCGGGAGAGCTTCGCCATCCTCCTGTTCCAGGACCTCGCCGTCATCCCCCTGCTGGCGCTCATCCCCCTGCTGTCCGGCCGGTCCGCGGACACCGGAGAGAGCCACGGCTTCCTGCTGCCCCTGCTCAAGGTGGCGGCGGTGCTCGTCGCGGTGGTGCTGAGCGGGCGCTTCCTGGTGCGCCCCGTCTTCCGGCTCATCGCCTCCACGCAGATGCAGGAGCTCTTCACCGCCACCACGCTGCTGGTGGTGGTGGGCGTGGCGGTGCTGATGAACTACGCGGGCATCTCCATGGCGCTCGGCACGTTCCTGGCGGGCGTGCTGCTCGCGGACTCCGAGTACCGCCACGAGCTGGAGGCGGACATCGAGCCCTTCAAGGGCCTGCTGCTGGGGCTCTTCTTCATCGCGGTGGGCATGTCGATGAACCTGCGGCTCATCACCGAGCGGCCGCTGCTCGTCGCCGGGTGCGTGCTGGGCCTGATGGTGCTCAAGGCTGGAGTGCTCTTCTGGCTCGGGCGGCCCATGGGGCTGATGCTGCAGGGGCGGCGGGTCATGGCCCTGGCGCTCGCCCAGGGCGGCGAGTTCGCCTTCGTGCTGTTCGGCGTCGCCGCCACGGCCGGGGTGCTGGAGCGAAGCCTCTCCGAGCTGCTCGTGGTGGTGGTGTCCCTGTCCATGGCCGTCTCGCCCATCCTGCTCGCGGTGCACGACGGCGTGGTCAACCGGCTGCTCCAGCGCTCCGTCCCCGTGGAGTACGACCGGATGGAGGACGCGCACCAGCAGCCGGTGATCATCGCGGGCTTCGGCCGGTACGGGCAGATCATCGGGCGCGTGCTGAACATGCTGGACATCGGTTTCACCGCGCTGGAGGTGAGCCCCGAGCAGGTCGACTTCCTGCGCCGCTACGGCAACAAAATCTATTACGGCGACGCCTCGCGGTTGGATCTGCTGCGCGCGGCGGGAGCGGCCCGGGCGAAGCTCCTCGTGCTGGCGATCGACGACGTGGAGGCCTCGGTGCGGACGGCGGAGCTGGTGCGCCACAACTTCCCGGAGCTGCCCATCTACGCCCGGGCGCGCAACCGAGCCCACGCCTACCGGTTGATGGACGCGGGGGTGAAGGTGCTCAACCGCGAGACGCTGCTGTCGAGCCTCGACATGGCCGCGCGCGTCCTCCAGGAGCTCGGCTTCGACGAGGAGCGGGCCCGGAGCGTCGTGGAGCGGTTCCGCGTCTACGACGAGGAGCTGCTCGCCAGGCAGTACGCGGTGCACCTGGATGAAGAGCAGCTCCTGCAGACGGCGCAGCAGGCGCGCGAGGAGCTGCGCGGGCTCTTCGAGCAGGACAACCAGCCCCAGACCCAGGCACAGCTACAGGAAGAAGCTCCCCGGGGCGCGGACGGAGCCGGCGGAGCTGACGGAGCGGATGGGCCCTCCGCTCCGCCACGTCCCCCACCTCCGGGTTGAGACGCGCGCCCCTGTTATCCACGCAATACGTGCACCAGCAAGTTTCCTTCGCCGCCCATTCCCTTGTGGCCGCCCCGTAGCGGCCCCACATATTGCTGGCGATTGGAGGCAGTGGGACTAAAGAGCGCGGCGTGGATGACAACTTGGGATTCTACGAGCGGGCGGAGCTGTACGACATCGCGTTTTCCTTCCGGGACATCGGTGGCGAGGTCGATGTCCTGACCGGGTGGTACAGGAGCATGACGGGCCGTCCAGGGCCAGCGAGGGTGCTGGAGCTCGGAGCCGGGCCCGCGCAACACGCGCGTGAGTTCGTGCGGCGGGGCGCGGAGGGGTGGGCGCTGGACATGTCCGCCGCGATGGCCGACTACGCGCGCGCGCGGGCCGCCGCGGACGGTGTCCGGATCGAGGTGGTGATGGGGGACATGACGGCGTTCGAGCTGGCCCGCCGCTTCGATCTGATGCTGCTGATGATCAACTCCGTCGGGCACCTGATGACGGACGCACTCCTGGTCCGCCACCTGGAGTGCGTCGCCCGCGCCCTCACGCCAGGCGGCATCTACGTCATGGAGGTGGCCCACCCGGCGGATGACGCGAATCATCCGGAAGGCGAGCCCCCGCGCCAGTGGAGCGCCCAACGAGGGCAGACGACCGTCGATATCCGCTGGGGCAGGCTGGAAGATCCGCTCGATCGCGAGCACCGCATCCGGACCCACACCGTGGAACTGAACGCGAACATCGCTGGCCGTCCGGTGTCGTTCGTGGAGCAGGTGCGGCTCCGGGCGTGGAAGCGGCAGGCCATCGACGAGGCCATCCAGCGCGTCGGTGGATTCAGCACCGTTCGTGTCTACGGAGACTTCTCCCCGGACGTGCCACTCGAGCACTCGGCGGCCTGGCGGATGATCTACGTGATGCAGCGCGCGGACTCGCCCCGGCGGTGAACAGCAAGGGAGGCGCCCGCTCTGGCGCCCCTCCCCCGAACCCTCCGACAGGCGCTCCGGCCCCCACCCGGTGTGCCGTCCGGGAGCACGCCCCAATTTGAAACACTGGAGGCGCTCCCATGCTCCAGCAAGGCACCGCTGGCCGTCCCGAGGCGCTCGAGCGCACCGTGCTCGACGTCGTCGGCGCGCTCGTGGCCGAGCTGGGCGGGCCGCGCGCCGGGGAGGCGATCGGCCTCGATGACTCGCTGGACCATGACCTCGGGCTCGGCAGCCTGGAGCGGGTGGAGCTGTTGCTCCGGCTGGGGCAGCGCTTCGGGGTGGTGCTGCCCGATGCCGCCGTGGCCCGTGCGTCCACCCCGCGCGAGCTGGCCGGGGCCGTCGCCACGGCGGGACCCGTCCTCTCCGACGAGCGGGCCTCCACGCCTCGAGCGCCGCTGGCTCCCGGCGTGGCCGCGCCGGACTCGGCCCGACTGCTGACGGACGTGTTGCGCTGGCACGCGGAGCACCACCCGGAGCGCCCCCACCTCTTCCTGCGCCAGGAGGACGGCTCGGAGCGCCCCCTGCACTACGGCGAGCTGTGGGCCTCGGCCTCGGCCGTGGCCTCCGCCCTCTTCCACGAGGGCCTCCAGCACGGGGACACCGTGGGCCTCCTGCTGCGCACCGAGCCCGCCTTCTTCCCGAGCTTCCTCGGCGTGTTGCTCGCCGGAGGCATCCCCGTGCCCCTCTACCCGCCCGTCCGGATGGACCACCTGGAGGAGTACGTCGAGCGGCAGGTGGGCATCCTGCGCAACGCCGGGGCGCGCGTGCTCGTCACCTTCGACGAGGCGAGGCGGGTGGGCACGCTCCTGAAGGCCCGGGTGCCCTCCCTGCGGCGCACCCTCACTCCCGCCGAGCTGGACTGGAAGGACGCGGTGGCCCCACCCGTGCGCCTGGAGGACTCGGATGCGGGGCTCATCCAGTACACGTCGGGCAGCACCGGCGCGCCCAAGGGCGTGTTGCTCTCCCACGCGCACCTGCTCGCCAACATCCGCGCCATCGGTCAGGCGCTCCACGTCCACTCCGAGGATGCCGCGGTGAGCTGGCTGCCGCTCTACCACGACATGGGCCTCATCGGCTCCTGGTTGATGCCGCTCTACTACGGCATCCCGCTCGCGCTGCTCTCGCCCCTGGCCTTCCTCTCGCGGCCCTCGCGCTGGCTGCGCGCCGTGCACCACCACCGGGGCACCCTCTCCGCCGCGCCGAACTTCGCCTACGACTTGTGCGTCCGGAAGGTGGAGGACGCGGAGCTGGAGGGGCTCGACCTGGGCTCGTGGCGCGTGGCGCTCAACGGCTCCGAGGCGGTGAGCCCCGACACCGTCGAGCGCTTCACCCGGCGCTTCGCTCCGCACGGCTTCCGCCCGGGCACGCTGTTCCCCGCGTACGGCCTGGCCGAGGTCGGCGTGGCCCTCACCTTCCCTCCGGTGGGACGGCCGCCCCGCCTCGAGTCCATCGGCCGCGAGCACTTCACGCATCAGCGCGAGGCCCGGCCCGCTCGCGAGGGCGAGTCCGCGCTGCGCTTCGTGTCCTGCGGCCGCCCCCTGCCGGGCTACCAGGTGCGCACCGTCGGCGACGCGGGGCAGGCCCTCGGGGAGCGAGAGGAGGGACGCATCGAGTTCCGGGGGCCCTCGATGACCACGGGGTACTTCCACGCGCCCGAGGCCACGCGGGCCGTGATGCACGAGGGGTGGATGGACTCGGGGGACCTCGGCTACGTGGCCGAGGGGGAGCTGTACGTCACGGGGCGGAGCAAGGACCTCATCATCAAGGCGGGCCGCAACCTGTACCCCACCGAGCTCGAGGAGGTGGTGGGAGACCTCCCCGGCATCCGCAAGGGTTGCGTGGCCGCCTTCGGACTGCCCAGCGAGGAGCTGGGAACCGAGCGGCTCGTCGTGGTCGCGGAGACGCGCGAGCGCGAGCCCGGGGCACGTGAGCGGCTGCGCGCGGCGATCGTCGATCGGGTGACCGCGGTGCTCGGCCTGCCGCCGGACGTGGTGGAGCTGGTGCCTCCAGGTGCGGTGCGCAAAACCTCCAGCGGGAAGATCCGCCGGAGCGCGACCCGGGAGGCCTACGTGCGCGGAGTGCTCTCCCGAGGCCGGCGCGCGGTGCTCGTCCAGTACGCACGGCTGGCGGGTGCGCATCTCCGGGCGCGGGGAGGCCGGCTCGCCATCGCGGTGGGCTGTGCGCTCTACACCGTGTACTTCTCCGTGCTGCTCGTGCTCACGGTGCTGGCCCTGGGCCTGGGGCTGCTGTTCGTCCCATCGGGGCCCGCCACGGACCGCTGGGTGCGCCGGCTGTCGCGCCTGTCGCTGTGGGCCGCCGGGAGCCCGGTGCGCGTCGAGGGACTCGAGCACCTGCGCGGAAGCGGGCCGTGGGTGCTGGTATGCAACCACGTCAGCTACGTGGACTCGGTGGCGATCCTCGCGGCGCTGCCGGTGGACTTCCGAGCCGTGGCGAAGCAGGAGGTGCTCTCGTGGCCGCTGGTGGGCACGGCGGTGCGCCGGGCCGGGCACCTCACGGTGGACCGCTTCGACACGAGCCGGGGTGTCGCGGGAGCCGCGCACGTCACCGAGGCCCTCCGGCGAGGCACCTCGCTGCTCATCTTCCCAGAGGGCACGCGCTCGTGCGGGCCGGCCCTGCTCCCCTTCCGGCTGGGCGCCTTCAAGGCCGCGGTGGACACCGGGAGGCCCGTGGTGCCCCTCCACCTCGAGGGCTCGCGGCGCCTGCTGCGCCCCGGATGGCACCTGCAGCGTCCCGGCCGCATCACGCTCTTCGTCGGCGAGCCCATCGCTCCGGCGGGTAACGATTGGCCGGAGCTGGTGCGCCTGCGAGACCTCGCGAGGGCCGGCGTCTAAATCCCTTCAGGAAAGCAACGAGGTACGCCAGGCGCGCGAGCGGGCGATGAAGGACAAGACGCCGTCGCCCGGGGACTTCGATCTGTAACGCCCTTGATCCTCACCCGGGTGGACTGACTGGAGAGTCTTGATTCAGGACGCGCCATCCGTGTTCCGGGACCGGCGCCGTTTCCAGCAGGTCCGTTTCACTTCTACGCGCGTAGAAGTGAAACGAGGGGGGTCCATTCCGGTTCTACGCACGTAGAAGTGAAACGAGGGCACCCCGTGGGGCGGGATACCCTCCGCCTCGACCAAGCGCTGGAATTCCTTGGACTTTAGACGCACTCGCCCTGCCCCTCGGGCGAGGGGCGGGGCCACGGTTCAGTGCACGGGCCCAGGGGCACTCCTTCGCCGACTTCCCTGAAAGGGATCAAGCACCCGGGCCGCTACTTCATCAGGGCCCGGTCCTCGGCAGACAGCAACCCGAGGCACTTCGCGCAGTAGTGCCCCGAGCTCGCGTCCGCGGACGAGATGGCCTTGCCCTTCGCGTCCGACATCACGCAGCCCTTCTCCTCGCAGTGGGGGAAGCCCAGCGTGTGCCCGAACTCGTGCACCGCGAGGTCTCCCAGCCGCCGCAGCAGGGCCTCCTCCGTCTTGCTGTGCTTCTTGTAGATGTACGCGGACACCACGCAGCTCTGCCCGCCGAGGTTCCCCAGGCCCGCGATGCCCCAGTCGAAGATGTCCCCCTTCGTGGTGGAGATCTCCGCCTCCGTCACCGCGATGACCTTCCAGGCGCCCTGGGGCGGGTTCTCGTCGAGCCAGTCCAGCAGCTTCTCCGCCCTCCAGCGGCGGCGCGGCGCGTACCAGGCGTCCTTCGGGAGCTCCCGGGCGGGCTCGACGCGGATGCGCACGTTCATACGCCCCTGGATCTCCTGGGTGACGCGCTCCAGGAACGCCTGCCGCACCGGGCCCAGCGGGACGATGGCGACCACGCGCTCGGGGGGCACCCGTCCCTGCGCCGCCGGAGCCAGGGCGAATCCCAGCAGCACCAGGTTGGCGATCACGAGACCCAGGGTCACGAGGCGGCGAGCGCGCATGAGCCAAGTGTACCCGGCTCAGAGTCCGTCTTCGTCGTCCTCGGACTCTTCCGTCTTCTTTCCGCTGAGGAGCTGATCGATCTCCGCATGCGCCGCCTGGGCCTGCGCCGGGCTGAGCCGCCGCACCGCTTCCATCTGGTCGATGATCCAATGCGCCCGCTTCTTCAGCGCCTTCGAGCCCGAGGCCGGTGAGCGCTTGCGCGGCGCTGGCAGCATCGACGCCAGGAGGGCGCCCTGCGCCGCCGACAGCTCCGAGGCGGAGATGCCGAAGTGCTCGCGCGCCCCCGCTTCAATCCCATACACGCCGTTCCCCCACTCCACGACGTTCAGGTAGAGGGTGAGGATGCGGTTCTTCGGCAGCACCTCCTCCAGCCGGTGCGCCAGGATGAGCTCCTTGCCCTTGCGCAAGAGGCTCCGGTCCGTGGACAGCCAGAGGTTCTTCGCGAGCTGCTGGGTGATGGTGGACGCGCCCCGCCCCAGCTTCCCCTTGCGCATCGCGTCCTCGAGCGCGTTCTCCAGCTCCTTCGTGTCCACGCCCTCGTGCAGGTAGAAGCTCGCGTCCTCCGACAGCAGCACCGCGTCGATGGCGTGCTTGGACACGGCCGACAGCCCCACCCACGACTGCCTGCGCCGGGGCTTCTGGCCGGCCTCCCGCGCCTCCTCGGCGCGCTGCTCGATGAGCGCCGTCGTCTTCGGATTCTGCTTCAGCAGCGGCTCTGCGGACGGGAGGCTCGCGTACTCGTAGGACGCGAACACCACGAGCCCCAGGAACGCCAGCATCAGCAGCCGCCCCAGCCACCCGCCACGCGCGGGAGCCTTCTTGGCCACCTGGCTCGCCTTGCCCGTGTTCCCCAGCTTCACCTTCCCCGAGCTCTTCCCCGAGGCGCCCTGCTTCAGCTTGATCGTCCGACTGCTCATGTGGGCGTCCCATCTACATCGAAGCAACCCGGGAGGAAACTTCGTCTCCGCCCGCGCCCCACCGGCCGGCCGTTCGAGCGCTCGCCGGCCCGTCACTCCCCTACCCGAATGGCCTTCCACGCCCGATTTCTTCCCGCAAGGAGGGGACATGTTCAGGAAATGGATTGCGTGCGGCGCGCTCATCGCGGGGGCCGCACTCTTCGGAACGGGGTGCAGCAACACGGCCGAGGCCCAGGACCAATCGGCCGGCCTCGAGGGGAAGAGCAGCGAGGGTCAGTTCTGCGGAGGCTTCGCCGCCATCCAATGCCCCGCGGGCTACACCTGTGTGGATGACCCCTCGGACACGTGCGATCCGAATAACGGGGGCGCGGACTGCGGCGGCATCTGCCAGAAGACGCCGAAACCCGACTGCAACGACAAGAACCGCACCTACGTCTCGAGGGATCCCGACCGGTGCGCGGCCATCCGCTTCGTGTGCGAGCCGGGCCAGGAGGCCTTCTTCGACGAGTGCGGCTGCGGCTGCCAGCCCGCGCCCACGCCGTAACGAGCTGAGTGGAGTCCGGATGCTCCGGGGGACGAGCAGCCCCCGGAGCACGGGCCCTCGCTACGGGAGGACCTCCGCGGAGCCGCCGGAGATCTTCACCTTCACGTCGACGGAGTTGGGCTGCACGTCCTCTTCGTCGACGATGTTGCTCTTGTCCACGCCCACGCGCAGCGTGTACGTGCCATCCGGAAGGCCGGTGATGTCCAGCCACTGGCACGGGAAGTCCGCCGTGTACACGTCCGCCCAGCCCGGCGAGATGCCCATGGAACCATCGGTGTTGATGAAGGGCTCGGGCGCGTCTCCGCAGTAGGGCACGAGGTCCACCAGGAAGAAGCCCTGCTTGCGGCCCACCGCCACCACCGCGTTCCGCGCGTCGAGCAGCTCGTAGCTCGCGAACCCGACGAGGTGATCATGCTGGTGGCACGTGTCGAACTGGTAGAGGTCCGGCCGCTGGTCGGGGCCCGGGATGTTCACGGCGCCCGAGCCCAGGTTCGGAATGGAGACGCTGAAGCGCAGCAGCGTGCGGTCTCCGGGAGCGCCCACGCACTGCTCCATCACCTCGCAGGCCGTCTCGGGGAAGTTGCGCTGCTCCACGTACACCGTGCGCGAGAGGACGTCCGCGTCCACCGTCACATCCGGCTTGCCCCCGCCGCTCGCCAGGCCGCACGACTCGGCCCCGCGCATGAAGGGCGCGGGCGACTGGGGCGGCACCTTGCCTCCACCGTAGGCCACCACCCGTCCCGGCCGTGACGGTGTCGCCGGAGTCAGCTGGTCGAACGGCGGCGCGAGGCCCGCGAGGAAATCGGCGTAGCCATCCGCGTTGAGATCCCCGGCGGCCACGGGCGTGTAGCGCACGTAGTCCTGGAACCCCGGCCCGATCGCGTCGCTCTTCATCCAGGCCCAGCCCGGATGCAGCTCGGCGGAGAGCGCCTGCTGTGGGAAGAACGCGTAAAGGCGGCCCGCTGCGCTCAGCAGGAACTCCTTCTCCTGGTTGTCCTTGTCCAGGTCGCCCACGAAATAGGGCGTGGCCGAGAGGCCTGGGTACGCCGCGTCCCCGAGGGCGCTCCAGATGGGCGTGGGCGAGACGCCGCCCTCCGGCTGGAGCAGATGCACGTCCACGCGGCCCGTGGTGCCGAGCACGGCCTCCGGGAACCCATCCCCGTTCTGGTCCGGGAAGAAGCTCAGCACCGCCTCGGGAGCCGACCATGCGGGAGAGACGGACAACCCGCCCTCGCAGACACCGGGCCGCGGCGTCTTGCAACCGAAGTACAACTGCGAGCCCGCCGAGGTCTCGTACAGCAGGTCCCCCGCGCCATCGCCGTTGACGTCGCCCGCCCGGAGGACGCGCGTCGCCTTGTCCGGGAAGATCCGCGCCTCGGTGAACGGCGTCTGCGCGCCCGGGGTGGCGCGATACACGGTTGTTTTACGCGTGGCGGTCTGGGTGACGATGAGGTCCTCGAGCCCGTCTCCATCCAGGTCGCTGAGGAAGCCGAAGTAATGGGCGCCCAGGTAGGGCACGCGGAACAGGGGCGTCTGGAGCACCGCCCCGAGATCCGCCGCGCCCGCGTAGACGAGCGTCCCCGCGGTCTGCGAGCGCACGAGGATGTCGGCGAAGCCATCTCCGTTCACATTGCCGATGGACACCACGCTGTTGCGCCCGCTCGCGGACGGGTTGGAGTTCTGCCAGTCCACCTCGGCGATGACGGGCGTGGAGGAGAAGGACGAGCCATGGCCGGCGTAGATGGCCAGCGAGCCCTTGCCCACCATTCCCGTGCACGGAGGCGCCGCGACCACCAGGTCCTTCGAGCCATCTCCGTTCACGTCCCCGAGCGCAATCGAGTTGCCGAAGCACGAGGACCGGAGCGGCGCGGGTGCCTCCAGCGTCCAGAGCGGCGTGTCGGACAGGAAGGGCCCCTGATCCTCGGGAGGATCCGGCTGCTGCTTCGGTGGCTCGTGGCATCCCCCCAGCACCGCCACGAACGCGGTGGCGATGAACACTCGGCGCATCCTCATGATGAAACCCCCACGGTGTCGGGCCCCTCCGGCCAGGGCCCGCCGTCGCCATTAAATGATGATCGGGAAGCCACATATAGACCCCCGGCCGGCGGGAGCCGCACTGGAGGACGAGTTGTCCGGCATGTTGCGCGGCGCCGCCCCCATCGTGGAGCAGCTCTCCCGGTTGCCACTGCTCGAGGGAGACGTCCCGAACATCGTGCGCCTGGAGGCCTGAAACAGGCCGGGCGTGCTATGCCCACCGCCCATGGCCCAGGGATCCGATTCCTTCTCCGAGCTCGCGCAATACACCCTCGATCGTCCCTCCATCCGGCGGCTGCCCGAGCCGTTCTGCCGCCGCAACATGGTGGTGGTGCTCGGCAAGGTCGATGCGAAGGCGCCGCATGCGCCCGTCACCATCGGCATGCTCAACCCCGAGGATCCGACCCTCCGCTCGGAGCTCGCCGACTACCTGCAGCGCCCCATCGAGGCGGTGCGGCTCAACCGCTACGAAATCGAAAAGGCGCTGGAGGCCGGCTTCGGCGTCGGCGCCCAGACGAAGGCGGACCTCGTCATCCGCCGCCGCCCCGCCGCGAACCGTCCACCCACTCCCGTCGAGCTGGTGGACGACATCCTCGCCAGTGCCGTCGAGCGCAAGGCCTCGGACATCCACATCGAGAGCTACGCCGAGGACGTGGACCTGCGCTACCGCATCGACGGCATCCTCCACCAGGCCCACACGGAGCTGAGTCCCGAGTCCGTGCCGGAGGTGGTCAGCCGCATCAAGGTGCTCGCGGGCATGGACATCACCGAGCACCGCCGGCCCCAGGATGGCCGCATCCGCGCCGTCATCGTCCGGGGCGACGAGCAGAAGGTCATCGACTACCGGGTGAGCGTGACGCCGAGCCCCGGCGGCGAGGACGTGGTCATCCGCGTGCTGGACTCGAGCGTGGGGCTCGTGCCCGTGAGCAAGCTGGGGATGAACCCCACCATGGAGCGGCTGTTGCTCCAGCTGTTGTCCAACCCCGAGGGCCTCATCCTCGTCACCGGCCCCACGGGCAGCGGCAAGACGACGACGCTCTACGGGGCGCTCGCGCAGCTCAACGATGGGCGCAAGAAGATCATCACCGCCGAGGACCCCATCGAGTACTTCGTCCCCAAGGTGAACCAGAAGCAGGTGTCCCCGCAGATGTCGCACGAGGTGCTGCTGCGCGCCCTGCTGCGCCAGGACCCGAACGTGATGCTCGTGGGAGAGATTCGCGACCTGGAGACGGGCAGCATGGCCCTCAACGCGGCGGCCACCGGACACGTCGTGCTCGGCACGCTGCACACCGCCGATGCCGTGGGCGCCGTGGGTCGCCTGCGTGGGCTCGAGCTGGAGGGCTCGGACATCGCGGACTCGCTGCTCGCGGTGCTGGCCCAGCGGCTCGTGCGCCGCATCTGCGCGAAGTGCACGGCGCCCGCCGAGCCCACGCCGGAGCAGCGCGAGTTGCTCGGGCCGCTGCTGGATGGGTTCCAGTTCCAGGCGGGCCAGGGCTGCGAGGAGTGCCGCCACACCGGCTACCGCGGACGCGTGGGCATCTACGAGCTGCTGGTGGTGGACTCGGAGATGCAGGACCTCATCGCCAGCGGCGCCCACGGCGTCCAGCTGCGCCGCCACGCCCGCGCGCACGGCTTCCGCACGCTCGTCGAGGACGCGCTGGACAAGATCGCCTCCGGGCAGACAACCCTCACGGAGCTGCTGCGCGTGGTGCCCTACCGGCAGCTCATCAACACTCGCGAGGACCGTCAGCAGACCCCGGAGCGCACCGGCTGAGCGCGGCCCCCACTCTTCCAGCCCCCTGGAAAATCAAGGGTTTCGCCCTGGGGGGCGGCTCCGTACACGAAGGACGCACCTTCGCGGAGGCTCCCGCCGATAATCCGGCAGGCATTTTTCCCCCGAGGAAATACCTCCCATGAGTTTCTTCGACCGGATTGGCGGCAACCGCCTCACCAGTCTTCGCCGCAACATCCTGTCCCACGTGCACCCCGCGGCCCGCCCCGCCACCCCGGCCGCCGCGAGGAACACCGCCCGCCCGGCCACCACGGGCCGCAGCTCCTTCACCGCCGCCTCCGCCACCGCCCGCAGGACGCCGGGCCGCACCTCGGCCGCCGCGGCGCGCCAGGCCGCTCGCGCCCGCAGTGGTGCCAGCGCCGCTCCCGCCCGCCAGCCCCAGTCTCATGGCCTGTTCGGGGGTCTGCTCCACAAGGCCGCCTCCGCGGCGCGCAAGGCCACCCAGACCGCGAGCCGCATCACCCGCTCCGTGCGTCAGGGCTCCAGCCAGCTCCAGCACGCGGCCCAGCACGGCCTGCAGCGGGCGAAGAGCGTGGGCCATGAGGTCTCCGCGCGCGTCAACGCCAACCCCGTCGCCAAGGCCCTCAAGCGCACTGGCGGCTTCGCCCATCGCGCGCTCGGCCACGCCGAGAACTTCCAGAAGCTCACCGATGGCGTGAAGGGGCTGTCCGACAAGGCCCACACCTCCGTCCGGGACGTGCGTCAGGCCGTCAAGAGCCGCAGCTTCGGGGACATCTCCAAGGCGTACCACTCCGTCGCGGACACCGTGAAGTCCGGCAAGGAGGTCGTCGCCCACGCCACCCAGGCCCGCGAGAGCCTGCGCGCCATCAAGAACGACTTCGCGAAGACCTTCCCGACGACGGCCGGGCGCCTGGCCAACCAGTACAAGCGCGCCTCCACCGCCGCGGGCAACGTCGCCCGGCGCCTGGGCGTCGACCGCGCCGCGAGCACCGTCAAGCGTCTCACCAGCCGCATCACCCACAACCCCACCGCCAAGGCCTTCCAGCGCACCGCCGGATTTGCCCAGCGCACCCTGGGTAGCGCGCATACGTTGGTGGAGTTCGGGGGCAAGGTGAAGCAGCTCGCCGGCAAGACGCGCACCGCCGCGAGCGACATCCGCACCGCCATCCGCAACCGCAGCCTCTCGGACGCGGGCACGGCGCTCAAGTCCTCGTGGGACGCGGTGAAGTCCGCCAAGGACGTGGTGACCGGATCGCGCGAGGCCCGCGAGGCCCTGCGCTCCATCAAGAACGACTTCAAGAAGACCTTCCCGAAGACCGCCTCCCGGCTCGGCGCGCAGTACCAGAAGGCCGCCAGCGCGGCGGGCAACGTCGCCAAGAAGCTCGGCCTCGGCAACCTCGCCGCCGGGGGTGGCAAGAGCTTCCTCGGCAAGCTCGTCTCGCGCGCGACCCAGTCCCCCGTGGGCAAGGCGCTGCAGCGGGTGAAGCAGAACTCGCGCGCCATTGGCGCGGCCGGTGGCCAGTTGCTCAAGCTGGGCCAGGGCGTCTACGGCGCCGCCACCAAGGCCCCCGGTGCCATCCGCGACATCCGCCAGGCCATCAAGACGCGCACCGCCGAGGACGTGAACAAGGCGCTCTCCTCCACCAAGGGCGTGCTCACCTCGGTGAAGGACATCGCCGAGGCCGCTCCCAAGGCGCGCCAGGCCCTGCGCGTGCTCGGCAAGGTGGCCCAGCGCGTGGCCCCCAAGGTGTCCGCCCGCGTCGCCGAGGTGGCCGGCAAGGTCGCCGCCAGGGCCGGTGGCAAGGTGCTCACCAAGGTGGCGGGCAAGGTGGCCGGCTCGGCCGTCGCCAAGGCCGGAGCCAAGGCGCTGGGCAAGGCCGCGGGCCGCTTCGCCCCGGGCGTCAACATCGCCATGGCCGCCATCGACACGGCCTCGTTCGTCAATACCCTGCGCGACCCGAAGGCCAGCGTCGGCGCGAAGATCACCAGCGGCGTCACCGCCCTGGGCTCCATCGCCGCCGCCACCAACATCCCCATCGTCAGCCAGGTGGGCGCCGGCGTCTCCATGGTGTCCAGCTTCATCGGCGGCCTCTTCTAGGCGCCCCGGGGGTGAGAGCCCCCCGTGCCATCCAATCCAGAATTCTGCTCTAATCCCGCATACCGAGCGGGCGGTGCCCCCCAGGTGCCGCCCGCTCTCCGTTTTGCACCAGCAGCCGGGCTCGACAACGAGCCACAAGGAGTCAGGGTGTCTTCTCGCAACGATGGCAATGGATCGGGATCCGGCCGCGGCAGCACCGGTTCCATCGAGGGCGATCACATCCTCCGCAAGCTGGAGGGCAACGGGGGCGGTGCGAGCCAGCGGCCGGCGCAGCAGAAGGGCACGGCGCCCACGGGGACTGGCACGGGGAACGGCGGGGTGACGGCGGCGCTGGCGGGTGAGCTGCGGGCCTCGGCGGCGCGCGCCTCTGGCGGGGCGACCAGGCCCAACGAGCTGAAGCTGCCCACGGTGAAGGCGCCCTCGCTGGACAACATCCAGGTCTCCGTCCCCCAGGACACGGACATCACGCAGGAAGAGCTCCTCATGCGCTTCCACGAGATGGTCCGCTCGCGCTCGAAGACGCGGGAGCGCGCGCCCGGCGAGCCCGTGCAGATGGGCGACACCGTGGTGCTGGACACGCTCGGCTACGCCGAGGGCCGCCTCATCCCCTTCAGCGCCCGGAGCGGCCTGGAGCTGGAGATGGCGCCGTCGGATCTGCTCCCCGGCCTGTGCGAGGGCCTGGTGGGCACGCCCGTGGGCGGTGGCCAGGAGGTGGAGGTGACACTGCCGGACACCTACCCGGTGGAGCACCTGCGCGGCGTGCGCGCCACCTTCCTGGTGGACGTGGTGGCCGCCCGCGAGGTGACGATGCCGGTGGACGCCGAGAGCGACGCCTTCGTGCGCTCGCTCGGCCGCGGCACCACGCTCGAGTCGGTGATGGAGTCCATCGCGGACGAGATCGCCGACGAGCGCGCCGATGACATGTGGCTGGAGGCGCAGGAGCGCGTGCTGGACGAATTGGTGCTGCGCACCGAGGTGGAGCTCACGGTGGAGATGGTGGACGAGGAGATCCGCCAGGCCTGGAGCGCCACCGAGGCCCGCCTGCTGGCCCAGAAGGACTTCGCGCCGGACGAGCTGCAGGAGGCGCTCGACGGCTGGCTGGAGGACCCGAACACGCGGCTGGAGGCCGAGCGCCGCCTGCGCATCGCCTTCGCCCTGAAGGCCATCATCGAGCGCGACCGGCTGCAGCTCTCCCCGGAGAAGCTCAACGAGGTGTTGGAGGAGGCGGTGGTGCCCTTCGGCCTGTCGGTGGACGAGGCGCGCCGCGCGCTGGCCAACCCCTCCCTGGCCGAGGGCATCCGCAACTCCGCCCTCCAGGTGGTGGCCGTGCGGCACGTCATGTCCAAGGCGCAGCTCCAGTTCGAGGGCGTCCCCGGCGTCTTCTCCGGTAACGGCAAGCAGCTGCGCTAGGAGCCCCGGCGGGAGGGGGAGCGTCCCCTGGGGTGCTCCCCTCCTGTGAGCCACGAGACGGGACGCGCGGCACATTCCCGGCACGCGCCCGGACTCCGCGTTAATTTCGGGGCATGTGGCGGATCCTCAATCCCAACAAGCTGAAGCTGCCCTCCGCGGAGGAGGCCCTGCCGGGCCGTTCCACCCGGATGGCCGTCCCCCCGAAGCACCACGTCAACGGCGCGCCGCTGGAGCCGCCCTTCCCCGAGGGCCTCGAGGAGGCCGTGTTCGGCCTGGGCTGCTTCTGGGGCGCCGAGCGCAAGTTCTGGCAGACGCCCGGCGTGTACTCCACCTCGGTGGGCTACGCGGGCGGCCACACCCCCAACCCCACCTATGAAGAGGTGTGCTCGGGCCGCACCGGCCACACCGAGGTGGTGCGCGTGGTGTACGACCCGAAGCAGGTGTCTTTCGAGAAGCTGCTGAAGGTCTTCTGGGAGAGTCACGATCCCACCCAGGGCATGCGCCAGGGCAACGACGCGGGCACCCAGTACCGCTCGGCCCTCTACTGGACCACCGAGGCGCAGCGGAAGGCGGCCGAGGCCTCGCGCGACGCGTACCAGAAGGTGCTCACGCAGGCGGGCCACGACGCCATCACCACGGAGCTGCGCCAGGCGCCCGAGTTCTATTACGCCGAGGACTACCACCAGCAGTACCTGTCGAAGAACCCGAACGGGTACTGCGGCCTGGGGGGCACCGGCGTGAGCTGCCCCGTGGGCGTGGCCGCCGCGCCGTAGCAGGGCGGCCCGAGGCCGTGCGCCCTACTCCGAGCGCATGGCCTCCACCGGATCCAACCTCGCGGCGCGTGCCGCGGGGTAGATGCCGAAGATGAGGCCCACGCCCGAGCTCATCGCCAGCGACAGCCACACCGACCAGAGCGGCACGATGGTGTTGAAGCCCAGCATCCACCGCGCGAGGAAGGCCAGCCCGAAGCCGAGCGCCACGCCCATGGCGCCTCCCAGCAGCGACATCATCACCGCCTCGGTGGCGAACTGGCCGAGGATGCGCGCCTTGCGCGCCCCGAGCGCCTTGCGGATGCCGATCTCCTTCGTCCGCTCCGTCACCGACACCAGCATGATGTTGAGGATGCCGATGCCGCCCACCACCAGCGACAGCAGGCACACGCCGAAGCTGGCGATCGTGATCACCTGGGAGAGCTGGTTGAAGGTCTCGGTCATGGACTCGTTGGTGCGCACCTCGAAGTCATTGGGCTCCAGCGGGGCCACGTCCCGGCGGCGGCGCATGAGGTTGGTCACCTCGTCCTGCGCCTTGGAGAGCAGCTCGGGCGACTGGGCCTGCACCGACAGGCTCACCGAGTTCACCGTGCCGTAGAGCACCTCGTAGGCGCGCAGCGGGACGATGACGACGTTGTCCATGCTCGCCATGCCCAGGAAGCTGCCGCGCCGCTGCAGCACGCCCACCACGGTGAAGGGGCGGCCCTTGATGCGCACCTCCTGCCCGAGCGGCTCCATGTTCGGGAAGAGCGTGTCCACGATGTCCAGGCCCAGCACCGCCACCTGCCGCCCATCCACCGCCTCCACCTGGCCGAAGAAGCGCCCCGAGGCGATGGTGATGCCGCTGGTGTCGATGTACTCGGCGGAGGCTCCCGTGACGCGCACCGAGGGCCGCGTCTCGAGCGTCGCCGTGGAGATCTTCTGGGCGCCCCGGCTGTCCGCGGAGGACACCACGCCCACCGACGGACACGACTCCTGGATGGCGCGCATGTCGTCGAGCGTCAGGTCCTTGCGCTTGGCGTACTGCTGCCAGTTCACCCGGCCGAAGCCCATGGGCCACTTGCTCACCTGGAAGGTGTTGGCGCCGAGCTGCGACAGATCGTTGTTCACCTTGAGGCGCAGGCCCTCGATGAGGGCCATCATGACGATGACCGTCGTCACGCCGATGACGATGCCCAGCAGCGTGAGCAGCGAGCGCAGCGGGTTGCCCAGGAAGGTGCCCATGGCCAGCCGCAGGTTGTCGACCACGGCCAACAGGCTGGACTGGAAGCGTCGGGACTTGGTGCTCACGGTCGTGCTCACTCGTAGCGAAGGGCTTCCACGGGGTCCAGGTTCGCGGCGCGCGCCGCCGGCCAGATGCCGAACAGCAGCCCCACCAGCGCGGCGAAGCCCACGCCGCCCACGATGGTGAGCCACTGCACGTCCGCCGCCAGCGGGGTGATGAGGGATACCACCTTCGCCGTCCCCAGCCCCACCACGGTGCCGAGCATGCCGCCCACCGCGGACACGGCGGAGGCCTCCATGAGGAACTGCAGCACGATGGTGCGCTTGCGCGCCCCGAGCGCCCGCCGGATGCCGATCTCCCGCGTCCGCTCGCGCACCGACACCAGCATGATGTTCATGATGCCGATGCCGCCCACCAGCATGGTGATGAGGCCCACGCCCACCGCCACGCCATAGAGGGCGCCGGTGAGCTGCTCGTACGTCTGGGCCAGCATCTCCGGCTTGTTGATGGAGAAGTCGTCCGGCTCTCCCGGAGGCGTGCCCCGGATGCGCCGCAGGATGCCTATCAGCTGATCCTCCGCCTTGTGCACATCATCCGCGGGCTCCACGGACATGGCCATGCTGAAGGGCCGGCCCTTGCCGAAGTTGGCGTAGAACGTCTTGAAGGGGATCAGCACGGTCAGATCCTGATCGATCTCCAGGAGCTTGCCCTTGCGCCCGAGCGTCCCCACCACCTGGAAGGGCCTGCCCTCGACACGGATGGTGCGGCCCACGGGATTGAGCCCCGGGAAGAGGCCCTCGGCCACGGTGGCGCCGATGACCGCCACCGGCCGGGTGACGGCGTCATCCGCGTCGGTGAGGGCGCGTCCGGCCACCACCTCGTAGGCGGCGATGGAGAAGTACTCCTGCGTCGTCCCGGAGATGTCCACGTTGGACAGCTGCTCGCCGCCGAAGGCCACGTCCCCCTGCCGGCTCACCACGGGCGCCAGGCCCGAGAGGAACGTCGCCTGCGAGCGGACCTGCTCCAACTGCGGCAGGGTGAAGTCCTTGCGGTTGCGGTACTTCCACCAGTCCCCCTTGATGACCCAGGGGAACTTGGAGACGTAGAGGGTGTTGGCACCGATGCTGGCCAGCTGCCGCTCGAAGGAGCTGTTGAGCCCCTGGATGATGCCGACGATGGCCAGCAGGGTGGCCACGCCGATGCCGATGCCCACCGTGGTGAGCACCGTGCGCATGCGGTTGGCCCCCAGCGAGAAGAACGCGATGCGCGCCCCCTCGAGCATGTCCACTCGCACCGCCTTGCTCTTGCTCATGCGCCCCCCGCGGCCTGCGCCGGGGCCGGGGCCGCGTCGCCCAGGGCCACCTGCCGCCCGGGACCGTCCGCGACGATTTCTCCGTCACTGAGCCGGATGGCCCGCGGGCAGCGCGCCGCCAGCTTCGGCTCGTGCGTGACGAGCACCAGCGTGTTGCCCGTGCGGTGCAGCTCCTCGAACAGCCGGACGATCTCCTCGCCCGTGGCCGAGTCCAGGTTGCCCGTGGGCTCGTCCGCCAGGAGCATGGAGGGCTCGGCCACCAGCGCCCGGGCGATGGCCACGCGCTGGCGCTGACCGCCGGACAGCTCGTTGGGCTTGTGGTGCATGCGGTTTTCCAGGTGCACCTTGGCCAGCGCCGCCCTGGCCCGCTCGCGCCGCTCCTTGGCGCGGATGCCCCGGTAGACCAGCGGCAGCTCCACGTTGGCCAGCGCCGTCTCGCGGGGCAGCAGCTGGAACGTCTGGAAGATGAAGCCGATCTCCTCGTTGCGCACCACGGCGAGCTCGTCGTCCGTCATGCGCGACACGTCCTTGCTGTTGAGCATGTAGCGGCCGCTGCTGGGCGTATCCAGGCAGCCCAGCACGTTCATCAGCGTGCTCTTGCCCGAGCCGGACTGGCCGATGATGGCCACCCACTCGCCACGGCCGATGCCGAAGGAGACGCCGCGCAGCGCGCGCACCTCCTCGCCACCCACGTGGAAGACGCGGGTGACGTCCCGCACATCGATGAGCCGGGAGGGCCCGGCGCCGTTGGACTCGCTCACGACTTCTTCCCACCCGGGCCACCCGGGCCGCCCGGCTTGGGCTCGCGCACCATGTCGCCGTGCTTGAGCTCCTTGGACAGCGTGCGGTAGGGGCCCTCCACCACCTTCTCGTCCGGCTTGATGCCTTCGAGAATCTCGAGGTCCGTATCGGACGCGATGCCCGTGGTCACCCGCTTGAGCTGCACCTTGTTGTCCTCGCCCACCACGAAGACGACCTTGGACAGCGACTCCGCGCGGCGGGCCACCGCCAGGGCACCCTCCACCGGCGGCTGGTAGTCCGGCAGGCTCTTCTCCGGGCGCACCGTCACCGACTGGATGGGGACGAGCACCGTGTCGTCATGCTTCTCGGCGGTGATGCGCACCTCGGCGCTCATGCCGGGCAGTACGCGCGGCGGCCGCGTGCTGAGCGCCACCGTCACCGGGAAGGTGGTGACCTCGGCCTCGGTGCCCGGGTTCTTGATGAGCGCCTTCTGGGCGATCTCCACCACCTGGCCCTGGTACGTCTCGCCCTCGAGCGCGTCCACGGTGATGTCCGCGGGCTGGCCGGGCTTGAGGTGCACCACCTCGTGCTCGCCCACCTCGAACTTCACCTCCATGATGTTGAGCGCGGCGATGGTCATCACCACGTCCTCGGAGAAGTCCGAGCCACGCACGCGCTCACCCACCTCGCGCGACATCTCGATGACGTTGCCGTCGATGGGGGACAGGAGCGTCGTCTTGGCGAGGTTGCTCTGGGCCTCCTCGTAGGCGGCGGAGGCCTGGGCCAGGCGCTGCTGGGCCGAGGCCAGGCGCGCCAGGGCGGAGTCCCGGGCCGCCCGCGACTGATCCACCTCGGCCGCCGAGGCCAGCCCCTTCTTGCCCAGCTCGTCCACGCGGGCGAGCTCGGCGGCGGTGCGGTCCGCCTCCACCTGCGTCACCTGCGCGTCCGAGCGCGCCGCGTTCTGCGCCGCCTGCGCCTGCTTCGTCGACGCCTCGTAGCGCTTGCGATCGATGCGGCCGAGCACCTGGCCCTTCGTCACCCGCCCCCCTTCCTTCACCAGCAGCTCGACGAGATCGCCGGAGAGGTTGGAGGAGATCTTCACCGTGGTGGCCGCCTGCACCTTGCCGGCGCCGGTGATGGTGCGGGTGATGCTGCCCTTGCGGGCCTTCGTCACCTGCGCCTCGACCGTGGGAGGGGGCCGGTCCTTCAGCCCACCCGCGGTGATGGCCGCGCCGCCGAGGAACAGTCCGCCTGCGATGACCGCCTTCCACCACTTCATTTCGACTCCCTCGGGGCCAGAGCTCCCATGGCCCGCATCAGCGCGAAGCGGGCGATTTCCACGTTGATTCTGTTCTCGAGCAGGGTCAGCTCGGACTGCGTGAGCTTGAGCTGCGCGTCGCGCACCTCCAGCGTCGAGCTGACCCCCGCGTTGAAGCGCTCTCCGGCGAGCACCAACGCGTCGGCGGCCGCCTTGCGGTTGGTCGCGGCCAGCTCCGCGGAGGCCATCTGCGACAGCAGCACCACGTACGCCTGGCGCACCCCGCCCTCCAGCTCGCGCTCCGACTGGCGCAGGTTCAGCTCGGAGATCCGGCTCTGGTACTGCGCCCGGCTCGCCTGCGCCTGGGTGTTGAAGCCGTTGAAGAGATCCCACTGCAGGGCGATGCCGGCGTTGAGCGAGTTCTGCTGGCTCGGATCGCCGAAGACCGTGGTTGGATCCGGACCGTTGCGCTGGTAGCCGCCCTGGAGGGACAAGCGCGGCACGTACCCGGCGCGGGCGATGCTCTCCTGCAGCTCCGCGGCGCGCAGCCGCTCGCGCAGCGCCACCAGCAGCGGCCGGCGGGCCCTCGCCTCCTGCAGCGCCTGCTCCAGGGACGGCGCCGGCGCGGGCGCCTGGTTCAGCACGCCCGGATCCACCGCCTCCACGGCCTCCGCGCCCGGCAGGGCCAGCCACGTGGCCAGCTGCGTCTGGTCCGTGGCGAGCTGCGACTGGCGCGACACCACGGCGATGCGATCGTTGCCCAGGTTGACCTGCGCGGACAGTTCCTCGGCCTTGCCCACCCGGCCCGCCTGGAAGAGCGCCCGGGCACGCTCGAGCTGCTGCTCGCTGCGCTGCACGTTGGCATTCAGCACCTGGATGGTGGCCTGGGTGCGGAAGAGCGCGAAGAAGCGCTGGATGCCCTCCAGCTCGGAGGAGGCCCGCTGCTCGAGGGCATCCCCCCGCGCCGCCTCCGCCTGTGCGCCGCTCTGCGCCAGCCGCGCCCACACGGCCCGGTCATAGATGAGCTGCGTGACGGAGAGGCCGAGGTTGAAGCCGGGGATCGTCACACTCGGCACGTCGACGGGCTGCTGCTCGAAGCCACCGCCCTCCACGGGCACGATGTTGTAGGTGCGCTGCGGGCCGATGTACGTCACGTTCGCCCCGGTCGAGAGCCGCAGCTGGGGCAGCAGCCCCGAGCGGGCGATGCGCACGTCCGCCTCGGCCGTGGAGGCCTGCAGCGCGGCCGTCAGGGCCTGGGTGTTCTCCCGGCTGCGCGCACGGGCATCTTCCAAGGTAATGGGCGTGGCGCTGAGCACCATCGCCAGCATGAGCGCGCTCATCGGCCACCTCCCGGACCACGGCCGCCCGGCCCACCGGGCCCTCCGGCCATCATCGCGGGCAGGCCGATGTAGAACACGCCGATGAACAGCACGTAGAGCACCAGGCACAGCAGCAGCGCCCGGTCCTTGCGCATCCCCGTGGCCGAGGAGAAACCCAGCCCCAGCAGGCCCACGCTCCAGAGGTTGAAGAAGTCCACGGCGCGCAGCACCATCTCCATCTTCTTGGACAGCCCGCCGATGACCGCCAGGCTCGAGGGCACCAGGTCCATCACGCGCGCCTCGGTGAGCGAGTGCTGCGCCAGCGCGCAGAGGGTGAAGACCCCGTGGTAGAGCGCGATGGGCAGCATGGCCAGCGCCGCCGCCGACATGAGCTGGCCGAAGGGCGCGCTCCTGTCGAACAGCCACGCGACCACCCACAGCGCCGCCGCCAGCACCAGCGTCAAGAAGGGCATGACGAAGACGCCCTTGGCGATCCCCGCCACCAGCGCCTTGCGCGAAGCGGTCTGGATCTCCTCGGAGATCTCACTCTCCGTCATCCGCTCCAGCTTGCCGGTCATCTGCAGTTCCTGCAGCACCGCGGGGCCGGCGTCCCAGCGGAGGGAAAAGGCGGTCCCAGAAGCGGACACGCACACGGCGAGAAGCAGGAGAGGCCAGAACCAGCGGCGGGCCTCGATGGCGGCACTCGTCGCGTCGAGCGGATCGAGGAGCACGCGAGTCGGTTGGACGATTGAGCTCATAAGGTGTGGTGGCGGGCGACGGTATGTACGCCCAGGAGCACCCCCTATTGCAAGCCGGGTGACAATTGGGCCGAACAGGCAGGCAGGCGGCCCATTCCCCTGCCCCGACCCATGCCGGGAGTAGGAGGTGTAGCGACCTGTAGCGGAAATTTTGCCGGGGAGATCCGAAGGGTGTATTTGCTCGCCTGCCCGCTTGCCGGAGCACGAATGGTCGACAGCACGGATCTCGCTCAGGTACTCCACGAAGCCAACGACATCGCGCAGAGCGTGGCACAGAAAGCCACCTCGGCGCATCTGCTGCTGGCGCTCTTCACGGTGGAGAACCGGGCCCAGCTGCTCCTCAAGGAGAAGGGCGTCGACGAGGACAGCCTCCTCGAGAAGATGACTGCCCAGCCCTCGGAGCAGGACGGGCTGGTGCGCGAGCTGTGCATGCGCTCGAGGGAGATCGCCCAGAGCAGCGGGGCGCGCGAGACGGACTGCATGCACCTGCTGGTGGCCTTCACCCGGGTGCGCTGCGCCGCCAGCGAGCTGCTGGCCCGCACGGGCCTGCACCTCATCAACCTGGGCAACACCGCCCTCTCCTATTGCCTCAGCGGCAGCATGCCCCGGAGGTATCAACCGGGCCGCAGTGCGTCGATGGCCGTGGGCATGCCCCGGCCCACCCGGCCCCTGGGGGCCCCGCCCTCGGCCCCGCCCGCTTCCGCCCTCGCGCTGAGCGCGCCGCGCCCCACCCCCGTGGCGCCCCGGACGCCGTCCCGGCCCGCGATCTCCCCCAGAGACCTCATCGACGAGGTGCACGAGGACTCCGCCAGCACCGCCGAGCCCACGCCCACGCCCG